>CAVZSD010000062.1:0-129744 GCA_963777615.1 uncultured Bacteroidota bacterium | reverse complement strand
ATAAGATATTCAATCCCAGCCCCTCCAAACCTCCCCGAAGGGGAGGCTTTAGTGCAGCTTAAAGTTTATGATATACTTGGAAATGAAGTAGCGACACTTGTGGATGAGTATAAACCGGCTGGAAGTTATGAAGTTGATTTTGACGCATCGAAACTCAGCAGTGGAGTTTACTTTTATAGACTGCAGGTTGGTGATATTTTTTCATCAAAGAAGATGTTGATGCTTAAGTGATGCAATCACTTAATCAGAAATCCCATTTGCGGGATAAATTCTTAAATAGCACCAACAGAAAGTTTTTTTTGCACGACAGTTCTTCGTGCAATTAATTTGACTGTTGAAAAAAATACTGACAATAATTTTTATTGATTCGGAATTACCATAGTTTAGTTGCAATTGTCTTTCACATAATATACGAGGAGTTACTGCTATGACCATTCTACGTTCTCTTTTACTCGCCGGCTTGCTTGCATTATTGTTAGCAGGCACAGTACACGCCCAATGGATACAAACAAATGGACCTTATGGCGGCGATGTCAATTGCTTCGCAGTGAGCGGGACGAATCTCTTTGCGGGCACTTATGGTGGAGGTGTCTTTAGAAGGCCATTATCAGATATGATAACTTCTGTGGAGCAATCGGGTAGTATGCCGTCTCATTTCACACTTGAACAAAACTATCCTAACCCATTTAACCCAAGCACAAATATTCAATTTGCATTATCGCAATCTTCTTTTGTAGCCCTTGAAGTTTTTAATGCTCTTGGGGAGAGGATAGATGTTTTGGTTTCTAAAGAATTAAATACCGGAAGTTATGAGGTAAACTTTAATTCTAGAGGATTAACAAGCGGAGTTTATTTTTACAAAATGCAGGTCATAGATCCGAATCGAGTTCGGACGGGGATTTGTTGAAACTAAAAAAATGTTGTTGATAAAGTAATTTAATAACCGGAGGAGAAAAACATGAAAAAAACAATTTTTACAATTTTAATATTTCTATTACCCGTTGCTTTATTTGCACAGTGGGTTAATAATATTGGTGGCACAACGAATAATTTTGCCGGAGGCATAGCAGTTGACGGAAGCGGTAATTCTTATGTTACTGGATTTTTTCAAGGTACTACTGATTTTGATCCCGGAGTTGGTACCACAAATCTAACCAGTTTTGGAGGTTCCAATACTTACTTTGCCAAATACGCTTCAGACGGAACGTTGATTTGGGCAAATAATATTGGTGGTGGTGCTAATTTAGGATATGACATAGCCGTGGATGTAAGTGGTAATTCTTATGTTACCGGTCATTTTTTTGATATTGTAGATTTTGATCCCGGACCGGGAATAACAAATCTTACTAGTCAAGGAACTGAGGATATTTACCTTGCTAAATACGCTTCAGATGGAACATTTGTCTGGGCTAATAGTATGGGTGGTAATAGTTTTGATAGGGGAGAAGGCATAGCAGTTGACGGAAGTGGTAATTCTTATGTTACTGGATTTTTTCAAGATACAGTAGATTTTGACCCTGGACCGGGAGCAACAAATCTTATTAGTGCTGGAAATTTTGATGTTTTCTTTGCTAAATACGCTTCAGATGGTGCACTTGTTTGGGCTAATAGTATTGGCAATACTAATGAAGATAAAGGCGAAGGCATAGCAGTTGATGGAAATGGGAATGCTTATATTACCGGATTTTTTATTGCCACCGTTGATTTTGATCCCGGGCCGGGAATAGCAAATCTTAATAGTGCCGGAAGTTATGATGTTTTCCTTGCTAAATACGCTTCAGATGGTACACTTGTTTGGGCTAATAATATTGGTGGAACAGATAATGATCGTGGTAGAGCCATTACAGTAGATGGAAGTGGTAATTCTTATATTACCGGATATTTTCAAGGTACAGTAGATTTTGACCCTGGACCCGGAACAACAAATCTTACTTCTAGTGCCGGAAATTATGATGTTTACTTTGCTAAATATGCATCGGATGGAACATTTATTTGGGCTAACAGTATCTTCAATATTTTTTATGATCGTGGACTTAGTATTGCAGTTGATGGAGATGGAAATTCTTATATTATAGGAAAATTTATAAATACAGTAGATTTTGATCCCAGAACAGGGATTGCAAATCTTACTAGCGCTGGAGGTGCTGATATTTACTTTGCTAAATATGCATCGGATGGAACATTTATTTGGGCAAATGGTATTGGTGGTAACGGTGCAGATTATGGCTGGGACATATCGGTTGATGGAAGTGGGAACACCTATATTACTGGAGATTATAATGGTAAAGCAGATTTTGATCCCGGACCTGGAATTGCAAACTATAGTAGTAACGGCGGTCGCAATGTTTTTGTTGCAAAATATGGGCCAGATGGTGTATTTACAGATGTTGATGAGATTGATTATAATATACCCAAAGAACTTGAATTAAGTCAAAATTATCCAAACCCATTTAACCCAAGCACAAAGATTAGTTGGCAGTCTCCAGTCAGCAGTCATCAAACAATAAAAGTTTATGATGTCCTTGGAAATGAAGTTGCAACGTTGGTTAATGAATATAGAGAAGCTGGAAGTCATGAGTTGATCTTTGATGCATCAAATTTAACAAGCGGCATTTATTTCTACCAACTACAGGCTGGCAATTTCCTTCAAACAAAAAAAATGATTTTAATTAAATAAGAGAAAAAAATATGAAACAAATTAATATTTTGAAAAATCTTTTTCTTGGCTGCTTTTTACTCATATTTATGCTTGTAGAAAGTCAAGCACAAAATGTTTTTAATGGCGATGTTTTACTTGAAACCCAAGCTGAAGTTGTTGCTTTTGGAGCAAACAATTATACTGAAATTACGGGAAATCTTAGAGGTTGGTGGATTTAATAGCACAGAAATTACCGACTTATCTCCTCTATTAACACTTATTTCAATTCTTGGGGATTTGTCAATTAGCAGCATTGAGGCCAGCAGTCTTAACGGCTTAAATAATATTACCTTTGTTGGAGGCGATCTTTTATTCAATTACAATCTTCATATTACAAATATTGATGAGTTGAGTAGTATTTCGATGATTGGTAAAAGCATATATTTTGAGTCTAACCAGGCTCTTTTAAATGTTGATGGCTTAAGTGGAATAAAGGCAATAAACGAACAGCTTAATCTATCTAGAAACCGCGCACTTACTAATATTGATGGTTTAAGTAATCTTGCTTCAATTGGGGACTCTCTTTATTTATTTGATAATTTTCTTACTAATCTTGATGGACTTAATAGTCTAACTACGGTCGGCACCACTTGTGAGATTAATCGTCATTTCAATTTAACAAATATTGATGGTTTAAGTAATCTTACCTCTGTTGGTGAAGATCTTATTCTTCATAATAATCAATCTCTCACAAGTATTGATGGGCTAAATAATCTTACTTCTGTTGGAGGAAATCTTCGAGTGACAGCGAATACTTTAGTTGATCGTTTTTGTGGACTTTTCACTTTACTAAATGGTGGAGAATTTGCTGGAACATATTCTGTAACAAATAATTTAACTAACCCAACAATCGCAGAAATTATTGCTGGTGGAGCTAGCTTGCCTTTGGCTGTTAATGAAACTTTTGGCACGCCAAATAGTTTTGAATTAAGTCAGAATTATCCTAATCCTTTTAATCCAAGCACAAGCATAGTGTTTTCTCTTCCACAAGCATCATTTACAACATTAAAAGTATTTTCAATACTAGGGCAGGAAGTTGCCACAATGATAAATGAAGAATTACAAAGCGGAAATTATGAAATTGACTTTAATGCAGCTGGTGTAACAAGTGGAATTTATTTCTACAAACTACAGGCTGGCAATTTCCTTGAAACAAAAAAAATGATTTTGATGAAATAATTTCAAGCATGCAAAATTGATTTATTAAACTTATTCGTCAATGGAGTTTCAGCTGCTATTATAACTATACATAAAATTTTTAGGCACTGCATTTATATATTAACATTTAAAGAACGGATAAATTATATGAAATCAGAACTTTTGAAAAGAAGCCGGACACAATTTTGCTTTAACTTTTCTTTTAGTGTATTCATTTTGCTTTTCATTTTATTTTTAAATTCCTGCTCGGATAAAAAAGTTTCGGTGGCACAAAGAGATTATTTAACTCCGGAAATATCATGCGGAACAGTGATGTTCTCGGATGGCTGCAGCCCCAAGTTGGATACATTGATAAGATTTGGAATTGCACTTATACATCACATGACTTATGAAGATGCAGAATATACTTTCAATAAAGTTATTGAATTAGACAAAGATTGCTTTTGGGGATATTGGGGAAAAGCGATGACAATTGTTCATCCGCTCTGGCCGGATATGCCGAATGAGGATGAATTGAAAAAAGGTTACTTGCTTTCACAAACTGCTTTAAATCTTGCTGAAACAAATAAAGAAAAATTTTACGGAGGTGCAATTGCTGCTTACTTTTAAAGACGGCGTAAATAAAACAGAGCCCAAACGTTTAGCTGCATTTTATGACGGATGGCAGCTTGCAAGTAAAGAACTTCCGGATGACATTGAAGCAAAATTGTTTTATGCCTTGGCAATGCTGGCTACTGCCCCCGCAGGAGATAAATTATATAAAGTTCAGCGTGAAGCAGGCGCTATTGCAGAAAAAGTCCTTGAAACAATTCCAGATCATCCCGGGGCCTTTCATTATGCAATACACGCATATGATTTTCCTCCACTCGCTCCGCAGGCATTAAGAGTAGCAAGAAACTATTATAAAATTGCTCCTGAATTACCTCACGCATTACATATGCCTACTCATATTTTTACAAGGCTTGGTTACTGGCAGGAGTCTATTGATTTAAATATAAGATCCGCAGCTGTTGCAATAAAAATCCCCGTTAACGGACTAATCTCAGCTCAATATTTTCATGCACTTGATTATCTGCTGTATGCTTACCTACAGCAGTCTGAATTCGAAAAGGCAAAAGACATTTCAAATTTAATTGATACTCTCGCCGGGACTTTTCAACCTTCGCCAATTACAGCTTATGCTATTGCGGCTATTCCGGACCGCATATCTCTTGAATATCAGAACTGGACTGAAGCCGCTAACCTTAAACTTAACAGTCATTCAAATTTTCCCTGGAATAAATTTCCACAGTATGAAGCATTACTATATTTTACAAACGGTATTGGCGCAGGCAGAACCGGAAACGAAAAAGTCCTGCAGAATTCTGTTAAAAAACTTGAAGAGTTACAAAACACTTTTAAAGATACTCAAGCTAATAAATATTGGATTAATCAAATTGAAATTCAGAAAGAAGCAGTTAAAGCATGGCTTTTATACGTTCAGAAAGATAAAATAAAGGCCGTTGATGAAATGAAAAAAGCTGCTGATCTTGAAGATGCTTCGGAAAAGAATCCGGTAACACCCGGATCACTTCTTCCTGTAAGAGAAATGCTTGCCGATTTGTTATTAGAAATAAATCAACCGAAAGAAGCGCTGGTTCAATATGAATTGTCTTTGAAAAATAGTCCAAACCGGTTTAACTCATTATACGGTGCTGGAAAGGCGGCAGAACTTCAAGGAGATATTAAGAAAGCTAAATTTTATTATGCTGCAATCTGGAAAAACAATAAATCTTCAGGATCAAATAGAGAAAGATTAAAAAATGCTGTAGCGTTAATAAATAAAGATTGAAAAGAATTTAAAAAATAATTATAGGAACTTCGATCTTGGAGTTCCTTATAATCTTTCCGTTAATTAAATATTTTAATATTTTCCATCCACATACACTTCAGTTAATATTAGTATTTTTCAATAAGATTTTAATATGAAAAACAGCGCATACGATATTGGCCTGAAAGCATTATCTACCGGAGAATGGGAAAAGGCAAAAGATTGCTTTGAAGAAGCTTTAAAAATAGACACTTCTCCGATTGTACTGGAAGAACTTGCCTGGGCTAACTGGTGGTTAAATGATGCACAATCTGTTTTTGAATATCGCGCAAAAGCTTACAACTTGTTTTTAGAAGAAGATGACAAATTGGGTGCGGCTCGAAATGCTTGCTGGATTGGAGTGGATTATATCGAATTCAAAGGCGAATTTGCAATAGCCAGCGGATGGTTTAAAAGAGCTGAAAGCCTGCTTGAAGGTCTGCCTGAATCATGGGAACATGGAATGATGAAGATCTTGAAAGCCAGGTGGGCATTTATGGCTGATAAAAATTCTGATCTTGCATTAAAACTTCTGGATGAATCATTAGTATTTGGTAAGTCACAAAACTATTTTGATATAGAAATGGTTGCCGAAGCTTTAAAAGGATTTATTCTTGTAGTTGAAGGGAAAATTTCTGAAGGGATGCCTTTGCTTGATGAAGCAACCCTATTAGCTACTACTTCTGAAAAAATGGATTTAAACTTTACGACTATCACCTGCTGTTTTTTAATAGATGCCTGTGAACGGATTCGTGATTATGAAAGAGCCAGTCAATGGTGCAACAATGTTAAAGAAATTTGCAAAAAATGGAGATTTAAAGCCATGTTTGCAAATTGCAAAATGAAGTATGCCGGGGTATTAATATTACAAGGGAAGTGGACAGAAGCTGAAGAAGAATTATTATCGGCAATATCAGAATTAAAGGAATTTCGGCCGGCTCAAATAAATGCCTGTACAGTCAGGCTTGCTGATTTAAAAAGAAGACAGGGAAAATGGAATGAAGCAGAAAAATTATTAAACGAAGCGGAATCTCACCCGTTAAAGCCGTTATTTCATTCTGCACTACATTTTGATAAAGGTGATTATAAAATCGCTCTGGATTTAGCAGAAAAATATTTACGCAGAATTTTGGTAAAAGAAAAAGCCGAAAGAACAGTCGGTATTGAATTGCTTTTAAGAATTTATTTAAAGCTTGGAAAGCTAGAAGAAGCTCAAGATTTATTAAATGAACTGAAAGATATATCAGAGAGTATTTATACATTACCGTTAAAAGCTGCATTTCTCAGTGCAAGCGGCATTTACAAATTTGCAATTAAAGAATATGAAACGGCAAGACAAAATCTTGAAGATGCCATAGATATTTTCGACAAAATAAAACTGCCTTTTGAATCTTCAAGAAATAAAATTGAACTTTCAGAAGTTTTGATTAAACTTGATAGATCTGCTCAGGCTGAAGGTGAGTTAAACTTAGCCATAACCAAATTTAAGGAGCTTGGTGCAGAAAAAGATTATGAAAAAGCGAAGTATATTTTGAAAAATTTATACAAAGATAATTTAATTGATTCATCAAATAACAAATATGAATTTACCGGAAGAGAACTTGAAATATTAAGACTAATTTCGGAAGGTAAAAACAACGAAGAGATTGCAGAAAAATTATTTTTAAGTGTCCGCACAGTTGAAAAACATCTTACCAATATCTACAGCAAATTAGGGGTTTCGGGAAAATCTGCCCGGGCTTTTGCCGCTTCATTTGCAATAAAAAATAAATTGATTTTCACTTAGCCGAACTAATATTAACAATATCCTTACTAATAGTATTAAAAAATTCTGCTAACCGTCCCGTTGTTTCCGTGTTTATTGAGCAATAAACATTCTTCCCTTTTTTAAATGTATTTATCAAACCAGCGTGCTTTACTTCCTTCAAATGGTACGAAACGGTTGAAATCGGCATATTCAATTGCTTAGCAATTTCACTAACACTGCAGCAGCACTTTGACAAATCGGCATTTTGCGGATCTGAACAGCTTAGCTGCTTGTCTCTTATAATTTTTAGAATAGTAATTCTTGGCTCAGCTGATAAAGAAGAAAATGTGCGAGCTAAATTTGCAAAAGATTGTTTTTTCATAGACTTATATTTTTATATTTCCAAGACTATGGAAATGTATTATTCTAAAACCAAAAGGTCAAATGATATTTATAGAATTCTGCTTAGTAATAAAATGAAAATTTAAAATTAGTAAAAAACAAAAGTGCCGAATTGTCCTACTAACAATTACGTGATAATTAAACATTAATTACGTAGTACCTCTGATTTTTATTCAAATGTCAATTCTTAAGTTTACAATTAAAAAGGAGATGATAAAATGTTAAGTGAAACAGTTTATCCCGATAAATATAAGTCAGTAAAATCGCGATTTTTGGAGAAAAAATTTTTCGGAATTGGAAAAGCATTCATTTTTTTGATAGCAGCAGCGCTAATAGCAACTGTTTCTGCGCAGTCAGAAAAAAATATTTTAAAAACACCTGATCAGTTGAAATGGACTGATATGCCCACTCTGCGTGAAGGTGCTAAAGTGGCACTTATAGAAGGAGATTTACATAAACCCGGTCCGTTCACCTTTCATCTGAAATTACCTGCTGGCTTTGTAATACCACCGCATCAGCATCCATGGACGGAGCATTCAACTGTTATTAGCGGTACTTTAAATATGGGCTTTGGTGATACGGTTGATCAGTCAAATACAAAACCATTACCTGCCGGAAGTGTGATAGTTATTCAACCAAATGTTAATCATTACTCGTGGGCAAGTGAAGTGACAATCGTGCAGGTTCATGGTATAGGCCCATTAATTATTGAATTTGTAAATCCGGATGATGATCCCAGAATTAAGAAATGAAATAAAGATTTACAATTCTTCATTTGTTAATAATTTAAAAGAATATAATAGAAGGAGACTAAAATGAATACAATTGTCAAAGAAAAAGAAACTTCTGGAATAGAACAAAACAAAAATTTAATTTCTCACGTTGTTAATGAAATCTGGAATAAAGGAAAGTTTGATATGATTGAAAAACTTGTTACTGATGATTTCGTTATACATACAGCAAGGCCGGAAGAAGACTTGAAAGGGCCGGAACAAGTGAAACAATTTTACACTCATCTGCACAATGCATTCCCGGATATAAAATTTACTATTAACGATCAGATAGCAGAAGCAGATAAAGTTGTTACACATTATACAGTTAGGGCAACACACGAAGGTGAATTCAAAGGGATTCCGGCAACAGGAAATAAAGTTAACTTCAAAGGAGTTGATATAGATAAAATATCGGATGGTAAATTTGTTGAATGCTGGTCAAATATTGATGAGCTAGGCTTGATGCAGCAGCTTGGTGTTATCCCTGCTCAAAATAGTTAACAAAAAAAGTGAACAATTTTTATTTAATATTGAAGGCGAAGTTATGAATAACCAAAATATATCTGAACAATTCAAAGTAGTTGTAATTGGCGCAGGTCAGGCTGGTTTATCAGTAGGCTATTATTTAAAGAAACATGATATTCCTTTTATTATACTTGATGCAAACAAAAGGGTGGGAGATTCATGGAGACACCGTTGGGACTCACTAAAACTTTTTACTCCAGCTAAGTTTGACAGTCTTGCCGGAATGCCTTTTCCGGCTCCACCAAATTCATTTCCAACAAAAGATGAAATGGGAGATTATCTTGAAAATTATGCCGCGCATTTTAATCTTCCGGTAAAAACTGGAGTAAAAGTAGATGGGCTTTCAAAAGAAGGAACTTCCTATTGTATAAGTGCAGGAGATAACCATTTTCAAGCGGAACATGTTGTTGTAGCTATGTCTAATTACCAAATACCTAAAATTCCTGCATTTGCAAATGAGTTAAATCCGGATCTCGTACAAATCCATTCATTTGATTACCGCAATCCATCACAGCTTCAAGAAGGCGGGGTTCTTGTTGTAGGAGCAGGTAATTCCGGCTCTGAATTGGCACTTGAAGCAGCAAAAAATAATCATAACGTTTGGTTATCCGGAAGAGATGTCGGCCATCTCCCTTTTAATATTGAAAGCACTATTGCTAAAACTCTTCTTGTACGATTAGTATTACGCTTTATATTTCATAGAATTTTAACTACCAGTACGCCAATAGGAAGAAAAGTTCGTCCAAAAGTAACATCTATTGGGGGACCGTTGATTAGAAATAAACCAAAACAATTTGTTGCTGCTGGAATTAAATGTGTTTCAAAAGTTATGGGGGTTCAGGATGGTCTTCCATTGCTTGAGAACAAGAAAGTATTGAATGTAAAAAACGTAGTTTGGTGTACTGGGTTTCACCCTTCTTTTTCATGGATTGACATTCCGATTTTTAAAGACAGAGAACCCATACATGAACGGGGGATTGTCAGCAAAGAACCTGGATTATATTTCACGGGACTGCATTTTTTGTATTCATTATCTTCAGTCATGATACATGGAACCGAGAGAGATGCAGAATATGTGGTAAAAGCTATTAAAGGTAGAATAAAATAAGATTATTTAGAATTTTATCTGGGAACATTTATTTTCTGACCAAGAAAATACTTTTGCTGAGATGAGAATAGTTCTTTGTTGAAAGTACTGAATTAATAATGCTCTATCTTTTTGTTAATCTTTTATTTTAATATCTTCCAGCCAACTATTAATTTCTAGTCAATTAGAGTAACTATGAAATTTCTTTTTATGGCGGCGAGTACACTCACCGGTTTTTTTTCTGGATTGGTTGTCGCAGCTCTCACAATCCCTAAAAACAGCGGCTTAACCGGGCCGGCCACCATACTCATGGATGGATTAGTTGGAGGATTACTTTTATTTATTATAGCAATTATTTTAATAAAAAAGATAACACCTAAATTTCTAAAAAAAATTACAATCATATTATTCTTGCTGAATCTTCTTCCCATCGGGTGGATTGTTTATCGTCTGCAATTAAACAATTCGAATGAAGAACCGAAGAAAAAACCTATCATTGAAAAAACAAAACCAATTTTAACTTCATCACTATTTTTTCAAAGCAGTGAAACGGAAGAAATGGGTATGGGAATGGCTAAACCGGATTTCTTCAATAGAAAATCGCTCTATTTTTATTCGCTGCCTAATCTTGAAAAAACCGTTTCAGAGCATATTCCATCGGATAGCTTAACTTTCTCTCAAACAGAAAACGGATACGAAATAGGTTATGCTCCACCATGGTTTTATCCAGAACATCAGAAATTGGATTATGAAATTCTTTATTTAAAAATAATTTCTTTGGGGCGTGATTGGATTCAGGTAGAAGTAAACCGTAAAACAAATCTAAAAAAGTGGATCTCCGCAACTGATGTGGAAGTTTTACTCTGGCCCCAATTTTTACTTAAAGTTTTTTCCATCGAAATTCTTGAGCCATCAATTAACATGCTGCGTGTTAGGCCTCTTCCTAATGCCTCGCTATATCAAGCAAAAGAATTTTCTATTCTCTCCCCGGTAATGATTAAAGACAAATGGATAAAAGTTGAATTACATGATGATCATTTTATTAAGATTGGTGAAGCCTGGCTACAATGGAATAAGGATGGAAAATTATTGATTAGTTATTCTTTGCTCTCCTAAGAAAGATAAAATTTAAAAATCTTGAGCCAAACCATTCCTTTTTTTTGCATTTAAAAACATATCCTATTGATTTACTCTTAAATCACTAATTCTTCGAATAATTAGCTAATTAAAAGGTTAGGCTGTTTTTATTTATCAAACCAGGAGAATGCAATGAGAATTTTTCCCTTTGGTTATTCAACAAACAAATTCGGAATTATAAAAATATTTTACTTTTTATCTGCTATATTGTTATTATTTTTTCAAAGCTGTAAAAGCCCTGAGCCAACTAGTCCTGGTGACGATACTGGAGGAAATACTTCTAACCCTGATTTAGTAACGGTAAATTCCACTATTGTACTTCCCGCTACCTCACAATTAAAAGCTGAAGACCTGACTCTTACATCTGCAATTGATCAAGAATATCCAATTTCAGCAGATGGATCGGTTTCTCATAAAGTTTATAAAGACGATATGCGGCTTGTTAGAGTTTATAATTCAAACGGGGACATTGTGCTTATGGGATGGATTGATCCTGATTCCGGAAAGGCAACAATATCTGCACGTACCACTGCTGAAGCATTAATATATTTTGATACGGGCGGCTGGCAAATGCCTGATGAACTTCAAATTGCTCTTATAAAGGCTCTTTCTTCAAGCACAGAAATTGACGCTGTAACATCTGCGGTTGAATCTGCATTATCAAATTCTCCTTATACAATCACAGGAGCACTTTCTGTATTAAATCCAATATGTGCTCAAACTACTGCAAAGCTGCTTGGTTCGGATACCCCGGCCCCGCCAGCTACAGATGGTGTTAGAATACAACCGCCAACCCCCAAAAGCGGAATTACAATTCTTCAGCCCGGATTAAATGATATTGTAATACGCAATGATTTCCGCAGACGAGCAATTGCTTATATTGATAGAGTTTCTCCGGCAGCAGAAATAAAAAAATTAGAAATCTCCGCTACCAAAGGAGCAACATCTTTTTGGGGTACTGTAAATGACATTTCGGCTGCTGTTGCCCAACAAGGGTTAAGTTATATTTGGAACCTGAATAATTCCGCTTATTCCGGTGTTTCTTCCGAAGCAATAGACCTACCAGTTGTACCTGATGATGCAGCTAAAACAGAATATAAAGTGACTGTGGTAGGAATAGGAGTTCATGATGGCTCTATAGGTAGTCTTTCAGCAAGCAGACAAAATGAACTTTCCGACCTAATTAAAAAATCAGTTGTTATTGATTTTCTAGTCCCTTTTGTTACAACTACAATTCTTCCGCTTAAAGGCGATGCCATTAATAATGCTTTAAAGGATGAAAAGGCTCAAGGGGCAATTAGTTTATTAATAAATACATTGGCACAAACCGCCCCTAATATCTGGAAAAAAGCTTTATCAGGTGATGTAAAGGGAGCTATATATGATGGTATTAATGCATTGCTAACAGATGGTTTAGTACAGGAATCTTATTTAAACTTCGTAAAAACTTTAGTGGAAATAAGCGGCAAAGAGTTGGGAAAAGGCTCTAAATTTTTAGAAGCCGGTAAATCATTTGTAAAAGCCATTGGAGGTGTTGACGCTATTTTAACCGGCTTTGATACCTTTGCACAGGCACGTGCTTTTGATTATTCTTCGCTCGCCGAAACATGGGATATTACAGTTAACAAATCCAAAGTGAAATTAACACCGCAGCTAGGCGATATAGTTAAAGGAGATAAAATATCATTTACCGCAACAGTACCTTCGGCTACAGGAGATAACGCACCTAAATTAGAATATCAATGGTCAACAACCGGAGTACATGGAAAAATAAAAGACAACATTCATGAAGGAAAAAACTTTACGACTACCGCTAATGTAGTTGAATATATATCGGACGGTTCAACTACCGGCGATGATAGTGTAAAAGTTGAAGCTTTTGAAATTGACGGCCAAAAAAGAAATTCAATTGGCGATGCATCTGTAAATGTAAAAATAAGAGAGCTAAAAATTACAATTACTCCACGCAAAAAATCTTTATGGCCGCCGGATGTTCAAAAATTTCAGGCAGATGTTCCGGATGAACTTAAACAGTCGGGAGATGAATTCAGCTATACCTGGTCAACTACTGGAACTTACGGAGGTTTTGTAACCGGCGGAAACTACTATGTATCTCCTTTAGATGTGGCATCCTGGATAGTACATGGAAATTATGCTGAAGGAACAGACAATGTGACAGTTGAAGTATTCCGTATGCGTAACGGACAGTCTGAATCTTTGGGAAATGCTACTGCAGAAATTTTAGTTGAACAGAAAAATACAGTAATAGAAGGAAGCTGGGGAATTGAAGAAACTTCAGCCGATGCGGGAAGATCTTGTGCGAATGCCTATATCTATGTTCCCAAAGTTGAAGATGCAACTCAATATGATATGACTGCCTATCACTTTAATGATCCCTTATTTTTTGGAAAAGAATATATCCGTACCTGGACAGGCCCTCAAAGCGATCATGGCGGAAAATCAACTCCAATAGAAGACTTAGGAAGCCAATGGAGAATTGGCATATCCGGCGGCTGCGGGCCGGATGACGGGATAGCCAATTTGAGTATCAAGTTTAAAATCCCGATTTGCAGGTATGGTTGTGGAAGTTACAATTAAACGAAGTAACTAAAATAGATTTCTTTAATTTGATTAACACAAATGTGCTGTAAAGGAAATAAAATATAAACCACTTTTATGGTTAACTGTTTTTTGTAACTTAATTTTTAAAAACGGTTTATAGAAAAAAATTGAATAGCCCTTAAAGGTTTAGATCTATTTATAAAATTTTTGCCTCTCCTCAATTCAACTTTCAAAAAAAATAATTACCTTTGTCTGTTCCCAATTTATTTTTAGTATGAAGATTATTCCGTTGAATTTGGTTTTAAATTAATTAAAATCAGTATATTCAAACTGATAAACTATATTTTAGGCAATAACTATGTTTGATCCAAAAAATTCTCCATTCAATGATTTTGCCGAAAAGCTTCTAAGCAAGACGAGAAACACATACTTGCAATTCATCTTTAAAAAAAGAATCAATTGATTTATTAAATGATTTGATAGGTTTACTTTTCCCGCATTTTTCAAACAGGGTTTATTATTCGCCCGAAGATATAATTGCCAAGCTTCAACTGATGGAAAGGAATCTAATTTCGCTTCTTAAAAATGTTAACGGAAACGGTAATTCAAACACAAAAGGGAATGCATCTCAAATTGCAAAAACATTTATTTTAGAAATTCCAAAAGTTCACGATATGCTTTGGCTTGATGCAGAAGCTATCTTCAAAGGTGATCCCGCCGCAGAAAGCATTGATGAAGTTATTCTTGCATATCCCGGTTTTATGGCAATTGCAATATACAGACTTGCACACGAGCTTTATAAATCAGATGTTCCGATTGTACCCAGAATTTTAACCGAGCACGCACATGAAATCACGGGAATAGATATTCACCCCGGTGCTGAGATTGGCTGTCCATTTTTTATTGATCATGGAACTGGAATCGTGATTGGAGAAACAACGAGTATTGGAAAGAATGTTAAAATTTATCAAGGCGTTACTCTTGGCGCTTTAAGTGTTGATAAATCGCTTTCAAATGTTAAACGCCACCCCACTATTCAGGATGACGTTATAATTTATTCACAGGCAGTAATACTCGGTGGAGAAACTGTAGTCGGGAAAGGAAGCATAATCGGCGGCAATGCCTGGGTAACTCAAAGTGTTCCGGCAAATTCAGTTGTCTACAGTAAAATGGAAATGAAAGTTCGCTCAAACGAAAATTATTTTGACACAATGGAATTCATAATTTAAAATAGGAGTTAGTATGAAATACAATAATATGCTAGAAAGCATAGGGAAAACGCCGCATGTAAAAATTAATAAGCTGTTCGGCAGCGACATGAAGTTTGGGTAAAATGTGAAAGAGCAAATCCCGGCGGAAGCATTAAAGATAGAATTGCTCTTTCGATGATTGAAGATGCAGAGAAAAAAGGAATATTAAAAAAAGACAGTGTTATTATTGAACCAACTTCAGGCAACACAGGAATAGGTTTGGCGATGGTTGCCGCTGTTAAAGGATATAGATTAATACTTGTAATGCCTGAATCAATGTCGATTGAAAGAAGAAAATTAATGTCTGCTTATGGTGCAACTTTTGAATTAACACCGCGTGAGCTTGGTATGAAAGGCGCCATAGAAAAAGCCGGTGAGCTTGTTGCAAAAAACCCCAATGCCTGGATGCCTCAGCAGTTTGATAACCCTGCTAACGTTGCAGCACATGTTAATTACACTGCTCAGGAAATTTTAGC
Organism: uncultured Bacteroidota bacterium; assembly: GCA_963777615.1. Lineage (GTDB taxonomy): Bacteria > Bacteroidota > Ignavibacteria > Ignavibacteriales > Ignavibacteriaceae > CAVSWT01. The sequence continues at coordinate 114,080 of CAVZSD010000062.1, read as the reverse complement.
TGATTTTCCTGAAGGTTTTGATTACTTAATTACGGGAGTAGGAACCGGCGGGCATATAACCGGTGTTTCAAAAGTTCTAAAAGAGAAATTCAAAAGCTTAAAAGTGTTTGCGGTTGAACCTGAATTATCTCCTGTAATTTCGGGTGGAAAACCTGGCGGGCATCCTATTCAAGGAATAGGAGCCGGATTTATTCCAAATGTTCTAGATGTTTCGCTGCTTGATGGAACTATCCAGGTTTCAAAAGATGAAGCATTTGAGTTTGCGCAAAGAGCAGCAAAAGAAGAAGGACTTGTTTGTAGGTATTTCATCGGGTGCTTCATTGGCCGCAGTATCAAAAAAATTGAAAGAAATTCCTAAAGGGAAAAAAATACTTACGTTTAATTACGATACCGGCGAAAGATATCTTTCTATTGAGGGATTGTTTTAAGAAATAATTTTTATGAATATGATTTATTAAGGCACCGGTAATGGTGCCTTTTTACCAAATCTTATGAATTATGTTTCTGAATTCTCTGATCTTCTATGGATTAACCAAAGAGAACCCGTAGTTAAAACCCGCTAAACTATAATCCAAGCTCTTCTTTTTTCTTTACAAATTTGTAAATTAAAGATTTAGGAATCTTACTAAATAAAAATTTTATCCTTCCCCAAATTATAAAGATGAACCTTAAAGAAATAAATATCAACCATTTTACTGCCGGTACGCGGGGATATAAAATTATAACTGCTTTTATAATAAATATTCATCCTATTTAAAAAAACAATTTATAATGATTTTGACAGTTTCATGAACCAAATATTCTTATCCGTTTCAAATATTGATTTCAATAAAAATATTAAAAATGAAGAGGCATATATTATTGGAACAATAAAAATTCAATGCCGAGTTCTTCTGGACAAAGCAGTAAGGTTTAAGCGAGTAGTCCCGGAAAGTTTTGTCAATGAATTTAACAGTGAAGATTCTGATAATTCTATTATTAATAATCTGCCTGAAAACAAAAAGGAAGAACAATTAGAACATTTGGAGACTGAAGAATTCTTTAACCATATAAATATTTTTAAGACTCAATTAAACTTAAATGAAGTTCAATTGTTAAATTTCTTAATCGATGAAAAATCAAGACATGAAATAGTTGAAGAAATAAATTTGAATTTAAATACCTTGGATACTCACATTAGAAGATTAAGAATAAAGTTTTCAAAGTTTCTTAAAAAATCCGGATATACCGATAAAATCTTAAAGAAATATGATAAGGGCTAAAATATTTTGAAAGTATTATTTTATAAATCAAACTATATAGGTAGTTAAAAAATTTTTTTATGGAAAACCTTGTTGAAAAATTATTCGAAATTATTAGATGATTCAAGCAAACATTTATCAATGAGATTATTGCCGTTTATATAAACTTTTTAATGAATTAAGCATAAAGGAAAAGAAGTTTGTTAAAGAATCACTTAAATAAATGTTCGGAGTGTTTTGAAAAATATCGCATGAAATATTTGATGAAGATTTTGAATTTGACAATAAATACAATTACAATAAATTTTTATCAAATTACTATTGATAAACGAATAAACGAGTCTTTCAGATGTGATGACGGCAACATTGAAATTCTATTTAGTGAAAATAACTCGACTGTTCATTTAGAGTTTAAGCGGCTGCCGGACGAATGCAAAAAACAAAATTTCAGAATAGCTGCCGGGACATCAATTTTCCGAATATTATCGGCAGAACAAAATAAAATTTATTTTTTAAATCAACCTGCAATTCTTGAAGATATTACGGAAATCAAAGTTTCATTTCTTAAAATTTATGAAAAGGAAGAAAAAAGTTCGTGGTACAAATCGAATAATAATATTTTTTATGGTGCAGCAGCAGTAATTTTATTAGCAATGTATTTAATAGGCTATTTTTATTTTACGCCCGTTGAAAAAAAAGTAATTGCCAATTATAAAAATAAAGCCCATGTTGATTCTTCAGCACACAAAGAAATAGGTAAAGAAGAAGAGAGCAACAATAATTATATTCAAAATATTAAAGAGAATTTGATTGCTGAGAATAAGCTAAAAGAAAAAAACTATACAGAAAATTCTGTCCTGGAAAATTTCATAAACAGGAATGTCCGCTCAGAAGAAAACATTAAGATTATTTACCCCGGTATTAACGATACATTAAAAAATAACATAACGCTAAGCTGGACATCAAATACAAGGGAAGCAAGTTATCATGTCATTATTGTTAATAATAAAAATGAAAAGGTTTGGGAGAAAGTTACCAAAGGCAATGAATTAATGGTTGATATTAAGCTTAAAAACGGTTTGTATTATTGGAAATTATATTCAAATAATAAATTAAATGCTGTATCAAAGTTTTATGTAAAATCAAATTAAAACTAAATACTAAACTCCAATCAAAATAAATGGGCTCCACTCTAAAGGATATGCATATTTCCCATCATTAATTAATTTCAACTTTGCTTTTCTTAACGAAGAAGAATAACTCTTTCCATCCAAAATATTTTTATAAAATTCAATCATTAGTTCGGAAGTTGATTTATCAGCTACCTGCCATAAAGAAACTAAAATATTTTTAGCTCCGGAATATAGAAAAACCTCGTGTTAATCCGATAACTCCTTCCCCTTTAACAATTTTCCCCAAGCCACTTTCACAAGCACTTAATACCAATAAATCAGCGTTGAGATTTAAATTATAAATTTCATCCGAATATAAAATTCCGTCTTCAATATTTGTTGAATCTTCTATGGTAAAAAGAATTCCTGATAATTTGGGTTTTGCTTCATTTATAAATCCATGAGAAGCAATATGGATATATTTATAATTCTTTATTTTATCAGACTTAATTAATTCTTCTCTTGCCGAAGAATGTGTGTATATGATTCCTGGAAAATCTTTCTCCTGATATAAATTTAAAATTCCTTTTAATTCCTTTTCGCTTTCAGGTAATGCTGAATAAAATTTATTTTCAACATTGACACTGCGTGTGGTTGAAGCAAAAACATCTGTTGAAAAAACCGAAGCTATTTTTGTTTTAGTATTTTTATCATCAAAAACCGGGGCAAAACCAATGAAATTATTTTCTCTTTCAGGGGGATTTGCTTTAAATTCTGCTAAAGTCGCACAAGAATAGTAGTAGCTTATTTCGAAATTCTTTATCAAATAATTTAAATCAGAAAAGTTAACCACTTTATTTCCAGATGGAGCTTTTGAAATTAGAGATTCAAATGAAAGATAATTAAGAATTCCGTCGGGAATAATAAATACTTTATTTATATCACTTAATTCATTTTTAATTGGACTGATTAAAATGGAATAAAGCTTTTGTGCCGTAGTAGTATAATCATCAAACTCCAGGTTTGATAATGACTCTCTGAAATTATTAACTAATTTATTTAATGAAAAATTTAGAGATATTTCTTTCACATCCAGAAAATTATTCTTTAATAAAAATATGTATAATGAGTTATCTCCAACAAAATATTCCAGCAATGCTGAATTTGAAGTTAAAGTTGCATTTTCAATTTCAGTTAACGAATGTATAGGGGGCTGATATTTAAGATGAAAATAATTGTGATAATTTTTTTCTAAGCTATTTATTAATTGTTCATGCTGTCGGCTTAATGAAAATAATGCATTTTGCAATTCATTCAATTTAAGTGAATCGATATTCTTCTTGTTACTTTTTTCTTTTTGAATTTGCGTATCATAATATGATAAATCAACTTTTAATTGATTTTCCTTTTCGATTAGGCTGTCAGGAATATTTGAAAATCTTTTTGCATTAGATTCTGCAATAGCATCTAATAATATTCCTGCTTTACTTTTTTCGGCAAATTCAAATGCTGCTTTTTTATATTGGTTGTCTTTTGTTTCAGCAAATAAATTTAAAGAAGTTGAAATTCCTTCTTCATATATATTAAAGTATGATTTTTCAATTGCCAATTTTGACCATTCGGATTTATAATTTCTTCTAATTTGAAAAATTAATTCATCACATAATTGGCAGGTAGTTAATGCACACTTTAAGTCTTGAACATTATTTGAAACTTTAAATTTTTTATTAAGCGCTTTGGCTTTAAATGATAACGCATTTAGCAGCTCATTTTTATGGAGCGCATCTTTTAAAAAAGGATTTGAATAATAATTTTTTTCATTAAATCCATCTGCAGAAGATAATATAGCTTTTTGAAAAAAAATTAATGAACTATCAAAATTAGATTGCTTATAATAATTTTCTCCAATTTGATTATAAGTTTCTGCAACTTTTATATTTTTGCTGCCGAGAGAATTAATTCTTATTGCTAATGCTTGTTGAAGTACATTCAATCCTTTTTGATATTCTCCTTTATTAGTATACGTTTCCCCTATATTTTTTTGGATTTGCGCAACAACCGGATGACTGTCTCCGAATTTATCTTTGAAAATTTTATATGATTTTTGAAAATATTCTAATGCTTTATCAAATTCTTTTTTGTCGGAGTAAATACGGCCAATATTATTTATAATTGTTGCATAGTTAGGATGATTTTCTCCATAACTTTTACTCATAATTTCTTTCGATTTAACAGCATATTCAATTGCTTTATCATAATCCCCTTTAACTCTATATGCCATTGAAATATTATTGTATCTATATCCAAAGACGGGATTATTATCTTTTAGTAACTTGAGTTCTATAGATAATCCTTTTAAATAATATTCAAGTGCCAAATCATTTTCACCAATATAGAAATAAAACGCTCCAATATTGCTGTATATAGTTGCTACATCTTCATGATTTTCTCCAAATGCATTTCTTTTTAATTCTAAAGATTTAAATGCATATTCAATTGCTTTATCATAGTCGCCTTTCTTTTGATATGTCAATGAAGCATTTGCATATTCCGTCCCTAAAGATGGATGATTACCTCCGTAAATTTCTTTAGTATTATTTACAGCTTTTTCAAAATATGTTAAAGCTGAATCATATTTACCTAGGTTATCATTAATTTGACCGAGCAAGGAATAATTTTCGGATTTAATTGGAATAGAAGTATAGTTATTAAGAATCTCTTTTGCTTTAATTGAATATTTTAAAGCCTCCTTATAATTGCTTTTCCTTCGGTATGTATATCCGAATTGATTGAAGATTTGTGCAATTATAGTATCGCTGACAAAATATTGCTCAGCAAATTTTAATGCCTGATTTGTAATGACTAATGAGCTATCATAATTCCCCAATCCCCTTAAAGAATGACTAATTCCGTTTAACGTTTTAACGTAATAGTTCCATGATCTATTATTAAGAAAAATCTTCTCTACTTTTTCTAAATAAAATAATGCGCTGTCATATTTTGTTTCTTGAAGGAATTTTTCACCCAGCGAATAATAATTCTTTGCTGAATCGGCATCTCCTTCTATAAAATATTGAGTTGCTGCTAAATTGATTGATGAGTAAAGCAATAAGAATGCGAAAAAGTATTTCATTTTTCTCTCTTAATTGTAATGCGATAGAATTTTGTGGAGGAATTAAAAAGAATCTACTTTTTATTTATTAAAAATTCAATAAAACAAAATATTTTATAAATTTTTTTATGTAAGTGAAAGTTTTTCTCTCTCAATTAAACTACTTCAATATATCCATAACTAATAATTCAATCAATTTTAGGAGGCCATTATGAAAAAGTTTAATGTTTTCATAATTCTTTGTTTGTTATTCACTTCAATAGATTTTGCGCAAACCCTTCAACCGCTTAATCCGATTTCCCTGTTGGATGTCCGTGATATTGCTGTTGATAATAATGGAAATATTCTCGCCGGAGTAGATGGTAGTGGAGATATTACAAACAGTTTTACTTATGGGGCTGTATTTATTTCTGAAGACCTTGAATCCTGGAACATTTTTGGTGATGATTTTGATAAATATGGAGTTACTGCTATAACTGTTAATCAGAATGGAGATGTTTTTGCAGGCACAGACAGTGGGGGTGTTTACAGAACATTAGATACAGGTTCAACCTGGAATCAAATAAATACTGGTTTGACAAGTCTTAGAATCATAAAGCTTAATTCAGATATTCCTGGTTATTTATTTGCTTGCAGTAAAGACAGCGGTATATTCCGTTCAACAGATAATGGAAACACCTGGACTGCGGTAAATAATGGTTTAACAAGCAATATTATTCAAGCATTTATAACTAATAGTGATGGCGATATCTTTTGCGGGACGGGAATAGACCCGGTAACCTCAAATTTGGGAATATTTAAATCAACAAACTTTGGGAACGATTGGACCCAGGTATTCGATGGAGATAGAGTTTACAGTCTTATAATCAATCCTGTTAATGAAATTTATTATGGGGCAACGAATTCTGCAGTAATTTTTTCAAGCGATAAAGGAAATAGCTGGGATTATAAACCCGGAGCATCAGCATTTAGAGCATTAGCTGCTGATGTTCAAGGAAATCTTTACGGCGGTACTTCTGGTGGCGGAGGTGCTGTATATTTGTCTACTGACAACGGGAACAGTTGGCAATATGATAGTACAGGATTTATCGGTGATGTAAATGTAATAAAAGAAATTCCGGTTGCTGGAACAACGGCCAAATCAATTTCTAAGACTCAAGCAGCAACGCAAATAGTAATTGGCCATGGTGTAGGATTTGAAGTAAGAAAGCAAGACCATGTATGGGAACCTAAAGTTAGGGGGATGGATTTGACAGATTGTAAATTAATAGCTTTTCGCGAAGCCAAAAGTTCTTTAGAACTTAATGAAATTATTGTTGGCGGAGATTTTGGTATAATGACTTTATTCGCTTTCAACGGTATTTGGTCTCCTTTATCAGGTGGAACTAATCGTTTAGCAAGTGCAGACGTTCTTGAAGTTAATCATCAAACCGGGAAAGTCTATGCTTCAGGTAAGCCTATTTTCGGCAATAGTAAAGCATTATATAGGTGGGATAATCAAATGTCACAGCCTGATGCAATTTCCGGATTACCAAATTTTGAAATAGCTGGCATTGCTTTTACTGAAAACCAAAATGATTTAATTGTAGCATTGAAAAATGGAAAAGTATTTTTGTCTCCAGATGATGGCAGTTCATTTAACGATATCACGGGTAATTTACCTTCCGGCAATAATAGCTGGGTGCGATATTGTAACAACACAATTTTTGTAGCTAAAGAATCCGGTGAACTTTATAGTTCTTCAGATGGAGGTGCTACATATAATATTGTTACTAACGGTTTGCCCAATGGATTTATTGCTAATGATATGTATTGTGATAATAATATAGTGATTGTTGTAGGAAATATGGGAATATATGTAAGTGAAGAAGGGCAACCTTTTATTCTTGATAATTCTACTAATTCTCCTACAAATGAAATTTTGAATTTGGGGGTTTTTACAACTTCTCATTTATTAATCGGCAGCAACTTAAGTAAAATCAATTTCGTTGGTCAAAATATAGCTGATATGACAGTTGTTGATAGAGACGGCCGTGTATTTGAATATAAGGATCATCAGTGGATTGAAAGAATACCAGTATCTGAAAGAGAATTGGAGATAAAAAGAAAACAGAGCTAGAAGAGCGGAGATAGAGCGGCATTCATTTTTAGAGGGACCTGCGCAGGTCATAAAAAAATAGTACATAAAAATGTGAATGATAATGTATCTGACACCACAGAAATTACATCATTTGTTATTACTAATTATGGTGTTTATTATTTTGATTCTGATATTATAACGGGAATAGAAGACCAAAAAAATGAAAGACTTCCTATTGCATTTAAACTTGGACAAAATTATCCAAATCCTTTTAACCCTACAACGAAGATTAAATATTCTACTCCATCATCTGTTGAGAGTCATCTCGATGCGTATGTACAATTGAAAGTTTTCGATATTCTGGGAAGAGAAATTACAACACTGGTCAATGAAAAAAAACAACCCGGAGAATATGAAGTTGAGTTCAATGCTTCTAATCTTCCAAGTGGAGTTTATTTTTATCAATTGCAAGCAGGCGATTTTGTTCAAACAAAAAAAATGTTGCTGCTAAAGTAAAATTTTATAACCCTCCAAAGTTTTTTGGGGGGATTATATTTAAAACCCTTGGGGGTTTTTTCTTTACAATTACAAAGTGGATTTACTCAAATAGAAAAGTTCAGTCCAATATAAATTATTTTCTTACGCCAGAATTAAATTAGCTTTTTTGTTGAATTTATCTTTCAATTACTATTAATCTAATAAAGTCAATTTCTATTAAGAGTTTATAAAATATAGCTCGTAAATAAACAACAGCATAAAAGAAATTATGTGGTTGAGTTTAACGGCTTAACGCTTTCTTTAGGAATTTATTTCTATAGACTTCAAGCGCGAAGTTTATCTAATAAAAAAATCCGGTTTTCCTTACAATGGTGAGTCATCTTAAAGACAATTAAATCATACCTAAATGATATTATTACTCTTTATTAATTTTTTATATTTTATTGCATTTCCTTTCAAAAGTCCTTAATTTCAAAAAAGTTTACTCCTATCTTAAAAGCTGTATTTCTTCAAAATAGAATAAGAGATCTGGGTATTATTCAATATCCAGTACTAACATATTTTAATAAATAAATAGCCCATAATTATTTCCGCTGGCTTAAAAAATATTTACTTAACTAAAAATTAAATCCACTTTCCAATAAATATAAAGTGAGGGTAAGAAATGCATTTATCATACAAAAATTTCTTTAAACTTCTTCTTTTAGTTACATGCTTTGGAACTAATATTTTTCCTCAGCAAAATAATGAAGTTTGGAAACGGTGGTTTAACAATCATCCGGGAGTTCGATTCATAGCTGCTGCGGTTTGCTTTAATAATCTTTTATTAGCTGGTGGTGAAGGAAGTACATTATTCGAAGTAAGCTCTGGAAAAGTATTCTGTAACTTAGGTTTGGGGCCGGAAATAGATATAGTTAGTATAGTTTATGATCAAATTAATAATGACGTTCTTGTTCTTTGCAGAGATAATTTTACCGGAGAATCATATTTATATTCTGTCTCTGCATTAAAAACTGTAATTAGACTGGCAACATTTTTTCAATCGCTTTATTTTGTTAAAGTATATAATAATATGACAATTGTAGGAGGAGAAGGAACATTACAAACGTCAACAAATCGTAAAGATTTTACGGAACATGCCCAAAATTTCGATTTAAATGAGTTCAAGGATATAGCATATAGTGCAAGCAAAGCTAATTATGTTCTTTTCGGTGCACCTAAGGATGCAAATACTAACGGAATTCGAATTACAAAGCAATTCGGTGTTTCTAATATACCTCCCAAATGGGGGTGGGTGATATTGGCGAAGTTTGACGAAGCTGCAGAAGCCAAAATTTTTCCTTCATCAAATTCCCTTAATAAAAATCTACAAATAGAATCTATTTTCGCTTTTGGATATCAGGCGGCAACCAATTCAAACATAGTATGCAGAAGCACTGATGGTGGGGAAAGTTGGGATTCTGTTTTCGCTGCTCCGCAAAATCAGGGTATTAGGTCTCTTTCTGCCGGCAGCAATAATAATGTTATTGTTGGAGTAACTGATTATGGTGGTGGTTCTGGAGAAGAACTATATTATACCAAAAATGGAGGAGATACTTGGGTAAAAGGCAAAGATTCTATTAATAATTACATTTATTCCATTACTCATGTCTCTGCCGACTCTGCTTATGCTCTCGGTGTGAAAGGTTTAATCGCATTAACCACTGACGGCGGTGAGAACTGGACTCAAATTAGTGAAAGTCACCCCAGTGTTTCTGCAATTTATTTCCCTTCCCCTTCTGTTGGTTACGCCGATGGGGACGATGGCAAACTTTATAAAACTTCGGATGCCGGAGAGAATTGGGGGGTGGTTAACGATTCCTCTAATGGATGGTCTCTTTTTTTTCTTGATGATATGACCGGTTTTAATGCCGGGCCTAAACTTATGAAAACCACTGATGGTGGTGTCCACTGGAATGAGTTAAACACCGGAATTTCTTCTTCAGATCCATCTTTCCCGGATCCTAATTATCAGGATGTGTATTTTGTTAACAACAATCTCGGCTTTGCTATTTATAGGGACTTTTCCTCTGGAGATGGGGTTATTAAAACTACTGATGGGGGAAATATGTGGACTCCACTCAATATTAATCATGATAAGTTTGATAAAAAATATATCTACTTCGCCGATGAGAATCTTGGCTTTGTTTCGGGAACCTCTACACTTTACAGAACTACTGATGGAGGCGACAACTGGGATACTCTAGCTGTAGCGTCTGGTTCAACACCGGGTTACTTTGATGAGCTAAACAGCAAGGTTAATTTTATTAATTCAACCACGGGATTCTTTGGGAGAAAAGGGCATATATTTAAAACTACCGATAGAGGGGACACCTGGACAGACGCGCCTATAGATAATTATACTATACCTACACAAATTCAATTTGTCAGCGACAGCATTGGTTATTTCATTAGTGATACCGATACCTTTGGAATCCATACTCATATTTTATACAAGACAACAGACGGTGGAAATAGCTGGCTTGATTTAACGAATGAACTGCCCACGATAGGAATTTCTTCTATGTTTTTTACAGATGAAAATACAGGGTACTTAGCAGGAGATCTTGGTATTTTAAAAACTACAAGCGGAGGAGAAACTATAACCTCTGTACATGAATTTGATAATGCTTCCATTCCAGCAAACTTTAAGTTATACCAAAATTATCCTAATCCGTTTAATCCAACTACAAAAATTAAGTATTCCATCCCCTCCTCTTCACAAAGTCCCCTCCAGGGAGGGGCAAGGGGTGGGTTGACTAATGTACAACTTAAAATTTATGACATCCTTGGTAGAGAGGTTAAAACTTTAGTAAACAAACAACAGCAGCCGGGTAATTATGAAGTTACATTTGATGCATCCACTCTTTCAAGCGGTGTTTATTTTTACGAGTTGAAGGCAGGTAGTTTTGTTCAAACAAAAAAAATGATTTTATTAAGATAACCTTTCTGTTTGTAGAGACATAGTGCGCTATGTCTCTACAGGAATAATTGCATATTTAACTCAAACAAGAGAGATAGCTCTTTTGGGGAAAAATCTTTATTTATTTACTTACAGCTTAACTTCTTTCATTTGTATTATTTAAATCACAGATAAAGTTTTATTAAAAAAAATTAATTTGACATATCCTTACATAAAAATTAATTTGTTTTTATTCTTACCGCATGCCTTTAAACGCAGGTGTGCATTATTCATGACCTGAAAATAACGACCAAATAATTTTACAATAATTCTATTATAGGAGCTTAAATGAAAAATTTCACTTTTACTTTTTCATTCGTCTTTATTCATTCCATTATAAATCCAGGTGACGGTGCCATTAAAATACATAAGCTTGCCGGTAATTAAATTAAAAATTATTTATTCAAGCAACTTCATATAAAATACTGATAACAAACTTATTAGGAAACCAAAGACTATGAAAAGAATTTTTATCTCATTTATTATTTTAGGATTATTTACAACTCAACTATTATTTGCACAGTGGATGCAGACAAAAGGCCCGTTTGGCGGCAGAGCTACTAATGTTTATGACAACGGCACCACTGTGTTTGCTAATATCTCCGGAAGCGGAATTTATAGATCATCAGATAATGGAGCTTCCTGGTCTCAAATTGAAGGCTTTGACTTTCTAAGAGATTGCAGAACTCTTGCCGGGAAAGGAAATGATTTGTTTGTTTTTAATAGATCAAGTGAAATCTATCATTCTACTAATAGCGGCGATTCATGGGATAAAATAACTGATACTACCATTGCAAATAAGTATGTTTATTTTTTATCTATCGCCGGGCAAAATATTTATGCCCCGTCTCCAGACGGACTTTATCGCTCTACTGATGATGGCGCATCCTGGGAAATTTTAAACGATTCTTTAATTACGGGAACAATTAATTTTATTAAATCCGACAGCTCATTTTTGTTTGCAGGGAATTCAACAGGGCAATTATTCCGGTCGTCTGATAAAGGCGATTCATGGGAATTATTAAAAAACGGCTCTAATGAATTAACAACTTCTTCAATAACATTCGATGGCTCCAAATTAATTGCAGCAAATTCCAGCTTTACTTCAAGTATTTATATATCCACAGATTTTGGCGATACATGGACTCAAAGAGACGGCAGCGGAGGGGAGAATAGCTCCTTTTATAATTTATATTTTTCAAATGGAAATTTGATTGGACGTTTTTATGACAACACATTTTATATTTCTACGGATGAAGGAAATTCATGGTCTGAAGTTCAGGTAGATACTACCATGAATTATTTTGAAGATATTGAGGGAAACGGCTCAAATATTTTTATAGCTGCTTACGGCAACGGAATTTACCGTTCAACGGATGGTGGTTTTACCTGGGCATTGTCGAACGACGGAATAATCGGAAGCAGAATTAATGCACTTGTCACAAAAAACAATGATGTCCTTGCCGCAACAGAAGGAGGTGTTTATAGATCTACTGATAATGGGGATTCATGGCAAAGATATAATGACGGAATTGATTTGAGTGAAATAATAAATATTAAAATGATAAATAATAATTATTATGCTGTTGTAAAAGACGGCATTTATAAATTAGACACAGTTAATAATAAATGGGTAAAAACATATTATGTACCAAATACTTCTTTCACAGCAATATCGATAACTGATTCAGCCATTTATGCCGGCTTTGATTATTCGGGAATATTAAAATCTACAGATAATGGAAGCACATGGAATACGGTGAATAACGGCTTAAGTACGAGCCCGGGACATTATCCGGGTATAAATTCATTAGCTGTTTTAGGAAATTTTGTTTATGCAGGAACAAATGTAAATGGGGTTTATCGCTCAACCGATGGCGGTGCAAATTGGTCTCAGTTCAACAACGGATTTTCCAGTCTTATAACTTACGGTATGGCTTTCAAAGATTCTTCGGTTTACCTGGCAACAAATGATGGGTTTTACAAAGCCGGAATAAATGACAGCAGCTGGAATCAACTTAATAACTCTTATGCTTACTCATTTTTCTTTTATGATGGTGGGATTTTTTTAGGCCAATATAGTAATATAATTAAATCTTATGACGAAGGGCAAAGCTGGGAAAGCGTAAGTGATGGTTATAATTCAAGAGATATTTATAGTTTAGCTGTTAATGATAATTATATGTTTGCTGCTTCTGCTGACGGCGGTGTATGGAGGCGGCCGATTTCTGAAGTTATAACTTCTGTGAATAATTCTGTTTCACTACCGGAACATTTTTCGCTTGAACAAAATTATCCAAACCCTTTTAACCCAACTACAAAAATAAAATATTCTATCCCAGTAGGGACACAGCATGCCATGTCCGTACAATTAAAAGTATATGATATCCTCGGAAGAGAGATAGCAACTCTGGTTAACAAAGAACAACAGCCGGGAAATTATGAAGTTATATTTAATGCTTCTACTCTTTCTAGCGGAGTTTACTTTTATACTTTGAAAACCGGGAGTAATTTTAAAACTAAAAAAATGCTGCTGCTTAAATAAGGAAAAATTAAATGTTAAAGTTAAATTATAAAGGTAATTACGTGAAAAGAAAAGTACTACTAAAATAGTTTTACATAATATTGCTGTGTGCTTTATTAGATTGAATTTCTATATTATTTACTAATTCCTGGAATCTCGAATCTGTTCTTATGTCATCCCAAAGTGGGTTTACATTTAGATAAAGCAGTTCAATGTCACGTTCATCGTATGCTTTTTTTAACCATTCAAAAGCTTTTTCTTTATTACCAAAGCCGCTATATATAAGGGCTATATCTACTGCTCCATCATGCCATTCTTTCCACCTTTCAATTAATGTTTTTAGAAAACTATCAGCTTTAATCGAATCCCCGGTTAAAGCATAGGCGTATCCCAGCCACCTGCTCATTGAGGCTTTTCTAAGCTTCATTCCTTTTTCTAATTCAATTATTGCATTTTCATAATCTCCCTTTTTCAGATACACTAACCCAAGTAAACTATGAGCCGGAGGGAAATTCTGATCCAGTTCAAGCATCTCTTTATATTGTCTTATTGCATTATCATATTGACGGGCAAAGTATAATTCACGTCCTAAGTCTACTTGTATTCGAAGTGATAAAGGCGAAAGTTGGATAGCTTTTTTTATCTCTGAAATTCCTTCCTCAATCAAACCTGACCTTATTAAGCTGAATGCATACCATTGATGTGCCGTTGCATAATTAGGATTTAATTCGATAGCTCTTTCCATTTCTCTTTTAGCTCCAATAATATCCCATTCATTAGTCAGGCAAGCTGATAATGATACATGAGCTTCAGCTAATGCATCGTCTAATGCAAGTGCTTTAGAAACATATTTTTTGGCTATTGCCGTAGCCTCATTCGATTGAATCATTCCATAGTTCCCCTGCAGTATATATGTATCCGATAAACCCGTATATGCAGGAGCATATTCGGAATCAATAGTAATGGCTTTATGAAATTGCTCTATTGCTTTATTAAAGCCTTCACTTGTTCTCATATTCCAGAAGTAGCGCCCTTTAAGATAAGCCGTATATGCCTCTGGGTTTACCGGACGGGCAGCGGCAACATTTGCATTTTCTTTTGATGTTAGATTAATCTTAATTTCAGAAGCAATTTCTTTTGCCAGTTCTCCTTGCAACTTCAAAATGTCCTGCATGTCACGTTCATAGCTTTTAACCCATAAAAGCTGGTCTGAATTTGCACTAATTAGCTTGGCCGTAATTCGTACACGGTTGTTAGCATTCATTACCGAACCTTCTACAATAGCATCTACATTTAATTGTTTGGCAATTTCAGGCAGAGGCTTGGATGCGTTTTTAAATGACATCACCGATGTTCGTGAAATTACTCTTAACAGCTTTATTTTGCCCAAATTGGAAATTAGTGCTTCGGTCATACCATCGGCAAAGTATTCTTCATCAGTGTCTACATTAAGATTAATAAAAGGAAGAACTGCGATAGACTTAATTTCATTATCGTTATTATTAATTAAATTGAATACAACTGCTGTTGATAGACCAAGCAATAAAATTACAATAACGCCAATAAGTGTGAATTTTTTCTTTGAAGATAAATTTAATAAAGGTGTTTGCTTTTTTTGCCGAATTCTGGTTAGGAATGTGTCAATTTTTCTTTCTTTATTATTTACTTCTGGTTCAACATTTACAGTTGAATTTTCGTCAGCTTTCAATTCCTTAACATCCGCTATGAATTTAAAGCCTAGCCTGGGTATAGTTCGAATAAAAATTGGATCCTGTGCATTATCTTCTAACGCCTGACGAACTTCATCAATACAATGGCTCAATGTATTTTCTGTGACAATCACATTAGGCCACAAATCATCCAGCATATCCAGTTTTTTAATTAAAGAACCATGATGCTTAACCAAATACAAAAGTGTGTCAAAAGCTTTTGGGCGCAGATGTATTTGTTGTATTCCCTTTTTCAAACTGTGCTTGCGTGTATCTAAAACAAAATCACCAAAGTAAAAAATATGTAATTCTCCAGTTTTCATAAGATTAACAGAGATTCCTCATAACTTTTTAATGATTTTGTCAAGACTGTGAGCACAGAATTTTACAATATAATAACAAAAAAAGCAAGGATTTTTATTCTGTGTGTGGAAAAACGAAAATCTAAACCAATCTAATTAGTTATAAGACTTTTTACTACTAAAATAGGAGTAATAAAATGAAAAAATCTTTTTTCATACTAATTTCACTATTCACTTTTTTATTTCTAAGCTGCAAATCCACAGACTCGAAATCAGAGCAATTAAAACTATTTGCTACCGATAAGGAATGGTCTGCTGCAATTGCTACTGGGGATATTGAACAAGTGGTTTCTTTCTGGGCAGATGATGCTGTTCTTTATTTTCCCGGAGACTCCTATAGTAATTGGAAGAGAGTCTATTAAAGACATAGTAATAAAAAACCGTGCTATTCCCGGTTTCTCTTTGGAACATATACCCGCAGAAGTATTTGTATCAAACTCAAATGATTTAGGGTATACAACTGGAACATTTACTATTTCACAACCTGGTATTGAAGGCAAACCAATAAAACAAAAAGGAAATTATATCTGCATCTGGAAGAAACAAAATGATGGGGCCTGGAAGTGTAGTGTAAATATTGGGAATTATCGTTCTACCATGACAAGCAAATCAAAGGAACAATAAACTGATACTTAAAATTATTTATAAAAGAATATTGAAAACAAATTAATATTTATCACATTGGAGGCATTTTAATGAAAGTAATTACTTCTCTTTTAATAACCTTGTTTTTATTCTCATCAAATCTTTTTTGTCAAGTAGCTGAAAACGCTTTTCAAACTATGGATGACTTATTAAATTGCGGAAATGATACAACTTTAAATATTACAAAAAATATTACGGTTGAAGCCTGGGTAAAAGCGGATGCTGCACAACCTGTCGGAAGATATGGTAGGATTGTTGATAAATACCTATATACTGACAAAACCGGATATGATTTAGTTTTAACACCATCAAATGTAATCAGATTTGAATTTTGGGGAACGGATGGGGCACAATATTTTTGTGATGGAAATACACCAATAAATGATGAAATATGGCACCATGTTGCTGCAACTTTTGATGGCGACACAATAAAAGTGTATCTCGATGCAATTCTTGATAATGAATTGAACACCGGGAAAGCAAGTATAAAACCATCCTCTAACAATTTCACAATAGGAAGTAATTTTGATGGGGTTTCATGGCAGCCCGTTTATGCTGCAATTGATGAAGTTAGATTATGGAATATTGCACGTTCTCAAAGCCAACTTAAAGCGGCAATGAATGATACTCTCCCGCCTGCTTATTATTCATCTCTTGACAGTGGATTAGTAGGATATTGGAGATTTGATGTTTTTGAGGATCTTGTAATCAATAACGATGGTGTAGATGATATTAGGGATTTCTCATACTATCATAATCATGGTGATAGTGAGGGTGATCCAAAACTTGTATCGTCAGGCGCATTAGTTAGTGTAGATAATAATGAATCGGAAGTTCCACAGCACTATCTTTTATATCAGAACTACCCCAATCCATTTAACCCAACCACAACAATACGATATTCAATACCGTCCTTGAATGCTGGTCATTCAACCTTCCGCAATGGGAGAGCTTTAGTGCAACTTAAAATCTACGATATGTTAGGAAGAAATGTTATAACACTTATAAACCAAGAACGGCTGCCGGGAAATTATGAGATTGAATTTGACGCGTCCGGCTTACCAAGCGGGGTTTACTTTTATAGTATTAGAATTAATGAATTTATGAATACGAAAAAATTAATGCTTCTTAAATGAAAAAAATTTTTAGGAAAATCAAATATTAATAATCAACAAAATTAATTAGTAAAAAAAAGTGATTAAATGAGAAATTTCATATTTAGAAGGAAAAATAAAGATGAAAACTTATATTAATAATCTGATGTTAATTGTATTATACTTTCTTTTTATAACATCATTTTGTCTAGCACAAAGTCAAACATGGACGATGAAGGCCAATATGCCAACTCCACGGCTCGGTCTTACGACCAGTGCTGTAGAAGGAAAGATTTACGCTTTCGGCGGATATTCCACCGCTAATGATCCTGGCTTGACTACCGTGGAAGAATATGATGCTCAAACAAATAGCTGGACAACCAAAAAAAGCATGCCCACTGGAAGACGCTGGTTATCTTCTTGTACTGTCGAAGGGAAAATTTATGTTATTGGCGGAGGACTGACCGGAGCGGCTGGGCCACCTGTTTCAACCGTAAATGAATATGACCCAGCAACCAATACCTGGACTACAAAATCACCAATGCCTACAGCTAGATTTGCTCTCGCTGTATCTGCAATAAATAATAAAATTTATGCTATTGGCGGAACATCCAATGGTTCGCAATTACTCAAGGTGGTAGAAGAATATAATCCAGTAACCGATACGTGGACAGAAAAAGCGTCAATGCCTACAGCAAGGGCGCTTCTGACGGCCTGTACAGTCAATGGAAAAATATATGCTATTGGCGGTGGCAGTCCCGCAGTCGGAATGAAAACCGTAGAAGAATATGATCCTGTAACCAATACTTGGGCTTCAAAAAAAGGTATGATATCAGCAAGAGCAGCATTGTCTGCGACCGTAGTGGATGGGAGAATCTATGCAGCTGGCGGCCGAAAAGGTTCTTCTTTATTAAGTTCTATGGAAGCATATGATCCGATTACAGATACTTGGACACCAAAGCAGTCAATGTCCGGTGTAAGATGGGGATTAGCAATAATTTCTGCTGATAAAAAAATCTACGCCATCGGCGGTTCTGTAACGCCCAGCCCACCGCATCCTGCCGTTGTAACCGTGGAGGAATTCATACCTGAAATGACGACGGACATCAATTCATTACTTGATAATTTAAATTTTCCAACGGAAATTCAAATTAACCAAAATTATCCAAATCCATTCAACCCAACAACCAAAATTAATTATTCTATTTCATTCGTAGAAACAGGTAATTCTCTGTCTGTACAACTGCGAGTTTACGATATTCTGGGAAGAGAAGTTGCTACACTTGTAAATCAAGAACAGTCGCCAGGAAATTATGAAGTAACTTTTGATGCTTCGAATCTTTCAAGCGAAATGTATTTTTATCGTCTGTCTATACAATCGGATCAGTTAGATATCGGTGGTTATATTCAAACAAGGAAGATGGTATTAACTAAATAAGATTTGCTAAAAAATATATTTAAAAATTTATTTATCAATAGACTATTGTCGTTTACTCCACTTTATTTATTAAACAAATTGATATGTTTAAGATAGGAGACATTTTGATGAAAACATTAACTACGTTTTTAGTTTTGATTTTTATTTCCTCGTCAATTCTATTTTGCCAGGTTCCCCAAGAGATTACATACCAGGGTTTACTTACAGATGCAAATAGTAATCCTCTTAATGGTGATTACGATTTAACCTTTAAACTTTACTCAGTATCAACAGAGGGGGCAAGCATTTGGGAGGAAAACCAAAAAATAACTGTATCGGATGGTATATTCAATGTAATTTTGGGAAGCGTAAATCCATTAGATATACCATTTGACAAAGCTTTTTGGCTGGGTATTTCGATAGGTAATGAAAAAGAACTTGATCCCAGAATCAAATTAACTTCCTCACCGTATAGTTTAATGTCGCAGACTGTGGCTGATAATGCAATAACAGGATCGAAAATTGCGGATGATGCTATCGTCGCAGGCCAGAATGTTTCTGTCTCGCGGAAAAACAATGGTGCTTTGGAAATTGCATCATCAGGCCAAGGCGGATTGAACCTGCCTTTTAGCGGCAGTACAAACACCAGCGGCCCTGCATTTAATATAGAAAATACAGGAAGCGGCTGGGGTTTTGGCATTATGCGAGCAGACTGGGGTATCAACGTTGAAAGGGTGACCTTTGATGGACTGACTATGCATGCAGTTGGACAAGATGGCATATCTATTGATTCTGTAGGCCAGGTAGGCCTAACCATTTTATACGCTGGAATACATGGCGTGGATATACATGCTGCAAATAATTTTGGGGTAGCTATAGGTTCTGCTCAAACGGGAATTTGGATAGATCAAACATCTTCGAATGGTCTTCAGATTAATCAGGCTTTAGCAAATGGTGTACAGGTAGGTAAGGCTGAAACCAATGGAATTCAAATAGGAGAAACCACCTATGACGGAATTCAGATACAAAATGCCGGGCGCGATGGAATTCGGGTTGCCGGCGCAGGAAGCCTGGCTGGAAACTTCCAGGGTAATGTTTCTATTAGTGGTACATTAACAAAAGGCGGTGGTGCGTTTAAAATTGACAATCCGCTCGATCCTGCCAACAAGTATCTACAGCACAGCTTTGTCGAAAGTCCTGATATGATGAATGTATATAACGGTAATATTACTCTTAATGTTGCAGGAGAGGCTATTGTAGAACTTCCTAATTATTTTGAAACACTAAACCGTGACTTCCGGTATCAACTAACTGCTATTGGAAAACCTGCACCCAATTTATATGTAGCAGAAAAAATTAACGGGAACCGATTTAAAATTGCAGGAGGAAAGCCTGGAATGGAAGTTTCATGGCAGGTAACAGGAATTCGTCAGGATCCCTGGGCAAATGCGCATAGAATTAAAGTTGAAGAAGAAAAGAAACCTGAAGAACGCGGATATTATCTTCATCCCAAACTATATGGACAGCCGGAGTCACGAAATATTATTCGTATAAATGAAAGTGAAGATAACAGTTTAATGAAATAATTTTAGGAAACACAATGAAAATATATAAATTAGTTTTTATTAGTTTACTAATGATTCTTATTGAAGGGCAAGCTTACGCTCAATCTAAAATCACTCAAAGTGTTTTTGGTAATGGAGGTTTAACAATTTTAAGTGAAACCCATAGAATGTCCGGTACTATTGGGCAAACAATTATCGGGCAGACAAGCAGTCAAATAAATATTGTTAAATCCGGGATTTGGTACAGCGCTTCGGATTTGTTTACAAGTGTTGATCAAAAATTAAAAAATGCATTACCAACAGAGTTTTATCTTGAGCAAAATTATCCTAATCCTTTTAATCCAACAACCAAAATTAGATATTCCATTCCTGTAGGGGCACACCCGCCTGCCGGTAGGCAAGGGCGCGCTGTGTCCGTACAATTAAAAGTTTATGACATTCTCGGAAAAGAAATAGCAACTCTTGTTAATGAACAACAACCGCCTGGAAATTATGAAGTAACTTTTAATGCTGTAAAGGCGTATCGCCATGCGTCTCTACCCAGTGGAATTTATTTCTACCAATTACAAGATGGTGATTTTATACAAACAAAGAAAATGATAATTTTAAAATAATTTAAGGAATCAGAAGATGTGCCATTTTATAGATATTCAAATGGAGTTACCGCTATGCTGCAGCTCGGTGTTATTTCTCCCACGAAAAATTAATAACTATTTTAATTGGAGTTAACTATGAAAATTAATTTCTCTTACAATTTAAGTTTAGTCATAATTCTAATTTTAATCTCTTCAGCATCTACTATTTATGGTCAAGAAAAAAACAATGATTCTAATGTTACAGCTAAGCCTTTTAAATTCACACGAATCTATTCGGATTCAAGCGGTAATACACATTTTAGCTCTGAAGAAATGGCATTTCGTTCAATAAAATTTTCTCCACAGCTTCCTCCTGTGTCAGTTGCTAAATCAAATGCAACAAGTAATATGGTCATCATTTCTGCACCTGCCGGGGGTAAGGCGGATTGGCACTGTGTCCCACGACGACAATACAATATCTTGTTGTCCGGTGAAATTGAGATTGAAGTTTCCGATGGAGAGGTAAGGCGATTTGGACCTGGCAGTTTGATTTTAGGAGAAGACACAAAAGGAAAAGGACACATTACACGTGTGCTAAGTAATAGTGATATTTATTTTGCTGTGATAACACTAACCACAAATTAAGGAATATGAAAATGAACAAATCATTTATAATTAACCGGATAGCTGATGAAATGTGGAATAAAGGATTGATTGAAGTCGGCGATGAAATTATGGAAGCAGATGCAAAATACCACGGACCTCATATGCCGAATGGAACCGGTACTCGCGAAGACTGGAAACAAGCTGTTGAAATGTATCGTGCTGCTTTCTCTAATTCTCATGTAAAGTATGAAGAACTGATTGAAACAAATGATATTGTTATAGGAAGATGGAGTGCAACGGCAACCAATACAGGTAAACTGGCTGAAATGCCTCCGACGGGAAAACCTATTTCTCTAACCGGAATTACGATTTATAAATTTAACGGAGATAAAGTTTACGAAGTCTGGGAACAGCTTGATATGCTTGGTATGTGGACACAACTGGGATTTATAAAACTTCCAGATACACACTAAAAATATTAGTTAAATATGTAGTGAGGGAAATTCATTTAATTCATAAGGATAATTTTATAATGAACAAATTAGCTTAAGTTGAACCTAATTTACACAAATAAGGTAAGGAGAAAAAATGAATTCAAAATTTATCCGACTTTCATTTATGCTTAGGCTTATTAA
Source organism: uncultured Bacteroidota bacterium (assembly GCA_963777615.1). Lineage (GTDB taxonomy): Bacteria > Bacteroidota > Ignavibacteria > Ignavibacteriales > Ignavibacteriaceae > CAVSWT01. The sequence goes on along the minus strand of CAVZSD010000062.1, from coordinate 91,904 downwards.
CTTTGTTAGAAATAGGCTAATAATTATTACAACAATTGTTTTCATTACGGAGTTTTCCGGTATGGCTTTGGCTCAGACAGTTAATGATTCTGTTTCATTATACAAGTTTATCGAAGCATATCAAGATACATTTAACACCCGCAATGCGGCCGCCCTCTCAGAATTTTTCACCGAAAATGCAGATGTTGTGGTAGGCAACATGCTTGAAGCGAAGAGAAGGCAGGCTATTCAAAACTGGTGGAATTCTTACTTCGCAAAACAGGAACCGGGAAGAAAAGGTACATTCACGGTAAATTCGTTAAGAAAGATATCTGCAGACATTGCGATGATCAACATCCTATCGGTAACCGGCGGACGGGATACTTCAGGAATAGAACTTCGGATAAGAAAAGCACGGGGCACGTGGGTGGTGCGTCGCCTTAACAGTAAATGGCTCATATCATCTATCTCTATGATGCCGGCAGAGACCGACAGCGTTGTCCTGAAAGCTTCACTTGAAACTGCAAAATCCCTTCGACCCCAAATACGTGCGTTTGTCGATGCTTATGAAGATGCATTCAATAGTCACGATCCATCAGCGGTTAGTGAATTTTTCCGAAATGATGCGGATATAATTGTTAGAAATAATCCCTTGATACAAAGTAAACAGGAGATTCAGAAGATGTGGAGTGATTACTTTTCTAAACCGAGGAATTATAGGGCGTTATTCATCATTAACGAAATAAGAACAATAAGCGACGATGTTGTCCAATTAAACATCACCGCTACAGGCGCAATTCCTGAAACAGAAGATAAACTCAAGCCTGTCCGGCAAGCCAGTGCGATGTGGATTCTTGTTCACGAGGCGGGTAAATGGCGTATTGCTGCATTACGTGTGATGCCCGGGAAAGAAGATATCATTATCAGAAGATGAGGCAAATGAAATTGAAGGTAGTACATAGTTCAACAATTATAAATCCTCTCTTTGGAAAATAAAAAGTTGAAAAAAATAATTTTTAATAATATGAAAACTTATTTCACTTTAATTATCGTAATTGGCTTACTTATGATAAATATAAGTCTGGCTCAGGATTCAACCTTTGTAATGAATATACAAGAAACAATAGAAGCAACGGGCCAGTTTTCTCCGGTAGGCCCGCCAAAAAATCCAAAGAAGATTGAAGCAGGAAAAATCTGTATTGTGGATTTAATCGAATCCTATTCTATCTCCGGCACTTTGTCCGGTAAAATGGAATTCAATTACAGGATACTTGTTAAAGGGCCTCGCGGATCACCTCCCGGAACATTTGATGAAGAGTGGATTGCATACGGAAAGTTTGATGGTAAACTTAATAATAATTCTGCCTCTGGAATTATGAGCTATACAGCGACTGTCAAAGCGGGCGGTGAGGTTAATGGAAGTATTGTCTTTGGCCAGGTACTTGAAGGCGAATTACATGTTCATGGAAATTTTAAAGATGGCAAACTATCTTATAAAGGAATGATCAAATAGTAGAACTTCTTATTATAAGTGGAAAAATTCCCTTTTTAATATTTCCGTTGCACACTTTATCTTTTATCTCATTTATGATCAAGATAATGAATACCCCGAATAGTGGATAACATTAAAACATACATTATAAAAAAACTCTATTATAAATTTTTTATTCGCATTTATGAAAAAAAAGTAATACATTCTCTTTAAAATTTACCTGTCTTCTTAATACCTCTTCAGAAATTAAATATTTTCTTTTACTCTGTTCGTTTGTAAAAATAAAAGAAAAGGAAATAACATGAATTATTTGAAAGTAATAATTCTTGGTTTAATTCTCCTATGCACAGCAATTTATTCACAAACCCCTCCCTCCGATTTTATGCTTGTTTGTACTTCGGACGGTTTGACCCCCTGGTCGGAATTCGAAACGATTACTGTCCTCGCCAATGGCCAAACTAATTTTGTAAAATCAACTGGTGATCAGCTTGAGGGAATAATAGATACAACATTTATAATCTCCTCTCAGAGTGTGCAGCAAATTTGGCAGGCAATTCAAAATAATAATTTCTTTTCTTTAAATGATGAATTCAAAGATGATTCGATAAGTGATGGCACTAAAGTGTTATTCACAATTACTGCTAATGGAAATATCAAACAAGTTTCTGTAAAAAACATTTCACAGCAGGAAATTGAAAATATTATTGACGCTATAAATTCTAATGTTCCGGTAGAATTTAATATACATTTTAGACCTCCCGAAAATATTAATATTGTATCAACAGATCCCTGTACTGAATCTTCGGCTATTTCTTCAGCGCTATTAGAAGAAAATATAAATGAAGATTATTTTGATAAATTAAAAACTAATTACAATCAGATTGCTGCTTCTTCAAATGATTTACAAATTCCACACGGAGGATTTGAGATCGGTTATGAAATGTCAATCTTTGATGCTGTCGCGGCAGGCCGGGCATCATTAAAAAGTAAAGGACATTATTTTGGAGATGGTGTCTCAATTACCGGGGATAACAGTAATTCCTCCCCACCCGGCAATACTATAAAATTTAAACTTAACCTGGAGTTTTATGGCCCTTGCGATAATGCAGCAATTGAAGCCAATATTAAAAACGAGATATATAATAAATGGAATGGGCTAAAAACGAGTGATGGAAAAACAATAGAGATGGAAATAGTATCGCTTTCCCATCCGGGAGATACTTTGCCAACCGGAACACCAGGTTTCGATGATATCAAACTTGAATGTGGGAATGGCCGTAGCACTGTTCCCCACCTTGGCATGCCAAATACAAATACCGTTTCTAATGGGATTTGGTATCCTGAAGATGAAGGAAATGGTGCAGGAATATATGCCCATGAAGCTGGCCATTTGATGGGGCTAGAAGACCAATATGATGACTGGGCTAAGCTGCCGACTGGGGAATGGCAAAATCCTAATGGAGGCCAAACGATATCTGATGATGAAATGAAAAATTTACTTGAATCAAGAGCCCCAGATCTAAGTCCTGAAAGAATAAAATTTGATCTTACACGGAAAAGTCTTAGTATCCCCAGAGAAATGCACGAAAATGATCTAATGGGCAGAACAAGTAAACCTGTCCTTCAATCAGATATTAACGCTCTGGCTGCGCAAGCAGGATTAATAATAAAAATAAATGCAGGTGATATTTTAACAAGTTCAGATGATTTGTATCAAAATTTAATTATCGGGCATTCAAGTGATTTTATACTAAGGCCTGGGGAGATAAAAACATTGCGTGGAATTTACTCTGCATGTATTGATAAACATAAAATACAGCCCGATAGTGCTATGGTTTTTAATGTTGCTCCTTCATTGGAAAAATGGAATGGAATACCCGAAACACAATACTTATTGAAACTTATAAGAGATGTTGATTCGACCTTAAATTATTGTGGTAATTCAACCCAATATTTTGCACAAGAAGCTATCTGGAGAATTACAGATAATGCAACGATCAATGCTCACTACGACTTAGTATATAATTTATTAAAGGAAGTCGGATTAGATATTAACAATCAAATATTTAATTTTCCAAAACTCATAAGCAATAATCAGAATGATACTGTTACCAAAGCAGAAATTCCTTTCGAGCTTTTTGTTCCCGACATACAGCCCAAATCAATAAATGCAGAAATCGGGCAAAACGTATCTTTCAATGCAAATATTTCAAAACCAGAAGGATTCAATTACACAACTGATATATCGTGGTTATTAGAACCACCGGAAGGAAGTTCATCTCAAATTTCACCAGACGGATCTTTTACTCCCGATAAAAAAGGTATTTATGAAGTTACCCCTAAATTAAATATTACCGATTTATCCAATAACACAACTGAATATACACCTTTAATAAATGGTTTTGCAATTGTGCCTGATGACTTTACAGAAACTTTTGAACATGCAAATTTAAATTGGTTTCACTGGGAAACTTATGGCGATTCCAAATGGGAAATAACAAATTTGGAATCTCAATCCGGCACTTATTCGGTTAAGTCAGGAAAAGTTTTAGAAGATCAATCTACAACTCTTGCAATAAATGTTAATTTACCTAAAGACACTTCCTTAACTTTTGCAATGAAATTTTATAGGGGATCTGCTTCAACATTAGAGCTTGATGTAGACAGCAGCGCTTATGATTATTGGTTTGGTTCAGCAGACTGGAAATTTTTTGATTACAAGCTTAAAGCTGGTGAACATCGATTAACATGGACATTAACCAATGGGTATGATAATCCATCAACCGTTTGGCTTGATAATATTTTTTTCCCGGCTAATTCTGTTGTTACAAGTATTAATTCCGACGAACAAATTCCCTTAGAATTTAAACTCTATCAAAATTATCCGAATCCATTTAATCCAACAACAAAAATTAAATATTCAATCCCAGCCCCTCCAAACCTCCCCAAAGGGGAGGCTTTAATACAACTTAAAGTTTATGATATACTCGGAAGAGAAGTTGCAACTTTAGTAAACAAGCAGCAGCAACCCGGAAATTATGAAGTTGAGTTTAATGCTTCAAACCTTTCAAGCGGGGTTTATTTTTATAAATTAACCGTAGGTAAATTCAATGAAACGAATAAGATGATTATATTGCGCTAAGGTTGTTTAAACTTTAAAACATAAAAGTTTTCTCAAATTCACGTAATTACGTTATTGTACAGAATTAATTTTTCTGATACTTTATTAGCAAAAAAACAGAAATGGTTAATCTTCATAACTTTATTTTAGAAAGCCGGTTATTTAAAAAATTAAAAGTTGATAATCTTCTCTTCACTGAATATAAATGCCTTGTCGATGAAGAGCGGGGCGAGGTGTGGTCTCACACAAATTATTTTGCTTATGGAATAAGTGGTAAAAAATTATGGCAGACAATTAACGGAAATTATTTTGTTAAACCGGGGAAATTAATTTTTGTTAGAAAAGGAGCTAATGTAGTTTATCAATACTTTGAAGAAGAGTTTCTTGTTATTTTTATTTTTGTACCCGATGAATTTATCAAGAATGTAATTGAAAAAAATAATATGAATTTAAGTTTCAACCAATCATATACAATGCTCGATTCAATTATTCCTATTAATGTAGATGAAATTTTACAGTCTTATTTTCAGTCTTTAACAACTTATTTCAAACAAAACAATCATCCTTCGAATTCACTACTGAAATTAAAATTTGAAGAATTAATCCTAAGCCTATTAACTTCGCGAAGTAATCCACAGATAATTAATTATTTCAAAGAAATAAATGATGAAAATAAAATTTCGATTAGAGAAATAATGGAAGCAAATTTTGCAAATTATCTATCAATAGAAGAATATGCTCAATTAAGTGCAAGAAGTATCTCAACATTTAAAAGGGATTTTTATAATTTATATAACATGCCGCCGGGGAAATGGCTCACAGAAAAAAGATTAGAATATAGCTGCTACCTTATCAGGAATACAAAGAAAAACATTCAAGACATTATGCTTGACAGCGGTTTCAAAAACAGAAGTCATTTTGTTAAAATATTTAAAGATAGATATGGAGTTACACCGCTTAAATTTAGAACAGTCCGCAGAAAGTTAAGCAAGGTTGTTTAATTTTGAACTTATAAAAAACATTTCTAAACTTTAGAACAACACATCGTTAAATTCATTCTTTTATTTTCCTTTCAAAAAATATTTCTTTTCAACAAAGGAAAATAAAAATGGCTTTTAAAAGAACATCTCTCATTGCAACAGTCACTTTATTTATTATTCTTTCATTCACTTCAATCAGCCAGCAAAGCAACCCCAAAGCAGTTCAATGAATGAAGCCAAATCTTATGAGTAATGAAGCAGTGCTTGCCTGGAATAAATTAACATATGAAACAGCAGATGAACATGATCACTTCTATTCCTTTATTGGAGTACGGGCACTTGCTATGGTTCATATTGCAATTCACGATGCTTTAAATTCCATTGCACCCGAAATATGAAACTTATTCTTTCCATTCTAATGAACCTGACGCAGATCCCTTGGCAGCTTTGTCACAAGCAGCTTATGAAGTACTTATTAAAGTTTATCCCGAAAAAGAAAATATATTTAATACAGAATTAAAAAAATGGCTTAATAAAATAACTGACGATAAAAGTAAAAAATTAGGAATTGAATTAGGAAAGAAATCTGCAATGGCAATAATGAAAATTCGTGAAGGAGACGGTTATGATGCAAAAGGTGATTATACTCCCGGAAATAAACCCGGTGATTATCAATATACTCCGGGTTTTGATTGGGTTTGGTCGCCGGATTTTAGATTTGCAAAACCATTTTCGTTATCATCTCCGGATGAATTTAGGTCACCTCCGCCGCCTAAATTAAATAGTCCGTGAATATGCTGTATCTTATAACGAAGTAAAAAAATTCGGAAAGATAAACAGCATATATAGAAATGAAGACCAAACAAGCTATGCACATTGGTGGGCCGAATTTGCTGAACATGGCTGGAATAGAATCGGGAGAATAACTGCAAAAGAACAAAAGCTGCCTTTATGGGAAACAGCAAGAATGTTTGCTTTAATCAATATGGATATTTTTGATATTTACCTTGCTTCATTCGACAGCAAATATTTTTATAATACCTGGAGGCCTATCACTGCAATTCAAATGGGAGATACAGATGGAAATACTTTAACAGAAGCTGACCCTAATTGGGATTCGGAAATGCCGGCTCCGCCTTTCCCAGAATATCCATCTGCTCATGCTTCAGTTTCTGCAGGCGGCGCTGAAGTTGTAACTTATATTTACGGTACACCTGATGTATCATTTACAATGGAATCAACAAGCGCAATACCCGAACATAAAATCAGGTCTTATGACAATTTAAATATAGCTGCTGAACATTGCGCAGATTCAAGAATAATGAATGGGTATCATTTCCGTTTTTCAACAGAAGAAGGAAAAATTATGGGAAGAAAAGTAGCACGGAATTTAATTAATAATTTTTTACGGCCATTAAATGAGATTCACCAGGAAACCATGTTGAAGAAATAAAAAAGCTGCATACCAAAATCAAAATCACGTGATTACGTTATTGTTTTATTAAGTCCGCCAACCTACTTTTAAAATAAAAGTAAAACTTTAAGGTAAATTATGCGGATTTTTAATTTTATTTATATCAAATTCAAAATATTATCTATTGTATGTACCATAATAAGTTTACCATATCAAAGTTTTGCTAAACAAAACCAATCGGACAATATAAATGTTCAAACTTATTTTTCTACATATTGGGGAGGAAGTAGTTATGAATTAGTGAAGGCAACGGCGATTGATAATCAAGGTAATGTTTATATAACCGGCTGTACTACATCAAATGATTTTCCTGTAACAAATGTTTCGGATTTTTTTAAAAGCGGATTAGCCGGTTTTGATATTTTTGTAACAAAATTTAGTTCTGATGGCAGTATATTATACTCAGTTTATCTTGGAGGAACAGGAGATGAAATTCCTTTTGATATTGTAGTTGATAATCAAGGGCAGGGCATATATTTCCGGAACAACAATTTCTTCCGATTTCCCTATTACTTCTAATGCGATTCAAACCTATCAGGGAGGAGGCTTATTATTTTCAGATGCTTTTTTAGCAATACTAAGTTCTGATGGGTCATCTATAAAATACGCAACTTTTTGGGGAGGAACAGGAGATGAAACTATCACTTCATTAGCCCTGGGTGAGGGAGGAACAATTTATTTTTCCGGTATAACAACTTCTAATGACCTGCCCACAACTAACGGTGCTTTTCAAGAATCACGAGTTGATACAAATGATACTCCGGATATTTTTGTTGGAAAGCTTTCCCAAACTTCGACAGATTATGAAATTACTTATGAAACTTATATTGGCGGAAGTTATGATGAAAAAGTTTCATCAATTGCAGTTGATGGAAACGGCAAATGCTGGTTAACCGGTTTTACTAACTCATCTGATTTTCCTTTAAGCAACAGTATTCAAAATGAATTTGCAGGACCTTATAATGACGGCGAAGGAGATGCTTTTGTATGCTTGTTAAATGAATCGGGTTCAGCATTAGATTTTTCTACTTATATCGGAGGCAAGCTTGATGACCAATCCACCGGGTTAGTCTTAGACAAAGATGGAAATGTTTTAATTACAGGCTGGACTAACTCAAATGATTTTCCAACAACATCCGGAGTTTTTCAAGAAAAGAAAAAGGGAATTAGAGATCGATTTATTGCGAAACTAAAAGAAGACGGTGGGAACTGGCAAATTGATTTTTCTACTTACTTCGGAAGTGTAGGATTTGATTTTGGCATTTGCGGGTTGGCAATAGATAATTTAGGCGGTATCTGGATTACAGGAGCAAATAAATCAGATGGCTTAACTTTAGTAAATCCAATTCAATCGTTAAATAAAGGCGGGGACTCTGATGCCTTTATTGCTCGTTTAAATTCGACAGGAACTAATTTAACTTAATTCTGTTTAGGCTAGTAAAAAGTATCTTTTATTAGTAACACATTCTGTTTGTGTATAACAAAACTAAATTTATATATGGACGATTAAAAAATTCTTTTATATTTTAATTAAGCAAAATTATAGAACAATGAAGCTTTTTATTAAAATATTATTTGCTTTAGTAATTGCTGCTCAATTTGCTTTCTCTCAGCAAAGCAAAAAAGATTCAACTGATTTTCATCCAAATTTGCTTAATCCGTTTCAGCTAAATTTACATGAAGATGATTTATATATGCTCCAAGATCTTGGGCTTATATTTAAATCTGTAACCTTAATAGCAATTTGCCTATAAACAAAGACCCAAACACACAATGGCTCTGGACAAATGTTGTGCTATCTAATTCCTATCCCTATCAATCATTTAATGAAGATGGCGCAGACTTCAAAAATATGTTAGCCGCTCAATATGAACAGTTCAAAGAAAACTCAAAATTTAATCCCGTCAGATATGTTCTTGGAATGGCGCAGCTTAGTGCTGTAGGTTATCTTGCTTACAAGCACATAAAAAAATACGGATTTAAATAAAGTTCATTCCTTCTTTATTTCCGGCGGTTGCCGGATTCTATTGTTCTGCATTCAATTATTTAACCACTAATAATATTTCTTTAATGTTTGTTTGTAACATTTGAATTAACTCCCGCCTTCAAAGAAAAATTCCAAAGTCCTTTCTTTATTTTTTATCCTTTTGTGATTGTTTCGTTATAACTGAAAATTAGTTTTCGCTCGTAATAATCAACAAACTAACTAATGGAGTATTCAATGAAATATAACAAAATTTTAATCGTGGGCGTTTTATCGCTAATAATGTTTTCTTCTTTTACGTTCGGGCAGGACAAAGAAATGAAAAGCGAGAAAATGGAAAACAAGATGGGGGAGAAAATGATGAAAAACGATAAGATGGGTAAAAGCATGATGAAAGGGAACATGATGCACAAAGATATGATGACTAAAGTCGACAAAGATGCTAATGGATTGGCAATAAATGGTTATGATGCTGTTTCTTATTTTACAGATATGAAGCCAATGATGGGAAAGTCAGATTACACTTTTGAATGGAATGGCGCTAAATGGCAATTCACAAATGAAAAGAATTTAAATATGTTCAAAGCAAATCCTGATAAATATGCACCGCAGTATGGTGGATATTGTGCTTATGCAGTTAGTAAAAACATGCTAGCCCCTGTTGACCCAACTGCATGGAAAATTATTGATGGAAAATTATATTTAAATAACAGCGGCAAAGTTCAAAAGATGTGGAAGGACGATATTTCAGGAAATATTAAAACTGCCGATAAAAACTGGATGAAGCTTGGAATGGCAGATAGCAAAAGTGATATGAAAAAAATGGATAGCATGAAAAAGATGGAGAACATGAAATAGCATTCCCCCCGAACCGATAGCTAAAAATGCGGGGTTAATTTTATTAGCTTCGCATTTTTTTATGCCAAACAACCATTAACCCAATTTCTTTAAGAAATTGGGTTAATTATTAATTGAAGTGAACTAATTATATTTTTATTATTTTTCATCTTCAAATCAACGCGAAATAATTAATGCCAAGAGCAACTCAATCACGACTTGTTCCAATTCTACAAGCCCTGCTTGTTACTTTTTTATGGTCGACTTCTTTCATAATTATAAAATGGGGACTGCTTGAAATTCCTCCATTAACTTTTGCCGGACTTCGTTATATTCTTGCCTTTGCTTGTTTCATTCCATTTGCATTAAAGAAAAAACACGTTGATGAAATTAAAAATTTAACTTATCCTCAATGGAAGAAATTGATAATCCTTGGTCTGGTTTTTTACTCTTTTACTCAAGGCACACAATTTTTAGGATTGAGTTTATTGCCTTCTGTCACTGTGAGCTTACTTTTAAATTTCACGCCGCTCATTGTTGCTGTAATAGGAATACATTTAATAAATGAAAAACCAACAATTCTTCAATGGATTGGTTCTCTAATTTTTATAAGCGGGATATTAATTTATTTTGTCCCGGTTTCTTTAAACTCAAAAATGACTTTGGGATTAATTGTTATGTTCATCGGAGTTTTAGCGAATGCATTTTCTGCCATTATCGGAAGAGACATAAACCGAGGGAAAAACATATCTCCTTTGGTTGTTACTTTTATCAGCATGGGTTTTGGGGCTATGATTTTGTTGATAATTGGAATAGTAATTAATGGTATTACGGAAATTAGTTTCAAGAGCTTCTTATTTATTGTATGGCTTGCTTTAGTTAATACAGCATTAGCTTTTACATTATGGAACCTAACACTTCAATCACTCTCTGCGATAGAATCAAGCATAATAAACGGAACAATGTTAATTCAAATTGCTGTGCTTGCCTGGTTCTTTTTAGATGAACAAATTTCCTTTAAAGAGGGAATTGGAATGTTGACTGCTTTTATTGGGGCTAACTTTTGTTCAAGTTAAAAAAATTCCATTCTTAAAAAAAGATACTTAAACCAGTTCCTTCTTCTTCAACCAATTTTTCCTATTATACCGGCATACTGCCACTTATCCGATTTTTATTTTTCATGGATGGTTATTACTTATGTTCCGCCACATTTCTATATATAAAACAATAAAAGGAGGTATAGTATGAGAAATAAAATTTCTCTCAAAGTGTTTTCTATGTCCGTACTGTTTATATCGGCTCTGGGAAGTATAAGTTTTGCTTCGGGGAAAAATGGAGATACGATTCCAATCACAACAAACTCAAAAGAAGCTAAAACAGAATTCTTAAAAGGAAGAGATTTATTTGAAAAGCTAAGGCCCACTGATGCAAACATTCACTTCCAAAAAGCGCATGAGCTGGATAAAAATTTCGCACTGGCATACTTCTACGATGCCGTTTCAAATTCAACGACAAAAGGATTTTTTGAGGAATTGAATAAGGCAATTGCAAATCAAGATAACGCCTCTCAGGGAGAAAAGTTATTGATTGCTGCCTCAAAAGCTGGAGCTAGTGGAGATATTAAAACCCAAGAGGAAAGCTTGAAAAAATTAGTTTCTCTTTATCCAAAAGATGCAAGAGCCGTAAATCAACTTGGCCTATTTTATTTTGGACAGCAAAAATTTCAGGAAAGTGCTGATAATTTAAAAAAGGCAACCAACCTGGACCCGGATTTTTCATTGCCTTATAATATGCTCGGATATTCATATCGAAGCTTAGGCGATTATAAAAAAGCTGAAGATGCTTTTATGAAATACATAAAGTTAATTCCGGATAACCCCAACCCTTATGATTCGTATGCAGAACTACTATTAAAGGAAGGCAGATACAAAGAATCAATTACTCAATATGAAAAAGCTTTGAGCCATGACCCACATTTTGTTGCCTCATATTCCGGAATGGCAAGCGCTTATAATTATCTTGGACAAAATAAAACTGCCAGAGAAAAGCTTGACAAATTGTTAAAAGATGTTGCGAGAAATGATGGTGAAAAAAGAGGGGCAATTTTTTCGAAAGTTGTATCCTATGTTGATGAAGGAGATATGAATAATGCCATGAAACAAATGCAAAATGAATATGCTATTGCCGAAAAAGGTAATGACGCTTCTTCTATGTCGGCTGATTTAAATGCAATGGGAAATATACTATTTGAATCTGGTAAATATGATGAAGCAAATAGTAAGTACAAAGAATCTTTGAATAAAATTTTAAATTCAAATTTATCGGATGCAGTAAAAAATAATTCAAAACAATTTTCGCTTTATAATGATGCAAGAATCTCTCTAATGAAAGGAGATTTAAAAACAGCCAAAAGTAAATCTGATGAACTAATGAAAAAAGCAGGCGAGGCAAAAAATAATTTTCAAATGTGGCTCGCTCATGAAGTTAACGGCTCTATTGCTATGAAAGAAAAAGATTATGATAAAGCAATAAGTGAATTCAATAAATCAAACATGCAAAACCCGTATACATTATACAGGATAGCTTGGGCTTATGACGAAAGCGGGAATAAAATAGAAGCACAGAAATATTACAAGCAGGCGGCAAACTTTAATGCCTTAAATAATTTGAACCAGTCTTTCGTTAGGCTGAAAGCACAGAAAATGATTTCTTCTATGTGATGATTTGTCCATAAACCAATTTCTTAAAGGAACTAGGTTTATTATGTCCTGGTTTTTTTCAACAAGAAATTTCCCTCGGCCGCCGTTTATTACGGCGGTTTTTATTTTTAAATTGTTACATGGGTTAAACAAAATTTTGTAAATCTAATCTCTTTGAGAAATTGGGTTTATCTCCATTTAACAATTTTGCTTTTCAGTTGGAGAAATAATGAAAAAAATAAATGTTGGAATCGCGGGATACGGGATGTCAGGGCAATATTTTCATGCGCCGTTCATCCATGCAAATGAAAAATTTAATCTAAAAAAAATTTATGAACGTAAGAGCGATAATTCAATAAAAGATTACCCATACATTGAAGTGGTTAGAGATTTTTCTACTTTGAATAATGATCAAGAAATAGATTTAGTGATTATATCAACTCCAAATTCAACTCACTTCAATTATGCGAAAGAGGCTCTGATTGCCGGGAAAAATGTTATTGTTGAAAAACCATTTACCCCAACTGCAAAAGAAGCAGATGAATTAATTTCCATTTCTAAAAAACAAAATAAGGTTTTAAGTGTCTTTCAAAATAGAAGATGGGACGGTGATTTTTTAACTATACAAAAAATCATTGACGGGAACTTCCTGGGAAGGTTAGTTGAATATGAATCTCATTACGACCGTTATAAAAATATTATAAACCATGATTCGTGGAAAGAGAAAGGAAGCGTTAGTCATGGAATTCTTTTCGACCTCGGCACTCACTTAATTGACCAGGCATTGGTTTTATTTGGAATCCCCAAAAGTCTTTGGGCAGATATTAGAATATTACGCGAAGATAGCAAAGTTGAAGATGCTTTTGAAATCGTAATGTATTACAAATCCGAAGCAGCACCAAAAGTAACCTTAAAAGGAAGCCTACTTGTTAAAGAACTTGGCCCACGATATACTTTACACGGAACAAACGGTTCTTTTATTAAATATGGGTTAGACCCGCAGGAAAATGATTTGAAGAAAGGAATTTCTCTTTCTAATCCCAATTGGGGAATCGAACCAAAAGAAAATGACGGATTACTAAATACAGATATCAATGGCTTACATTTTAAGGGAAAGATAGAAACGGAACGAGGCAATTACAAAAATTATTTTGATAATATTTATGACGCTATTGTTAATGGGACTTCACTTGCGGTTAAGCCTGAAGAAGCAAGAAATGTAATAAAAATTATTGAGCTGGCTCGACAAAGTTCCAAGGAAAGAATGGTCGTCCTTTTTTCATAAAAAAATATTTAGACTTGTATACAAACCCAGTTTCTTTGAGAAACTGGGTTTGTTTTTAGCATTATCTAAAAATTAAATTTACTTCACAACTCTCATTACCGGGTAAACCATTTCCCCTTTATCAAAATACTGTGAGCGCTGATAAAAGAAATCCAGCCTTGCAGCAGCGTCATTCCTAAATTTTTCATCAAGCCCAATCCGATTATAAAATTCCCGCCAAATAGATTTACTTTCCTTCAGCATTCTCTTTGCAATTGGTTCCATTACAAACGCCTCGGCATATTCTTTTCTTTCAAAGAAAGCATTAAAAAATCCCCATCGGACAAATGAATCTTGCGATGCCGGTTCTAATAAAAATAAAATCACACGTAAAGATTTTTGATTTGTTGAAATTAGATAAGTTCCTTTTTCTGCTGTGACTTTTTCATTTATCTTTTCAAATTCAAAATTTGCCGGAAGCCTTCCTTCATACGGCCTTGACCAGAATTTTACTTTTTCAAATTTATATTTTTCAACCTGGATTTTCTTTTGTGCGTTTAGCACTTCAACTTCTATTCCATGCAGCTTAATTATTTCAACTATTTCTGAAAATTGTTTTGGAATTAAATATGCTTTGGGAACATCAACATAATCTGTTACAATACTTTTGTTATAAATTGGAATATAAAATTCAACCGGCTTGTCTGTGTATCTTAATATTTTATTACCGGTAATTTCACTTGGCTCTTCCATGGAATGGAATCCCTTAAATAAAAACTTGTTCGGCTTTTCATCTTCCTTAAAATTTATTGGGAATGGCTTTTTATTTTTCACATATTCAATTAATGTTTCTTCTTCGGCTTTTTTATTTAATAACTTCAGCTCTTTATAATTTTCATTTATATAATTTAATGTGTTCGTCATTGTAGATAATGTTGAAGCGACCCTGTTGGCAAACGGCTTAAGACTATGTGTTTCAACTAAAAGGCATAGCCTGTTATGTACAAGAGTATAGCCTTCTGAAAATCTCGGCAGCGACGGCTGTTCTGAAAAACCATCCATTATGCTTTCTTCATTTTTAAATTCTATATAAGGCGCAGTTAAAAAGCCATCACTTTCAACTTTAGAAATTAATTCAGGATAAAATTTTTCTTTTACCCAGCCTGATAAATAAGGAGAAACATTTTCATGCTTTCCGATTTGATAAGTTACATGATATTGATAATCGGCTCCATTTGTAGCGTGATTATCAATCATAAAATCAGGCTGCCATTCGTTATAAAATTTTAGCCAGGCTTTCATTTCGGGAGTGTCGGCCTTCATGTAATCTCGGTTCAAATTTAAATTCAAAGCATTTGTCCGCCAGCCCATCTGTAAAGGCCCAACTTGATTTACGCGGTTAAACGAACTCAATCTCTCATGTCCGTCAACATTAAAGATAGGAATGATTATTAAAATTAAATTGTCAAGTAGATTCTCTTTTTCTTTTGTAATTAAAATTTCGCGAAGCAAAATCATTGAAGCATCTTTACCGGCAATTTCTCCGGGATGAATTCCGTTTTGAATTAATATAATTGCCTTTTTGCTTTTATTAGCTTTAGCCGGAGTGAATTCATTTCCTTTGGAAGCAACTAAATATTTTATCTCTCTTCCCTGGGGAGAAATCCCCATTGTAAACATTTTGGCAAAATGAGTTTCATATACAAATTTTTGGAAGTATTTAATTGATTCATTGTAATCAGGCGATTCGCGCTGTCTGGAAGTTTCGAACCTGGTGAGCCATTTGTTTTTGATTTTCATCGAAGCCATATTCTTCCTCGTTTTGAACATTAATTATTTAGCTTGGAAGGAGCCTGACATTCACATTTTATATACTACTTCCTAATCAATAAACCCAATTTCTTAAAGAAATTGGGTTTATACATTTCGGTATATAGACAACAGAATACTTCTTTACAAATAACTTATTTATTATTTTATTAATTGATAAATTAGTAAAAGAAATCTGAAAAAGTTAATAAAAAAATAAAGCAGAAATGTCTTCAAAAAAAATAGTTGTTTTAGGCGCCGGGATATCTGGTTTAACACAAGCGTATTTGTTAAACAAAGAAGGTTTTGATGTAACCGTAATTGAAAAGAAAATAAGCCCCGGCGGTTCAATGGAATCAGTTTTTGAGAATGGTTATTTATTTGACCGCGGGCCAAACAGCGGCCTGGAAACTACCCCATTAATTGGACAATTAGTTGAGGAATTAAATCTTCAGGACCAGCTTATTTATGCAAATAAAGAAGGCAACAAAAGATATATCTTGAAGAATAATAATTTGATTCCTCTTCCTATGAAGCCCTCTGAATTTTTAACAACAAAATTATTTTCAACAAAAGCCAAAGCAAGAGTTTTAGCAGAGCCATTTATAGGCAGGTCAAAAGACGGTTATTATCAAAGCATTTCTGAATTTGTTATTAGACGGCTTGGAAAAGAATTTTTAGATTATGCAATCAATCCGTTTGTTGCCGGAGTTTATGCCGGAAATCCTGACAACTTAAGTGTTAAATCTGCATTTCCAAAATTATATGAACTTGAAGAAAAATATGGCGGACTAATCATCGGTACGATTAAAAGCATTAAAGAAAGAAAACAGCGCGCTGAAAAATCAAAGCAAAGTGCAAAAATGTTTTCATTTAAAGACGGCATGCAGGTTCTGCCCAAAACGATAGCTAATCATCTTGGACAAAAAGTTATTCTTGATGCAGAAGTGACTTCAATCGAAAAAAGTGGTGCCGAATTTATTGTTAAATATGAAACCGGTGAAAACACAAAATCAATTAATTGCGACTATGTAATATCGACAATTCCGGCTTATTCGGCATCAAAACTTTTTACCCCTTTTGATGAAGGTGTTGCAAAACATCTTGATGAAATTTATTATCCGCCTGTTTTAGTTTTATATATTGCTTACAACAAAAAAGATATCGAGCGTCCGCTTGATGGATTTGGGTTTTTAATTCCTGCAAAAGAAAAAAAATTATTCCTTGGTGCAATTTGGAGTTCGGTTATATTTCCAAACAGAGCTGATGACGATAAAGCCACATTCACTTTGTTTATCGGAGGAGCAAGAAATCCCGAAGTGATAAATCAAGATAAAGAAGATTTAATTAGAAAAGTAAGAAACGAATTTGAGCCTTTAATGAAAATAACCGGACACCCAATTTATATGACAAGCAGATTTTGGTCGAAAGCAATTCCGCAGTACAATTTAGGATACATTGAACATGAAAATTATTTTGATGAATTTGAGAAGAAAAATCCGGGAATAATTTTAAGCGGTAATTACCGCGGCGGGATTTCTGTCGGTGATTGTATAAAGAATTCAGAAATTATTGTAAACAAAATTAAATCTCTATGTTAAATTTTTATTAGAAAAAATGTTGCTGTCATTTCGACCAAAGGAGAAATCTTTGCTAATCAGCGAAAGATTTCTCACTCGAAGACGTCGAAATGACTAAATCAAGTACAAAAGAGATAGAGGAAAGGAAAAATACATGGCATCATTATCCAACGAAACGATTAAGAAGATTAAGATATAATCCATTATTAAGAGACATGGTTCGAGAAACAGAATTATCAAAAAATGATTTGATATATCCGCTGTTTGTTGTGCCCGGACAAAATGTTAATAAAGAAATAAAATCAATGCCGGGTGTATATCAAAAATCAATTGATAAATTAGTTGAAGAATGTAAAGAAGTTGAATCGCTTGGACTGCCGGCAGTAATTTTATTCGGAATTCCCGAACACAAAGATGAAAAAGGTTCCGAAGCTTATGACCCAAATGGAATTATTCAAAAAGCAATTAGGGCAATTAAATCGGAAGTAAAAAATCTTTTGGTAATAACAGATGTTTGCCTTTGCGAATATACTTCTCACGGACATTGCGGAGTTTTAAATGGCGAAGAAATTTTAAATGATGAAACTGTAAGCCTGCTTGCAAAAGAAGCCGTATCTCATGCAGAAGCCGGCGCTGATATAATTGCTCCAAGCGATATGATGGATGGAAGAGTTGCAGCAATTAGAAAAGCTCTTGATTACAAAGGATTTACAAAAATTCCAATTATGAGTTATGCTGCAAAATATTCTTCGGGTTATTATGGCCCGTTTAGAGATGCTGCCGAATCAGCTCCAGCTTTTGGCGACAGACGTTCTCATCAAATGGATATTGGAAATGGTGATGAAGCTATTAGAGAAGTCGAATCAGATATTGAAGAAGGCGCTGATATTGTAATGGTAAAACCGGCAGGCCCTTATCTTGATATTATAAGAAGAGTAAAAGATAAATTTGGAATGCCGACTGCAGCTTATCAAGTAAGCGGTGAATATGCAATGATTAAAGCAGCCGGACAAAAAGGATGGATTGATGAAGAGCGCGTAATGCTTGAATCTTTAATTGCAATTAAACGTGCCGGAGCGGATATGTTTTTAACTTATTTTGCTAAAGATGTTGCTAGATGGATTGATAAAAATAGAAGATAATTAATTATGCTTTCAAAAAGAGAGTTGGTGAAAAAGTTTGAATCTGATGGTTAATTTCATTAAATGGTGTAAGTTCAACCGAGCATCAAATGGGCGGAAGAGAATTTTTATGGAATGGAAAAGAGATTGGACATATTCATTACAACGGAACTCTTGATATTCTCTTCAACAAAAAAATTAGAGATGAACTGTTAAAAGAAAATTTAGTTCAGGAACATCGGTGGGTTCCAAATTCAGGATGGACGACTTTTTATCTGAATAATGAATCTGATTTACATAAAGCTGAAGAA
This sequence comes from uncultured Bacteroidota bacterium, assembly GCA_963777615.1. GTDB lineage: Bacteria > Bacteroidota > Ignavibacteria > Ignavibacteriales > Ignavibacteriaceae > CAVSWT01. The sequence continues at coordinate 73,253 of CAVZSD010000062.1, read as the reverse complement.
TTGATTCGCTTGTCACTCGCATTTCATCTGAAAAGAAAATCTCCCAACTTAATAACAAAAGACGATATTGATAGATTAGATTTTCCAGCGAGTATTAAAAATCTAATATAACGTTTGATTTATTTTCCTTATTTCTTTATTATATGAAAAATCTGCTTTCATTAACACCACTTTATTTGTGATAAAATTTTAGGAAGAGGAAAATATGCAAACTATACTTGGCTCAACAGGAGTGATCGGAACCGGACTTGCTAAAGAACTTTCAAAATATTCTGATGAAATAAGACTGGTCAGCCGCAATCCTAAAAAGGTAAATTCCACCGACAAATTATTTTCCGCCGATTTGACTAATCGTGAAAAAATATTTCAAGCTGTTGAAGGTTCAGATGTTGTTTATTTAACTGTTGGGCTAACTTACGATATAAATGTTTGGCGTGAATTATGGCCAAAGATTATGCAGAATGTAATTGATGCATGCGAGAAGCATAATTCCAAATTAGTTTTCTTTGATAATGTATATTCTTACGGAAAAGTTAATGGCTGGATGACAGAAGAAACACCTCACAACCCTATCAAGTGAAAAAGGAAAAGTTAGAAAACAAATTTCTGAAATGATTTTAAATGAAATTAAAAAAGGAAATCTTCAGGCAATCATAGCAAGAGCCGCTGATTTTTACGGACCAAAAGCTCCGAGTTTTATAAATATTATGGTTCTTGAAAATTATAAAAAGGGAAAAAGGCCAATGTGGTTGTTGAATGATAAAGTTAAGCACTCATTAACTTATACTCCCGATGCGGCAAAAGCAACGGCATTATTAGGGAACACACCGAATGCATTTAATCAAGTATGGCATTTGCCGACAGACAAAAATGTTTTAACCGGAAAAGAAATAATTAATCTTTGTGCAAATGAATTTAACAAACCGCCAAAATATACTGTGCTGCCTAAATTTGTATTAAAGTCAATGGGTTTGTTTAATAAAATTTTAAAAGAAATGAATGAAATGTTATATCAATACGATTCTGATTATTTGTTTGACAGCAGCAAATTTGAAAAAAGATTTAACTTTAAACCAATTGGTTATGAAGAAGGAATAAAAGAAACAGCAAAATGGATGAAAGAAAATTAGGCGTTTGTCATTCCGAACCTGCTTGCAGACGGCAGGCTTGTTTCGGAATCTCTGATAAAGAACAGATGCAGAAACAAGTTCAGCATGACAGTTATGAAATTCCTATTAATTGTTATTTTACTTTTGATTTTTGAACTTTGACTTTTGACCCAACAACATGCACTTAGAATTAATTCGCGAATATTGCTTAAAGAAAAACGGTGTTACAGAAGAGCTTCCTTTTGGCGAAGATTCTCCTGTTTACAAGGTTATAGGAAAAATATTTTTAATCGCCAGCTTAACTCCGCCAATCAGCATAAACTTAAAATGTGACCCTGAAAAAGCAATTGAGCTTAGAGAACGGTACGATGTAATACAGCCAGGCTATCACATGAATAAAAAACATTGGAATACAATAAATCTTGAAGGGACTTTAAGAGATAATTTTATTTTAGAACTAATCGACCATTCTTACGGTTTGGTAGTTAGCAAATTAAATAAAGCTGAAAAAGAAATCTTAAAAAAATTTTAGTATTTTGCTTATAGTTATAAAGGAGTTTAAAATATATGTTTGATAGAATTTCAGTAGATCCGAAAATTTATCACGGACAGGCCTGCATTAAAGGTACTCGAATTCCTGTTTACCAAATTATTCAAATGCTTGCAAACGGCGATAGCATTAGCGATTTGCTTAATGCATATCCTTCGCTAAAAAAAGAGGATATTTTGGAGAGTCTAAAATATGCCGCAGCTTTGGCAGAAGAACAAATTTCTCCCCTCGAGTCTTTAAATAATTAAATTGATGAAAGTTTTTGTCGATGAAAATATTCCGCAAATTTCAGTCGATAATTTAATTAAAGCCGGATTTGATGTGTCCGATATAAGAGGCACCCAAAACGAGGGGGCGGATGATGATTTTATTTGGAACAAAGCACAAAGGGAAGAAAGACTATTAATAACTACCGATAAAGGATTTTCCAATAAAACAGGCAAACCCCATCATGGAATTATAATCATTAAATTAAAAAAGCCTAACCAATATAAAATAGATTTGGGCATTTTTAAGGCTTTAGAAAAATATAAAAATGAAAATTTTTTAAATAAAATAATTATTGTAAAAGATGAGGTCATCATAACAAGAAAAGTTTAAATCACTTAAACAGAAAATAATTTTAGAAATACGTCTAAATGAAATACAGAAAAATTGGAAAAACAGATATTGAAGTTTCGGAAATAAGTCTTGGCTGCTGGACGATGGGCGGACTCAATTGGGTGAATGGAACTCCAAATGGCTGGGCTGATGTAAATGAAAAAGAAATTGCAGAAGCAATAAACTATGCAATTGATAATGGCGTTACCCATTTTGACAACGCCGATGTTTACGGCAATGGTAGAGCAGAGCGGATGCTTTCAAGAATTCTTGGAAAGCGTTCAAACAAATTTATTATCTCATCAAAGATTGGCTGGTTCCCCGGAACAGCAGAACATGCTTATGAACCGGCTCATATCCGCCATCAATGCGAGCAGTCATTAATTAATTTAAAGCGTGATTATATTGATATTTATTATTTCCATCACGCAAACTACGGAGAAAATTATAAATATGTTGATGATGCTGTGGAAGTAATGTCTCGGTTAAAAGAAGAAGGAAAAATTAGAGTAATCGGCCAGTGTGCAAAAGCTGATGAAGAATACGAATTTTTAATTCCAAGAGTTAAACCCGAAGTAATACAAAGTTCTTCCAGCGCATTAAATGATTATCTCTTGCCCGAAGGAACAAAAACACGCGAGTTGATTGAAAAGAATAAAATTTCTTATGTTGCTTATAGTCCGCTTGCGCAAGGGCTGCTGCTTGATAAATACAACAAAAAAAATCCACCTAAGTTTGATGAAGGAGATCATAGAAGGAATGCTTCAAGATTTTCTGCCGATAATTTAGCCTCGCTTGAACCTAAAATGGAAAAGCTAAAGAAAAAATTTGGTTTTTCCCTTGACGACTTATCAAGAATGGCTTTGCAGTATTTGCTTCATTATAAAGTTGTGGGAGCGGTAATTCCCGGGTTTAGAAATTTAAAACAGGTTAAAGCAAATCTTGCACAGGCAAATAATCCTTTGTCGGATGAAGAGTTTAATTTTATTAAAGAAGTTTTTAGGGATTAATATTACACTGATTATCGGAAGGGTTACTTAACCACAGCAAATGTCATTTCGACCAAAGGGAGAAATCTTTTCCGTAAAGAGGTATTAGATTTCTCACTCGAAGACTCCTTCGAAATGACAATTTTTAATTGTGCAACTGGCTTTATCTAATAAAAGTTCTGTTTTTAATTTATGCATAAAGTAACTTTTAGATTTTATGAAGAACTAAATGATTTCCTTCCGAAAGAAAAAAGAAAGAAAAGATTCGAACACAAATTCATTGACCGCGCTTCAGTAAAAGATGTAATAGAAGCTTTAGGCGTGCCGCATACAGAAGTTGATTTAATTTTAGTAAATGGTAATTCAAAGAATTTTTCTCATATCATAAATGACGGCGATGATATTAGCGTTTATCCAGTCTTCGAATCAATTGATATTTCCACTCTTCAAAAGCTTCGGCCCGAACCATTAAGAGAACTAAATTTTGTTTTAGATGTTCATCTCGGAACTCTTGCGAGATATTTAAGAATTCTTGGTTTTGATTCGAGTTATAGAAATAATTTTTTAGATGAAGAAATAGTTAATATTTCCCTGGAAGAAAAAAGAGCAATTCTAACAAGAGATGTTGGAATCTTAAAACGAAGTGAAGTAACCCGCGGCTATTGGGTTAGAAATACTGACCCCGTTAAGCAGATTGAAGAAATAGTTAAAAGATTTGATTTAAAAAATCAGATAAATGAATTCACCCGATGTGTTGAATGCAATTCCATATTAGAAAAGATTGAGAAAGAAAAAATTAGCCGCCGCCTTCCACCAAAAGTTCAAGCAGCGCATAACACTTTTTTATACTGCAAGAACTGCGATAAAATATATTGGCGGGGGACGCACTATGAAAGCATGAAAATTCTCATTAATAATTTGAAAAAGTAATTCCACTTTTATTATTGCTCTTGAATTTCTTGTTTTAACCTCATATTATCTCCCTTCAATAATTTTTCTTTTCAAACTTCACATAATTAGTTTGCTAAGGCTATTTTAAATATCTTTGAAACATAATCAGGCTGCTACCGGATGTCTTTTCTATTTAAAATTATTTTTGTGCTTTTACTTATTCTTGCGGCAGAGATTTATTTCTATAAAAAATTCAGGCGAATTGTATTACAAGTTTTCAAACTTACTCCGACTAAAAATTTTAATGCGATTAATTATTTTCTAATTCTTTTCCTAAATCTCTATCCAATTTATTTGTTATCGGGTCTCATATATACTGTAATTTTTCGAGATAGCTTTCCATCACCGCCTGAAGGATATTGGTTCGATTTTTTAATTCTCATTCCCTTTTGGCTCGGCGTTTTTATTGTTATTCAATCTTTGCTTTTCATTTTTATTATAGATTTCATAAAGCTAATTTTTTATCCATACTATAAAAAACGAAAAGAAAACTTAACCCGTTATTATAATTTAATTGTTTTTATAATTGTCTCCTTTTTTATTTTATATGTTCCAATAAATGCGCTTTACAATTACACAACTGTTCAAATTAGAACAGTTGATTATTATAAAAAGAATCTTCCTGATCAATTAAATAATTTTAGAATCTCTTTTATCTCTGACATTCATGCTGATAAATATACAAACACCTGGCGCTTACAAAATTTCATTGATAAAGTTAATTCAACCAAGCCGGATTTGGTTTTAATTGGCGGCGATATTATTTCTTCAACTCCGGATTACATAGAATTCGGGGCAACATATTTAGGGAAAATAAAAGCAAAATATGGGGTCTTCTCTTGTGTCGGCGATCATGATAACTGGGCATACCGTCCAGATTATTTAAAAAGTAGAAGGGCTGTAATGTCGGCTTTAAAAAAGCATGGCGTTATAATGCTTGACGACATGGATACAACCTTAAACATTTCCCGTTCCTCGGTTGGAATAACATTCGCAACTGAAACTTATTCAGAACGAGTTGATGATGGCGACCGGGATTCTCTGGTTGATAACTTACACGCAGATTTAAGAATTTTATCGGTTCACCAGCCGCAGAACGATTTAATAAAAGCAGCAGCTCAAAAGAAATATGATCTTTTTCTTGCCGGCCACACACACGGCGGCCAGGTTTCTTTTTGCTTTCCATTTATTAATTTATCGGTTACATTATTTGAAACAAGATATGTTCGCGGAAATTTTTGGTTCGGCAATATGCTGATGGTTGTAACTCGCGGATTGGGTATGTCTATTGAACCAATACGATATAATTCACAGCCGGAAATAACTGTAATCAATATTAAAAACAAATAATTTCTATTTCTATGAAGCTCACTCAAATAAATATTTATCCCATTAAATCTCTCGGTGGAATTTCTTTATCATCCGCCTTGGTTGAAAAAAGAGGATTGAAATATGACCGGCGATGGATGTTAATTAATTCTAACAATGATTTTATGACTCAGCGGCAATATCCGCAAATGGCATTACTTCAAACATCAATTGAAGGAAATTTTTTAAAAGTATATCACAAAAAAGAAATTCTGACGCCTATTAATATTTCTTTACAGCATAATTCCCATGAAGAAATTGAAGTGCCAATTTGGGAAGATTTTTGTATCGCACAAACATCTAGTAAAGAAATAGATGATTGGTTTTCTGCTGCTCTTAATGAACGCTGCCGTTTAGTTTATATGCCCGATACAACAAGGAGAAGGGTTGATCCAAAATATTCTCCGCAGGAAAAAATAGTCGGCTTTGCTGATGCTTATCCTTTTTTAATAATTAGTGAAAAATCTTTAGAAGATTTAAATTCAAAATTATCTTCACATCTTCCTATGAACCGGTTTCGTCCAAATTTTGTTTTTGATGGAGGAACACCTTTTATAGAAGATACCTTTAATCACTTTAATATTGGGAATATTAAATTTCAAGCCGTAAAGGCATGTGCAAGATGTGTGGTAACAACCGTAAATCAAGACACCGCGGAAAAAGGGAATGAGCCGCTCGTAACGCTTTCCACCTTTAGAAAGTTCGATCATAAAGTAATGTTCGGCCAAAATTTGATCGGGCATGAAGAAGGAATCGTCCATGTTGACGATGATATTATTCCTATAGATATTAGATAAAACACAACCTCTTTTTTATGTGATTTAATACTCACCAGATTCCTTTCAATTAGAAAGTGATTTCTTTTTATAATCCCGTTGTTTAATTTATAAACAGTCCCGTGACTAGTTTATTTTAATTCGTTTTATATGAAATATTTTATAAACACACTGGTTACTATCCTTCTGATTATTGTTTTTTCTGCTATAGCAGTCACATTGCTTGGCTATCGCTTCCAGACTATTTCTGATAGAGATAAACTAGCAATGTATCCAACCATTGAGTCCGGGGATTTGTTTTTATTTAAAACGAACTATGACAGTTCTTCTTTTAATAGAGGGGACATTGTAATAATTAAAAATTCCCACTTTCTTTTCCCAATTGTTAGGCGAATCATTGGCCTGGAAAACGACAGGATACAAATTGTAAATGGAAATATTTATTTAAATAATAATATACTTGATGAACCATATTCAAGCACCCTTTCTGTTTTAGATAGTAAAACAGAAGCTAAAAATTATTTTGTTCAATTCGAACCGGAAATTATTGTCCCGCATGGAAAAGTTTATGTTGTTGGTGATAACCGTGTTAATAGCAATGATAGCAGAAACAAAGACTTTGGATTAATAGATGCGAAAGGAATAACCGGGCATGTTACTTTTATATTATTTTCAGATCATTTTTCAAAAATTGGAACCGTTCATTAATTAGATTTAATATAAAAATTATTCATTCCACTAAATTTATATTTCCATTATTGTTAAATTCAGTATATAAATTTTTTAACTATTTAATTTATTGAATATGAATATACGCAAAAGCACTCAGCTATTTGAAGAAGCTAAAAATTTTATTCCTGGAGGAGTTAATTCTCCCGTAAGAGCATTTAATGCTGTTGGAGGGAATCCGCTATTTATTAAAAAAGGATACGGCTCTAAATTAGTTGATGCTGACGATAATGAATACATTGAATATCTCGGAAGCTGGGGCCCGCATTTATTTGGGCATAATCCTCCGTTTATTAAAGAGGCATTAATAAAAGCAATTGAAAATGGCGTTAGTTTCGGAGCTCCAACCGAACTTGAAATAATAATGGCAAAGCTAATTACTGATCTTGTTCCTTCAATAGAAATGGTTAGAATGGTTAACAGCGGAACAGAAGCAACAATGAGCGCAATCAGAGTGGCACGTGCGTTTACCCAAAAAGATAAATTTATAAAATTTGAAGGTTGCTATCATGGCCACGCAGATTACTTTTTAATTAAAGCAGGTTCTGGCGCCCTAACCCTTGGCGTGCCAACAAGTCCTGGAGTAACAAAAGCAAATGCTGCTGATACTTTGCTAGCCGACTATAATAATATTGAATCAGTAAAAAAAATAGTTGCTGAAAATAAAAATCAAATTGCCGCAATAATAGTTGAGCCTTTTGCAGGCAACATGGGAATGATAAGAGGAACAGATGAGTTTTTAAATGGATTAAGAAAAATATGTACTGAAGAAAACATGGTTCTGATTTTTGATGAGGTTATGACCGGCTTTAGAGTTGCAAAAGGCGGGGCACAGGAAATAGTAAACATAAAACCAGATATTACAACATTCGGAAAAATTATTGGCGGCGGTTTACCCGTTGGAGCTTTTGGAGGAAAAAAAGAAATTATGAAAATGATTGCTCCAAGCGGGCCTGTTTATCAAGCAGGAACATTAAGCGGAAATCCATTAGCAATGACGGCTGGAATTGCCGCTTTAACTTATATAAAAGAGCATCCGGAGGTTTATTCTATCCTTGGAAGAAAAAGCTACTATGCTTGAAAAAGGTATTAAGGATAACTTAAAAAAGATTAATAAAAACTTTGCAATAAATCGAGCCGGATCAATGTCTTGTCTATTTTTTACTGAAGAACCGGTTGTTGATTATAAATCAGCTATAAAATCAGATACAGCCTTATATGGAAAATATTTTAATGAAATGTTAAACCAGGGTATCTACTTAGCCCCGGCTCAATTTGAAGCAGCATTCATTTCAACTGCACATTCATCGGAGGATTTAGAAAAAACTATTGCTGCTCAAAGAAATGCTTTTAAAAAGATTTTTTAGATAATAAAAATCATAATTAATTTTTTTATATCTTATTTCTTTTTTTTCTATAATTTCTATTGTGCTTTTGTTTTTCTTTATTTGCTTATAAAAGAGAAGATTAAGGAATTACATTTTTATATTAGAATTTTCCCCCAAAGTTCCTTTTTGGGGAGTCCAAATAAAAATTTTCTCTCTCTGACTTTTAAGTGAGCCTTTTCGGCTTCATTCTGCGCATTAATATGCAGTTAATAAAATAAATTATTTAAACCACTTTCATATTTTCCTGGAGGGTATAATGAAAAAAGTTCTTTCTTCTATTCCTGTTTCGCCTTGGTTTTATTTCTATTTTCTTCTTCTTTTGCACAATCAGTCAAAATTGGACCTCGCTTAACAGGAAATTTTAATATTTTTAGTGCTACAGGGTTAGTGACATTCTTATAGTGGATTTGGAATTGGTCTTGGAGGCAATGTTGATGTTTCATTTAGTCCTCATATTGGGATGATTATTAACTTAACTGTTTTTGATATGAGCTGGTTTTTCACTTTTCTACATCAAATTCCACAACAACAAAGATCTTTTTCTTTTATTACTTGACTTTTGATCCGATGTTTAAAGCAGAATTTAGTGGTTTTTATATGGTTGCAGGACCTTCATTAAGTATAAAATTAAGAGGTAGTGGTGAAACGAAACTTTAATAATAATAATAATGTGTAATTTAGGTGGAGGTGGGGCACAAAATCCGACGACAATTCCAAACCTCAACTTTAAGCTGTTCGTTTTGGAATTGAAGTGGGAACTGGATATAATTTTCGATTATCTCCAGGAATGTATTGGGAAGTGATATCATGGCATGTATTCCCTTAACAAATACTTTTGAAGTGCAACCAGCAACACGACTTTTATACTTAAATTTGGCGTTGCATTAAAGTTTTCAATATAAATTTTACAAATAATTAAAAGGATAAAAAAATGAAAAATATTTTGGTTTCAGTCCTTTTTTTAGTCGGTGCTTTATTTCTTGGATGTAACAACAATTCTGGTGGTGGAACAGATCCTTTTGGTAACGGTGGTAACGGTGGAAACGGTGGTGGAACTGGGAATGTAACTGTTACAGTCTCTCTTGTTCAGGATAACCAGCAACAATATTATTTTGAATTTAAACCTTCTACCGCAGTTTATATTACACAAATCGTTGCTAATTGTGCTGCTGCCGGGGTTACGAATGAAACTGTTGCTGTTGGTGATGTTTATAGCTCAACAGCTCCGGTTGATGTTGGCCCTGTAACAGGACTTCAAGTCGGGCAGCAATGGACTTTTACTACTACCGGGAATGAAGGTAGTCAACAAGGAACCGCATTTACAGCCAATTCTAATTTTACTGTTCAATAAAATTTATTTATGGCTCGTATTATATAATAATTCGAGCCAACTATATAAAAATAAAATCTGTTAATAACTTGTTAGCTTGGTACTTTCTCTTTGTTATTAACTTTGTATATATAAACGTCTTGTTAGTATCTTTTCAATTTACAAAAGTTATTCACAGTTTACTTTTAACTTTTATTTAAAATAGATGTATTATTTACACTATTTAAGTAATATTAACTTTTCCACTTTCTTATTATAACTATTAATATTTAAAATATATATATATTAATTATTAATAGTGTGTTGGTAAAGTATTTGTAATGACTAATGAACTTATTGATTATTAAAATAAATTAAAGTAACTTTTAACCATTGTTGTTTTAAGTTCTTATAGAGATTATATATAAAACTTCAAAAGAGGTTCCTATAATGAATAAATATATAAAGTATTTACCATTTTTATTATTGCCTATATTATTTTTAACAGGCTGCTCTTCAAAACTATAAAGCAGAGTAGCTTTTAAAAATCTTTCTGCCGGGTCTTTAAGAATTAATTTTATGGGAAGTGAAGTAATTGTTCCTACGGGCAAAGTAATTACTGTTGAAGCAATTGATAATGGTTCGTATACCTATTCAACAACTTATGATATTCCTGCCGAAGCAGCATCCGCAAGTGCAAGCGGTGACGTTTCAGGTGAGATTACGATTAATGCTGGAACCAAGGTTTTGATTATATATTCATATACGTATATTAACGGGGCCTATCAATTGTTTGCTACCATGTCTAGCAGTGATGATTTATCAGGCGGGAGCTTTATTAGATTTATAAAAGCAATTAAAAAATTTTTTTATTAAAGAAGCCAGTAAACAAAATACTGGCTTTTTTATTTTCTCCCTTGATAAGGATCAGAGAGTAATAAAAATTAAGATTGTTGAACTGTAAATTTAATTGAGATTAGTACAGAGTTTTATTATTTTTTGATGCTTCAATAGGAGAAAAATGTAGATGGAATTCAAAGTAAACAGTAAAGTTTTAGAAAAGTTATTAGCCAAAATTATTCCGGCTGTTCCTACCCGAACTCCGATGCCAATACTGGAAAACTTTCTTTTCGATATAAAAGAAAATGAACTTTCTGTTACTGCAACCGATTTGGAAATTGCCTTAAGAGCATCAATTAATATTTCTTCAAACGGCAGCTATAAAATGGTTATTCCTGCCCGGCTTCTTTTTGACATTATAAGATCATTAGGAGATACTCAAATAAATTTTGAGGTAGAGACAGATTCAAAATTAAAGCTTAAGACGGATAATGGTGTTTACAATATCGGTTTTTCTTCTCCTGAAGATTTTCCTGAAATTCCTAAAATATCTACAGAAAAAGAAGTTAAAATTAATGGCTCCGAATTAAAGAAAGCAATTGATCAAACATCTTTTGCTATGAGCAAGGAAGATATGCGCCCTGCAATGACAGGAACATTATTTGAATTTACACAAGAAGGCTTGAGATTTGTAACTACAGATGGACACAGGTTAGTTAAATTAATTATTAAAAAAATTACCTCCGAAAAAGATGAGCAGTATATAGTTCCCGAAAGAGCAATCTCAGTACTTTCCAAACAATTAGGGGATGGTGAAGTAATTGTTGTTTTAAGTAAAACAAATATTTCAATCCAAATAGATGACCTGGAATTTATTTCAAGGTTAATTGGAGAAAAGTACCCTGCATACAGCAGTGTTATTCCATTGGAAAATGAAAATTTATTAAAAGTAAAAACAAGCGAACTTCTTTCAGCAATTAAAAGAATGATGCTTTTTTCTTCTTCAAATTCAAAACAAGTTAAATTTTCCTTATCAAAAAATAATTTAGAACTTTCGGCAGAGGATATTGATCACGGTGCAAACGCAAAGGAAAATATATTATGTGAATATGAAGGAGAGCCAATGGATATAGGTTTTAATACAGCTTATGTAAGTGATATCCTTTCTCATGTTGTTGATGAAAAAATTATTTTTAAGCTTCATTCGCCGACAAAAGCCTGTATAATCGAACCGACTGATAAAAAAGAAGATGAAGATTTAATGCTGCTTTTAATGCCTGTGCGTTTAAATAATTAAAATGATATTATCATCCATCCAGCTAAATAATTTCAGAAGCCATCAAAATACTGAACTAACCTTTTCTGATAAAATGAACTATATAGTTGGTGGAAACGGACAGGGAAAAACAACTATTTTAGAAGCAATTTATTACTTATGTACAACAAAAGGGTATAACTCTAAAAACGAAAACGAAGTGCTTAGATTTAACGAAAATGAATTTGAATTAAGAGGGATTTTTAAAGAGTTGTCAACTGATAATGTGAGAATTTATTTTTCAAAAGAAGAAAATAAAAAGCATTATTTTCAAAACAGCAAACAAATAAAAAAGCATTCCGACGTAATAGGAAAATATCCGGTTGTAATTTTATCACCCATGGATCATTCTATAACTTTAGGTCCGCCAGGGGAAAGAAGAAAATTTGTTGACTCTATTATTTCTCAAGCGAGTGAAACATATCTAAATTTTTTGTTGGATTATAACAGAACACTTCGCCAGCGCTCTTCGCTTCTTACCCAAATTAAAGAAAAGATCAGAATTGACCGCTATGCGGAAAGAAATAATTTATTTGATGAATTAGACGCCTGGACTACGAAACTTAAAGAAGCAGGGACGGAAATTATTAAGCATCGAATCAAATTTGTTAGGGAATTTAATGATTATATTAAGAGTTCGTTTAAAGTGATTATAGAGAAAGAGGAACTGCCGGAAATTGAGTATCTTTATTTGGATGGTTCCTGTGAAATTGAAGATGTTGAAAATAGATATTCTGAGATGTTAAAACTAAAAAGAGATGAAGAAATTAGAAGAGCTGCTAACCTGGTTGGTCCGCACAGAGATGACTTTATTTTTGAAATTAATTCGTTAAACCTAAAAACATTCGGCTCTCAAGGGCAAAATAAAACCTTTCAAGTTGTTTTAAGATTTGCACAGTTTTTTTATTTAAAAGAAATAACAGGAAGAAAACCAATTTTTTTACTGGATGATGTTTTTGGTGAATTGGATATTAAGAGGTCATCAAAAATAAGCGAGTATTTAAGGGACGTTGGACAAGCATTTGTTACTCTAACAGACTTTACCAATTTGTCATTCTTAAAAAATGATGAAGCAGACCTTGTGATTAAAGTTAATGGTGGAAAAGCTGCATATGCCTGAGAAGTTTTTAAGCATGGCAGATATAATTAAAAATGATCCTGGGTTGGCAGGCATAAGAAAAGTTATAAAAGAATCGGATGTGATTATTAATTTTTTATAAAATCTTTCCTGATTGGGAGAAGGTGGTAACTCCTAAAAAAGTTGAAAAAAAAGTTCTTTATATGAAAGTTGAAAACGCTGCGTGGAGAAATGAGTTAAAATTTAAAGAAGAATTAATAATAAGGAAAGTAAATAAGTTTTTTAATGACGAAAGAATAAAATGGATTAAGTTCACAGCTTAATTAAAATAAATTTGCAGGAAAAAAATGGACAACTCTAAAAACAAAAATGAATATAGTGCTAAAAATATAAACGTTCTCAAGGGCCTTGAAGCTGTAAGAAAAAGGCCGGCGATGTACATTGGAGATGTAGGAACTAGAGGATTTCATCACCTAGTAAACGAAGTTGTTGATAATAGCATTGATGAAGCACTTGCCGGTTATGCGGATAAAATACTTATAACAATAAATAATGACGAAAGCATTACGGTTGAAGACAATGGGCGCGGAATTCCTGTTGATATGCACCCGATTGAAAAAAAATCTGCTTTGGAAATAGTAATGACCGTACTTCATGCCGGGGGAAAATTTGATAAAGACACATATAAAGTTTCTGGTGGGTTACATGGTGTGGGGGTTTCAGTAGTTAATGCGTTATCTGAATGGTGTAAAGTAGAAGTTAAAAGAGATGGAAAATTATTTTTTCAGGAATATAAAAGAGGGGTTCCCGTTAAAGCCTGTGAAGGAAATTGGAAAAGCAAAAAAGAATGAAGCCGGGACAAAGACTACATTTATGCCTGATTCGGAAATATTTAAAGCTACAAAATTTAAATTTGATACCCTTGCCGAAAGAATGCGCGAACTTGCTTATCTAAATAAGAATATATCTATAAAAATTACCGACACAAGAAACGGCGGCGAAGAAGAAGAATATCATTTTAAAGGTGGTTTAATAGAATTCGTAAAATATCTTGATGAAACCCGGGAATCAATGCATAAGCCGGTTTATATTGAAGGAGAAAAAGACGGAACCCCCATTGAAATAGCATTTCAATATAATAACACATATTCTGAAAACATTTTTTCCTATGTGAATAATATAAATACACATGAAGGCGGAACACACCTGGTTGGTTTCAAAACAGCACTTACAAGAACCTTAAATAATTACGCTTATAAAAATAATCTGATTAAAGAAGGTAAAATAAATTTAACCGGGGATGATTTTAGAGAAGGATTAACTGCGGTTATTTCAGTTAAAGTTCAAGAACCTCAATTTGAAGGGCAAACCAAAACGAAGCTAGGAAACAGTGAGACAAAATCTGCTGTTGAAACTATAGTCGGCGAAAAACTCGCGGAATATTTAGAAGAAAACCCTTCTGTCGGGAAAAAGATAATTGAAAAATGTGCCCGAGCGGCAGAAGTTCGCGAAGCAGCGAGAAAAGCCAGAGACCTAGCCAGAAGAAAGAATGCGCTTGACAGCATGAATTTACCCGGTAAGCTTGCCGATTGTTCTATAACAGACCCAGAGCACTGTGAGATTTACATTGTTGAGGGTGATTCTGCCGGCGGTTCAGCAAAGCAAGGCAGGGACAGAAGGTTTCAAGCGATTCTTCCTTTAAAGGGAAAAATATTAAATGTTGAAAAAGCAAAGCTGACTAAAATTTTAGAGAATAACGAAATCAAAGCCATTATCGCTGCAATAGGAGCAGGGCTTGGTGCAGAGTTTAATCACGAGAAAGCAAGATACGGAAAAATTATTTTAATGACTGATGCTGATGTGGACGGCAGTCATATTAGAACGTTGCTTTTAACATTTCTTTATAGGCACATGAAAGAATTAATAACTTCAGGAAAAGTATATATTGCTCAACCGCCTTTATATAAGGTTAAAAAAGGAAAGCAGGAATACTACGCCTTTGATGAAACTGAACGTGACGAAATAATTAAAAGAATGAAGCCAAACGGAAAAGAAACCGAAGAAGAAAATCCTGAAGCACCAATTGAAGAAGGGGCAATAAAAGGGATAACAATTTCTCGATATAAAGGACTGGGAGAAATGAACCCGCTGCAGTTGTGGGAAACAACCATGAATCCTGAAACAAGAACAGTTCTTCAAGTCACGCTTGAAAGTGCAGCAACAGCAGATAAAATATTTGAAACATTAATGGGTGATGCTGTTGAGCCGAGAAGAGAATTTATAGAAAAAAATGCAAAGTATGTTAGAAACTTAGACGTATAAATTTTTAATAATAAAAAATAAAATTTTATGGCAACAATTTTTGAAAAAATAATTCCCGTATCATTAGAAGAAGAAATGAAATCTTCATACATCGATTATTCGATGTCTGTTATTGTCTCTCGCGCCCTGCCGGATGTAAGAGATGGGTTAAAGCCGGTTCACCGCAGAGTGCTTTTTGGAATGCACGAACTTGGTGTTGCACACAACAAAGCATATAAAAAGTCTGCAAGAATAGTGGGAGAAGTTTTAGGTAAATATCATCCGCATGGCGATACTGCGGTTTACGATTCAATGGTTCGAATGGTTCAAGACTTCTCGCTGCGTTACCCCTTAGTTGATGGGCAGGGAAATTTTGGTTCCGTTGATGGTGATTCTCCTGCGGCAATGAGATATACGGAAGCAAGACTTGCCAGAATTTCGGAAGAAATTTTAAGAGATCTAGATAAAAACACGGTGGACTTTACTTCTAACTTTGACGACTCTCTTCAAGAGCCAACGGTGATGCCTTCATATCTTCCAAATCTTTTAGTAAATGGCGCCAGTGGAATCGCCGTTGGAATGGCGACAAATATTCCACCGCAAAATCTTACAGAGGTCATAGACGGGATAATTGCATTAATTAAAAATCCGGAGCTCACGGTAGAAAAATTAATGAAATATGTGATTGCTCCTGATTTTCCAACCGGAGGAATTATATATGGATATAGCGGAGTTAAAGAAGCATATACTACCGGGCGAGGCAAAATAGTTGTCCGCGCGAAAGCGAATATTGAAACACAAAAAAACAATAGAGAAAACATAATTATAACCGAACTTCCGTATCAAGTTAACAAGGCAAACCTTATTGAAAAAATTGCCGACTTAGTTAAGGAAGGCAAGTTAAATGATCTCTCAAATATAAGGGATGAATCGGACAGAGACGGGATGCGTGTTGTTATAGAGCTAAAGAGGGATTCGCAGCCCGCAGTTGTGCTCAACCAGCTGTTTAAGCACACACAAATGCAAACTACTTTTGGAGTAATAATGCTGGCGCTTGTTGGCGGTGTTCCGAAAGTGCTGACACTTAAAGAAATGATGCAGCATTTTATTAAGCACCGCATGAATGTTCTTATAAGAAGAACCAAGTATGAACTTGATGCCGCAGAGCGCAGGGCACACATATTAGAGGGCTACATAATAGCTCTCGATAATATTGATGCAGTAATTGAAACAATTAAAAAATCAAGAGATGTTGAAACCGCCAAAAACAACTTGATGAAAAGGTTCAAGTTGAGCGAAATTCAATCCAAAGCAATTCTTGATATGCGATTGCAAAGATTAACGGGGCTTGAAAGAAAGAAAATAGAAGACGAATACAAAGACATTATAAAACTTATTGAAAAATTAAAAGGTATTTTAGATAGCGAAGAAAAAAGATATTTAATAATCAAAGATGAGCTTCTTCTTATAAAGGAAAGATACGGTGACGCAAGAAGAACGGAAATTATTTATAATTATGAGGAGTTCTCGCTTGAAGATATCATTGCCGAAGAAGATGTGGTGGTTACAATTTCGCACACAGGATTTATAAAACGTTTTCCTGTAAGCGGCTATCGTAAACAAGGCCGCGGCGGCAAAGGAGTTACAGGTGCAGGAACTAAAGATGATGATTTTATTGAGCATATGTTTATAGCTTCCACGCATCAATATATTTTGTTCTTCACGGATAAAGGGAAGTGCTATTGGCTTAAAGTTCATGAAATTCCCGAAAGCGGAAGGGCAAGCAGAGGCCGGTCGATTATAAATCTTTTGGAAAAAGATAAAGAAGAAAATATCACGGCTTTTGTAACGGTTAAAGAGTTTAGTGAAGATCACTATTTAATTATGGCAACATCTCAAGGCACCATTAAAAAGACAGTTCTTTCGGCTTACGGCAATGTTAGGAAAGGCGGAATCAACGCAATTAATTTAAATACCGGCGACAGCCTTATTTCTGTTAAAATGACTGATGGAAATAATGATATTGTGCTTGGAACGCGACTTGGTTTTGCCATTCGATTCCACGAAAAAGACGTTAGAGATATGGGAAGAACAGCAACAGGTGTTAGAGGAGTAAGACTGGGAAAAGGCGACCGGGTTGTTGGGCTTCTAGTTATAAAGCGCAAGGATACCATCCTTGTAGTTACTGAGAAGGGTTACGGCAAGAGGTCTGATATAAATGATTATAGAATTACCAGGCGCGGCGGGAAAGGTGTTATCACTGTTAAAACAAGTGAGAAAGTTGGCAAGATGATGGCAATGATGGAGGTTGTTGATGGCGATGAGCTTGTCATTATCTCATCACAAGGGATGGTAATACGTCAAAGTGTGGCTAATATAAGAGTAATGGGTAGAAATACTCAAGGTGTTAGAGTAATTAGATTAAATGATGCAGATTCTATTGCAGATATTGCTAAAGTAATTCCGGATGATGACGAAACAGAGATTCCTGCTGAAGCAGAATTAATTTAGCTTTTAGTTGTATCTTGTTTTGTAATTTTCATTAGATGGAAAGCAGGTTGAACATGTCAGAATCGACCACTGTGTGGAAAGAGCACTTTGTTATTTTGTTTAACTATAATAATTGGGCAAACGAAAAAAGCATAAAATCGTTAATCCAGATTGAAGGGAAGAACGAAAAAGCTTTTCAAATTATGGGTCATATAATTGATGCTCAAATTAACTGGTTTAAAAGGATTAATGATCCTGCCCAAGCATCTCAAAACTTTTGGAACAAATATTCAATTGAAGATATGAGGGGATTATCATATAAAAGTTCAAAAGAATGGTTAAGGTTTATTGAATCCCTGACCGATGAAGGCTTTAAAAAGAAAATAAATTATCGGAATTCAAAGGGGCTGGAATTTAATAACTCAGTTACACAAATTTTAACACACGTTTCAAATCATTCAACCTATCACAGGGGACAAATTGCCTTGTTGTTGAGAAGCAATTGGGCTACTCCACCAGTTACAGATTATATAGTTTTTGAAAGAGAAAGAGCCTTATAAAAAATTCTTTTTTAAGAGGCGCTTATTTCAATTTGATTGCGAAGAGATTCGACCATTTCGTCAAGAATTGAATCAACTGGGCGTAGTTGTTCTATTGCGCTGCAGGCATGAATTACTGTTGAATGATCCCTGCCGCCGAAATGCAAGCCAATAGTTTTTAGTGAAGACTTAGTC
Source organism: uncultured Bacteroidota bacterium (assembly GCA_963777615.1). GTDB lineage: Bacteria > Bacteroidota > Ignavibacteria > Ignavibacteriales > Ignavibacteriaceae > CAVSWT01. Next base: position 54,726 of record CAVZSD010000062.1, on the reverse strand, counting down.
AATTCTTTTGACAAATACATTGCTACCTGCCTAGCCAACACCACTTCTTTTTTCCTGGTTTTGTCGCGGACTTTATTTTCGTCAATATTTAAGTAGGAACAAACAACCTTTGTAATATTTTCAATAGTAATGTTTACTTTTCTATCTGTTGCAATTTCCTTTACTGTTTTTTTAGCAAGCTCAATATTTATTTCTTTAGAGCTGAGGGAAGCATTTGCAAGCAGCTTTATTAAGCAACCCTCAAGCTCACGAATATTTGAAGTTATGTTTGCTGCGATATATTCTAAAATGTCATTTGAAACCGACATTCCATAATCATCGGCTTTACGTTTCAATATTGCGATTCTTGTTTCCAGGTCCGGCGGCTGAATATCTGCAGTAAGTCCCCACTGAAATCTTGAGATTAATCTGTCGTCCAATCCTTTTAAATCTTTAGGGGGTTTATCGCTGGAAAGAATAACTTGCTTTCTCAATTGATGAAGTGTATTAAAAATGTGAAAGAAAAGATCCTGTGTTTTTTCTTTCCCGATTAAAAATTGGATATCATCAATTATTAAAACATCCATTCCGCGGTAAAAACTTGAAAAATCATTTACAGTATTAGATTGAATTGCTTCCACAAATTCAACCGTAAAAATATCAGAAGAAAGATAGATGACTTTTTTCTCAGGAAAGTTATTAACAATTTTATTGCCGATTGCCTGAATCAAATGAGTTTTGCCTAAACCAACTCCGCCATATAAAAAAAGCGGGTTAAAAGAAGTTCCGCCAGGGTTGTCCCCTATTGCACTTCCTGCTGCACGGGCAAGTTGATTTCCTTCTCCCTTAATGAAATTGTCAAAAGTGTAACGAGAATTTAGGTAGGTCTCAAACATCGGAATTTCTTTTTTAACTTCGACGGGAGGACTTACTGCATAATTTTCTTTTTTTATTCCGGTGTCATCTTGAATGTCAATTTCTTCTGTAATTATATAAGCTAATTTAGATTCTTCGCCTAAAACTTTTTTCAAGGTTTTATTTATTAAGGCGTTGTAATGTTCATCAATCCATTCCCAGAAGAACTGGCTTGGCAATTGAACTTTCAAAACATTATTACTTAATTCAAGTGGTTTGATGGGTAAAAACCAGGTGTTAAACGTCATTGTAGTAACATTATCTTTGATGGTTTTTAAGCATTCTTTCCATACTTGATTAGGTTTTAAATCGGCAAGATTATCAATAGGTTCAGAAACAATCATAGACATTTATCCACAAAACAAAAAGTTAATTTTTCAAAACAATACAATGAGTTATACTAAAAAATTGCCCCAAGCGGGAGAACAACCCACAAGTTGTTAACATTAAGTAAGCGCCGATATGTTGTTTGTGCAAACACACTTAGAGCCCTCTTTTTAATTAATCAACATTAAGCTAGGTACTTCTCGGCGATTATTTTGCCGGATCGGCATGTGAAACGTTTTCACAAGAAAGAAATATCAACAAGATATCAACATTATTTTTAAGAGCGTAATTGTATTAAAAAATAAGGAGTATTAAATCCTTGTGCAAATTAATTCTTGATATATTTTTAAAATAATTTATGTATTTAACTTTGCCCTCATTTCCTTCTCTTATTTATCTTGTTTATTTAGCCTGCAATAGCTATTTTTACAGTCTTTTTGAAAAAAGGAGTTAGTAATGAAAAGAACATTTCAGCCGAGCAATAGGAAAAGAAAAAATAAGCACGGCTTTAGAGAAAGAATGAAAACAAAAAGCGGTAGAAAAGTTTTGGCAAGAAGGCGTGCTAGAGGCAGAAAAAAATTAACTGTCAGCGATGAGAACTAATTGAGTTGAAACATTTTAGTCTTTCTGCTAAAGAAAGGATAAAAAGTAAAAAAGATTTTGAAGCTATTTATGCTTCAGGAAGAACAATCTTTTCCAAAAATAAAAAATTTAAAATTAGTTATTTAGTTGAGCCGCAAAATGAAAACCCTGAAGTTAAAATAGCAGCAGCAGTTTCAAAAAAAAGTGGAAACGCCGTATGGAGAAACAGGGTTAAAAGATTAATAAAAGAGTCCTATAGATTAAACAAGCATAGTTTGATAGATTTAGCTGAAGAAAAAAGTATTTCTTTTAAAATCGTTTTTTCAGCAAATGCGCTTACTGAAAAGAAAAATAAAAAACTTAACCTTAAAGATGTTATGCCGGATATAATTGAGCTGATGATGAGACTCAAGGGCAGTCTTTAAAATGAAATATATTTTTATTTTTATAATTAAAATTTATAAAAAACTTATATCACCACTGTTACCGCCCTCGTGCCGCTTTTACCCAACGTGTTCCGAATATGCTATACAAGCATTTACAAAGTACGGTGCAATAAAAGGTGGAGCAAAATCAATCTGGCGGATTTTGAGGTGTAACCCATTTAATAAGGGCGGATACGATCCCTTAACTTAACGGAATAATTAATGGATAAAAATACCACATTTGCTTTCATCCTAATTGGAGCAATTCTAATTTTATGGATGTACTTAAACGCCCCTTCTCCCGATCAGTATAAAAAAGATATTAATGGGAAAGACACAACACAGGTGGTTGTTGATTCAGCTAAAATAAAAAAAGAAGCTGAAAAAAAAGTTGAGAAAAAAGAAGTTCCGCCGGTAAAAACGGAAGCAGCAGATTTTGGTAAATATTTTTCCTTAGATACTTTAAAAGAAAAACGAACAAACCATCACCATAGAGAATGACCTTGCGGTTATTGAGCTTTCTACAAAAGGTGGAAATTTCATCCGCTATTACCTGAAAAAATTTAATAATTGGTACTCCGCTGGAGAGGAAGATAACGACCCATATAAATATGGAGTGCAGCTTATTAATTATTCAAAAGGCGGCTCGTACGACCTTGCTTTTGTAAGTGCAGACGGAAAAGCTATTAATACCGGGGATCTTTATTTTACAACTGATGCAAGAAAATCAAAATATAAGATTTCCGGCAAAGACAGTACTACAATATTATTTAAGCTAAGTGCAGGCAATGGAAAATATATTAACAAGATATTTACATTCTATGGAAATAAATACAGCATAAACAGCAGCATAGAATTGGTTGGAATGAATAACCTTATCAGCAATAATACCTATGACCTGGTTTGGGGAAATGGTATCCGGTTCACTGAAAAGAATTCCGTTGATGAAGCAAATTATTCCGATGCAAGTGTTTATTACGGCGGTGAACAGGTTGTTGTTGATGCCAAAGATGAGGCCAAACCAACAGAAGAAGATTTTAACGGCAGAATAGACTGGCTTGGTGTTAGGAATAAATATTTTGCCGCTATTATGGTTCCCAAAAATCCTTCAGCTGTTGATGGTGCATATATAAAAGCAACCAAGAAAACAGTAAATAAAGCTGGGGTTAAAGAATATTACAATGCGCATTTAATTATTCCTTTTAAAAACGCAGGCTGTGGAAAAAGCCACTTTCTTGCTTTATATAGGCCCAGTTGACTATGATATTTTATCTACCTATGGGAATAACCTGGAAGCCATCGTTGACTTTGGGAGTTTCTTCGGCCTTAAGTTTGTTGTTCGTCCGATCGCCGAATATATCCTTTTACCGCTTTTTAACTTTTTACATACATTTATACCTAACTACGGGTTTGTAATTATTGTTTTTTCATTGATAATAAAATTTGTTTTGTATCCGCTTACAAAGCAAAGTTATCAATCAATGAAAAAAATGCAGATGCTTCAGCCTAAAATAAATGAGATGAAAGAGAAGTATAAAGATGACCAGCAGAAGCAGCAAAAAGAAACCATGAAGCTTTATTCAACTTACGGAGTAAACCCGGCGGGGGGATGTTTGCCGCTGCTTTTACAGATGCCGATCTTTGTAGCGTTGTGGGGTTTATTCAAAATAGCAATTGAGCTTCGCCAGCAACCATTTATGTTTTGGATTAAAGATCTTTCGGCGCCCGATGAAATTTTAGATTTAGGTTTTAAGCTCCCTTTATTTGGAGTACAGCATATTAGCGGGCTTGCATTGTTAATGGGTGTTACCACTTTTGTTCAGCAGAAAATGAGCACTAAAGATCCCAAGCAGCAGGCACTGGTTTACGTAATGCCTGTGATGCTGACCTTAATGTTTATGTCATTCCCATCGGGGTTAAACCTTTATTATTTTATGTTTAATGTGTTTTCAATTGCACAACAATATTACATAAACCATAAACATGACGGAATGGAACTTAGTGCCCGTAAAAAATCCCAACAAGAAAAAAGGATTTATGCAGAAACTTATGGAAACCGCTGAACAAAATACAAAAGCACAACAGCAGAGAAAGCGCAAGTAAGAGAAATTAAAAGTATTTTAAATGCCTTTAGATTTAATTATTATTCTAAAGTGAAGACAATGCTTTTTTTATACGGATGATGTATCAAACTAAAATAGCGGCTTTCTTCTTTTTTCTGCTTATCGTTTTTGGCAGTATTTGTCTTCCCCAAAAAAAAAGAATCTTATCTATAAATTATAGAACCCAATCCCTTCCATTCGGATTAAAAGAAAAGGTCCCCGTAAAAAAACCAATTGTTGCACTAGCTCTAAGCGGTGGAGGGGCAAGAGGCTTATCACAAATAGGAGTGTTAAAAGCCTTTGAAAAAGCTGGAATTCACATTGACGTTATTGTTGGGACAAGCATGGGAAGCATAATCGGGGGCTTATATGCTGCCGGTTATTCAGTGGCTCAAATTGATTCGATTGCAAAGAATACAGACTGGAACGAGCTGCTTACGTCAAATAGAGAAACAGACCGCAGGCAATTGTTTGTTGATCAAAAAGTAACTGAAGACAGGGCAATATTCACATTAAGATTAAATGGGTTTAAGCCAATTCTTCCCACTTCTTTTAATGATGGGCAAAAACTTTCAAATTATTTAAGCTTGCTCGCCTTCCAGGCCCCCATTCATGTAAAAAATAGTTTTGACGAACTATATGTTCATTTTAGAGCAGTCACAACCAACCTTGTAACAGGAAACTTAGTCGCTATTGATAAAGGTTCATTGAGTCAGGCTTTAAGAGCTAGTTCCAGCGTTTCTTTTTTTCTTGCACCGGTTAACCTTGATTCTATGACGTTGGTTGACGGCGGGCTGGTGGCCAACATACCGGTTGATGCAGCCAAAAAAATCAGCGACTATGTAATTGCTGTTAATACAACCAGTACGCTGCATAATGAAGAAGAATTAAATCTTCCCTGGGTGGTTGCCGACCAAATTGTAAGCATTCCTATGAGGCTCTTAAACGAAAAACAAATAAATGATGCTGACATCAACATTGAGCCAAATTTAACAAATAATTCATCAACCGATTTTGCAAACATTGATGATTTAATTGAAAGGGGCTATCGTGCTGCTTTACCATATGTAAAAAAAATTAGGCATGAGTTAGATTCAATTTATAATTCAAGGCTTGTAGAAAAAGAATTTTACATTAAGAATATTGTTAGTGAAAACATTGCTTCTAATACGGATGTTCCATTGGTTGGCAAATTTACAGGCCAAGATTCTGTGAGCAGTTCAGAAATATTAAAAGAAATATACGATAAATATCAAACAGGAGAATACTCTGATGTTAAAGCCGAAATAGATGAGAATGAAGATTATTCAACAATAAGATTTATTTATAAAAAAAATCCAATTGTTAAAGACATTATTATTAATGGAATAAATATTATCCAGCCCGAAGAAGTTGATTCGATTCTTTATCCCCTGTATAATTCGCCTTATAACCAACGCCGGCTTTGTGAAAAATTAATTAATATTTTATCTCTCTACCGGGAAAAAGGATTTTCGCTAGCCGATGTAAATCAAATTGAGTTTAATAATAACACAGGGGTGTTGTATTTAACGTTTGACGAAGGAATGATTTCCGAAATAAAAATTGAAGGCAATGAAATTACAGACCCAACAGTTATTACCAGGGAAATACCCTTAAAAAAAGGAGAGTACTTCCGTTACCAGCCAATAGAGCAGGCATTATTAAATTTACGAACCACAAATTTATTTCAAAACATAAACCTTTCTGTTGTTTGCGTGGAGGATCAAAATATACTTGAGGTGAAGGTTCATGAAAAAGTGAACAGTTTAATGCGCGTTGGGTTTAGAATAGACGATGAAAAGAAAGCACAGCTTGGATTAGACCTTAGAAATGAAAATATTTTTGGTTCCGGAAATGAGCTTGGATTAATTCTTTTCGGCGGGACAAGAAATCGCGCCTATATTTTAGAGCTTAAATCAAATAGAATATTAAATACATATTTAACATACAAGTTTAATGCATATTACAAATTCGAAGATACTTATAATTACGGCGATGATTCCGTTGTTGAAAGCAATGAATTTTCTCGATCGGTGATTGGAGAGTATAGGCAAATTTATTACGGGGGCTCTGTTGCTGTTGGGGCACAAGTTGGAAAGTTTGGTAATTTAATTATAAAAGGTGAATATGAATTTGATAGAATTAAATTAAAACAAGGAATGATCCCTGGAGATCCAGCTACAACAAAAATAATTTCATTACGTACAAGCACAACTATTGATACACAGGATAAGTATCCTTATCCAAACCAGGGAGTTTATTTTAATGCATACTACGAAACAGCTCAAAAAGTCTTTGGCGGAGATGTAGGCTATGTAAATTTTGGTTTCGATTACAGGAATTATATTACAATTAATGATGTAAGCACTTTTTCTCCTCGGCTTGTGATGGGGTTTGCAGATAAAACACTACCATTAACAAAACAATATTCACTTGGTGGGCAATCTTCATTTTTTGGTATGCGGCAGGATGATTTTAGAGGCAGGCAAATTTTATTAGCTTCATTAGAATATAGATTTAAATTACCTTTTGATATTTTCTTTGATACATATTTTAAAGCCCGTTATGATTTAGGAAAAGCTTGGGAGGAGCAAGAACAAATTAGATTAAAAGACTTAAGGCATGGTATAGGAGTTTCATTAGCTTTTGATACACCTGTGGGGCCTGCTGAATTTTCCGTGGAAGAAGTTTTTTGTTTACAAAAAATTTACCCGGCAATCCCTTAAGCTTTGGAAATGTTCTTTTTTATTTTTCGATTGGATATTATTATTAGAATAAAAGAAAAAATGTTTGAAGGGCGGAATCACACAATAAAAGAACAATGGAATAGGCACAATACATTTGATTAAGATTGTTCTTCTCAATTTGGAGTTCAGAATAATTTTCTGGTTTAGATAAATGAAACATATCTCTAATGCAATTCCCGTTGAAATTTCTCTCCCATTGCCTGGTAAAATTTTTCCTTTTCTTTATCTCCGGTTTTTTTGTAAATGTTTGACAAAGCAAAACAAACTTTACTTTTAAGATGAGCTATTTCTATCCCCTGCTCAAGGGCCTTTACAACGTTTTTAAACTTTGGGCAATCAAGCTCGTAATTATATATTTTTGCTATGGCAACATAAGGCTCATGGGAAGCGGGATTTGCTTTGGCAGCTTTTTTAAAATAATTCATTGCACGTTCATGGTAAATTCCATAAACGGAAATTGATTCTAAAATCTGTCCAACGGCATAATATATCTTAAAGCAAATGTCGGGAAATTCCGTACAAATTTTTTCTGAAAACATAGAAATTTCATCTGGGGATAAAGCTTTATTCCATAGCAATGATTTATAAAGAGCAACATCTTTTATTTTATTTTCAATTGCAGCACGGAATGCATCGAAGAGTTCGTCAGAAGAACTGGAATTAAGAAAAATATGCTCTACGTCTTTTTTGTTAAGTGAGCCCATAAACAATTAAGATAAAAATTTTATAAGTGCAGGCTTAGAAAATAATGGTAAAGCATTTTCAAATTCAATGGTTTGATTTTTATCCCATTCTTTTCTACCGGGAATTTTATGTTCATGCCGGCTTATGCTGGCGAAACGCATATCAACAATGTCCCGGTTTTCATCAAAAACAAAAAAAGAAATTATAACCGGCAGCAGCAAAATCTTTTCCCATTCTTTATACGAATCATATGCACGCTCATTTATCAACCACACGGATTTATGTTTTGCTTTCCAGTCAAGCAAGGCTTTTTTATTTTTATAAGAAATTATAAGGTCCGGTTTATCTTTTCCTTTTTCCCATACTTTTTTATAACGGTTGTCTTTTCCGAAATCATTAAAATCAAAACCCCATTGCGTTAGTAGATTTTTCCCAGCTATTTCAGCTAAATCGTGGAGCTTATAATTTTTTCTAAAATCCGAAGTAGATTTAAAAGGATTAAAATTTAATTCTTGCATATAACTTAGCTGTTTGGATTTGTTAATTGCGAAAATAAACTCTTGTTACAAAAGATAATTAGATGTTCTAAGGAGAATTGATTTAACGATATTTTATCATTTTCTTTTTTCAATTGCTTTTTCATATAAAGAAACATATTCTTTTGCTGAATGGTCCCATGAAAAATCCTGGCTCATGCCGTTCTTCTGAATTTTTTCCCAAATATCTTTTTGATTAAAATAATTTAGGGCACGTTCGACTGTTACAGACAAGGCATAACCTGTATAATCATTGAATGAAAAACCTGTTCCTGTATTGTATCCGTAGTAGCTCATTTCATCCCAATCCAAAACCGTATCCGCAAGGCCGCCGGTTTTGCGTACCACAGGGATGGTTCCGTATTTCAAGCTGTATATTTGATTTAGGCCGCAAGGCTCATAGTGCGAAGGCATAAGAAACAAATCAGCGCCAGCTTCAATTAAATGAGACAATTCATTATTAAAACCAAGATAAACTGAAACTTTGTCGGGAAAATTTTGGGAGAGCAATCGAAAGTGGCTTTCATATTTTTCTTCCCCGCTTCCTAAAATTACCCATTGAGCATTTAACTTCATAAGCGCATCGGTTGCTTGTTCAAAAATGTCTAAACCTTTTTGCGTTGCCAATCTAGAAATAATTGCAATAAGCGGAACATCTTCTCTGAATTCTAAGCCCATATGTTCAAGAAGAAATTTTTTGTTTTTTAATTTTCCGCTCAAATATTTGCTTGCATATCTAAAGGGAAGAAATTTATCCGTTTCAGGATTCCATGTTTCATAATCAACCCCGTTAACAATTCCGTATAAATCTTTTTCGCGGGCTTTAAGTTCATCCTGCATTCCTGCGCCATATTCCTGCGTAAGTATTTCGTGTGCATAAGTTTTACTAACTGTATTTATAACATCTGTAAAAACAATACCTGCCTTCATAAATGAGACGTTATCTTCATATTCAACAGGCCCGCCGGGATAAAAGAGGCTTCCTTTAATTTCCGCATTTAATAAAGCAGCCTTTGAAAATCTGCCCTGATAACCGATATTATGAATTGTATAAACCGTTGCTGTATGTTCAAACATTTTATCCCAGCTATAATTATCTTTTATAAATAATGGGATAAGCCCGGTCTGCCAATCATTGCAATGAATTATATCAGGCGTCCATTGCATTCTTTGCAAAGTTTCAATTGAACCTTTTGAAAAGAGAATAAAGCGCTCATCTTCATCAAAAACATTCGAGTAGATTCTTCCGCGGTTAAAATAATGGGGACAATCAATAAAATTTACTTCAACAGATGAGTCAGGCAATAAACCTTGATGCACATGAACATCGCGAACATGGCCGTTGATTCTTATTGGCATTCCTCCTATTGTCCAATTATATTTTAATCCGAATTTGTTCTCATCAATTAAATCGTACTTGGGAGTGAACACTTTAACTTCGTGCCCAAGTTTTTCAAGAGCTTTGGGAAGAACCCCTGCAACATCTGCCAGGCCGCCTGTTTTTGAGAACGGGAATACCTCTGAAGAAATGAAAGCAATTTTCATAATATATTTTTTGAGTTAACAGATTTTAGCGCTAAAATATAAATAAATTGAAAATTATTTGCTGTTTGATTAATAAAAAAGACTGTTTAAAGAAAAGTATATGTAAATCCTAATTGCAAGCCTTCTTTAATCTGAGTTTTTAACGACTGTTTTTTTTCATAAATAATAAGCACACCAAAGTTAACATTAATATAATTATTAATTTTTGCTATTAAAGCACTATCCCATCTTATATCCCAAACATCCAAATGCTCATATCGCGTAAATAATCTTAAGCTGCTTTTCATAATTAAATTTTCATCGAAGTGAAACTCTCCCGCTGTCACTGATTCAATTCCGGTCTCGAGTTTAAATGCTTCCTGCCTCTCTTTTGTTGTAAGGTCATCAGAATATTGCCGGTACTTATTTGTAAAAGTTTCCTGGACGGCAAATCCCAGGCGTGTTTTAAATCCTAGTAATTTATCATAAGTAAATCCAAGACTTTGTGTAATATAACCGGGGTCAAAAAAATTTGCAATTTCTTGGGGAGGGTCTTTCTTAAAATTATACCCTGTGGTAATCGCTGTATTGATAGTGTTGCTGAAATATGGATCAACCGCCCAGCCTAAATGCGATGAGAGAACGCTTTCAAAATATATTTCATTCTCATTAGTTCTAAAATCTTGCCCTCCCAATTTTGTTCTGCCGAAAGCAAATTTAAAATTATTATGAAATGTCCAGTTATCATTAATATAGGTTAGACGTAAATTTCCCAGCAAAGTCCAGGCTAAAGAATTTTCTCCGCCTTGCGCCCAATTACTTAATGAAATTTGACTTATGTTTATTCCGCCGATTGCGTTTGGGATCCAGACATAGTATTTAGTCGAATCTACTTGAGCCTCTTTTTTAGCAAACAGTTGGCAGGTAAAAAATAAAATAATTATAAGTGCTGAAAAAAATTTTATTTTCATTTTATCTATCCTTATTTTGAGTATTGATGTTGAACATTAGGTGAAAATATTTAAAAGAGAACACAATAAAAAATAAAATGACAATTTATCAAGCCGGAAATAATAATCATCAAGCAATAATTTTTATTCATGGTTTTCCTTATGATCATTTTTTATGGGAAGATTTAATCTCGATTTTAAAAGATAATTATTTTTGTGTTTCCTACGATTTGCGTGGGTTGGGTCAAGCACCTGAGGGTGACGGACAATACACCATTGAATCTTTTGTTGACGATATTGAAATCTTGATTGAAGAAATGAAATTGAACAAACCTGTTCTCTGCGGAATATCAATGGGGGGCTATATTTCATTCCGGGCGATTGAGAGAATGCAGGATAAGTTTGGAGCAGTTATTTCTTGTGATACAAAACCTGAAGCCGACGATAATGCAGCCAAAGTTAGAAGAGCTGAAGGAATAAAAAAAATAAATACTTTGGGTGTTCAAAAGTTTGTTGAAGATTTTGTACCAACATGTTTTGCAGAAAGTTCAATCAAGAAGATGGGCGATAAATATTTAAATATTCTTGAGAGATCAAAAACTTTTTCGCCGCTTGGTGTTAAAGGAAGTTTGTTAGCAATGTCTGCCAGAACAGATACAACAAATTATTTGGAAAAGATAAAAATTCCTTCGTTATTTGTTTGTGGTGAATTTGACAAATTCACGCCACCGGAACAAATGAAAAAATATGCTGACAAAGTCTCTAATTCAAAATTTATTATTGTTCCAAAAGTTGGACACATGTCGCCGGCAGAAAACCCCGAATTTGTAGCAGAAAACATTCATAAATTTTTATCTTCATAATAGCTTAATTAAACTGAATTATTTTATGAAAGCAATTATAGTCCAATCTCCAGGAGGTGCCGAGCAATTAAAATTGGGCGCTGCAGAAAAGCCTGTTCCCAGGAAAAACGAATTACTTGTTAAAGTCGAAGCAACTGCATTAAATAGAGCCGACATTCTACAAAGGCAAGGAAAATATCCACCGCCAAAAGGAGCAAGCAACATTTTAGGCCTAGAAATTTCCGGGACAGTAGTTGATATAGGAAATGAAGTCGCAAAGCATAAAATTGGCGATAAAGTTTTTGGCTTAGTTCCAGGGGGTGGGTACGCAGAGTACTGTATTATAAATGAATTAATGGCAAATGAAATTCCAGCTAAATTAAGCTTTGAACAAGCGTCAGCAATACCGGAAGTATTTTTAACAGCATATCAAGCATTAATCTTGTTAGCACATTTAAAAAAAGGAGAGACTATTTTAATTCATGCCGGGGCAAGCGGAGTTGGGACTGCGGCAATACAAATAGCAAAAGAATTTGGAGCGAAGGTTTTCGTAACTGCATCCAAAGAAAAACACAAAATTTGTTTTGACCTTGGAGCGGATGAAGCAATAGATTATAAAAATGAATTCTTCAGCGATAAGATTTTAAGTCTTACAAACAACAATGGAGTTGATGTTATAATCGATTTTATTTCAGCACCGTATTTTAAAGATAATATTAAATCTCTTGCGTCGGATGGAAGGCTAATTATACTCGCTTCACTGGGAGGAGGAAAAGTTGATGAATTTGATTTAAGGCAAATCTTAATTAAAAGGCTTTCAATTATTGGCTCAACACTTAGAGCAAGAAGCCTGGATTATCAAGTAAATCTTAATCATGATTTCATAAATTTCGCTAACGATAAATTTAATTCTGGGAAATTAAAACCTGTAATAGATAAAGTTTATAATTGGAAAGATGCAGCCGAAGCTCATCGATATATGGAATCGAATAAAAATATTGGGAAGATTGTTTTAAAAATTGATTGATAGCAATTGTCAAATAGGTAAAGAAAAAAAGGTTTTGTAATACCGGGTATTCATTTATTAGAAAGCACAAAGCCAAATAAATTCTTGACAAACTAAACAGCGTTCAGTATATTAACGCTTGCCAATTAAAAAGAAAAACCATGGGCATTACAGAAAGAAAAGTACGCGAAAAAGAAGCGATGAGAAAAATCATCATTGATGCAGCGTTAAAATTATTTGTTGATGAAGGCTATGAAAATGTTTCTATCAGAAAAATAGCAAACGCAATTGAATACAGCCCGGCGGCAATCTATTTATATTTTGAAGATAAGGACGCTATATTTTATGAGCTTCACAATATTGGTTTCTCCGAATTTTACAAGCGCCAGCTTGAAATTCAATCAATAAAAGATCCTGTCAATCGGTTGATTGCTCATGGCAGAACTTATATTAAGTTTGCCATAGAAAACCCGGAATATTACGATATTATGTTTATTGCCAACAGCCCCTTAAAAAAAATTAAAAAGAAAGAAAACTGGGAGGTTGGCCAAAGAACCTTTGAGGCTTTAAGGCTGAATGTATCTCAATGTAAGGAAATAGGTTTGTTTAAAAGTTTCCTGTTGAAGTTATTTCATTTGCGCTTTGGTCGTATGTACATGGAATTTCTTCTTTATATATCCGGCAGAGATTAATTATGATACCCGAAGACCAGGTTGATAAGATGATTGAAGGGGCGTTAATTTTTTTGGAATCAACTATAAAATAAAAATTTTTTGCGACATAACTAAACGCTGTTCACAATAAATTGAGCGTTTATTTTTATATATAAATTATTTGGAGGCGCTTTATGAAAACAAGAATCTATGCATATATTATTTTTTTCATTTTTCTTATTTCAGCAATTTATGCTGACCAGGAAACCGGGGTGGTAGAGGGGCAGGTAATTGATCAGGCGACTAAACAAGAACTTCCTGGAGCTACGATTGAAGTTATGGGAACGAACACTATTGTTGTGACAGATATAAAAGGTAATTTTAAAGTTATAGGTCTTAAACCGAGGACTTATAATCTAAAAATTAGTGCAGTTTATTATGTTGGAACTTATAAAACAGATGTGCTTGTAACAGGTTCTCAAAGCACCAAGCTTACAATAGAATTAAAATTAGCAAGTTATAAAACAGATGAAGTTGTTGTTACCCCAACTCAGTTGTTTGATAAATCGGATAATATGAATGTGAGTGCAAATTCTTTATCTCCCGAAGAAATAAGAAGGGCGCCTGGGGCTGTTGAAGACTTAAATAGAATGATTCAAACTTTACCGGGAGTTGCAACAACAACAGACAGCAGGAATGATTTAATAGTACGCGGCGGAAGCCCAATCGAAAATTTAATTTTAATTGATGGCATTGAAGTTCCAAACATTAATCACTTTCCAACTCAAGGTGCTTCAGGCGGCCCAATAGGGATGGTAAATGTAGATTTCTTAAATGATGTTAATTTTAGTGCAGGAGGTTTCTCAGCAAAATATGGAGATAGGCTTTCTTCTGTAATGGATGTGCAATATAGAGATGGCGATAAAAATAAGCTGGCAGGAAAGTTTGATCTTGGAATTGCAGGTGCTGGATTAATTTTAGAAGGGCCTATTCAAAAAGGGAAAAGCTCTTTTCTTTTTTCTGCCAGGAAAAGCTACCTGGATTTAATTCTTTCTTCAACAGGGTTAACGGCAGTTCCTAATTATTCTAATTTCAATTTGAAGGCAACTTATAATTTATCCCCTGAACACAAACTGGATATTATTGGTTTAGCTGGAATAGATAAAATAAATTTCAAAGGACTTGGAAATGAAGATGACCCTTACATTGACAGCAGAAATTATTACGGCTGGCAAGGCGTTTTAGGTATTACACACAAATGGCTTATGGGAAAAAATACATTTCTTCAAACTTCTCTTTCAACAGATCAATATAAAAGAAAAGCCAACCGTGATTCAGTTGGTACCTTGAAAGAAGATAATAATGATCTTGATGCAGAATATTTATTACGCAGCGTTTTTACAAATCGATTTACCACGGCAGATATTTTAGAAGGAGGAATGACTTTTAGATTTCTGCACAGCTACAATAAAATCTTTAGAGCTGCTCAAAAAGATGTTTACGGACAATTGCATGATGAAATAAATATATCAAATATAGATAATGCTTTTAAATATGGTGCCTTTGTTCAATTCACGAAATATTTTTTCGAAAGGCTTAGTGTTACTGCCGGTTTCAGATACGATTATTTTAATTACATTGATGATAAAAGCGTTTACTCGCCAAGGCTTTCAGCAAGTTACAATTTACTTTCTAATTTAAAATTAAATACAGCTTATGGAATTTATTATCAAGCTCCTCCTTTAATATGGTTAATTTCATACGGCCAAAACAAGAAACTGAAACAAATTAAAAATAGGCAGGTCGTGGTTGGTTTCGAATACTATCCTATTCCTAGCTTGAAAATGACTCTTGAATATTTTGATAAAAAATATTCAGATTATCCGGCGAGCATAATAAATCCCGAAGTTAGTTACGGAAATGTTGGTGCCGATTATGCAACTATGGGACTTGAACCACTGGTTTCAGCAAGCAATGGTTATGCCAGGGGGATAGAATTTTTTATGCAGAAGAAATTAACAAATAAACTTTATGGAATGTTCAACTATTCATTTTCAAGGATAAGATTCACTTCACTTGATGGAATTGAAAGGCCAAGCAGTTTTGATTATCGGAATATAGTCACTCTTACTTTAGGATATAAATTGAATAGCCATCTTGAAATTTCAGGTAAATACAGGTATATGGGCGGGCACCCTTATACCCCGTTGGATTTAAATCTTTCTTCTTTATATGACGAAACAATATATGATAATTCCTTATACAACTCCGAAAGGTCAGCACCATACAGAAGAATGGATATAAGGGTTGATTATACATTTGAGTTAAACGGATGGAGCGTAATTACATTTATTGATTTTCAAAATATTCTTAACATAGAAAACGTCGATCAATATATATGGAATGAAAAGAAACAAATACCTGATAAAACATTACAATGGAAATTCCTTCCTGCCGGAGGAGTTAAAGTTGAATTTTAGTTTTTAACAAGCCAGAATTTTTCATTTAGTTCTTCGTATAATGTCGATAAATCGGCCCAAGTTATTTTTTAATTGGGGCCAATGATTTTTTTAATTCCGCGAACAACTTTGCTTTGCAAATACATTATTCCCCTAAAATTTTTCCACATCCAGGTTATTTCTTTTTTGCCGCTGTCGATAGTTGAATAATCCGGGATAACAAAGCCAGTATGCTTTAAATTGAAAGCAATTGTAATTCTTTTTTTGTCCCCGGTGTATTTTTCGACATAATGATGTAAAGAAGATGGAAATAAAACCATTAGCCCTTTTTGGGGAACAACAGCAAATTCGTTTTCAAAAGGGTTAATGTTATTAATAATTTCTTTAGGTACCTTGCTGTGGTTTTCGAATATAGTTCTTCCGCCAAACGACAAATTAGTATCAGCGTCTCCTGTTTCAACATAAAATATTCCTGACCAAACAGTGTTCTTTACCATGTGGGCATGCGAAGCATTGAAAGAGTTTTTCAAATTTACATTTGCCCATGTTTCAGATTGCCAATTCTTAAAATGTGCTTCGATTGGATTTGCAACTGTCCTTTTAATAACTTCATCTTTTGCAAGATGAACTTTTTGCATTAGCTCTTTTATACAATCATCATTCCATGTATTTTCAATTCCTTTTTCTGAATGCCATCCGCCAACATTTGAAACGACTATTCCCTTAGTTGCTTCCATCTTTTTGTACACAAGCTCTTTTAACTTGTCTGCAAGCTCTTTTCCATCCTGCCACTCATACATCATGACAGGGGTTTCAAATAATTTTATTAGAACGGCATCACATAAATTAGATTTCTCTGATACAGTCATAATTAACTCACTGTTATTTTAAAATATTCTTGCAGACGAAGAAGTAGTATCGATAGATATATAATCGGAGGCGGTTAATAAAAGTTAACGGTATAACTTCTAAATTTTCCTTTTACATAGTTAAACTTTGCGCTAAAAAATTTTGAGGATTGAGTCGAAGCCTTTTTATTAAAAACCCATTCAAGAAAAATTTTATCTCCATCCCATAAATTTAAATCTAATAATTTCTTTTCCGGAATCCATTCTAAATTTCCTTCGTTGGATTCGATTAATTTTCCTATAAAATTATCTGCAGTATAGACGAAAACATGCCAATCATTTTTCCCATCGAAATTAGGAAAAGTAATAAAACCATGCAGCCGCGGCTTTTTAATTTTTAACCCGGATTCTTCTCTTATTTCTCTTATAACGCAGTCTTCGGGGCTTTCTCCTTCATCAAATTTACCGCCAAGGCCGTTCCATTTTCCTTCGTGAAAATCGTTTTTTTTCTTTACACGGTGGAGCATTAAAATTTGTTCGTTTTTTTTATCAATTACATAACAAAGAGTTGCGAGAATCATTATTAATCCAGAAATATTTTAAATAGTATTGACACTTATTATACTCTAAATTAAGTTTTCATACTCAGATTTTAAAACTAATTTAAACATTAAAATTTAATTTGGCTATTTAAAATATTTTGTAAATATTTAAGTAGCATTTTTAACGATAAAAAATTTTAGCAGGAGAATTATTATAATGATTAACTTAGAAAATGAATCCAAAGAAAAAGTTTTTCGCACAGCGAACAATTCTGATAAAACTCAAGAAGAATTAATTGAAGAATGCATAGAAAACGGAATTCCGGTTACCGGCCACGAAGACATTGAAACTTTGGAAATGTATTTAGGCTCTTCAGACCTTGACGATGATGATGATTTCGATGATGACGAAGACGATAATTTTGACGATGAAGAAGAGGTAGATGGTGAAGAGGACGATATCTCAGAAATAGAGCCCGAAGATGAAGACGAAATCTACGAGGAGGACTTCGATTTTGATGACGACGAAGAGGATGATTTTGATGATGACGAAGACGTACAATATAATTAGGTTATATCAGGATTAAGCAGGCAGCTAATAACCAAGGTAGTTATCTTTTAATAAATAATTTGTAACATAGTCGGTTACTCCATCTTCCAGCGAACTGAAGGATTTTGAATAGCCGGCTTTTTTTATTTTTGATAGATTCGCTTCTGTAAAATATTGGTATTTTTTTGAAAGAGACTTTGGTAAGTCAATGTATTCAATATTTACGGGCTTTCCCATTGCATTGAATATTGCTGTTACTAAATCTTTCCAGGATCTTGCATTCCCTGAGCCGACATTGAAAATTCCATTTTTATCCGGATTATCTATAAAGAAAAGAGTCATTTCAACAGCTTTTTTAATGTATATGAAATCTCTTTTTTGTTCACCGTCTTTGTAATTTGAGTTTTCAGATTTAAACAATTTTACTTTTCCGGTATCTCTAATCTGCTCAAAAGCTTTATGTACTACGCTTCTCATTTCGCCTTTATGGTATTCGTTCGGGCCGTAAACATTAAAATATTTTAAGCCGACTATCTTATCTAACAAGCCCTGGTTTTTTGCCCAAATATCAAAAAGGGTTTTTGAATAACCATACATATTTAAAGGGCGAAGAGAAGTTAATTTTTCATCCTCATCATTGAATCCAAGAGAGCCGTCACCATAAGTTGCAGCCGATGAAGCATATATGAATCTTATATTATTCTTGAAAGAATACTTGGTGAGTTTTTGGGTATATTGAAAATTATTTCTGATTAAATGATCAGCGTCTTTTTCTGTTGTTGATGAATTTGCGCCCATGTGAATAACAGCATTAATTTTATATTTAATCCCGCTGTTTAGCTTGTCAATAAAATCATCCTTGTGAACGAAGTCCTGGAATTTTAATCCAACCAGATTTTTCCACTTTTCCTCTAATCCTAGTTCATCAACAATAATAATATTTTCTTTGCCCAACTGGTTTAATTGCCAGACAATTGCGCTGCCAATAAATCCTGCACCGCCTGTTACGATAATCATGAACTTCCTCTGAATGATTAAGTTTATTTTTATTATAGGCTAATTTAATTATATTTACAATCCTTTGCACAGCGTGAAATAAAATTAAAACAATGACAAATACATTAGAAATACTTCGCAATATATTATCAAAAAAAATAATGCTTTTAGATGGCCCTCGCGGGACAATGATTCAAAAGCTGAGGTTAACGGAAGAAGATTTTCGCGGAAATTTATTAAAAGATCACCCGCATGAATTAAAAGGAAATAACGATATTCTATGTCTTACGCAGCCTGAAATTGTTAAAGATATTCACAGGGCTTTTTTAAACTCAGGGGCGGAAATACTCGGGACAAACACGTTTAATGGAAATGGAATTTCTCAAGCTGATTATAAAGCCGAACATCTTGTATATGATCTAAATTTCAATGCAGCTAAAATTGCAAAAGAATGTGTGGATGAGTTTAATGCTAAAGATCCTTCGTTTCAAAGATTTGTTGCAGGTGCGATAGGGCCGACAAATAAAACCTTATCAATGTCTCCTTCGGTTACAGATCCCGGATTTCGTGCAGTTACCTTCGATCAGGTAAGCACCGTTTATAAAGAGCAAGCCCGCGGTCTTATAGACGGCGGGGCGGACATACTTCTTATCGAAACCGTTTTTGATACGCTTAACGCTAAAGCTGCCATATATGCCATCATGGAACTAAGTCGAGCAATTGGGAAAACAAATTCCTTTGATGATTTCCGGAACTGTTGTAGATATGAGTGGTAGAACTCTTTCCGGACAAACAATCGAAGCATTTTGGATTTCAGTTTCACATGCACAAAATTTATTAAGCGTAGGTTTAAACTGTGCTTTAGGTGCCCCAGAAATGCGGCCCTTTATTCAAGAGCTTTCTGAATTATCAAATATTTATACCAGCCTTTATCCCAATGCTGGATTGCCAAATGAGTTCGGAGAATATGATGATACTCCCGAAGGAATGACTAAGGTTTTGGAAGAATATGCCAAAGAAGGGTTTCTAAATATTGTTGGGGGATGCTGCGGAACAACTCCAGAACACATAAAACACTTTGGTGAGATTACAAAAAGATATCCTCCAAGAAAACCCGGTGAAGTTAAACCATACTTAAGATTGAGCGGGCTTGAGCCTGTGGTTGTTCGTCCCGAAACAAATTTTATGAACATAGGTGAAAGAACAAATATAACCGGCTCTAAAAAATTTGCTAATCTAATTTTGGCGGGGGATTATGAAAGCGCGCTTGCTGTTGCGAGAGGACAAGCAGAAGGAGGGGCACAGGTTCTTGATATAAACATGGATGAAGGCTTGCTTAATTCCGAAGAAGCGATGGTTAAGTTTATTAATTTGCTTCAAGCCGAACCGGATATTGCGCGTCTACCGATAATGGTTGATTCTTCTAAATGGTCGGTTATTGAATCGGGATTAAAATGTCTTCAAGGAAAAGGAATTGTTAATTCCATTAGTTTAAAGGAAGGCGAAGATGTTTTTATTGATCATGCAAATAAAATAAAAATGTACGGCGCTGCAACTGTTGTAATGGCGTTTGATGAAAAAGGGCAGGGCGATACATTCCAAAGAAGAATTGATATTTGTAAAAGGGCCTACGATATTTTAGTTAACAAAGTTGGCTTCAATCCGCAGGATATTATTTTTGACCCGAATGTTTTAACTGTTGCGACCGGAATTGAAGAACATAATAATTACGCTGTCGATTTTATTGAAACAGCAAGATGGATAAAACAAAACCTTCCTTATGTTAAAGTAAGCGGCGGAATAAGCAACATTTCTTTTTCATTTCGGGGAAATAATTTAGTTCGTGAAGCAATGCATTCTGCATTTCTGTTTCATGCTATTAAAGCTGGACTTGATATGGGAATTGTGAATGCCGGGCAACTTGAAGTTTATGAAGAAATTCCCAAAGACCTTTTAGAGCTTGTGGAGGATGTTCTTCTAAACAGAAGAAAAGATGCTACAGAAAGATTAGTTGATTTTGCAGAAACCGTAAAACAAAAAGGGAAAGAAGCTGTTAAAAAAGATGAGTGGCGTAATAATCCTGTTGAAGAAAGATTAAAGCATGCGTTGATAAAAGGAATTGTAGATTACATTGAAGAAGATACTGAAGAAGCTAGAAAAAAATTGCCAAAGCCGCTTGAAGTAATTGAAGGCCCATTGATGGATGGAATGAATGTCGTCGGTGATTTGTTTGGTGCCGGGAAAATGTTTTTACCACAAGTTGTCAAAAGTGCAAGAGTAATGAAAAAAGCGGTAGCCTATCTCATTCCATATATCGAAGAGGAAAAGGAAGCTGCGAATGACACGAGAGCCGCAGGTAAAATTTTAATGGCAACTGTGAAAGGCGATGTCCATGATATTGGCAAAAACATTGTTGGTGTTGTGCTAGGATGTAATAACTATAATGTTATTGACCTTGGTGTGATGGTTAATTCCGATAAAATTTTGCAGACAGCAATTGATGAAAAAGTAGATGTAATCGGATTAAGCGGACTTATCACTCCGTCACTTGATGAGATGGTGCACGTTGCAAAAGAAATGGAACGCAGAAAAATAAAGATACCATTGTTGATTGGCGGAGCAACAACTTCTCGAATTCATACGGCGGTTAAAATTCAGCCTGGCTACAGCGGAACAACAGTGCATGTGCTTGATGCTTCCAGAAGTGTTCCTGTTGTAAGCAGCTTGTTGAGCGATGATAAAAATGCAAAAGAAAAATTTGAAACAGGGATTAAAGACGAGTACGAAAAGCTGAGAGCAAGTCATCAAAAAAGAATGAGTGAAAAAAACTTTCTTAGTATTGATAAGGCCAGGAAGAATAGGTTAAAAACCGATTGGCAGAAGGCCAAAATTAAAAAGCCAGAAATCTTTAGGGGTTAAAGTTTTAGAAAATTACCCGCTTGAAAAACTCCGAGAATATATTGATTGGACTCCTTTCTTTTTAACCTGGGAATTAAAAGGAAAATACCCGGCGATATTTGAAAATGACAAATATGGTTCTGAAGCTAAAAAATTATTTAACGATGCCAACAAACTTTTAGATGAAATTATCTCTAAAAAACTTTTAAAAGTAAACGGTGTTTTTGGCCTCTTTGCTGCTAATTCTGTTTTCGGTGATGACATTGAAATTTATACCGATGAGTCAAGAGAAGGAGTAAAAAGAGTGTTACACAGCTTGCGTTCTCAATCACAAAAATCCAATGAGCTGCCAAATCTTGCATTAGCGGATTACATAGCACCAAAGGAAAGCGGGGTAAAAGATTATATTGGTGCTTTTGCAGTTACTGCTGGAATTGGGATTGAAAGATTAGTCGAGAAATTCGAAAAAGACCATGACGATTATAATAGCATTCTTACTAAAGCAATTGCAGACAGGCTTGCGGAAGCTTTCGCCGAGCATCTTCATGAATTGGTTAGAAAAAAATATTGGGGTTATGCACCGGAAGAAGAATATTCAAGTGAAGATTTAATAAAAGAAAATTACCAGGGAATCCGACCAGCACCTGGGTATCCTGCGCAGCCTGACCATACAGAAAAGCCAATCATTTTTAATTTGCTTGACGCTGAAAAACATACGGGAATATCTTTAACTGAAAGCTTTGCAATGCATCCAGCCGCTTCTGTGTGCGGATTGTATTTCGCACATCCTGAATCTAAGGTATTTTAATGTTGGCAAAATTGGAAAAGATCAGGTTCGGGATTATCATAAAAGGAAAGGACTAAGCATTGAAGAAATGGAAAAATGGCTTAGCCCTATTTTAAATTATGATGAAGGAGAATAAAGATTTTCGAAACATCAAGAATTATTATTTAGTTTTAATTTCATAAATTCCAACATTGAAATTCTTTTGAGGAGTTACATTAATCCTAATTGATTTTGTTCTAATAGTTTCAAAAGCAACATCACTATATTCATTGCTTTTTATTGTATAATCTGAAGTAGTATAAACATCTCCCCAATTATTATCCTCCTGCAAAAATTGGACTTTCCAATCTGAAGGAATTCTAAACATGTTTGAATTTACTTTATCAGCCCAAAAAACTTTTACGCTGGAAAGTTCAGACAATTTCGGAAAATCTATTTGAACGAAATTACCTGCAGTATCGGGATTGAAAATAAAATAGGGAATCTCTGAACCGTTCGAATTTTTTGGGTCAGCCAAATCATTTAATGCTTCAATGTTTTTTCCTGATGAAGCTGATAATATACTATTTGAAATAATACCAGGCCCGTTTGCTGGTGTTATAGCAGATTCATCCCTGGCGAGCCAAACATTCATTTCCCCTTTTCCGCGATGTGCCCAGGCATAATATGGAATTGCTTCGACATCTTTTTTGTAAGAAATAACGTGTTTATTTTCAAATTTATATTTCCAGAAATTTCCTTTTATAACTGTAATTCCATTTAGTAAATTAGGCTTCAATTCAGATTTTAATTTTGCATCATCCGGTAAAAGAATGTTGCTTGTAAGACTGTCTTTATTCTCTGGCCATTCAACACAATAGACTATTGGGCCGCTTTGTAAAGCAACGAGATTTTTATCAGCATCTACACTATCGTTCGCAATTACTCTGTGAATTTTCATTGGCAGATTTAATTCTATATGGTCATTCTTTTTCCAGGCTCTGTTAACGACTGCGAATCCATTATCAATTTTATACTGAATTTCATTTTCGTTTATCTTTATTGTTGGAGAATCACTAGCCTCCATAAATTTATACAAATCGCCATCAAGAGGTTTTCCAATTGACCAGGAAGGAATTCTTAGTTTGATTGTGAAATTTTCATCCTCTTTTTCAGGATTAACAAATAAGTTAATATTTCCATCCCAGGGATAATTCGTTTCTTGCTTCAAGTTTACTTTTAAATTTTTTAATTGGAGGCCGGCATTATTTGAACAATATAAGGTTACAAATATGTCATTATCTTCCGTGGCATAAACTCTTGTTGGGAGCGACGCAATAAAACGGGCAACATTCGGCGGGCAGCAAGCACAGATAAACCATGGCGTTCTTTCTTCATTTCCAAATGATTGAAGGGGATTAGAATAGAAAAATAAATTTCCCTGCATACCAACACCTGTTAAAAAAGCATTGTATAAAGTCCGTTCAAAGATATCAAGATATTTTGCATCACCATAAAGCTGAAACATTCTATAATTCCAAAGCATCAAAGCAATTGAAGAACAAGTTTCGTTATATGCGCTCGCGTTTGGCAAATCATAATTTTTTCCCAATGCTTCTCCCCATCCGGTTGAACCAATTCCGCCTGTGACATATAATTTTTTATATACGATATTTTGCCATAATTTATTTATTGCATTTGCATAATCTTGATTTCCGGTTAATGCGGCTATATCCGTCATAGCTGAATACATATAAGCTGCTCGCACAGCATGGCCCACAGCTTCGGTTTGTTCAATTACCGGTTTATGGTCTTGTGCATATTCGCCCCAGGAATTTCTTCCGGTTAATTCTTCCCCTCTTCCTCGAATATCTAAAAAATATTTTGCTTGATTTAAATATTTTTTATCTCCGGTAAGCAAGTATAATTTGCCCAATCCAATTTCAATTTCTTGATGTCCTGGTGGAAGCTGTATGGCATTTGGATTGAAATCTTTTAAAATTAAATCAGCATTTTTAAAAGCTATATTTAAAAGAGATTTTTCACCGGTTGCCTGATAATGTGCAACAGCAGCTTCATATAAATGTCCCATGTTATATAGCTCATGGCTCCACTGCAAATTTGACCATCTTTCCGGCCCGATAGCTTTTTTAATTTTTTCTGATGGCGCTCTTCGCGGCGAGTATAAATAACCGTCATCCAATTGAACTTTGCTAATGAGTGTAATTAAACTGTCGATCTGTTTTTTAAGCTTTATGTTTTTATTTTTCGCCAGTTCATAACTTGCTGCTTCGATTGTTTTATAAATATCTGTATCATCAAATGGATAGCGAGTGCAATAAACTCCTGTTTTTATACCTGCTGCAAATTTCATATTATCAACTCTTCCTGTTTCCTGGATTTCTCTCAGAAGAAAAGGAATTGTTACAACTCTGTTGGTGTCATATCTCTGCTGCCAAAAGCCTCCTGTAAAATTAACTTTGGTTAAATCTGCTTGATTGATAGGGTAGCTTGCGACTGTCTGGGCATGATTTATAATAGTAGTTAAGCTTATAAGTAGAATTAAAAAGAAGATTTTCATTTTCATTCTCTGTGTTGATTAATAAAAACACTATAAGATGGATATTAAAATATAAATTCAGTTAAAATAAAAACAATTATCTGCTAAAATAAAAATTGGGAACAAGTTAATCTATATAAAGTAAAAGAGTCATCTTTAATTAAGCTATTACAAGTAAATAATAATTTGAAAACAAAAGCCGGGGATTAGATGAAATTATTTTTACAAACAGTTGCAGCCTTTATTTTATTTTCCAGTTTAACATTTGCGCAAGTTGTTGTCGATTCAATCAATATTAGAGCGTCTTTCTACGGGCCATTTAATAAAATCATAGCTGAGATATATTTTAATAATTATTCAAATAGAGACAGCTTAGAAGCGCGGTTCAATTTTAAAACGAATAAGTCATCAATTATCACCAATCTTTGGCTTCAAATAAATAACCAGATGAAAAAAGCAGAAACTTTCGAAAGATGGACGGGGCAAAATATTTACCGGGAAATCACCAGAATGAAAATAGACCCGGCATTACTAATTAAAGCTAAAGAAGGCAGTTATTATTTAAATGTATTTCCAATTAGAAAAAATAAAACCACAAAAGTTATAATTGATTATTATTCTATTTTAGAAACCGATACATGCGGGCTTCCAGTATGGTACTTTAGTTCATCACAAATTGAAAGAGCAAAGAAATCAATAACATTTGAAAGCCAACAACCTGCAAATACCTTAGAATATATTAAATATTTAAATAAGGCATTACGGCCGTCTTTGATCTTAACTGGAAAACCCAAGACTCCATTTCAGAAGACCTTTAAACAAGTTCGGCTGTTTTATATTAGGTTTGATTATAATTATCTCTTTAATGATCCAATATATTATAATAGCAAATGCCAGTATTTACAAACCCCAAATCCCCGAAGAATTGATGATATCAAAAAACAGAAAGCATATTTTAAAATCAATACTAAAGAAGTGTTTGTCCCACAAGCGTTAAAGAAATTATTAGAAATAGTTAAACAAAGCAATGAAACAAATGTGGAAGTATTCGGTTTCGATGAAATGACTTATGATTTTTTAAATTACTTAAGAGTTAAAAAGAACATAAGCCTTAATTCACATAATAATTATGGAGACAGATTAGATGATAAATATAATTGGTATAATAATGGCGATAAATTGATTTACACAGATTCTAATTTTCAAATGATTCCGACAGTCTCCAAAAATAAAGTAAAAAAAATATATTGTCCTTTTCTTGATATTTATATCGACTATCTCAAAAGTTTATCAAAGCCATTTTCATTTCAAGAAGAAAAAGGATATTTAAATTCGCAACTTTCTAAAATTATTATTGAAGATGATAGTAGGTCGCAGCAAACAAAGGAGCGATGGGTTAAAGCTGAGATGAGAGGTAAGTCTTATTATGATGACTTAAACATAGATGTGGAGAGCAATATAAATAACGAAGTTGAGGAAGAACCAATGTATTTTGTTGCAGTTGAAGAAATGCCTGAAATAATTGGAGGAATTAAATTTCTTGAGGACCGCCTCTATTATCCAACAGAAGATACAAATCTTACCAGGAACCATAAAGTTTATGTTAAAACTGTAGTGAATAAAATAGGAAAGCCGATGAATATTGAAATTGTAAAATCGGATGATATTTTATTATCTAAAATCAGCAATTTTGTTGTAAGTCTTTCTGATTGGAAACCGGGGAAACAAAGAGGAAAACCTGTAGTTGTTTCTGTTATGATTCCTATAAAATTTTTAACCGATTCTGTGAAAAGAAAATCCGAATGTAAAAAGATTAATAAATATGCAATTGACAACAATAAATTTAAAATTAAAATAATAGATAAAAATTGTTATTTATTTGAAGACAGTTATGAGCCTGAAAAATCAATATATATAAAATTCGAATCGGAGAAATTTTTTGATTTACTTTATAAATATCCTGAATTAATTGAACCAGCTTATAAAGCCCTTTACCAATCGGGTTTGGATGGAATTGGAATTACAACACAAAGTAAATACAAAAGTTATCTTATTGAAAAGTAATGTATTTTGTGAATACATTTTAATTTTCCGCAAATGTCCTCAAATCAAGTTCTCATTCGTTATACTTATAAAAACTAAAGCAGTATCAGATTGTTATACTAACTAATTTGGTTGGAAATTATTTTTTCTTTTATCAAATTTCAAAATCAATAATTAATGGAGGTTCAAATGGCAAAATTTATGTATTTATTTCGCGGGGGTGATGCGGCTATGCAGCAAATGTCACCTGAACAGAAACAAGCACACATGCAGGAATGGGGTGTTTGGATGAAAGACTTAACAAAAAAAGGAATTTTGGTTGATGGCCTGCCTCTTTCAAGAGATGGAAAAAAGGTAACTCAAAAAGGGAAAGTGGTAAGTGACGGGCCTTTCGCTGAAGGGAAAGAAATTGTAGGTGGATATTTGATTGTAAATGCCGCAGACCTGGATGAAGCAGCAGAAATTTCTAAAGGATGCCCTATATTTAAGAATAACGGAGAAGTTGAAGTAAGAGAGATTTTAAGCATGGATCTGTAACGGTATTCAATTTTAGTATTAATTAATTTGACTGCCTTTATACTTGGGCAGTCATATTTTGAATTATTAAATATTAACAGGAAAAAAACATGTACTTTAAAATTCAAAAGACAATTAATATTCCGGCAAAAATCATTTATAATGCCTGGCTTAATGGCAAAGAGCATTCGAACATGACTGGAGGAAAAGCAACTGCAGCAAATAAAATAAATGGAAAATTTACTGTCTGGGACGGTTACATTTCCGGGAAGAACTTAGAATTGGTTCCACATAATTATATTAAACAAGCCTGGAGGACAAGTGAATTTAAGAAAAATCAGCCGGACTCCATTCTTGAATTAACTTTTATAAAAATTACTGCAAATAAAACAAAAGTAATTTTAAAGCATTCGAACTTAGAAGAAATAGATATTCATTATAAAAAAGGCTGGGGAACTCACTATTTTACCCCGATGAAAAAATATTTTGAATTGAAAAAAAAATAATCTAATCCCCAAATAAATTAAAAAGGGAAAAAATATGACAACTAAGGAACTTCTTAAAATTTATTATAAAGGTTTTGCAAAAAAAGAAGGATGGGAGTCTGTTATTTCTGATGAATTCAAATTTGTTGGGGGAGATATGACAAACACAACTCCGGTTGTAGGGAAACAAGCATACATTGAAGTTATTAAAAGGTTTTCACGAGTGTTTACAAAAATGCGGGTAAAAAATATGATTATCGAGGGAAATAAAGCATGTGTTATCGGCAACTATGATTATGTTTTTCCTAATCAGAAAAATATTAATGGTGATGTTGCCGAAATATGGGAAGTGAAAAACGGAAAGCTTGATTCACTTACAATATTTTTCGATACTCTTACATTTAATGTGAATTCAAAATAAAGCATCTATGGCTTACGACGAGAAATTAACAAACAGAATCAGAGAAGCTCTTCTTGAAATTCCAAAAGTTGAAGAGAAAAAAATGTTCGGCGGATTAGCATTTATGATTAATGGCAAAATGTGCATAACCGTTAGAAATGCAAGAATAATGTGCCGCATTGATCCGGATATTCATGAAGAAGTACTAAAAAGGAACCATTGTTATACCGTGGTGATGGGAGGAAAAGAATATAAAGGATATGTTTACGTGGATGCAGATGGTATAAAATCTACAAAAGATTTTTCATACTGGATTAACCTTGCGCTTGAATTTAATAAGAAAGCAAAGGCATCACCGAAGAAAAAGAGGAAATAAAATAAACTTCGACAAACTCAATTTGATATTATTAATAAAATATACTAAAGCTAATTTTTTAGAAGTCTCTTCTAAAAACACAACACAGAAAAAAATATTTATTATCTTTGACCATCATAAAGATGGTTTACATTGGATTACAATAAATCAATTGATCATTTATTTAGATATGAATACGGAAAAATAATTTCTCTTCTCACATCAAAATTTTCTTCACAAAGAATTGAATTGATAGAAGATGCTGTTCAAGAAGCGCTTTTAAAAGCAATGAAAGTTTGGGCATTTAAAGAAATTCCGGAAAACCCATCTGGCTGGCTTTATCAAGTTTCAAAGAACTATTTAATAGATCAATTAAGAAGGGAAAACAAATCCGTTGATATAGAAACATCAACAAAATATTTTTCGTCTGAAATAGATTTAAAAGACGAAGAGATATTAAGTAATCTGTCCGATGATCAATTAAAAATGATTTTTGCTTGCTGTCATCCCTCTTTAAATCCCGAAGATCAAATAATGTTAAGTTTAAAATTAATTGGCGGACTTGGGTTATCAGAGATAGCAAGTGCACTTATGAAAAGTGAAGATGCTGTTAAAAAAGCAATAAGCAGGGCAAAACAAAAATTTAAAACAAAGGTCGGAACACCGGTTATACCTGAAGGAGCTGAATTAACAAAAAGATTAAATATAGTTTTAAAAGTTATCTACTTAATATTTAATGAAGGATACAAAACTACCGGTGGAGAAAATCTTATTAATAAAGAAATCTGCGATGAAGCAATAAGGATGGCATTGCTGCTTCATGAAAACAAATTATGTAATACGCCGGAATTAAATGCTTTGCTTGCAATCATGTATTTCAATGCCTCCAGATTTGATGCAAGGCTGGATGAAAGTGGAAATTTATTAACGCTTGATAAACAAGACAGGGCAATTTGGAATCAAAATTATATTCAAAAGGGATTAACATATTTAAATTACTCCTCAAATAGTTCAAATGTTTCAGAATATCATATAGAAGCGGCAATTGCAAGTAATTATTCTACTGCTAAAAGTTTTGAAGAGACGAACTGGCAGGCAATTTTAACATTATATGATATTTTATTGGAATTAAATTCTTCTCCATTTATTAAGTTAAACAGGCTGGTTGTTTTTGAAAAAATTTTTGGAGCAAAAGAGGCTTTAAACCAGCTTTCTTTATTTGAAAACGATAAAAATATTTCTAAAAATTATTTATACTACTTGATAAAAGCGGATTTTAAACAATCGTTAGGAGAATCAATTGAAGCAATTTCACTGCTGAAATCGGCGATTGATTTAACTGATAATTTAATTGAAAAGAAATTTATTTTGGAAAAACTTGAATCAATAAAAATGGCAAGATAATTAATAACCGTTTATCATATTTTGCTTGTAAAAAAAACACAGAATTATTATTAAAGCATTCTAATTAATTTATTTTTAGGAGATAAAGATGGAAGCTGCAGTATTAAGTGATTTTAAAACTCAGCTTATGGAACGAAAAAGTAAGCTGGAAGCAACAATAGCTATTCAAAACGAACCAAAGCATTTGGTAGATCTTCTTCATGAAGTAGACTTAGCTTTGGAACGAATTGATGGAGGGACATACGGTATTTGTGAAATTTGTCTCGCTGCAATTGAAGAAGATAGGCTGATGGTTAATCCTTTAATTACAGTTTGCCTTGGCGACTTAAATGCAAAACAGCAGCGTGCGCTTGAAGATGATTTGGAGCTTGCAAATAGAATCCAAATGGGTTTGCTGCCTAAGAATAACATTATAAAAGATGGCTGGGAAATTAGTTATTATTACTCTCCTGCCGGAGTTGTAAGCGGTGATTATTGTGATGTAATCATTAATGAAAATGAAGACGGCTTTTTATTTATGCTTGGGGATGTAACCGGAAAAGGTGTTGCCGCCTCAATGTTAATGACGCAAATGCATGCAGTATTTCACAGCTTAACAAATTTAAATTTTCCTTTAAGCGATTTACTGAAACATGCTAACCGGCTGTTTTGTGAAAGCAGCATTAACTCTCATTTTATGACCTTGGTTTGCGGAAGAGCGAATAAAGATGGAACGATTGAGCTCAGCAATGCCGGCCATTGTCTGCCGATACTAATGAAAAAATTTGATATGGTAACAATTAATTCAACTACAATGCCTATTGGTTTGTTTTATACTCTTGATTATTCATTTAATAAAGTTAATCTTGAAAAAGGCGAAAGCTTAATTCTTTATTCCGATGGTTTATCCGAAGCATTCAATGGCGAAGATGAATACGGAGATGAAAAAATTAAAAAGGTTATTGAATCAAATTATCAGAATAAATCAAAACAGCTTGTACAGGCTCTGCGAAACGACGTAAGGGAATTTATGCGCGGGAATGATATGAAAGATGATTTAACAATTATGGCAATTTCGAGAATTGAATAAATTATTTTAACAAACTCAATCCCGCTTCTACCGGAGTGGGTTTGAAATTTGATCTGTCAAACCACGCTATTCCCCGATATCATCAATCCATTTTTATCCGTATCTTTATGCTTAATTTTTTTACGATAGTATTTAGTATCGGGGATTTTTATGAAATATATTTACATTTTTTTTCTAATTACATTTTTCATTGTAGAAACAGCACTATCTCAAAATTACCAATTAGTCTGGTCAGATGAATTTAACGGTACATCCCTTGACCAAAATTCATGGACTAGAGAAACCGGTGGAAACGGTTGGGGAAATAATGAATTGGAATATTATACCGACAGAGAAGATAACTCTTTTATACAAGATGGCATTTTAACGATAAAAGCCGTAAAAGAAAATTACGGAAATAGAAGCTATACTTCAGCATAGAATAAAAACACAAGGGAAACAATTTTTTAAGTACGGTAAGATTGAAGCAAGAATAAAACTTCCTTATGGGCAAGGAATCTGGCCGGCTTTTTGGCTTTTGGGAGAAAACATTACTTCTGTTGGATGGCCGGCTTGTGGCGAAATTGATATAATGGAAATGATTGGCGGAACTTCCGGCAACAACAGCAATAGCAAAGTTTACGGGACTGCTCATTGGGATCAAAACGGACATGCATCTTATGGTGGAAATTATACATTAAGTTCAGGTAAGTTTTCTGATGACTTTCATACATTTGCTATCGTTTGGGATTCGCAGAAAATTACCTGGTATATTGATGATAAATCTTACGTGTCAATTGATATAACTCCGGCGGCACTGAATGAATTTCAAAATAATTTTTTTATAATATTAAACTTAGCTGTCGGCGGCAACTGGCCTGGCAATCCTGACGGAACAACAGTTTTCCCGCAAACCATGCAGGTCGATTATGTCCGTGTTTATCAAGATATAACCGAAGTGCCCGATATCAATATTATTAATCCAATTGAAAATTCTGTAATTGATCCCGGGACAAACCTGTCGATAGATGCCGATGTTCAATTTGAAGGAACGGTTTCCAAAGTAGAATTTTTTCAAGATGCTGTTAAAATAGGAGAAACTATTTACGACCCTTACCAGGTAAATTTATTTAATGTTTCTCCCGGCTGCTACAATGTTTACGCAGTTGCTTACACAGACAAAGGGTATATTTCCAGCAGCAAGACAATAAATTTTAAAGTTGGGAATAATTGTATTGAGGCACCATATAAAATTGCCCCGGCTAATATTCCCGGTGAGATTGAAGCAGAAAACTTTAATACTGGTGGGCAAGGGGTTGCATACAATGATAATGAAGCAGCAAACAATGGCGGAGCTTATAGAGTAAATGAAGGTGTAGATATTGAAGCCTGTACCGATGATGGCGGCGGTTATAATGTAGGCTGGTTAAACCCAAATGAATGGATGGATTATTCTGTTAACCTTTGCGACAGTGGAAAATATTATGTCGAAGCGAGAGTATCCTCCGACAATTCCACCGGCGGGACATTTCATATTGAGTTTGATGGAGTAGATAAAACCGGAACAATAAGTGTTCCCAATACAAGCGGATGGCAGACCTGGACGACTGTAGCTTCAGATAGTTTTAATCTTAATGCCGGATTACAAAAGATGAGATTTGTTTTTGACTCAGGCAATATCAATGTAAACAAGATTGGAGTATATCATCCAAATACAACAGCTCAATTAACATTAATTTCGCCAGCTGGAGGGGAAAACTGGCAAGTAGGATCAACTCAGGAAATAAGATGGAACAGTGTTAAAGTTTCAGATGTGAAAATCGGGTTAACAACAAACGGCGGGACATCATGGTCTTTTGTTTCAGGAGCCACAACTTCTGAGTTTGGAGTTTACCGATGGAAGGTAGCAGGAACGCCATCTAATGAATGCCAGGTTCAAATAGTAGATAATGAAGATTTTTCTGTTACGGATAAAAACAAAAGCAATTTCAGTATAACAAACACAACTGATGTAAAAGAGAAAGAAAATAAAATTAATGATTTTGCTTTAATGCAGAATTACCCCAATCCATTTAATCCAATTACGAAAATTAAGTATATCGTTCCCGACACTCCCCTTCCCTTTGGGAAGGGGCAGGGGGTTAGGCTTGAAGTTTACAACATACTGGGAAATGAAGTTGTGGCCTTAGTAAATGAAACTAAACCAGCCGGAGAATATGAAGTTGAATTTAATGGCAGCAATTTACCAAGTGGGGTTTATTACTATAGACTGCAAGCTGGGGATTTTAGCCAAACAAAAAAGCTGTGCTTTTAAAATAGAATAAGGCAGCCGATTTGACTGCCTTTGATTTTTGTAATGTGGATAGTTTAATTATTATTTTAAAAGAATCATCTTTCCAACCTTAATAAAATGCTTGCCTGAAATTTTTGATTGTGCGTCTATTTTATAAAAATAAATCCCGCTTGAAAGATTTTGAGCATTGAAGGTTACTCGATACTCTCCCGTAGATTTTTCTTCATTTACTAAATCTTTAACCTCCTGCCCAAGCATGTTAAATACTTTTAAATTAACAAAGGATTCTTCGGGAATTTGATATGAAATTGTTGTACTGGGATTGAATGGATTGGGATAGTTTTGGAATAGTATAAAATTATTTGGTCTTGTAATTTTATCTTTTGTTGATGTTAAAGAGGCAATATAAACAAAACCTGAAGTTGGAATATAGTTGAGATTATTAGCGATAAATTTAATATTGAATTTACCTATTGTGTCTTCAGGAGGTAGCTACTATGTGAAAAATTACACTGTCTTCGACATTAGTGGAGAAATTATTAATTAAAAAAGAATTTTTATCAATTTTGAAACTTTTATTCATATCTAAAGTCACATAGAGAGAATCTACGGTTAAGTCTCCAAAATTTTAAAATTCATTTTAATAAAAAAATTATCGCTACCTCTAACACTGTCAGGATATAATACTTTTGTTGCGGCTATAAAAGCTGGTTTTTTAATTTCCGCTAAATTTGTACTAAGGTCTGAAATAGAACTAACCATAACATTATTTGCATTTATTGTTTCTTGACCTTGTTGATTAACCGAATCTGCATTTTCTACATTAGTGGAATCAATATAATAAGCAATTAAATTAGCGTATAAATTCTGTCTTTCATTATATGATTTTTGAATAGCCGAGAGATTATCAATATATAAAGTATCAAAATTATTCAAGATAGTGTCTGCAAATGATGAAATAGAATAAATAGGGTATAAAGCATAATTAGTATTAATGTTTAGTAAGGAATCTAATTTAAGCAATTCATTAATTTTTGTTAAAGCCTTGTTTCTTTCTTTAGACTTAATCAATAGTAAAATGTCATTAAGAGCATTATTATAATCGCCATTCATTAAGTTTAATTGGTTTAAAATATTATTGTTTTTATAACTTTTCTGATTTTCATTTTTTACCATTAATACCTAATTTTGTTGGAAGCTCGGTATATAGATTTTATTTGTTGTGGTGTTTAATGCATATGGTGTATTAGCAAAATTAAATCCACTTATACTAAACGCACCAACAGAAGTACCAACAGAAACAATTTTTGAGATTGTTGATAAACTTTTAAGAATTGCAGTTATTGTGGTTCCAATAACCGTGGCTGCAGCAATAGCACTTGCAATATCCAAATATTCGGAAGCAGCGGTTGCGAGTCCTGATATATTTCTTAAATCATTACATTGATTTCTTGCTTGTAACGTATTTTGATAATGAACTATTGTATTGGTTCTATACTGAAAGTATGAATCAGAGAAATTATCTTCATAGCTAAAATTATGACTTTTATTAACTGATTCGTTTAAGATACTCTGTGTCCATTGAGGGATGTATAAATCTTCCAGCATTAATCCAGATATACTTACTACCAGTAATTCTTTTACTGTTTCCTTTATGAGATTTGCATCTAATTTATTAAAATCAATTACTTCAAGGGCAGAGATTCCTGCATTAGTAATTCTCATTAATTCTGGACCCTGGGGAGGTGGAATTTTTGAAATTGCATGAGTAATAATGGTCTTAAATGCTTCTACGGTTAATTTTACTAATGAACTAACTAAATTTTTTAATAATTCAATATTTGTTAAATTTTCGAGTGTATTACCGATTTTTAATACTGAAACAATCGACTTTGCAACTTCATAGAACGATTTCATCGTCTCAACACTCATTATTGAAGCATCATAATAATAATCTTTTGTAGCCTTTTCAGTTAATAATAACCTTGATAATGAGTTATTAATATTATCAAAATTTGAGTTTATTGTAGACCAATTGTTTAATAACAAATTAGCGCTATTAATATCATAACCTTTTATTGGAAGTTCGGTTTTCAAAAACCCGAATAATAATTCTTGATTTACTGTTAAATTTTGTAGAGAGTCTAATAACATTCTATTTTGTCCAATTAAGGAAAAAGGAAATTCAATTGAGAAATTTTGTCCAACAAAGGCTGGATATGTAGAGTATAAAGTGTATTCATTTTCGGTATTAGGAACTTTACCTGTTTTATTTATTTTTATACTATAATTACCAGTTGTTAAATCATCAAAAGAAAATCTTCCTTTTGTAGTAGTTATAGTTGAAATGATTGAATTATTGTTTATCAAACTTACGTAACATTCTAATGGTTTTTTCTCAATATTACCATTTTCTAAATCAATTTTATAATCATTAACCAATCCTGATATTAAATTAGATTCTGATATCGGAGTTACAATGATGTTATCAAACCATGCTGAACCCTCCTGGACATTTAACTCAAAGTTTAATAAACTATCTTCCTTCGCAATTGTTGATTCTTCAATAGAACCTTTGAAATTTCCATCTATCCAATAGCTTAATTTAACAGAATTCGATGTAGGTCTCTCATAACTTATTTTAATTTTATACCATTTAAGGGTTGAATAATTCCCGAGAAATGTCTTAGCATCACCCGCATATATACTATCTCCCTTAAATGATATAAAATTTCTTGATGGATTTGTCCATGTATTACCTAACCTTAATCCAACTCCCGCTCTAAATGGATGACAACCAGAAAGAGGTTCATCCCCGTTATAAATACTAAGTTCAACAGTAAATGGTGCAGTTAATTCTATATCTCTATAAGCTAGAGCGGCCCCAGCAAACCCCGACAGAACCAAATAATTTTAAAGATTTGGTTCCTTGATAAGATATTGCATTATCGATGTAATTACTTTTAGTGTCAATTCCATTTGCATCAAATATCCAATTTGAAGGTTGACTTCCAACCGTATTACTCTCAAAATCATCTGACCAACCTGAACTTGACGGATTGGAAAACGGCTCAATGACTACTGATAAGCCTTGATCACCCCAGCCTGTAGAAGCAATAGTCATATTTGCATCATGATCACCATTCAGAGAATAACTAAAAGACCAATCAGTTGATTCGGTTTCAGAAACGGTTAATACTTTAGGCACCCCAGAAGTTTTAGGATCAGCAATATTTAAACCGAATACTAAATAGGTGCCCATTCTTGCATCAGCAGAATACCAGCATGATTTTATAGTTACTCTATATAATTTTCCATTTTCAATTTTAATATCTTGACTGGCATTTTGAACAATACTATATTGTTCTGGGAATACACTTTCAACGACAACTGATAAGCCTTGATCACCCCAGCCTGTAGAAGCAATGGTCATATTTGCATCATGATCACCATTCAGAGAATAACTAAAAGACCAGTCAGTTGATTCGGTTTCAGAAACGGTTAATACTTTAGGCACCCTAGAAGTTTTAGGATCAGCAATATTTAAACCGAATACTAAATAGGTGCCCATTCTTGCATCAGCAGAATACCAGCATGATTTTATAGTTACTCTATATAATTTTCCATTTTCAATTTTAATATCTTGACTGGCATTTTGAACAATACTATATTGTTCTGGGAATACACTTTCAACGACAACTGATAAGCCTTGATCACCCCAGCCTGTAGAAGCAATAGTCATATTTGCATCATGATCACCATTCAGAGAATAACTAAAAGACCAATCAGTTGATTCGGTTTCAGAAACGGTTAATACTTTAGGCACCCTAGAAATTTTAGGATCAGCAATATTTAAACCGAATACTAAATAGGTGCCCATTCTTGCATCAGCAGAATACCAGCATGATTTTATAGTTACTCTATATAATTTTCCATTTTCAATTTTAATATCTTGACTGCCATTTTGAGGGACAGTATATAATTCATACTGTCCTTGTGCAAGTGATATATTGATAGAAATTCCAACAAAAAAGACTAACAGTAAGAAAAGCAAATTAAATTTTTTCATTATATTTCCTTTCTAATTGTTTTAAAGATAAAGTTTAAATTTTAACTACCTGGTTAGTTATAAAAATCTCTTACAAGATGATTATTTTCTTATCAAGATTGGATAGTCATAATTGAGGGTTTAACAATATAGATTGAGTATTTATATACTCATTAAACAATTAGAAAAGATTTTTCAGCAAAGCGGAAAGTTCATTTGTAGAATTTATTTTTGCTTTTTCCAAAATATTCCTTCTATGTGTATCAACCGTATGCTTGCTTATGAAAAGTTTTTCGGAGATTTCTTTACTGGATTTTCCTTCGAGGAGTAATTTTATTATTTCAATTTCTCTATCGGTTAGAGAATATTGTTCTTTTAATTTTTGAGGGAGAATAATTTTCTGTTTTTGTATTTGTGATTCTGTGAATCTTATCATAGCCTCTTTTAGTTCATCAATATCAACAGGCTTTAATAAAAAATCAAATGCTGCATTACGAATGGCTTTTATTGCATATTGGTTATACCCGGTCACAAATATAAAAGTGGGGGAGACTTCTTTCCCTCTAATTTTCTTAACAACATCAAAACCGTTTTTAGTCGGCATCTCTACATCAAGAAAAACTAATTGGGGGACGAGCCTTATTGTTTCTCTAATTCCTCTTTCAGCATTTGTTTCTTTGGTTAATACTTTAATTCCAGGAATCTTCAGCAGCAAACTTTCAAGTCTATCACAAGCCTCCCTTTCATCATCGATAATTATGCAGGTTATATTTTTAGTTTCTAGCTCCCATATTTTATTTTCCTATAGTTGCCTATGTGTAATTAGAGCATTATAAAGTAACTCAAATCAACGATTTACAAACCTACAAAGGGATTTTAATTTCAACTTCTGTTCCAATAGAATTATTATTTTCATCTGTAAGATCATTAATATCGTAAGTTATTTTAACTTTTTCTAAATTAAAATATAAATCTAAAATTTGATCGAGTATTCCCATTCCTTTTCTTGTATTTGAAAATTCAATTTCGCCAGCTCTTTTTCTCCCAATGCCGCTATCACGAATATTAATTTTATAATCATTAGAATTTTTGTTAATTGAAATAAATACTTCTCCATCTTTCTCCAAGTGCCTTAAACCATGCTTAATTGCATTTTCAACAAAAGTATGGATCAGCATTTTCGGGATTTTGATATTTAAGTTAATCCCCTCGTCAACATCTTTTTTCCAATTAAATCTATTGCCATTTCTAAACTTTTCCAGTTCAAGATAATTTTCAACATAGTCCAGTTCGTCAGATAATGTAGTAATAATTTTATCAGAGTTTAATACTGTCTGTCTTAGCATCTTGCTATACTTACCAAACACATAATCTGCTTTTTCCCTATCCTGCTTATATAATAGTGACCCGATTGAATTAAGTATATTTAAGGTAAAGTGCGGATCTATCTGGTTTTTTAGTGATAAAAGCTGAAGTTCTGCAATTCTTTTTTCTGTTTCATATTTTAATTCGGTTCTATGTTTTTGGCCTTTTTGAATTAAAAGAATAAAAAAGAAAACGGTTAAGTAAATACCAGCATACATGGGATATTTTAAATAATATAAATAATTGAAATGATATAAGAGAGTTAGTTCTTCGTTTGCTGAGTAAACTTTTAGTTCCGGTGAGTTGTGTCCATTAAATTTTAATGAACAATTATCGATAGCTCCAAAAGAAGAACAATTTTCAAAAGTATAATTTGAAAAATCATTTCTTGCAATTATTAAATTATCAAGGTCTTTGCTTTGAAATATTAATTCATTTTTGTTATCCCCATCAATATCCATCAAGGAAGGTTTACTTATGCTTAGTTGAGGGTACCCTAATTTCGTTTTTAAGATTTAGTAAAGAATCATATTTTTCAACTTTTCCATTAGTTTTAACTATATAAAAATATGGTATTGTTCTTCATATGAATATAAATATGCTTGATCCCATTCAGGTGAGTATTGAAATTTTTCCTCTCTGATTAATTTTAAATTTAAATCGAATAACCTTAAACTGCATGTGTGTATACCAGTCCCTGCATAAATGTTCATTACAATAAAATATTTACGTTTGGCTAATTCTATTTGCACAATGGAAGAATGTGAGGGATAGAATCCAATTTTGATTGGTTTATATTTTAATGAAAGGTTATAATTAAAATCCAATAACCAAGCAAACCTATCGGAACCAGGGTCGGTAATTTTACTATTTCCTACCGCATCGCTACTGAAAATTAAGTTAAAATCGCTATTAGATGTATCAGCTATCATCCAGTACGTTATTGCGGCATAGCTTTTAGCAGATGTAAATAATGTATCTTTTGCCGGATCATATTTAAACACTCTGCGGGGCTGAACTGAATAGCCAGCTTCCATTCCAAAATAAAATTCGTTGATCTTATCATGGATGGAATCGTAAAACAAACAAGGATAGACTGAACAACCCAGGTCTTTATTTCGAGGGATATATTCAATTACAAACTTATCTTTAGTTAGAAATTTATCTTCGAATGGATTAAGACAATTTAAATAAATTTTATTGTTTTTAAAATAAAAGAAATATATTGATTTTGAGCTATCACTTCCAATTCTTTCAACCATCGGTTTTAATGTGTGGATTAACTTTCCGCTGAAATTCCATTGATTGATAATCTTTCCGTTATCGAATATAGTCAAAATAAAAAAGTCAGGTAGAAATTGATCAAATATTATCTTCTCGCTTACACCATCATTATTCAAATCCGCATAATTAGTTGTTTGACCTGGGATTATTTTAGTCCGTTGTATTATTTCTACTTTGTATTTATTAAAAATTGGCGGCAAGGTTAAGATAATAATAATTGAAATAACAAGGCTTATAAATAGCGGGTGTGTTGTAAAATTTAAAAGATAGTTTTTATGAAATAGAGATTTTAAAGCAATCAATATTCTGTAACCCCAGTTTTGCAGAATGAAAAAATGAAATTAAATTTAATCATATGTAGTAACTGATGCAATGAGCAACATAATTTGACGGCAGCAATTTACCAAGCGGTGTTTATTACTATAGACTTCAAGCGGGCAGCTTTAGCCAAACAAAAAAGCTTATACTTTTGAAATAAAATTTCTTATAAAACTCAATTAAAAAGGCAGCCCGATACGACTGCCTTTTTTATTTATAGATTAACTTTGTTCTAAGGCAAAAGCAGCAGAATCCCAACCATCAAGCGAATCCAGAGTTCCACCACCGTTAAATGTTTTTACATTAACATGTAGATTAACTGTAAAGCTGCACTTACTGAATCCGTTAAGCATGGCAGCGAAAGAATTAGAACCGCTTTGATGAGGAGAAGCGGGTGGAATTCCTACATTATTTTTGTTTGGATCTGGAGAAGTTAAAATTCCTGTTGTACCTCCTAAACCACGTTTCCACCAAATTCTATGATCAAGTAAAAACATTGGCTGATCGTGATAAGCTCTATAACCAATACTGAATTGAGAAGAACCGGTTCCGGTAATGAATTGACACTCGGCATTGCTTGCAACACCATCTTTTCTTAAGTCAACAATGTTTGCATGTGCCCGCCTGTTATCCCACCAGAACATATGGGTTAATGCTGCAAACGGAACATTTGCTGTTGGGCCAGTTTCCTGGTACCATCTTCTGTAAGTAAAGGCTGCCTCAGTGCTGCCGCCGGGATTAGGGGTTCCTGTTGGCCTTAACAATTTCCCTGCACTATCAAATATTTCCAGCATTACCAAATGCCGGTTATTCTGGTAATTTGTTGTGTCAAGTATCGCATGATATTGCCCGCTTTGCCAAATACGGTCGGCATCGTAAGGTATTTCATAAAGATGATTTTGGCCTCCCGCGCTGTTAGGGCCAAGAGGAATTGATCTAACATAAATATCTGTTCCTATTATTTCATAATATTTCCATTCTGACGGAGCTAAGTATTTTCGCACACCTGTTGGGTTACCAAAAATATCAGACTCTACTACACTCACTCTAAAATATTTTGCTCCAACTGATTTCATCGGTTCGCTGAAAAAATATCTTAGATTTAAAGTGCCTCCCCAATTCCTATTTAGATATTTTCCTAATGCATCGGCTGCGGTTGCTGCGGGGAATGCTAGTCCATCATTATACGTAGGAGGTGCAACTCTGTCCCATTCTGTGGAATCAGGGGTTTTAAGATGATAACTATTTGTCGAACCGATATCTTGTAAAAGTGAAAAAGCTCCCTCTCCAGGAAAATCGTTGCTTCTGCATGACTGAGCAAAAATACTATAACTAACAAGAGATGCAAAATCTCCTGCTTTAAACCATATATTTGCTGAAACGCCGTTATAGATTGTAATAGTTGAACCGTTAAAGTTCTGTTTAACAATAAAAGAATATTCATCATGACAATTAGGCAGCCAAAATCTTAATGGCTCATACCAGCAAATATTAAATTTTCCATTTGAACTAATTATTCCCTGTGCAACTTTTTTTGCGGCTCCACATAAGCAAAATAAATAGGGCCGTGCATTTATATATTCAGGGATCAAATGAGGCTCT
Source organism: uncultured Bacteroidota bacterium (assembly GCA_963777615.1). GTDB lineage: Bacteria > Bacteroidota > Ignavibacteria > Ignavibacteriales > Ignavibacteriaceae > CAVSWT01. Next base: position 12,653 of record CAVZSD010000062.1, on the reverse strand, counting down.
AATGTTTTAAGTGTTGCTAAATCTTTTCCGGCATTTAAGACTTTTTCATCTAAAGCGCCTTCTTTAAAGAAAGGAAGAAACTCCGGTCCAGGATCAGGGCCTGGTATGGGCGGCCATTTTATTGGCGGAACCTGCACGACTAAATTTTCAAGCTCTTTTATTATTTCAGGAATTCGCGGATCATAAATGATAATTGGATAACAACAACAAGTTCTTCTATAAACTTCAACCAAACCATCACAAATTTTATCACAGCGATGAAATATCGGATATAAAGGATATGCGATTTGAGCATCTACTGCTGTTTTATTTAAAGCAGTTTCCTTCGTTGATATAAATTTGCTTTGTTCAATTTGATAATTTTTAACCAGATTATTTAGGGCAATTGGAAATGGAAAACAATGAGAAACTGAACCGCTGACGCACACTTTAACATTAAACCAACTAAACCAATCTATTTTAGAAATATTAATTATCCCCGTTGTCCTTAAAATAGTGTTGTACTGGAGGGGAGAAAAAACATTTAAACTTTCTTTATTGACATCATTTAAATTTTCGGCATCCGGCCCAACAATAATTCTACTTGCACTTTTTAGCGATTTATCTGACAAACTAAAAAAGCCGTCTGAACTAACTTTACTTTTTTCGATAGTCTTCCCTGAACGATCAACAGCATAGACTGCAATTTTTGGACGTTCCTGATCCGAAGTAAAATCGATGAGTTCAATACGCGGAGAATTTCCGCGGTTCTCTGTTGCATTACTTGATTTTTTTGCCATTAGCATAGCCTCCTTAACTTAACATTAGTAATTTTTTCTAAAAAATATTTTCAATTATCGCTTGCTTTTCATCCTCTCTATAAGCTGGGAGGACTTCTAATATCATGATATGATATAAACATCGCACGCACTCCAAGTATGTTAAAAGATATTTTAACTGTAATTCAGTAGATGGTGAATTTCAATAAGTATTTGAATGGTCGGAAGCTTGACCCGCTTTGAGAAGTAACTGCACTACAATTCAGCACAATCAATCAGGAAAAACTGTATTTCAGAAGAGATTTTTGTAGTGAAAAATTTCAATAAGAATATAGGAATTGACTTTTCCAGATTCAATTCATTTGATATCAAACCTTGATTTTAGAAGCATTGTGTCTTCTAAATCACATGTAAATTCATAGTGTACAATGATAGGAAAGATATTTTTTTTAGTATAAAAACTGCATCTTGACTTTATAAAAAAAGATATGCTATTTTTATAAACAGCAGTAGATAGTTACATAAATTAATCAATGGGTAAATAATTATAACTTTGTAAGTTTTATTTTTTATATTTGTGTACGACAAGCCTTGTTCAAAAAATTCTTTAAGTGGAGTTGTACAATTTTGAAAATATTGTTCCCCAAAAATTCTTTCAGAAAATTATCCCTTTATACTACCAGCCTTTTTGAACGAGCAAGAATGACGGAACATACCTTCCTAATAATAATTGCAATTATCATTGGCGTAATGGCAGGCTTTTCAGCAATAGGGATAAGGGCTTTAATCAAGGAAATCTCTTCTCTATCTTTTCACGGTGATTCAAGCATTCTTCAAAATATAATGCACACTCCCTGGTACTGGGTTTTAATTGTTCCTGTAATTGGCGGATTGATTGTTGGGCCCATTATTTATTTTCTTGCGCCTGAAGCAAAAGGGCATGGTGTTCCCGAAGTAATGCAGGCAATTTTATTACGAGGCGGAAATATTAGGCCGAGGGTTGCTTTCATTAAAGCTATTGCATCAGCTATTTCTATTGGAACGGGAGGCTCTGTTGGAAGAGAAGGGCCAATTATACAAATTGGATCAAGCATCGGATCAATGGTTGGACAGTTTTTAAGAGTTCCAAGCAAGCGGTTAAAAACCTTGGTGGGATGCGGTGCTGCTGCCGGAATTGCCGCTGCATTTAACGCCCCTATTGCCGGAGCTTTATTCGCAGTAGAAATAATTTTAATGGATTTTACAGTTGCGCAATTTTCTCCAATTGTTATTTCCTCTGTGATGGCAACAGTTATTTCACACAGCTTTGAAGGAAACTTTGCAGCATTTGTTGTTCCGCGTTATCAGCTTGTTTCACCCTATGAAATAATATTTTATTTTGTTCTTGGTGCGTTAAGCGGCATAATAGCATTCCTGTTTATAAAACTTCTTTATCTGTTTGAAGATTTTTTTGATAATAGGATGAAAATTCCAGAATATTGGAATCCAGCAATCGGCGGGCTTGGAATTGGTGCAATAGGATTAATTTTCCCGCAGGTTATGGGAGTGGGATATGATTCAATAAACGATGCGTTGTACGGAAATATGATTTGGTATGTCGCATTTATTTTAATTTTTGTAAAAATAATTGCAACATCAGTTACACTTGGTTCAGGCGGTTCAGGCGGTATTTTTGCACCCTCACTTTTTATGGGTGCAATGCTTGGTTATTTTTTTGGCTCTTTGGTCCATAATATTTTTCCGGATATTACAGCAACTCCCGGGGCTTATGCACTTGTAGCAATGACGGGTCTGGTTGCGGGTACTACACGCGCTCCTATCACAGCAATTATAATCGTATTTGAATTAACAAATGATTATAGAATTGTTCTTCCATTGATGATCACAGGAATTATCAGCACAATAATTTCTTCCAAATTATCACGGGAATCAATTTATACTTTAAAGCTTGTACTTAGAAATATTGGTATCAAAGAAGGTTTTGAAACCAATTTAATGGAATCAATATTTGTTAAGAATGTTTATAGAAAAGATTTCGACACAATTGATATAACCGATAATTTTAGCGAGGTTGTAAATCATGTAATACAAGGCCGTGAAGCAGATTTTCCGGTTGCAAATACACAGGGAACTGTACTCGGAATGATTTCCATTTACGATATAAAAGATTACCTATTTGAAAAAGAGTCGCTCGAAAATGTTTTAATTGCAGGGGATATTATTAATCCTCGTTTTGAACCTGTAATTTTTGATGAAAACAGCCAGAACGCTTTGGATAAAATGCAAAAATATGGTTTTGAAGGTTTGCCGGTTGTTGATTCCATGTCGTCAAAAAAAATTGTTGGTATGATTTGGCGTAAAGATATTTTAGATGCCTATCAAAAAGAAACAGAACGGAGAGAAATAACAGCAAGCCTGGCCAGCAGTATAAATATGAAAGACGAAACTACCCAGGTTCATTTTATGGAAGGATATTCTATAAGTGAAATTATACCTCCAAAATCATTTAGAGGAAAATCGATTAAAGAATTAAATATAAGGCAGCGGTTTGGAGTTGATGTGCTTTCAATAAAAACGAAAGAAAAATACGGTGAAAAAATAACTGCCATACCTAATCCAAATTATATAATTAATTCCGAGGATAAATTAATTGTTCCGGAGAAATAAAGAATATTAATTATTTAAAAATGTTGATTGAATTTATGCACAAACCCAGTTTCTCAAAGAAATCGGGTTTGTTCCAAAAAAAATAAGTCCTTCCCCAATGGATAGAACCTCTATTTTGTCGATTAGTTAGTATTTCCCCAGCGGAAAAGCCGATAACCTTTAATAATAAAATTATGTTTGTCTTCCATTTAATAAATAAAAGGAAGACAAATTATGAAAATGTTATTAGCAATTTTGATACTATTATTTTTTTCATCACAATTATCAGCACAGATTCCCAAAGGAAATATTGAAGGAAAAGTAGTCGATATTGAGACTCAATCACCCTTACTGGGAGTAAATATATTAATTAAAGGAACAAACACCGGAGCCACAACAGATGAAAAAGGTGAATATCATTTTAAAAGTTTAAAAGCCGGAACTTATATTATTTCATTTAGCTATATCGGCTATGAATCAGTCATAAAAACAGACGTAATCATTAAACCAGAAAGAACCATTTCACTAAATGTTGAATTAAAATCATCTTCTATCCAGATAGATAATGTTGTGGTTAAAAGTGGATATTTTAATGAGCTGGAAAATAAACCTGTTGGCACAGTTAATTTTTCTTCGGAAGAAATACGGCGTGCACCCGGTTCTGCCGGGGATGTGAGCAGAATTTTATTTGGCTTACCTTCGCTCGCAAAAATTAATGACCAATATAATAGCTTAATTGTCCGCGGCGGCAGTCCCGTTGAGAACAGTTTTTATCTTGATAATATAGAAATTCCAAACATAAATCATTTCCCGATTCAGGGCTCTTCGGATGGCCCGATTGGATTGCTGAATGTTGATTTCATTGATGACGTTAATTTTTACAGTGGCGGCTTCTCTCCGATATATGGAGACAGGCTTTCTTCAATTATGGAATTAAAATATAGAGAAGGAAATAAGGAAAAGCTTGCGCCACAAGTTAATTTAAATCTTGCTGGGTTTGGCGGTTCAATTGAAAGGCCCATGGGTAGCAGTGGTGACTATATGCTGGCAATAAATAAAAGCTATCTTGATTTAATTTTAAATGAAAATGAAACCGGTGGGGCAATGCCGAATTATGGCGATATACAAGGAAAACTTGTTTATAATATTAATGATAAAAACAAAATCAACATTATCGATTTAACATCAATCGACGATATAAATTTAAAATATGAAAATGCAATTGAAACAAATGTTACAAATGTGTATGGCAAGACAAACGGATTGACAAACACAGCCGGGGTTAACTGGCAATTTATCTGGAATAAAAACGGATATTCGAAAACTTCATTATCTCACACTTACACAAAATACAACCGTGAATATTATGAAACTAAATCAAGGAATCTTTTGACAAATAATAAATCAATTGAAAATACAATCAAATTTAGAAACGTTAACTATTATAAGCTTGAGTAAAATAAATAGTATGGAATTTGGAATTGAAGGAAGTGCAATTCTAAATAAGTTTGATTATGTATTTGAGCAATGGCAGGATAGTTATGGTAATATAACACCGCGGCTTATGGTTAAAAATAACATGAATGGATATAAAGCAGGAATATTTGGTGTTGAACATTTACAGTTAACTGATAAATTAAAATTCATATTAGGTGCAAGAGCAGATTATTTTGATCTGACAAATGCTTTTAATATCTCTCCGCGTGCTTCTGCTTCTTATGACATTGATGACAAAACAACTGCCAGTGCAAGTGCGGGAATATTTTATCAGGATATTCCAACTTATATTATTTCTAAAACGAAAAGTTCAAAAAACTTAAAACTCCAAAATCGCAGCATTATATTTTAGGGATAAGCAGAGATTTAGGTGAATCAACAAGATTATCAATTGAAGCATATTATAAAAATTATGAAAACTTCCCGATAGATCCTGCTCAACCAAATGAAATTTTATTCGACCAGGTTTCAATAATGGTATTATTTTTAAATCACGAAGAACTTGTTGATAACGGGAAAGCTTTTTCAAAAGGAATAGAAGTGCTGCTTCAGAAAAAATTGGCAAAAGATTTTTATGGAATGGCTGCCGGTTCTATTTCAAAGGCACGTTACCGGGATTTCAATGGCAATTGGTATGATAGAATTTATGATAACCAATTTAATTTTACTCTTGAAGGAGGTTACGTTCCTAACGATGAATGGGAAATTAAGCTAAGATGGATTTATGCCGGCGGGGCACCATATACACCTTTTGATTATGCCGCTTCAAAAGAAAACGATAAAGGGATTTATGATTTGAGCAGAACAAACAGCGAAAGCCTGCCGGATTATCATTCATTAAACATTCGTATCGATAAAAGATTTTATTTTCAAGGCTCAAACCTAATTGTTTATTTAAGTGTATGGAATGTTTATAATAGGAAAAATGTATCTCAATACAGTTGGAATGAAGTTAAAAACGAGCCTGACAAGCAACTACAATGGAGCACATTACCGGTTTTGGGTGTAGAGTTTGAATTTTAGATTTTAATACTTCTCACTTTTCTTCCGTTCTTTCCTATTTCTTAAATGGAATGGGCGGAAGGAATGGAATTATCTAAAACTTACTATTTTTCATAGACATTTATAAATTGAAGGTAACATGCATTGTTGTCCAAACGGCTAGAGCTGTGTCATTATATTCTGCAGGTAGAAATTTTAATCTCTTAGTATAGTTAATTGTTGCAGTATCAAGAATTTCATATCCTGATGATTTTTCCAATTTAATAACTGAAACATCACCATTTGTATCTATTAATATTTTAAGATAAACTTCTCCTTGAAGATTCTTTTTAATTGCTTCTTCAGGATAATCAAGAGTAAAGTTTGAAAGCAAGGCTGCACGTAAAATCTTACCATCCTGAACATTAAAATCGTTTTTAATAGTAGGTTTTCGATGAACAATCTTAATTTCCGGAGGGAGAGATTCTTTTTCAAAAATTACAATAGTATTATTATCAAATCTTTTAAATGATAATCCGTTTTTATTCAATAAGTATTTAATTGCTTCTTCAGCAGTAGCTCTTAAATTACACTTGTCAATTATTTTTTTAGCTAATTCATCATTATAAATCAAATTTATGATTTGTTTGATTTCGAATATTACTTAATGCATAACGGAGAGGTTTTTCTTTTATGTTAAGAAAAACCTCTTTTCTCCATGCATCTTGTGAATAACAAATATTTGATAACAAGATTAATACGCATAACAGTGATAATATTTTAGAAAAATTTTTCAACTTAAAAAACCATTGAAAGCTCTGTATTTTCAGTTACATTTTTTAACTGAAGCTCTTTCAAATTAATATCAGGATAATTTGCTTCTATAAATTTTTCAATCTTTTGAACAATTGCAGCATCATCTTCATTAGCCGCAATATTAAATTCGCTCGGTTGATTTAAATACTGAATATCTTGCTTTAAGGCAGTTTTCATTTTTGATTTTACTTTACCAAGACCATCAAAATCTTTAAATCTATTAATAAAATCATGATATAATAAAAACGTCAATGGGTGAAATTGAGTTAACGATGACCATTCTTTTTTAATATTTGGCTGAACTACAGCATATAGATATTCATTTAATAATTGTCCGTCTTTTAAATTATTGATACAATCATCATGAACGGCTAATACTTGCCTTTCCAAAACTTGTCTCTTACTTTTTTCTGAAATCAGAATTTCAGAATAAAGATTTTGAACATCTTCAATTTTATTAAGGATATCTGATGAAATATCTGCCAGATTAAAATTTACAATCCACCTCATAGACGAGGAGATTGGAACTCCATTTTCTGTGGCAGGAAAAAATTCTAGTTGTTTACAATAATTTTCCGCAGCTAAATCAAGAGTCTTTGAGCCGGAAGGTTTAAAAAGTTTAGTTTGGCCAACGGTTCCTTCTTTTGTGATAATAAATATTACCGAAGCAATTCCTTCAATATTATTTTTTTGAGCTTCCATTGGATACATAAGTGGCGGTTTATTTTTTACAACAGGCACTGTAATATTTTTATCCGCAAGTTGATTAAAAGTTGAACAACCGGTTAACAATAAAAGCATAGCGGCGAGTATTTTGAATATATTTTTCATGATAAACCTCCAGTTTATTTTTGATTTACTTTCAATTCTTTATACTATAATTCTCATTGTCTTTTGTATAGTTAAGATTTAGAGCTAAACATATTTTTGTAAGCACACTATCAATGTTCTCATTGTCAAAAGCTCCGGTTAAGTGTAGCCTGGAAATATCATTGTTTGCCAAGTTAACTTCTACATTATAGTAGCGTTCTAAGTCTTTGGCTATTTCAGATAATGGTGTACTTTCAAATACTAATTTTCCGTCTAACCAGCCCAATACAAAATCGGCATCAACTTCAGATGGTTTTGTGGGCGCATTTTTTTCAACAATCGTGCTTAACTCACCTTTTGTTAAATATACCTTCTTTGTAGAATCTATATTTTCAGCAAGGCTTACTTTTCCTTGTTTTACAATAACTCTTGTCTCTTGGCCTCTCGACCAAACGTTAAATTTTGTTCCAACCACTTTAGTTATTGCATTATTGGTATAAATAATAAATGGGCGCCCGTCTTTTTTTACAGAGAAAAATGCTTCGCCATATAATTTTATTACTCTTTTATCCCCGGTAAATTTTTCGTCAAACTGAATTTGGCTGTCATTATTTAAATTAACAATTGAACCATCAGCAAGATGAACTTCCAACCGCTGTCCATTTTTTGTTGAAATTATTTTTATAACTTTTTCTGGCTCAGAATTTTTGAAAAGAAGAATAGATGAAACAGCAAGTAATACAATCAAACCGATTGCCCATACTGGCCTAAACTTAGGTGCAAATATTGAAGCAATATAATCTGAAAAAGAATGTTTTGCATTTACATTTGTTTCAATTTTATTGGATATATTATTTTTAAGGTTTATCCATTCTTCTTCTAAATTTATTTTCTGGGCTGTTTCTTTAGGCTCAGCGGCGAACCAAATATTTTTTAATTCTTCATATAAAAGTTTGTTTTGGTCTGAAATATTTAACCAATTGTTTAATATTTCTTTTTCGTTTTCGGTTAAGTTGTTTGAAAAATCTTTAATGCAAAGACTTTCATAAAATTGTTTTTTCACTACTAAATTTATCCTTTTTAGGTTTCTATATAATAATACAACTGAAATGAAAAATACCCTACCGTGATTTTTTAGTTTGACAAAACTTTACGTAATATTTTAAAAGCCTTTGTCATTCTTTTTTCAACAGCCTTAATTGATATTTCACATATTTCTGCTATTTCCGGGTATTTAAAACCTTCTATTCTGCTGAGCATAAATACCGTTTTTAATTTTTCGGGAAGATTTTCTATGCATGAAAAAAGGTCGATTTGATTTTCCAGGTTAGATAATATTTGATTTTTCTTTTGTAGAAATTGATTCATCAAGGGATAGGTTTTTTGAAGAAGAATGTTTTTTAAGATTAATAATTTGGTTTACTGCGGATTTGTAAAGATATGATTTAATAGATCTTTCCGGGTCTAAGTTATTTCTGGAAATCCAGAGCCTCGTAAAAATATCTTGAACTAAATCTTTGGATGCTTCAATGTTTCTTATTCTATAAAAACTAAAATTGACTAAGGCACTATAGTATTTATGAATAGCGTCTTGAAAGCACCATCGCTGCTTTCTTTAATTTTTTGAACAAGTTCTTTATCACTATATAAATTAGTGATATCATCTGAAGGCATTTGTTTTGTCCCTACAGAAGTGAGTTATTACTGTAAATATAAATCTTAAATCTGTAATAGTGAATTATAAGGGAATATTTTAAAGGATTGTCTTTGAAAAAAAAATATCTTTTTGGTAAAAAATAAATATAAAGCGAAGTCAAAGTCAGGAAATTTCTTCTCTATACTGTGCAGGTGTTTGCCCTGAAAATTTTTTAAATGCAGAATAATAAGCAGACTTAGAACTAAACCCGGCTTCATAACCTAAAGCTAAAATGCTGAACTTCATTTCTATATCTTCTTTAATTAATCTTTGAACTTCTTCAACTCTGTATTTATTAATAAAATCATAAAAATTTTGATTCAGTTTTGTATTTATCGTTTCAGATAAGTTATGAGATGAAATTCCTAACATAGAAGATAAATCGGAAAGATTAATTTTATTGTTTGAAATATGGTTTTTCGTTGTCGATTAATTTTAAAGCTTTTGCAGATATTCCCCGGCGGCTTCTTCTGATAAGCCTGACTTTTTATAAGTGATTCTTTCCTGGTTATCATTTGGTTTTATATTAGGTTCAATTGGTTCTTCTGCAATTAATTGTACGTTATGCCTCTGCAAGCTTTTGTAAGCCAGCACAAATAAAAAAATGGAAATTGCGATATAATTAATTATATCCGCTCTAAGGGCTGAGTTTTGAAAAACAGAAATCAAATCTACATTAACAGCTAACACCCAGAGAATAATTGAATATACAACTAAATTCCGTATCCAGTTGAAATTAATTTTTTCAATATATGAAAAAGACAATTTTAATTTTTCATTATAAATTTTTATTTCTCTTAATACAAAAAATAAATAAACGCCTGATTGAATAACTGTAAAGACACCCCATACTTTAACATGCCATGGTATAGGATTATAAGCATAAAAAATGTTTAATTGATAGCCGGAACTTTTAAAATGAAAAAAAGAAGAAACCGTAAATTTGTGCTAATCCAAAAGGAAGAAAATGAAGAAGATATTTCAAACTAAATTTTTTCTTTTGCCTGGCAATCAAATAAACAAACAGAAAAATAGATGGGCCGTAAACAAGAGGCAATGCCTGGGTTAATCCGATAATTGAAGGAAATAGCTTTAACTTATCATCCAGGGCAATGGCAGCCGTAATTAAGTCTATTATAAATAAAACCATAGTTACGGCAAGAATTTTATTGGCGGACTTGTTTTCTTCTTTTTTAAAAGAAATATTGATAGAAAAATTGCTTGTCCCGCACCAAGAATAAAAATATATTCTATTATTATTTTGAAAGGCATTAAAGAATATTTTTAGTAAAATAATTGTTAAAATTACGGATTATATTTAACGAGTTCCAAAGTTATAATTTAATAATTATTAGCAAACCATTTTTCATTCAAATAAGAAGCAGCAGTAATAATGACCGATAAATTTAAAGCTATAGTTGTTCGGGAAGAAAACGGAAAATTTTTAAGAAGAGTTGAAGAAAGAAACATTAACAACCTTCCTAAAAATGAAGTGTTAATTAATGTTAAATACTCTTCTTTAAATTATAAAGATGCACTATCGGCAAGCGGCAATAAAGGTGTAACAAGAATATATCCTCACATACCGGGGATTGATGCTGCCGGTATTGTTGTCTCGTCATCAAATAAATTATTTAAAAAGGAGATGAAGTAATTGTAACCGGTTATGAATTGGGAACAAATACTTCAGGTGGTTACGGAAAGTATATTAGTGTTCCGGCCGGATGGATAGTCCCTTTACCAAAGAATTTGTCATTGAAAGAAAGTATGATTTATGGAACTGCTGGCTTTACGGCTGCTTTATCTGTTTATCAATTAGAAAAGAATGGATTAAAACTTCTGACAGATGAAGTACTTGTGACAGGTGCGAGCGGCGGAGTTGGTTCAATGGCAATTTCTATTCTTGCTAAAGCAGGCTACAATGTAACTGCCTTAACGGGAAAATTAGATAAAGAAGATTATTTAAAAAGTATTGGTGCGAATAAAATTATCGACAGAAATTCATTTAATGAATTGCCTGATAAAGCATTGCTCAAAGCTCAGTGGAGCGGAGTGGTTGATACGGTTGGAGGAGAAATTCTTTCACGGGCAATTAAATCAACAAAGCCTTGGGGGAGCGTCGCTGTTTGTGGAAATGCTGCTTCACCCAATTTGGAATTAACGGTTTATCCTTTAATTTTGCGCGGCGTAAATTTACTCGGGATTGATTCTGCTAATTGTCCAACAGAATTAAGAAATAAAATCTGGCAAAAAATTTCAAATGAATGGAAGTTAGATAATCTTGATGAAATAAATGAAGAAGTTTCATTAGAAGAATTATCTACTAAGATAGATTTAATTCTTAAAGGACAAATTACAGGAAGAGTTTTAGTTAACTTAGATAAATAAAAATGATTTCAGTTTCAAAACGTACTTTAAATATTATTGCTGCATGCATTTGGTTTGTGGGTGCTACAATTTTGTTGATAAAAAGTATTGTTCTCATACAAAGGGCAGAAGCAATTAAGCCTGAAAAAATATGGATATTCATCCCAATTTTATTAAGCCTTTTCTTTGGAAGCCTTAAAGCTAAATTTATAATTCGTAAAAGCTGTAATAGAAATTTAAAAAGAATTGCTGCTTTAAATGAGCCAAAGCTATATCAATTTTATTCTCCGGCATTTTTTATTCTTGTATTGGTAATGATTGCCGCTGGAGTCACTTTGGGTAGATTTGCAAATAGTAATTTTGCCTTTTTAATTAGTGCCGCAACTTTAGATTTAAGTATTGCCTTTGCTTTGTTCGGGGGAGTTTATTTTTATTGGCAGCAAAAAGCATTTGCCAGAGAAACCAATTCCTAAAAAGGAAAATCTTCCTTGTAATCAACTTTCTCTTTTAATTTTTCTTCAGGCATTTTTTGTGCTGTCAGATGAACCGGGTTGCCTTCCACATAAATTGCTTTATATGGTTTTGTCGGACAAGCATATTCACATGCACCGCAGCCGACACAATATTCGTTTTTTACTTCCGGCAAATGAAGATTTTTATAAGGCACCATTTTCACAGCTTTGGTTGGGCAATGTTCGGAACAAGCACCGCACTCCGTTTTTTCAATTTCAACAATACAATTTTCTTTTATGAAATTTGCTTTGCCTAATTGAAGTGTTTTCTTTTCATCTTTTCCAACTGGTAAAATAGCTCCGCTTGGACAAACATCGCTGCATATTGTACAATCAAAATTACAGAATGAAGTTTTGTAATCCATGTATGGTTCAAGTATTCCTAAAAAACCATACTCTAAAAATGACGGCTGCAAAACTTGTGTGGGGCAGGAACTTACACAAAGATGGCAAGCTGTGCATGAGCTTGTAAAATTGTCTAAACTTTTGGAACCTGGAGGAGTGACCGTTATTTTTTTATGATTGGGGTTTTGTTTTCTTTCTTTGGAATAATTTTAACTTGTGCAGAAG
>CAVZSD010000061.1:0-68666 GCA_963777615.1 uncultured Bacteroidota bacterium | reverse complement strand
GCTCTTGGCAATTTTGGGGTTTTTGGGTTTGTCGTTCCGTGTTTAGTTTCTTGTTCAACGTAGTCGTGTTATGAATAGTTTTTTTTAATTATAAAATTTACTAATTAATTCGGCATTGTTGTTATGGGCTGCGCCTTAGCCGCAAAGCCTACTTGCTTCCATACAAGAGTAAAAATACTGACCTAATAAAAATAGTTCTTTTCACATAGTGATGGCTATGCCAGAAAAATTGTAATAAGGTAATCAATTCAGTTAAAAACAGCATATAGCATTCCTTTAGTAAAGGCATAGTTATCCCGTTAGTATTTTTTTAAAAAGTTACCTTGATGATTTATCCCGGCTTATCAGTGCCCCTGATCCAGTCTTACTTCCGTTTTCTAATTTTTGATTTAGTGTTATACTAATTTTCTTATTCGATCCAGGGGAACCGGGATGACCGACTTATCAGTTAGTCAGAGCGCCGAAGAATCGACCTCTTATGCGGCTAAGCGTGCGGCCATCAAAGGTTCCTTAAATATTATAGGATATATGCCAAAACTTTTTGCTTTATACTTTTGATTTTGATTAAATAGTTTATATGAGAAAGAACAGATTTAATAGACTCTGTAAATCAGTTTTTATTTAAGCTGACTTTTTATATTTCTTCTTTTCCTTGAACTCTTTGTATTTCAACTCAAGCTCAAGCAACTCTTTTTGTTTTTCTTCCTTGTATTCATATTTATGTTCTTCCTTTACAAGAGCTGCGATAAGTTTGAGGAGGTTTGAGCAGCAAGCAATAACATTCTTGCGGTACCTGGACTGTTTCATCTGCCGTTTAAGATAACGTATTCTAACTTCGGGAATATGGTTCTTTGTTTCTTCGGCCATCTTATAGATGATAGCTCTAAGCCTATGGTTGCCGATGTGTGTAATTCTGCGGTACCCGGTGTACTGCCCTGACTGGGAGAGCTTAAGGTTTAATCCGCTGATTGCTTCTATTTTTTTGTAATGGTCAAAGTATGATAAATCTCTAAGCTCGGCAATAAATCTTGCAGCGCTAATATCAGAGATACCTTTTACCGAAGAGATGATGCTGAAGTAAACAGTTTTTTCAGCTAAAGCAATAAGCTGATCTAAGACGTATTTAATTTGTTCCTTAAGTAGAACATACTGGCCCAGCCAGCAGTTGATAGTAATTCTTTCAGAGATAATTTCTTCATTGCATAAATTTATACCTATGCTTTGTTTGGCTGCTTCTTTAAGTGCTTTGAGCGTAGCTTCACCGTGCTGACGCTGAGAGACCTTCATAACTTCCGGGACTTCAAGAAACACATTCATGTTAAGGAAATCTTTCGGAGAAAGATATTTTGACAGAAGATACCTGGCAGTATCGGTATCTAGGTCAAGAGCGTTTATGAACTCCGGGAAGATGAGCTCAACTTGAGAACGAATGCGCTGTTTGGTTTGAGTCATTTGCACTTTAAGCTTGTCATAAGTAATACTAAGCCGGTGCATAGCATTCTGATCTGAAGGATACAGCCGGTAAAAGTTAAAGTATCCTTGCCTGGCACAGTTGGCAACAGCCAGGGCATCTTTAGGATCGGTGCGGGAGAAGTTATTATTTATCTTGGGCCTCTCATGATGAGTGAATAAAGGGCTAACCATAACAACAGTGAAGCCCTTATTGCTAAGGAAACAGCAGAGTTTTTGCCATAGGTTAATTGAGATCTCAACAGCAAAGACTACTTTATCCGGAGATAGATCTGAGATATAGGAATTAAGTTTATGGTAAAGTTCTTGATGAAAACCAATAAAACTATTGTTAAATTTGAAAGTGTTACCGATGGGCACTCCAATAGAATCGATGATAACGGCTTGATGATTTTTCTTAGCCGGATCAATGCCGATAATAGTTTTACCGTTTATAAAGTGCCTTTTTGCTTCGAGGGATTTAGAGTTCATAATAATACTCCTAAATATTTTTGATTTGGTTAAACAAAAATTACTCTTGTAAGTAGAAAGGCACAATTTAATCTTTTAATTATCTTAGCGTAAGATAGAAATCGTTAGGCTTATAGAGAATTTAATAAAATAATTAAAATGAAAATAGTTTTATTTCTGATTTATATTTCTCTATCTCTATTTGTTTGTTGCAGTAATTCTTTCAATAAGGTTAAGTATTCTTCCATCGACAATTTATTATCTGGGATAGAAAACTTAAATCATGATTTTAATACCAGTTTAGCTATAGCTAAGTTTAATAAAGATTTTGCTGATGTTAATAATAACTTTAAGGTTGTATCAACAATAGAAAATACTATTAATAAAAATAATAAATGGAAAACTTATTCAAATATCAAATCAATCTACGACGAAAAAGGAAGAGTAATAAGAACTATAGATACATTAACTACTGGTGGAATAAGAGATTCTAAGGAAGAATATATTTACAAAAATAATCTTATAGTACAAGTTAATTCGACAAATACTACTTGGAATAATGAATTACAATATTTTAAGAAAGTCTATAATTATAACAATCAGGAAAAGATTGAAGCAGAAAATGAATATTATAAAGAAAATAATATATGGAAAAATTCTTCTCAATATTTTTATAGCTATGATTCAATCGGTAAGTTGAGCGAATTCGTATGGAAAAATAACTATAAAGAAAAATATTATTATGAAAAAGATTCTACAATAGTTTTTCAGTACAAAGGAATTAATAATAAATATGAGTTATACAGGAAAACAGATTTTCTTTTTAATCATAAAGGGGATTTAGTTAAGGAAATCATATATGAATTAAATAATAGTGTATGGAACATTATAAAAACTTTAGATAGGAAATATGATTATAAAGGAGACGAAATTGAAGAGACTTATTATAATTATAAATATAATTCATTTACCAGAAATAAATACAAATACAATTCTCAGAATCAAAGAATAATAAAAAAATCCGCGTACTATACAGATAAAGATCTTTCAAATGAAATTAGTGTACGCAATGAACAATATAATTATCAAAATGACTTATTAAGTGAATATGTTATTAACAATTTTGTCAAGTATAATTTCTATTATGATGATAATAATTTTATTAAAAGTATAATGATTTACTCTTATGATGCGGATAAAAAAAGTTTTGTCGAAGCTACGAGAATCTCTCAA
Organism: uncultured Bacteroidota bacterium; assembly: GCA_963777615.1. Classification (GTDB taxonomy): domain Bacteria; phylum Bacteroidota; class Ignavibacteria; order Ignavibacteriales; family Ignavibacteriaceae; genus CAVSWT01. Next base: position 65,513 of record CAVZSD010000061.1, on the reverse strand, counting down.
ACGTATTATAAAATAAAGCCTAACAAAACATTTTAAGCCGACAGCGATCCCGCACTCGGCATTTTTGAGATTTTTAAAGTAAATGATCCGTAAAAAGTATCTTGTTCAACAGAAGTGCACTGATAAATTTTCTGCAAACTGTGCTCAGTGTAAACGGAAAATTAAGCATAGTTTGCATAATCTTCGGCAGAAGTAATAAAAATAAGTTTCTTATTCTGGGTTGCAACTTAATTGTAGATCGTTATTCCACTAATTAAAATAAAAGGGTGAAATCATGAAATATTATTGTGCTCTTATTCTTCTACTTCTTATGGTTAATCTAACTTTTGCTCAAGATTCTTCAAAAATTGTTCAGAAGGAATTAAATCATGGCTTACAATTTCAATTAAGAGGTTTATTAGAGCTTACTAATTATAACGGCTATACTTTTTCTTATAGGTATAGATTTAATAATAAATCCGGAATAAGAATTGGCTTGTTCACAAGCTTAAATGAAAATGATTATGATATAACGGATCAGTTAGATAGTATTATTAGCAGTCCACCTAAATATTCACATGATTATAGTTTTAAAATATCAGCTCAATATTTAAAGCGCTTAATGACCTACAATAATTTTGCTTTAGTATTTGGTGGAGGCCCTTTTGTTTCCTATAGTAAAAGTGAATCAAAGAATGATAATATTGGTACATCTTATACAAGGAAATATAGAAACAATATTAAAGCTATCGGTTTCGGATTAGATTTAATTTTAGGAGCAGAATATAATCTAACGGAAAATGTCATAATATCAGGTGAATATGGGTTAACAATATTAAAGGAAAATTCGGATATTGATTATTCTGAAACCTATATTTATACTGACGCTACTCAGAATAGAATATATCGAGAAAATGGGGAAAGACATTTATTAACCCTTAGAGGCCTGGGAGTAAATTTAGGAATCTCCGTATTCTTTTAAATTAATACATAATCAGAAGCTACGTTCAGCAACCGTTAAACAGATTAGAGTATACTTCATTTCCTCAAGCTATTTTCGAATCTGTTGGTGGATAGGTTTTTAATTTTGGATGTTTCGTTCGACGAACTTCATAAACGCGTTTATGATAAACAAATTTTTAATTTTACAGGAATTCTATGTGCGAATTTATTAATTCTTTAGATGCAGAAAAATTCAGACTAACAAATTCAAAATGGAATGATTTACGCTTGAATGACCCATGGAGCGTGGGTTATGTTTCTACTTTGATTGAATCAGTTTCATTTTCTTCTAAAGAAGATTGGGAAAATTTTTATTACAAGAGCGGGATGGAGAGAAATGAATTGCTATCACAACACACTCAAGAAATACAAAATAAGCTAAATGATTTTATGCTGAAATATAAAAACCCTTCGGAAATTGGAAGTCTCGATTGGCAACTAAAAAACTTAAATTTTAAATATGGAAGAACCAAAAACCAATTGGCACAAAAGGGAGAAATCTTGCATAGGGGAATTAACAGAAGTTTAAATATTTCAATCAACGAATGTATTGAAGCGGTCAGGTTTAGGACTATTTGCGAAACATGGAATGGGATTATAATTAGAGAAAGGAATACTATTATTGTGTTAAAACATATTTTCCAAAATATAGAGTTCAAAAAAGTAGATGGCAGCTTTGACCACAAATATGCAGTTGATTATGAATTATTTATTGAATCAAATTTGATTTGCGGAATTCAAATTAAACCCGAAAGCTACACAAGAAATGTGTCGTATATAAATAAAGCTAGAATTGCAAACCAATATAAGAACAAATTATACGAAAAAGATTTTGTAAAAAATGTTTACGATGTTATTTCAAGAAGTGATGGAGCCATTACTAATCCAAGCGTAATAGACAATATAAATACTGAAATTAATAGATATAGAAGCAGCAAAAAATGAAAATGCTTAATAACCTTAAGTACAAGTAGACAACCTGCCGCCTATAAACAACTTAATTCAAAACCTCTCACCATAATAATGTAAACTTAAAGGCGATATATATTTATAAACATTATTCATAATTTAATTAAAGGATTAATTTTTATTTAAGTACAGAATATAATTGAACAATGAGAAAAATAAATAATTGATACGGATATACTTTTAAAGATTTATGAAACTATTCAAAACAATTTCCTTTACCATATTAGCGCTAATTGCATTTGCAGCAAACTCTGTATTATGTCGGTTAGCTTTGGGTGAAAAGACTATTGACCCGGCAAGCTTTACTGCAATTCGACTGTTATCTGGAGCTATTGTGCTATTAATAATCTTACAATTTAATAGGAAGAAAAAATCCTCATCAACAAAAGGAAGTTGGCTTGCTTCAATAATGTTGTTTCTTTACGCAGCAGCATTTTCATTTGCTTATATAACTTTGGATACCGGAACCGGTGCTTTAATTTTATTTGCAGCAGTACAGATAACAATGATTTTAGTTTCACTTATTTCAGGCAATAAGCTGCACGCTACGGAATGGATTGGACTTACAATAGCATTCTTTGGATTTGTATATTTAGTTTTGCCCGGAATAAGCACTCCTTCGCTTGCCGGTTTTTCTCTTATGACAATAGCAGGGATAGGATGGGGTATTTATACAATAAAAGGGCAAGGTTCGGTAAATCCTCTTTCTGATACAGCTTACAATTTTTCACGTTCTATTTTATTGGTAATAATTCTATTTGTTATAGCATTTCATTTTACACATGTTTCGTCAAAAGGTGTTTTGCTGGCGATGTTATCCGGTGGCATAACATCCGGCATTGGTTATACAATATGGTATATCGCTCTTGGCGGGCTTTCAATTACTCAAGCAGCAGTAGTTCAGTTATCTGTTCCGGTGATTGCAGCTTTAGGAGGAGTAGTGTTTGTTTCCGAGAAAATTAGCTTTCGTTTTGTATTATCTGCCTTATTAATACTTGGAGGTATTTTAATGGTTGTCCTTGGTAAGTATTATTATTTAAATTTGAAGTCCAAAGCTCAAGCATAAAAATATTAGACGAGAAATAATTTAAATCAACAACTGAGTAATAAACTTTAAAAGGACTTAACGAATGAATGTTAAAAATGAAGTGTGGCCGAATGGTATGCCGGAAGTAGGACAAACAGCAAGTCGCTCAAGAGAAATAACATCTCATGATATTGAATTATTTACCGAGATAAGCGGTGATCGCAACCCGATTCATTACAATGAAGAAGCGGCAAAAGCTACAAGGTTTGGAGGTATAGTAGTTCAAGGCGGAGTTACAAGCGCAATCTTGAATGCAGTAGTTGCAGAAGATTTGCCTGGTCCAGGAACTGTATTTTTACAAGTAAACTGGGGCTTTAAAGCACCGGTTAAAGCCGGGGATACAATTACGGGCGAAGTTACAATTACCAAAGTGCGTTCCGATAAACCAATAACAGAACTTGATACAAAAGTTATCCGCAATGATGGGACTGTAGTGCTTGAAGGAAATGCTGTTTGCTATACTATGCCGCTTACAAAATAAAAATATGGATATATAAATAATTATATTTTGGCACTGTTTATATAAATCATTTATCAAAATAGAAAACAAAGGGGCTCATGAAAAAATTATTAATCATTGCCTCATTTATTATAATCTTAATTGCAGTTTATTTCTTAGTTACCATGGGAAGCTTTGCTTCCGGCGTTATAGATGATGCGGCTACAGGCCAATATGTAAAATGGAATTTATCTAATTTAAAAGAGGGTGATATTATTTTTCAAACATCAAAATCATCGCAGAGCAGAGCTATCCAAATAGCAACAAAATCAAAATACTCTCATGTAGGAATTATTCATATTATTAAAGATAAATACTATGTGTATGAAGCTATAAGAAAAGTACAGCTAACATTTTTGAACAAATGGATACTTAGAGGAACAAATCATAATTTTGTTGTTAAGAGATTAAAGAATAGAGATAAATTTCTGACTGAAAATAATCTATCGGTAATTCTAGAAGAAGAAGAAAAATTTAAAAACAAAAATTACGACTTATATTTTAGCTGGTCAGATAATCAAATGTATTGTTCGGAATTGGTTTGGAAAATTTATAAATCAATTGGGGTTGAAGTGGGGAAATTGCAAAAGCTAAAGGAATTTGACTTAAGCTCAAATGCTGTTCAACTTAAACTTAAAGAACGTTTTGGGGATAAAATTCCATTAGATGAACCTGTTATATCTCCGGCAGCTATTTATAATTCTGATTTACTGGAATTAGTGGTAAGCAATTAAATTTTGTTTTACAATTTACATTTATAAATTAATTATTAAAGGAAATAAAATGAGCAAATCAATTTTTATTCTGATAATTTTGTTCTCATTTTTAAACGGGTGTAATGATTCAATTAAACCACATACCGACGATATAATTAATTATTCAGGTGTGGTAAAGGACAACTCCGACGGCTTATATTTGATTATATCAGATATTTCTTATCATGATTATAATACCTTATATCCTACAAATCTAGGGAATGAATTCAGGAAAGATAGCTTGAAAATTCGATTCAGTGGAAATATAGAATCTGATCCGCCTTCCCCGGTTCCTTATCCTCCTTTGCATATTTCGAAGATAGAAATATTAAATTAAATTTTGCGGCAGAATCTATAATATTAAACTTAGTTTGAGAAAGGGATCCAAATGATTAATAAATACATCAGCGTTTCTTTTATGGTAATATTGTTTCTTTGTTGTTCTATTTCAGAACTATTTGGGGTTACAAAAATTAAAGCAGATGACCCTAATTTCCAGTACACTGGGAGGATTGATTTTTCGACTCCTGACCAGCCTGTTCTTTTTTGGCCAGGCACATATATCAAAGCGAATTTCGAAGGGATTCTGATTTTTGTTATGCTGGATGATAAAAACGGACAATCTTCTTATGATGTATTTATTGATGAAGACTATGACCATCCTCATGTAATCCAATGTTCTGCGGGAAGCAAGAACTACCTTGTTACCGCAACGCTATCCGATACGGTTCATAGCTTGTTGATTTTCCGCCGTACAGAAGCTTCAACAGGCCCAACTAAATTTCTTGGGGTTGAGCTATTTGATGGAAAAACTCTGCTTGAGCCTCCTGCAAGGCCTAAACGTAAAATATTATTTTATGGTAACTCGATAACTTGCGGAATGGGAAATGAAGCTCCTGATGGTTCGGCTGACGACAACCTTGCTCAAGAAAATAATTTTTTGGCTTATGGTGCGGTAGCATCACGGTTATTGAATGCGGATTACATGTGTATTGCAAAAAGTGGAATAGGTATTATTAAAAGCTGGTTTGACCTGGTAATGCCAGATTATTATTACCGGCTCAATCCCGACAGTTCCAATAGCATGTGGGATTTTGGTCAATTCGAAGCCGATGTAGTTGTGATAAATCTTTTTCAAAATGATAGCTGGCTTCTAAGCAATATAGATTCTACAACTATTACAAATGCCTACATTAATTTTGTTGAGGAAATACGTTCGCATCACACTGATGCTTTTATAATATGCAGCCTGGGCAGTATGGATGCTACCAGGGCCGGCTCGCCCTGGCCCGGATTTATAGAAGGAGCTGTACAGTATATGCGGGAGGTAAATAGCGATCAAAACATTGAAACATATTTTTTCCCTTTTGACCCTAGCTGGACTAAGCATCCGCGCGTTCGACATCACTTAGTAATGGGTGAAAATCTGGCTGCTTTTATTGACCAAAATTTGCACTGGTTAACTGATGTGGATAGAAATTCCAATAAGCTATCACCACTTGATTTTGGTCTTAAGCAAAACTATCCCAATCCATTTAATCCTTCTACAACAATTGAATACTCGGTAGAAACGCCATGCATTGTAAAAATCGTTATTTATGATGCACTGGGAAGAGAAATAAAAACAGTAGTTAATGAGTTTAAAAATTCCGGGAGTTACAAAGAAATTTTCAACGCTGAGAATTTGTCATCGGGAATTTATTTTTATCAACTTAATAATGGAAATAATATACAAACAAAATCTATGTCATTATTGAAATAAAATAATTTTTTAGAATGCTTATTAATTAGTGTCCTTAAAATTGTATTACTATTTGAGGAAGATAGGGAATTGGAAAAGAGAACCCAGAATGAAAAGCGATATAAAAAAAAGCTTACGAACAGCCTTTCGCAATTTCTATGAAAGGTATGAAGTATCATCATATTGATATTCCAACAATGCAATAAAGCCTAGAAAAAATATTTAGGATAATATAAAATGTACGCCTAAGGTTTTGAAACCAGCGAATACAGCATTGAATAGGTACGTATTGAAAAAGGCAGTCTGGTATCTGATATAATAAAAAAAATCTAAACATTGCTTACGAAGTTGATGATCTTGATTCAGCTATTGAAGGAAAAGATCTGATTGATAAAATAAGCTCTCAATCAAATGGAGTAAGAGCAGCAATGATACTTGAAAAAGGTTCTCCAATAGAATTCATTGAATTTGATAAATCACAGAAGTAAATTCAATTTCAAAAATATCACTGCTGCTTTCTAATATTGTTAGACAAGATCTAATAAGAATTAATTAAACATTATAATGGGGTAATCTAATGGAACCAATGGTACTAACTGACCAAAGTCAATTCCCTACCGAAGAAATTATCTTTTCACACATCGGTAAGTCAAAAACTTTGTGGACTATCAATCTTCGAATACATTCATTCAAACCATGCTGATATTTCAGAAGAATGGAGATATTATAAAGACGGCAAAAGCTGGTTGTTCAAAGCAATTAGAAAAAAGAAAACTGTATTCTGGCTTTCCGTTATTAAAAATGCTTTTAGAATAACTTTTTATTTTACAGATAAAGCCGAGCAAATAATTGCAGACAGCCCTATCTCAGATGAATTAAAAAAACAATTTAAAGAAGGAAAAAGATATAATAAGATTCGCGGTATTACTGTCGTCTTTAAAAATAAAAAAGATGTTGAATATGTTAAAGAGTTAATTGGAATTAAGCTTAGCCTAAAATAACCATTAAACTAAATTAAGATTCAAAACTTTGTCATAACTTAATTTGCTAAAAATAATTCTGTCCATCACATTATGTTTAAAACCTGAATATTCATAAATATATTTTAGAAATGTATTTCAAAGAGTTAAACATGTATTAATCTTACACAATGATTTATATTATGCTAATTAGAAATTGATGAAGCAAATTTATGCCTGAATTATTTAGCCGTAATATAGATACTCTCACATTATGCGACCCGCAGCGTATTGAGAAATATAATATTTAGCAAAATGCAGAAGTAATTCACGGCCATAATATAGAAATTGATTTTATGTAAGAACTGAAAATTGCAGAAAACAAACAAGAGAGAATTAAATAGTTGAAAATAAGATTTCCTTTAAGGTGTCTTTTTGATTATTGAAAAGCTAAATAAAGAGAACAAAAAAACTCTTCGAGAAAACATTACACAATTTGGCATAATGTATATAGGGGTTTTATTGTTCGCTGTCTTCATTTTGGGCTTTTTGCACTTTCTTCTTGGAAAAGGTGAATATTCAAAAATGCCTTTCCCGGCAATGTGGTTATTTGGAGGTTTCTTTTTTCTGTTTATTGTTATTTATTTGTATTTCCTTAATCGTGATCTTAAACTACCAGTGTTAGATATATTAAAGGGTGAAAGGAAAATTTTGTATGAAAAAATCTGCGAAAAGAAAAAAACAATAAAATATGGTTATCATCAAAATGCAGGTGCCGATTTTACAACTCAGCCAATTTTATATGAATACTTTTTTATCTTTAATGACTTCAAACTACAAATTGAGTTAGAAGACTATGATGCTTTTCAAGAAAGTGATAAAGTAAAACTTTCACTATCTTTTTTCACAAATAATGTAATTCAAATAGAAAGGAGTAAAAACCCAAGTTAATAAATAAAATACCAATAAGTTATTTGAATTATGCTTAAATTTAAAAAGCTGTTTAAAGAATCAAATTTGCTTAATGGTTTTTTAGTTTAATTATCTGAATAATAGTTAATAAACGCAAGGGAGAAATAAAATGTTGAAGTATATTTTTTTTATTCTAATATTTTTTTCTATTGTTCTATTTAATTCTTGTAAATCTAACCCGGCCTCCCCATCTGATACAACTTTTGTTGATGAAACTGCATATCATCAAATCAATATTACACAAACAGATTATCTCTCTTTCGAAATAGCAAGTAATGAAAATTTCGTCTTAAACTCTAATAATATCTCAGCAATTATTCTTCAGGATAAAAACTCAGATAACTTTTATGACAAAGATACAATACTGCCTGTCTACGAAAAGCTGAACAATAATTTTCAGTTAAAATTTAAATTTATCCTAAATACCGGTGATTCAACACTACTTTATAAATTTGCATTAAAATATGTTTTTACTGACAATACTATTTATGATGTTGACACATCACTGATAACATATAGGTTTACTTATCCATCAACTGAAATATTATATAAATGGGCTGATATAATGATGCACCCTGAATATGGCCTTCAAGATTTTGAAATGACAGATTTAAAAATTTATTGCCATCCATTTGGACCTGGTGAGCTTGACAATTATGATATAACAAATTATCAAACATCAACAATGTTTAGATATCCCGGCGGTGATTATCTTGCAATATCTAATAATTTCGTTTTTTGCGATATTAATCATACATCAATCGGAAGGTACAATCTTGCTGAAGATATTATTGATACAACTGTCAGCATTAATGATATAGGAATTCAAATTAAAGGAATGGATGTTTATGGAAATAAATTATATGTCTCTACTAATAATAAAAAGATAAATTTATATAATTTAGATTTGAAATATGAAGGAACAATTCCATTTGATTATTCCGGATATTATTTGGCAATTAAGGACAGCATTATTTATTGTAATAATTATAGTGAGATACTTAGATTTAATTTAAAAACAAACACCAGTATGGACCCCATCCCACTCCCAACTTTACATTGTGAAGCTATTGCAATTTCCGGCGACAAAATGCTTTTTTCCGACTACGGAGCAGAAATCATTGGCTGTTTTAATTTATCTGAACACTAATTAACTCTTTAGATGTTTTAGTTAAATTTCGTATGTAAAGATTGCATTTACAAGAGGAAATACAATTATCAAAAGAAGAATGACAAAAATAAAATCAATTTAAATTTTTACTCTAAATTCCGATTTTGTTAATTGTAAAATGAATAAATTAATAGGCCTCATAAAATTATTACGATTTGAACTCCCCCTCTCTGCCGGAATTTGTGTTGTTATGGGACAAATGTTTGCGCTTGGAAAGTTTGCATCAATTTTTTTAACTATCTCTGGGTTTGTATCTGTATTTTTAATTTCTGCTTCAATATTAGTTTTAAATGATTATTTTGATGTAGAAACAGATAAAATAAATGCCCCGCACCGGCCTATTCCTTCAAACCTTGTTACCCCAAATGAAGCTTTATTCTTTTCAATCTTTTTAATGTTAGCTGGTCTCCTGCTTAGTTTTTTAATAAGTAAATCTGTATTAATAATTTCAATTATATTATTAGTAATTGGATTTCTTTATAACCGATATTTTAAGAAGAGCGGATTGCCAGGCAACTTAATGGTGAGTTTTTCAGTTGGAATGACATTCATTTACGGAAGTGCATCAGTTGGAATGCCTTTCAATAAATTAGCTTTGTACTTTGGTGTTATTGCAGCATTGGTAGATTTAGGCGAAGAGATAGCAGCAGATTCAATGGATGTTAAAGGAGACATGTTAATAGATTCAAATTCATTAGCAATAAAATTCGGAAAAACAACTGCGTTAAAAATTAGCGGCTCCATTTTCCTTTTAGTTATCCTTTTATCGCTTGTTCCATTTATTCTAAATTGGTTTTCAATCATTTATTTAATACCAATTGGAATAATGGATATATCAATTGCTTATTCATCATTGAAGTTATTGAATTCAAAAAATGAAGAAGGGCGAAAATTTATCCGGTGGATTTATTTAGGCGCTACATTCGGGTTAATTGTATTTTTAGTTATGAGGTATATTGGGATATAAATTGCAATTACTTCTTAATGAATTTGTTAGATAACCAGTTGATTTAGTATTAAATCATTACTTATGTTTTACTAATCAATATTTAAAACTACTGCTAACTCGCTTCAAACTTATAAAAATAAACAAGGGAGTAAATTATGAAAGCCATAGTCTACGAAAAGTATGGTTCGCCCGATGTTCTTCAGATTAAGGAAATTGAAAAACCTGTTCCAAAAGACAATGAAGTACTGATAAAAATTTTCGCCACAACCGTTACTGCTGTTGATTCTATTTTTAGAAAAGGTGAGTCATTTTTTGCCAGGCTTGCTACCGGAATAACAAAACCTAAAAACAAAATTCTTGGAACTGAATTTTCCGGTGTAGTTGAATCAGTCGGTAAAGATGTAAAATCATTTAAGCCCGGCGATAAAGTTTTCGGCGACAGCAGTAAAAAAAGCAGCACTCATGCAGAATACGTTTGTTTGAGTGAAGACGAACCGCTTACAATACTTCCTTCTAATCTTTCTTTTGAAGAAGCTGCTTCAATTCCTTATGGAACTTTAACTGCATTACCATTTCTTACGTGATAACGGTAAAATAAAAGCCGGACAAAAAATTCTTATCATTGGGGCTTCCGGTGCAGTTGGGACTTACGCAGTACAGATTGCAAAACATTTTGGTGCAGATGTAACAGGTGTTTGCAGCTACTTCAAATATTGATTTAGTAAAATCACTCGGCGCCGATAAAGTTATTGATTATACAAAAGAAGATTTTTCAAAAACCGGTGAGATGTATGATATTATTTTTGACACGGTAGGCAAAAGCTCATTCAATAAATGTAAAAATTCTTTAAATGAAAACGGAATTTATCTTACCACATATATTGCAGCTTGCAAATTCTAATACAAATGTTATTAACCGCAAAAGCAAAGAAGAAAGCAGTTATAGCTTTTACCGGAATGAGGCCGAATAAGGACAGAGCAAAAGATCTTCTGTACGTAAAAGAACTTATTGAAGCTGGAAAGATTAAACCGGTAATAGATAAATATTATTCTTTCGATCAATTTTCTGAAGCACATGCTTATGTTGATAAGGGACATAAAAAAGGAAATGTAGTAATTAGTGTGTTATTGAGCTAAAAAATATTTTGATATAAAAATGAATAAAGACGAAACAGAAATACACAATATTTTATCTGCAATAAACGATGCATGGCGTAATGGCCGCCCGGAAGAAATGAAAAGTTATTTGCACCCCAATATTGTAATGAAGTTTCCTGGATTTTCTCGGGAAATAACCAGCTCGAAAAATTTAATTGAAAGCTTTAAAAGAATTTTGTGCAAACGCTAAAGTTCTTGAGTATTCGGAAAGCGATGAGCAAATAAATGTGATAGGAAATTGTGCGATTGCAACGTTTAAGATTTGAAATGGTTTATGAAAGAGAAAAATATCGTAATAAATCAACCGGACGGGACTTTTGGATTTTTGAGAGACAAGAAAAGAATTGGATTGCAGTTTGGCGAACTATGTTAGATGTGAATGAAGTTAGGCTTTTTGAAAAATAATTTGAAAATAAAAAAGAGAACGTTGTAATTAAGGAATAATTAAGTTTTAAAGATAAATATTAATCATACCTCACTACCTTCAGTATTTATCAACTCTTGAATTATTGTTTAACCATATTATCGTACAACATTTTTTATGCAACCATAAAAATTTTTTTGCATATAGTCTAATATTTTTCTTAGGTTGCCACAAATAAGGCAATTGTCCGACCCTGAATCAAATCCAGAAATAAATTTATGTTGCTAAAATCACCTGTTTTTAAACTGGTTATTTCTACTAATTTTTTTAAAAATCTGCCTGTTAAATAATGCAATTTGTTTTTCTTCCTATACATCTTCAACCTTCATTTTATACTAAACTCTCAATGGATTATCTATAACTCTACTTCCCAAAGTTTTTCTAATCTAAATATCAGCATTCTACAAAACCTGAAAAGTTATACGTTTATTTTTTATCCTTCTGGGCTCTCAAGCAGTATTTATTTTTATTGAATGAAAGCAGAGAAGTTTACTGTTACTAAAAAGCTTAGACTGCCTCAGTAAGTAAAACTTTTAACATAAAATTAACTATGCGCTCTGTTGGAAATCCTTGTGGCGTGATTAATAATTAAATAATTACAAATAAGGAATAACGAATGAAAAATTTAATTTACGTTTTTACTCTTTTATTTATCTCTTTTATTAATGTTTATCCGCAAAACCCGGAGTGGATTGTTTATAATACTTCTAATTCCGGTTTGCCGGATATAGTGTTGAAGTCCCTCGCCATAGACGGAAGCGGGAATAAGTGGATTGGAACTTATGGTGGAGGTCTGGCAAAATTCGACGGTACAAACTGGACTGTTTATAATACTTCTAATTCCGGCTTGCCGTATAATTATGTTAAGTCCCTCGCCATAGACGGAAGTGGAAATAAATGGATTGGGACTGAGTGGTGGAGGTTGGCAAAATTTGACGGTACAAACTGGACTGTGTATAATACATCTAATTCCGGTTGCCGGATAATAATGTTAATTCCATTGCCATAGACGGAAGTGGAAATAAATGGATTGGAACTTATGGCGAGGATTAGCAGAATTTGACGGTACAAACTGGACTGTTTATAATACTTCTAATTCCGGTTTGCCGGATAATCAGGTTAACTCCCTTGCCATAGACGGAAGCGGGAATAAGTGGATTGGAACTTGATGGACGGACTGGCAAAATTTGACGGCACAAATTGGACTGTTTATGATGAATCTAATTCCGGTTTGCCGGATAATCTGTGTTTATGCCCTTGCCATAGACGGAAATGGAAATAAATGGATTGGGACTGATGGGTGGACTTGCAAAATTCGACGGTACAAATTGGACTGTTTATGATACTTCTAATTCCGGTTTGCCGATAATTGTGTTCATGCCATCGCCATAGACGGAAGCGGGAATAAGTGGATTGGGACTTATGGCTAGGGGACTGGCAAAATTCGACGGTACAAATTGGACTGTTTATAATAATTCTAATTCCGGTTTGCCGGATAATGTTGTTGTGTCTATTGCCATAGACGGAAGCGGAAATAAATGGATTGGGACTTATGATGGTGGTCTAGCGGTTTACAAAGAAGGTGGTGTGGTTTCAGTTCAAGATAATAAAAAAGATATTGTCTCCAAATAATTTTATTCTTTACCAAAATTATCCTAACCCATTTAACCCAACAACAAAAATAAAATACTCAATTCCCAAAACTTCAAATGTGGAGTTGAAAGTATTTGATATACTGGGAAGAGAAGTAGCTGAATTGGTGAATGAAGAAAAACCGGCAGGAAATTATACTGTAAACTTTAATGCTTCTAAACTTTCAAGCGGAATTTATTTTTATCAGGATTCAGGCTGGGAAGTTTACGAAAACTAAAAAATTAATTCTGCTTAAATAACCAATTGAGTTTTTGACTTAACCAGGCGGCTTCCGGAAGATTGCATAGAAGCCGCCGCTTAATTATGAACAGATTTAACAATTATAAAAGTGGAACTACAAATGAAAAATTTAATTTACTTTTTTGCTCTTGTATTTATCTCTTTTATTAATGTTTATCCGCAAAACCCAAAATGGTTACATTACAACAATCAAAATTCCAATATGCCTGCTAATCAGATTGAGTCATTAAGTATTGATAATTCCGGAAATATATATATGGGTCTATATCAGAATGGTGTTACAATATTTGATGGTACAAATTGGAAAATTTTTACAAAAGATAATTCAGCATTACCTGATGATGACGTTCGATGTGTTCAAACAGACTTAGACGGCAATCTTTGGGTGGGTATGTTTTATGGAGGTCTGGCAGAATATGACGGTTCTAAATGGTCAGTTAAAATATCCGGCGTGACAATAAAATCCCTTTATTTGGATAAAAATGGCGTCATCTGGTGTGGAATGTTCAATCAGCTCACATCATTCAACGGTACAGACACGAAATCATTCCAAAGCTTTCGGGCAGGATTTCCTTCGGGCAATATTCTTGCTATTTTATCTGATAACAGCAACAACATTTGGATTTCGATTGAAGAAGAAGGTTTGGCGAAATATGACGGAAGCAATTGGGAATTATTTAATGAAAATAATTCCGGATTACCTGATAATAATGTTGCTGCTCTTGCCACTGATAATAGTGGAAATATCTGGATAGGAACCGGTCGTTACAATGAAGGTGCCGGTTTGGTAAAATATGATGGCACAAACTGGACAGTTTATAATACCACCAATTCCGGATTGCCCGATAATTCCATCAAGTGTTTGCAGATAGATGCCAATAACAATATCTGGATTGGAACTTATTCAGGCGGACTTGCGAAGTACAGCGGTTCAAATTGGACAATTTTCAATAAATCCAATTCTGGTTTATATGAAAACTTAATCGCATCTCTTGCGATGGATAATGCCGGAAATCTGATTATAGCTGACGGTGGAGACGGATTGACAATCTACAATGAAAATGGCGTTGTTTCTGTTGAGGAAGAAAATAATCACCCCCGAAAATTTTACCTTTATCAAAACTACCCTAACCCTTTCAACCCGACTACAACAATAAAGTACTCGATTCCTAAAACTTCAAATGTAGAATTGAAGGTATTTGATATATTGGGAAGAGAAGTAGCTGAATTGGTAAATGAAGAAAAACCGGCAGGAAATTATACTCTAAACTTTAATGCTTCTAAACTTTCAAGCGGAATTTATTTCTATAGAATTAAGGCGGGTAGTTACACAATACTAAAAAATTAATTCTGATTAAATAACCAATTGTGTTTTTGATCTTAACCAGACGTCTAATAAAAATTGGAGATACACTATGAAAAAGCTTCTTGCAATTTTATTCTTTTCTTTTACTCTCTGCTCACTTCTTTGCACAAAACATGAAGTTTAATACTGATGGTTTGTACAATGCCGAGTTGTTCGATAATATATATAGGGGGCATTTTGAAAATATTAAAATGAACCGTGAAGACTTAGAGTTCATAAACATCTTTAATCAGTATTTAAGGGCTTTTGCGAGGCAATGTCCTAATTCCTTACCAGTCGATAAAGTCATGATTATGAATACTGAATGCGCTAGAGAAGAGGAAACTGTCACGACCAATGGATACGGCATGGAAATCAGCAGGGTTAAGAATTGTGTTGAGTGGAAGCAGGTACCGTCCGGCTTATATGCCCGTCCTGATCTGTACAATGCTTTTATTAAGGTTCAAAATATTTATAATGCCAATGCTTTAGGTAATATCGCGGAATTACTATCGGACCAAAACCCAATTGGCAGTTCCGTTGATCAAGTGCATAAAGCCAAAGCTTTAATGTATGATATGTCAAGAATATTTGAGTTAAATTCCTGTGAAAGCCGTGGAATTAAAAGATTTGAAGAAAATCTAAAGTTGTTTGCCCTAAACAAACCTTCCATCCGGATGAAAGGTGTTAGCAAATATACCGCCATGAAAAAATCCGGAGGCCCAACAGGCTCACAAGATTTTAACAGGTTGATAGACGACCTTGTTGCAGATCAGGCGAGAACATGGATGTTTAACAAATATATATCAGAAAGCATCGCTGGAGTTACAATACTATCTAAAGACAATCAGGGAAGGCCTAAGATATTAAAAGCAAATTATCTTTATTCAGGATTTAATGGGAAGAGTAAAGGGTGGGTAAAAATTATTTTTACTAACGGATTACCCGAAGACATTTATTTCTTTGATTTCCCCAACAAACGTAAAACGCCAAGCATTAGTATTGTGACTTCATATGCAAAGGGTGATTATGGAAAATAAAAATATAAAGTTAATATACATTAGACTTAAAAGCTTCTAAACTTTCAAGCGGAATTTATTTTTATCGAATCCAGGCTGGGAAATTTATTGACACAAAAAAAATGATATTATTGAAATAAAAATGCCGGCAAACTAACCGCGCATATCTACAACATTTCACCCTCAGAGGCTTAGGATTTCTTTGAGGATGATGAAATAAATAAAAATTATTACAATGCTAAAGAGTGTAATATAATTGTCCCTGCTATAGACGTCGATTAAGTATTTGGATATTTTAGAAAAATCAAAGTGCTGACTTTAATAATAAAACGTGTTGGGTCAGGTTTAGTTCTCGGTTTTGGCGGCGTTATTTATCTTATTGCTTCTACAACCGGCAGCACAACATCCGATAATGATTTTCTCGGCTCCGCATTAATTGTTGTAGGTACCCTTTCCTGGGGAGGAGGCGCTGTTTATTCAAGAGTTGCAAATGTTCCTAAGTCACCAATATTATCCTCGGGGATGGAATTAATTTTCGGAGGCATGCTGGTTTTAATTATCAGTTTTATCATAGGTGAGCCGTCCCAATTTCATTTAAGCCAGGTTACTTTAAAATCTTTCTTCGGGCTTTTATACCTGATTACTTTTGGTTCGGTGATTGCTTTCAGCGCTTATGTTTGGCTGCTTGGGCATACCTCTGTTACGCGGATTTCAACTCATACATACGTAAATCCTGTCATTGCAGTTATTCTTGGTTGGCTTTTTGCCAATGAGCAGATTACTGCTGCTTTATTAGCTGCCACAGCTATTATAATTATATCTGTTTATCTTGTCCTTTATGATCAATACCGGGATAAGAAAACTATTAAAAGTGATGGGGTTTAAATTTTTCGCTCTAATGTCTATTTCGAAAAGTAGTAAGATGTAAAACTAAAATATTAAATAGGCATCCGCTTAAATTGTTAAGGAGGAAAAACAATTCCTCCTTTAATTATATTCTTCAACTACTTTTTTATTTTATTTGTTCATTATACTCTTTACTTGTCTTCTATATTAATATAGGCTCGGCAAAGCCGCTCTGCTAACAAAATAAAATTAATGGTAATCATACCGATGTTTTTTATCGGAATCTCGCATAGCGATCACAATGTGAGATCACTATGTGAAAAAACTTTTTCTTTACTTCTTTTTCGCAAAGCGATCAATTATGACGTTTTTATAAAATAGATATCCGCAATCGCATTATGATGCCTTGAATAGATGAGAAGGGAAGTAAAAAAAATTTCTGCAAGAAGTGCATAATAACATTCCCGAAGAGGAATAATTCTTACAGTTTATTTAATAATATGGCAAATAGTATGGAGATTTAATTAAAAAATCATAATCTTTAGTTATAATAAAAAGGATTTATAAGTTGCAGTTCGATTTTGATTGGGATCCGGTTAAAGCAAAATCAAATTTACAGAAACATAAAATTAGTTTTGAAAGAGACACCGAAATATTTATTGACCATTTATGTTGTCAATATTTGATAATACACATAGTGGAGCTGAAGATCGGTGGATAACTATTGGAAAGATAGAAATAATGTTACAATTATATTAGTTCATACATTTAGAGAAATAGATAATAAAAATTCTAAGATTTGAATAATTTCCGCTCGAAAAGCTACAAAGAAAGAAAATAAACAATACAACAAAAGGTAACAAATATGAAAAAGGAATATGATTTTACAAAAGGTGTGAGAGGCAAGTTTTATAAAGAAGATGTTAAGTTAAATGTTCCAATTTACCTTGAAAAAGATGTTGCAGAATTCATTCAGAATGTTGCTAAAAGGAAGAAGGTAGATACTCAAACAATCGTTAAT
Organism: uncultured Bacteroidota bacterium; assembly: GCA_963777615.1. Lineage (GTDB taxonomy): Bacteria > Bacteroidota > Ignavibacteria > Ignavibacteriales > Ignavibacteriaceae > CAVSWT01. The sequence goes on along the minus strand of CAVZSD010000061.1, from coordinate 47,724 downwards.
AATATGCTGCGTAATAATAAAGATATAATTCAAACCTGGCAGTAAAAACTTTTTTAAACTCTCCATCTTTCAACAGCACATGAAGTGAATAAATAAGTTCCAAATATTTGGGTTACCTATATTATGACCCAACGACTTTTTTACATAATTGTCATGGTTACATTGTTCATGGTCCAATGCGTTGATCATTAATCGTACTTATATTTACCTCCCGAAACTTTTAACAGAAAAGTGTAGAGAGGTTAATCTCCCGAAACTCATTTACTAAAAAAGTGTAGGGAGGCCGATGTTATTTAAAAGACTTTTTCTTACCTTCTTTGCGGCTTTATAAAATAGAAATCTGCAATCGCATTAAGATGCAATGACTGGATGAAAAGGGAAGCAGACATAAAAGTTGCATTAAAAATATAATTGCAAGAAATGAATAATATTAATCTAATAAAGGATTATCTCTTGCGATATAATTAATTGTTAGTTGCTCTGCGTAAATTAGTTGAAATCGCATTTAACAATAATTCCATAATATACAAATTATTTATATTGTTCCTAGCAAGCTTAAATCATAAATGAGAAACAAACATGTATATTTCAAAAGTTACAATAAGAAATTACCGAAACTTTTTAAATGCAAAATTTGTATTTAAAAAAGGCATAAATACTATAATTGGTGAAAATGGTTCTGGCAAGACAAATTTATTCAGAGCTATTAGATTAATATTAGATGATAATTTATATAGATACGCATACCGATTAGAAGCAAATGATTTTAATCGTGCATTAGGTAATTGGAAAGGACATTGGATAATAATAAGTATTGAATTTTCGGAATTGTCAGATGATGAAGTGATCCAAGCCTTATTTGTTCATGGTGTAGGAAATATTGAAGAAAACACAGTTGATAAAGCAACATATAATTTGTATTTCCGTCCAAAATCAGATATAAGAAAAAAATTATCTGAACTACAAGAGAATGATCAAAGTGGATTTGATCAAATATTATCTGAATTAGCTATTGAAGATTATGAAACTGTTTTTACTGGTAAAAGTACGGTTGATTTTAGTGATGACAATGTTTACAAAGAACTTGTTGGAGATTTTGCTAGTATAAAATTTTCTTTTGAATTTGATGATTCAAAATTCGGAATAAAGATTCCCAACCAACTTTCTGTTTCAAAAGAAATCTCCTTTACTTTTATCCAAGCATTGCGTGATGTATTATCTGATTTTCACGATAATAGAACAAATCCATTGTTAAATTTATTAAAGAGACAAAGTGATAAAATTAATGAAGATGATTTTAAACCAATTTCAGATAAAGTTAAAGATTTGAATACATCAATTGAAGATTTAAAGGATATAAAAAAAATACGAACTGACATAAAATCCACAATTAAAGAAGCTGTTGGCGAAACATATTCACCCTCTTCATTATCAATTAAATCAGATCTTTCTGATGAAGCAGAAAAATTGCTCCAATCATTAAGATTATTTATTGGGGAGCCACAAGAAGAATATGAAGGTAGCATCTACGAATTAGGTTTGGGTGGTGCAAATCTAATTTATTTGACACTTAAATTATTGGAATATAAATACAGAAAAAGCGACGATGTCTTTGCCAATTTTCTATTAATCGAAGAGCCTGAAGCTCATATACACACACATATACAAAAAACACTTTTTAATAATCTTGATTTCGATGAAACTCAGATTATTTATTCAACTCATTCTACGCACATTTCTGAAGTAAGCAAAATTTCAAGAATGAATATACTTGCAAAGAAGAAAAACTACGCTGAAGTTTATCAACCCTCAACATCAATGCGAAAATCTGAAGTTACAAAATTGGAACGTTATCTTGATGCTGTCAGAAGTAATTTACTTTTTGCCAAGGGAGTAATGCTTGTCGAGGGTGACTCTGAAGAAATATTAATACCCAAAATTATTAAAGAAGTTTTTGGAATTAGTTTAGATGAACTAGGAATAAGTTTAATTAATATAAGAAGCACTGGTTTTCAAAACGTTGCTCAAATTTTCAATGAAAATAGAATTAGAAGAAGATGTGCAATAATAACTGATTTAGATCAATCTTTCTCTGGAGAAGAAACAGAAGCAGAAAAAAAAGGTAAAGAACGAAAAGAAGGTTTGGATTCGTATACTAAAGGAAATGATTGGGTGAAACCTTTTTTTGCAGATTACACTTTTGAGGTTGATTTTGTAGCTGAAGGTAATGATTATGAAGTTGAGCAAATTATAGATGAAATTTATTCCAGAGAAAAAACAAGAGAGACTGCAAAGAAAGAATTAGAATCAGATCATGTTAATGAATATGGCAAAAGAGTTTTAACTATGGCTAATAATGTTGGTAAAGGTTGGTTTGCAATTATGTTAGCGAACCACATAACTTTTTTAACATACATTCCCGAATACATTTTGGACGCATTAATATTTGCTAAATCTGATTTCACTTTAGAAACAATTTCAAATATTGTTAGTTACAGAATTGAGAAGCTAATTACTTTAGATAAGTATGATTTTGATATTATTGAATTAAATAAAACAATTTCGAAGTATAGAAATGGAAAAATCAACAAACAATCATTGATTGACCGTTTGACAAATTCAATTAAAGATGACCAACTTATTGATTTCCTTAAAAGGTTAAACTAATGTTTGTTTGGGGAAAAAACGAATTAAATGATGAACAAAGCGATGCAATACTAAATGAGAATAATGTATTTCTTGTTGCATGTCCTGGGAGTGGGAAAACAAGAGCCCTAACTTATAAAGTTGCATATGAATTGTCGAAATTGAATAATTCAAAACAGTATATAGTTGCAATAACTTATACAAATAGAGCTGCCGATGAAATCAAAGAAAGGATTGAACTATTAGGTGTAGAGACTAATCAATTATGGATTGGGACTATTCATGCGTTTTGTTTAGAGTGGATTCTTCGTCCATATTCACTTTACCAATCTGAACTGAAGAAAGGTTTTAGAGTAATTGATAGTTTTGATTCTGAGAAAATGATTTCTTCAATTTGTGCTAATTATAATGAGCGAAAAAACCTAAGAGGTAGAAATGGAATTACTCATTGGGATTGTCAGTTTTTCGCAACTTCAAAACCGGGATTTATTATTACCTCAACAAATGAAGCGAAAAAAGAAGGGATCAAAGAAATATTAAAAGAATACTTTAAGGTACTAAAAACTAATAATCAATTAGATTTTGAGCATATCCTGTTTTACTCACTTAAGTTGCTGAAAGAAAAGGAAATTATTAGTCCGATTCTTTCAAAAATCTTTCCCCATATTCTTGTAGATGAATATCAAGACACAAAAGAAATTCAATATTATATAATTGGCTCAATATTAAAAGCTAGCCAGAAGACAGCAAAAATATTCATCGTTGGAGACCCAAACCAATCTATTTTCCAAAATCTTGGTGCTTATCCTATAGAGAAATCTGAACTTGAAGAAATAACAGGATTAGAAATAGAAAGAATGGAATTGGATAAAAACTATCGTTCTTCCCAAAAAATAATTAATTATTTTGAATATTATAAATGTTATGACAACAAAATTATTGCTGAAGGAAAGAGAAAAGATTTTGATAGCATTATTACATTAAATAATACTGTTGTTAAGGACAATTTGATAAATGAAATAGCAACTTTGATTAAGAAAAATATCAATGATTTTAAAATCTTACCAGAAGAAATCTGCATTGTTGCTCCTCAATGGATTCATCTCGCAAGTGTTACAAGGAAATTAATGGTAGCACTTCCAGATTATAGTTTTGATGGACCTGGAATGGCACCATTTTCTAGAGACATTGAAAACTTTTGGTTTAAAATGTCTAGAATTATTTTAACCGAACCATCGCCTAATCTTTATGTCTTAAGATTGAGATGGGCAAGTGAAATATTGAAAGAATTAGAAATTGTAGGAGTGAATATTGGTGATTTTAATTCAAAACGATTTTTAAAACTTGCAATTCCATAAAATGTTCTGAGCCCAACGGATTAAAATATTTAGGATTGGTTTTTAGCGAAATCGTAAAAAATTTTGATTTTAAAATCAAAGGCAATTCATTTTTGCAAGAACAATTTGAAGCATTTTTTCAAAGTTCACAAAATCGAATTGAACGACTTAAAAAGGAAGGGATAGATTTCATAGAACACATAGATTCTTTTAAAAAATTATTTAAGCAAAGAAATGGAATTACTGTTTCAACCATTCATGGAATAAAAGGAACTGAATTTGACACTATGATTGGTTTTGCTTTGTTACAAGACTATATACCACATTTTTCTGATACGAACGGCTTAGAGAATTCAAAAAAGATGCTTTATGTGATTTCTTCAAGAGCAAGAAAATATTTGCACTTAATCGCAGAAAAGGAACGTTATCACAATTTTGGACATCCACCTGCAGAATACGTAATTACAGAATGCCTAAAAAGTTACGAATATGAATATGATAAAATATAAAGCTGTAGTATAATGCTACGAACTTGTGCCATTAGGAAATAAGCGCTAATGCAAACAAGAGTAATTTAATAAAAAACATATAAGGCTTTGGTAATTGCAGTTAACAAAGCGGTTCAACTCGTCTGCAAAATCGCTCTAGCCAATTCATTGCTTATCCAATATCAACACTCCAAAACTTTTTGCATTATCTTTTCCTTCAAGATTTCCAATCAAATAAACTTTGTGTGTAGTTGGATCAAGAGCTATGGTTCTTAATCCTTTTTCTGTAGTTACATTATCAACCACTTTGAATTCAGTTGGAGAAGTTTCCTTTACGACAGTTAAAGTTCCTTCGCCATTTGAGCTGAATGCAAGGTTTGTTTCGGGATCAAAAGCACAAAAGAAAAGAATTACTAAAAATGTGTATTGCAAAAAGTTAACTAATTAGTTATCTTGGGCATGTGAAAAGAAAGATATTTTTCTATAGAAATTATTTCCTGGATTTTTATTCTAAGCAGGATGATAAAACAAAAGAGAAAATTGATTTTGTTCTTGATTTAATTAGAAATATAGAAAGAGTACCAGTAAAATTTTTTAAATATTTAGAAAAAACTGATGGCTTATATGAAATCAGAATTATAACAAACATTAAGAGTATAAGAATATTTTGCTTTTTCGATGAAGGAAATTTAATAATATTGTTAAATTGTTTTATAAAGAAATCAAATAAAACTCCAAGAAAAGAAATTGAAAAAGGTATAAAATTAAAGGAAACTTATTTTAAGGAAAAAACGATAAAGGAATTAAAATGAAAAAATTAACAACATTTGAAGAGCATTTAAATAAACAATACGGAAAAAAGGGAACGACAAAAAGAGATAAATTTGAATCTGACTCTTTGGCTTTTAGGCTTGGAGAAATGTTAAAAGAAGAAAGAAAGCGGGCTAAATTAACTCAAGAACAACTTGCAGAGAAAACCGGTACAAAAAAGAGTTATATCTCAAGAATTGAAGCGGGCAAAAGTGATATCCAAATTTCCACATTCAGCAGAATAATTGAACAGGGATTGAATAAAAGAGTTCACATATCAATTTCGTAAATTAAAGAGCTTAAAAATACTGTAATACTTCAATTATTGCTTATCCAATATCAAAACTCCAAAACTTTTTGTATTATCTTTTCCTTCAAGATTTCCAATCAAATAAACTTTATGTGTAGTCGGATCAAGAGCCATGGTTCTTAATCCTTTTTCTGTAGTTACATTATCAACAACTTTAAATTCAGTTGGAGAAGTTTCTTTTACGACAGTTAAAGTTCCTTCACCATTTGAGCTAAACGCAAGATTTGTTTCAGGATCAAAATCACAGCCATCTACTCTTCCACCAATCGGCTCAGAAGCAATAACTCTCTACTTAATAAAATCCGGGACATTATTAGATATTATAGTTTATAAAGCTCTTATTATTACAAGCCCCTTTGATTGTAAGTTCAGAATGAGTTTAAACTTCATAATATTTTTATCCCTTTTGTTTTCGTCTGTAATATTTCGGCGAAAGATTCATTATCTTATTAAACATTCTAGAAAAATAGTATGGATCTTCAAAGCCTACAAGTACTGCAACTTCCTTAATACGCATATCGGTCATATCAAGATATTGGCAAGCCCTTTGAATTTTCAATCTGGAAAAATATTCCAGCGGGGCATACCCGGTTCTTCTCTTAAAGATAAACGAAAAATGAGATGCAGAAAAACCAAACTCGCCGGCAATTTCTTTTAACGAAAGATTCCTGGAGAGATTTTCTTTTAAGAATTCAATAGTATTGTCAATAACATCGTGTCGTTTATCATAAAGAAAATGTTTAAAGTGATTCACAAATAAAAACGAACTTAGAAAATGCCACAAACACATTGATGAATATTGCAAATTATCAGTGCTGTACCCATTGTCTAGTGTTCTGTAAATTTCATCAAAAAGCTGTATGCGGTCATCAGCAGTCCCCAATTTAACAGGATGGATTAGATTAATAATATCTATTTTTTTCGCAAAGTGAGCAGCACTTTTCCCTTTGAAGTGAATCCAGTATATACTCCAAGGATTGTTTTCATCGGCACCGTATGAGTGATGTGTATCCGGAGGTAGAATAAAAAAATTGTCTGGTGAAACGTTATATTCTCTATCTTTCAACTTAAACCACCCTTTCCCCCGGGTACAAAAGATCAAAATATATTGCTTGCATCCTTGCTTACGTTCTCTAAAGTGATATTTTGCTTTAGGGTAATAACCAATATCAGTGACATGAACCGGCGAAGTAATAGGGTCTTTTTCCATCGAATGAATGATTGATTGCGGCAGGACAATCATTTTTTGTCCCTCAAAGCCTTCTTTCTTTTTAACTAATTTCACTTTAATAAAACTCCTCACTTCTTATCTATCTTTATTAAAAATAGTAATATCGTCCATTAAAATCCAAATATGATCTATTTGTTTATCATTACATATTTAATACTTTAGAACTGCCTAAATAGCTTATCGTTATTATATGAGAGATTATAAATTCAATACAAAGTATTTGATGAGCATCGCCATCGTTTCGGCAATGGGCGGCCTATTATTTGGCTATGATTGGGTAGTAATTGGAGGAGCAAAACCGTTTTATGAAGAATATTTCAGTATAGCGGGAATGCCTGTGATGCAAGGCTGGGCTATGAGCGCGGCATTAGTCGGTTGTTTAATTGGCGCAGCGATATCAGGATTTTTAAGCGATAAATATGGCAGAAAACATTTATTAATTGCTTCGGCTGCCCTTTTTTTTGTAACATCAATATTAACAGGATTCTCAACAACATTTAATTTATTTGTAACAGCAAGAATTTTCGGCGGGGTTGCAATTGGGCTGGCTTCTAATTTATCACCGATGTATATCGCCGAGGTTTCGCCGGCCGAAGTTAGGGGAAAATATGTTTCTATTAATCAGCTCACCATTGTAGTTGGAATTTTAGCTGCACAGTTAGTTAATTGGCTTATTGCAGATCCAGTTGCTTCAAACGCTTCGGGTTTGGATATACTCAATTCATGGAATGGCCAAACAGGCTGGCGCTGGATGTTCTGGGCATGTGCAGTTCCTTCCTCACTATTTTTCTTATTCATGTGGTTTGTTCCTGAAAGTCCGCGTTGGCTGGCAAAGAAGCGAAATAATCATATTAAAGCTCAAGCTATTCTTGCAAAAATCGGTGGTGAAAATTATGCTGCTAATGAGATTAGTGAAATAGAAAAAACGCTCAGCGGGCAAAACGCAAATGTTAATCTTAAGACATTATTTCAACCCGGACTTCTGCCAATTATAATCATAGGAATTGTCATTGCGGTTTTTCAGCAGTGGTGCGGCATCAATGTAATTTTTAATTACGCACAGGAAGTATTTTCTTCAGCCGGATACGGTGTCTCGGATATACTTTTCAATATAGTAATTACCGGCAGTGTTAATTTGGCTTTCACTTTCTTGGGGATGTTCACGGTTGATAGATTAGGCCGAAAAACTTTAATGCTTATTGGTGCAGGATGTCTTGCGATAATCTATTCCATATTAGGAAGTCTATACTTCTTCCATTTTCATGGCCTTCCTCTTTTAATATTAGTTGTTCTTGCTATAGCATGTTATGCAATGACACTAGCGCCGGTAACATGGGTAATACTCTCTGAAATATTTCCGAATAGAGTTCGCGGGATTGCCATGTCGGTTGCAACAATTGCTTTATGGTCTGCGTGTTTTATTCTTACCTACACTTTCCCATTATTAAATAAGTGGCTTGAGTCTTACGGAACGTTCTGGCTTTATGGAATAATATGCGTTCTTGGCTTTACATTCATCTTTAAAAGATTGCCGGAGACTAAAGGGAAGTCGCTTGAACAAATTGAACATGATTTAACATTTGGACAACTAAAAAGATAGAGAAAATAAAAAATGAAAAGTGATGTAAAAGTATGGGAAGAAGATGTTGTAATTCCGACTTATGACATTGGAGAGCCTGAAAAGAATCCCATTTTTTTGGAAAAGAGAGTTTACCAGGGAAGCAGCGGAAGTGTATATCCCCATCCGGTTATAGAAAAAATTTTCGACGAGAAGAAAGATAGAATTTACCATGCATGTTTTTTGGAAAATGAATATTTGAAAATTATGATTTTACCTGAGCTCGGCGGGCGCGTTCAGATGGCTTACGATAAAGTGAAGCAAAGACACTTTGTGTACTACAATGAAGTTATAAAGCCCGCATTGGTAGGGCTTACCGGCCCATGGATATCCGGAGGAATTGAATTCAATTGGCCCCAGCATCATCGGCCAAGCACATTTCAACCTGTAGATTACTGCATTGAAGAAAATATGGATGGCAGTAAAACCGTTTGGTGCAACGAGGTTGAAAGAATGTTCCGAACAAAGGGTATGGCAGGATTCACATTGCATCCGGGTAAAGCATATCTCGAAATTAAAGTGAGGTTGTATAATCGAACTCCTTTTGCTCAGACTTTCTTATGGTGGGCTAACCCGGCTGTTCATGTTAATGAAAATTATCAATCTGTATTTCCACCGGATGTACACGCGGTTTTCGATCACGGCAAACGTGATGTCTCAACTTTCCCGATTGCCACAGGAACATATTATAAAGTTGATTACTCTGCAGGAGTAGATATTTCCCGCTACAAAAATATTCCTGTGCCAACTTCTTATATGGCAGTCAATTCTAAATACGATTTTGTTGGGGGCTACGAACATGATACACTAGGCGGATTGATCCATATTGCTAATCATCACATATCGCCCGGTAAAAAACAATGGACTTGGGGACATAGTGATTTTGGCAAAGCATGGGATAGAAACTTAACTGACAATAATGGGCCATACATTGAACTGATGTGCGGCGTTTACACTGATAATCAACCGGATTTCTCATGGTTAATGCCATACGAAGAAAAGAGCTTTGAACAATATTTTATGCCATACCATGATATAGGACTTGTCAAGAATGCTACAAAAGAAGCGATGCTCAATCTTGAGATTCATAATGGAAAAGCCATAATTAAAGCTTATGCTACTTCAATTTATAAAAATGCGAAAGTAGAATTGAAACACGGTGATGATATTTTGATGAATGAGGTATTTGATTTTTCACCGGCTGTTTCATTTGAGAAATCAATTCTTATAGCTGATGAAATACCCCGGGATGAATTGTTGATTAAAGTAATTGATTCAGAAGGTAAAATTCTTGTCGCATGGAAACCTGAAAAACAAGAAAATAAAAAAATTCCGGGGGCAGCTGCTGCAGCAAAACTTCCGGGTGAGATTGCTGAAAATGAACAATTATATCTTACCGGTTTACATCTTGAACAATATCGTCATGCTACCTATGATGCTGCTGATTACTATAAAGAAGCACTTAAGCGCGATCCGGGAGATGTCCGAAATAATAACGCGATGGGATTGTGGTTGATGAGGAGAGGTCAATTTAAAAAAGCTGAACCATTTTTTAGAAAAGCTATTGAGACATTAACAGATAGAAATCCAAATCCTTATGATGGAGAACCGTTTTACAATTTGGGATGGTCGCTTAAAATGCAAGGGCGTTTTGAAGAAGCTTATGAAGAATTTTTCAAATCCGTATGGAACTCAGCTTGGCAGGATGCCGGATATTTTTCATTAGCGCAAATTGCCGCAATGAAACATGATTTTGATAAAGCTCTAGATTTTATTGATCGATCATTAATTCGGAACTGGCATAATCATAAAGCGCGTCATCTTAAAACGGCAATTCTACGTAAACTTGGAAAAATTAATGATGCTTTTAAGTTTATTGATGAATCTCTTACAATAGATAAATTCAACATAGGATGCTTATTCGAAAAATATTTATTGCTTAAAGAAGGAGAACACCAGGAAGCTGAGGAAGTCCTTCAAGAAATACAACTGCTTATGAGGGGTTGGGAACATAATTTCATTGAATATGCTCTCGATTATTTTTCGTCCGGACTTTTTGTTGAAGCTTCACAAATGATTTCAGAGGCAATAATGGACTTCAGTGATGTTTATCCTATGATTTATTATTTCCTCGGATACTTTGCTTCTTGTTCCGGGAATGCTGCTGAAGCAAAAGAATATTACAATAAAGCCGCGGTAATGAAACCTGATTACTGTTTTCCAAATCGTCTTGAGGAATTGTTGGCATTATCCGATGCTATGATGTTAAACCCGTCCGATGATAAAGCTCCATACTATCTTGGAAATTTTTGGTATGCTAACCGGCAATATAAAGAGGCTTTGTCTTGCTGGCAAAAGTCAGTTTTAATAAACAATAAATTCGCGACTGTCTGGCGGAATCTCTCTCTTGCCTACTATAATAAATTTAGTAAAAGAGAAAAAGCGATTGAGTCATTGGAAAAAGCATTCGAACTAGATACTTCAGATGCAAGAATTTTAATGGAGCTTGACCAGCTTTATAAAAAATTAGGAAGGCCTCATGCAGAAAGATTAGCTATTCTCGAAAATAATTTGTCATTAGTTGAATTACGCGATGATCTCTACCTTGAGCGGGTAACATTGTATAATCAGCTTTGCCGTTTTGAAAAAGCTAAAGAATTGATTTTGAATCGTAAATTTCATCCATGGGAGGGTGGTGAGGGAAAGGTTACAGGCCAATATGTGCTAAGCCACGTCGAACTTGGTAAAATTGCACTTTCTGAAAAACGATTTAGCGATGCACTTGAACTGTTTAACGCAGCTAAATCATATCCTCATAATTTGGGTGAAGGAAAATTATTCGGCGCACAGGAGAATGATATTGACTTCTTTATTGGATGTACACATGAAGCGTTGGGCAATTCGGAAAATGCAAGCCACTATTTTGAAAAAGCTTCAATAGGAATTTCCGAACCTTCACAGGCATTTTTCTATAACGACCAGCAGCCGGATAAAATCCTTTATCAAGGATTGGCACTGGAAAAACTTCATCAAAAAGAAAAAGCACTAATTTATTTTAATAAATTAATAGACTATGGCGAAAAACATTTATTCAGACAATGTTAAGATAGATTACTTCGCCGTTTCACTGCCCGATTTACTACTCTGGGATGAAGATTTGAATCATCGTAATAAGATACACTGCAATTACCTTATAGGGTTGGGGCATTTAGGAATGGGGAATAAGAAAACGGCGGCTAAGCTATTTTCAAAAAACATTAAAGATGGATATAAATCATATTGGGGCTAGAATTCATCTTGCACTTATAGACGAATTGTTAATATTCAAATCTTGTTCATAATTCAGGGGATTGATAAATTAATAAAACTTGGCTAGATAGTCGGGTTAATAAATCTTAAAGGAGTTGTATTATGAGAGCATTATCAAAAATATTGTTACTAGTAATTGCATTTTCTCTTTCTTACGCAGTGATGAGCAGTGCAATGCCTAATAGAAATATTGTTAAGTTAAGTGGTAAATGGAATTTTTGCGTAGACTCTTTACAGATCGGAGATTCTCAAAATTGGGGAGTGGCCGGACTTCCCGCAAAACTTACACGTTCCGTATCGGTTCCTCATGCTTGGAACGCAGAAAAAGGATTGGAAAAATATTGGGGAATATGTTGGTACGAAAGGACTTTTGAAATATCAAAAGCAGCGCTTAAAAAAACTAACCGTCTGCAGTTTGATGCGGTATATCATGACGCAATAATTTTTATCAACGGAAAGAAAGCGGGCGAACATATCGGTTCTGGATATAACCGTTTTTTTGTAAACATTACTCCATTTCTGAAGGAAGGAATAAATACTGTAATTGTAAGAGTAGATAATTCCCCATCACGAAGCAACATTCCATTTTTAAAAAGTTTTGACTGGGCAAACGATGGCGGTATTTATAGGAATGTTTACCTGGTAACAACACAACCCCAGGCTATTCAATATATACACGTTGATGCTTTGCCTGATGGGAAAAAAGGTATAGCAAACATCCGCGTAAGCTTCTTAGACCCGGCTAAATTAGAAAATTCAACAATAAAATTATCAGCCGTTATCTCAGAAGAAAATCAAAAGACCAAGAAACAGATTTATGATAGTGAACTTAATGGAAAATATGAGAACGGCTGTTTCATCACCAAACTAAAATTCGATGATATAAATCCGTGGCATTTCGATTCACCCAACCTTTACAAAATAACAATAAGATTAATTGCTGACGGTATTGAAAAAGATAAATACTCAACAGTATTTGGTTTTAGAAGTATTAAAATTGTTAACGACAGATATGTACTTAACGGTGAACCCATGCGACTTATGGGGGTAGAATGGATGCCCGGTTCTTCATTGAAACGAGGAATGGCAGAAACAACTGCCGACTTAGAAAAGAATCTGAATTTAATGAAGAATGCAAATTGCATCTTCACCCGTTTTCATTGGCAACAGGATGAATATGTTTTTGATTGGTGCGACAGGCATGGAATTTTAGTCCAGGAAGAAATTCCATATTGGGGGAAAGCTATGAATCTGAACGATACATTATTGAATAAAGGTTTTCAGCATCTAGATGAAATGATCAACAACCATTATAACCATCCTTCCATTATTGCCTGGGGTATTGGAAATGAATTAACAAGCCGTAATCAACAAACAATCTCTATACTGAAGAAATTGTATCAGCATGCCAAAAATTTGGATTCAACACGATTAGTTAATTATGTATCCAATAGATTAGATGATGGAGTCACAAATGCAAATGACGATAAATCGCTGTCAGATGCAAGCTCTAATTTTGATATGATGATGTTCAACGAATACTATAGTACATGGTATGGAAAAACTTTAGATTCTATATCCTCAGGACTTGATCGCATCGCAAAAAGATATCCGAACAAACCGATTACAATATCTGAATGTGGCATATGCGAACCGGTATTTAAAGGTGGAGATCCTAGGAGATGCAAAGAGATGGTAATTCAAAATAAAATCTATGGCTCTAAAAAGTACATTGCCGGGGAAATCTATTTTTGTCTAAACGATTACCGCACTCATTTGGGCGAAGATCTTACCTACAGTTATCCGCAACGAGTTCATGGCGTTTGCGATATTCATTTAAATCCCAAACCTTCTTATGATACTTTAAAAAACATAAGCTCGCCGATAATTGTGAAATCAATCGCTGCTGATGGCAATGAAGTGGTAATATCTTTATTGGGAAAAACCGGTGTACCAAGTTACATCATTCGTGATTATACCCTTGCTGTTGGAAATCAAAAAATTAAAATAGATAAGCTTGCCCCCGGTGAAGAAAAAACTTTTAATATAAAAACCGATGCCAAGGACTTTAAAATAATCCGTCCAACCGGGTTCAATGTTTTAAATATAAAATTCAGATAATTTGTGTTATATGCTTTCGAATTTATACTACCATGACACCATGTTTTTGAATTACTCGCAAGTATTTTAAAAGTTTCTTTTAATTCTCGATTTGTTGTTCAAACTGTAATAATCTAAAATGTTAAGGATAGGTTTTCTCTTTGTTATTATTTTTAATGAAATGCTCTGAACACACTTTCGCAAATCCTTCGATATTTTTTTAACTCAGATTTAGAGAGCCACGGAGATTTCTCAGAGTTTGTTAGTAGTCTGAACTAACAAACCCAATTTCTTTAAGAAATTGGGTTTGTGCAAAAAGCTTACTTAACCGTAAATAAATTTATTGCTTATCCAATATCAACACTCCAAAACTTTTTGCATTATCTTTTCCTTCCAGATTTCCAATCAAATAAACTTTATGTGTGGTTGGATCAAGAGCCATAGTTCTTAATCCTTTTTCTGTAGTGACATTATCAACCACTTTGAATTCAGTTGGAGAAGTTTCTTTCACTACAGTTAACGTTCCTTCGCCATTTGAGCTGAAGGCAAGATTTGTTTCAGGATCAAAATCACAGCCATCAACATGTCCTCCAATCGGTTCAGAGCTAATTACTTTTCCTGTCTCAGCATTTATTATCATCATTAAATTGTTATCGCAGCCTGCAAATAAAATGTTGTTCTTAATATCAAATGCTAAACCGGAAGGACTCTCGCCTGGAGCGATTGGCCAGACATTTAATACTTTTAAAGTCTGAGGATTGAATTGTACAATTTCACTTTTGTCCTCAAGATTTACATACATTAAACCTTTACCATTTGATACAGCAAACTCAGGCTTTCCATCAAGTTCAATTGTTCCTACAACTTTATCAGTACTTGCATCAATAGCAGTTGAGTTTGAACTGTGTCCGTTAAATGTAAAAATTCTTTTTGTAAAAGGATCATAAACAATTGCATCGGGATTTTTCCCTGTTACAGAAATGTTATCAATTGTTTTATTTGTTTTGAGATCGAATACGGTAACGGTATCGCTTCTTCCGTTGCTTATAAATCCTTTTCCGAATTCATCTGCAAAAGCAATTCCATGAACTCCATGAAGATCATCTATTTCTCCAATTACAGAATTTGAATTTAAATCTATAACATGAACTTTTGTTGAATGAGACACATACAATTTATGCATTGGAACATCAATGGCAACGTAGTCCCACCATCCTTCACCGCCAATATCGATCTTTCCTGAAACTTTATAACTGGAAGATTGAGAAAATAAAGTTGATGCCGAAAATAAAAGCACACTAATTAAAACAAATAATTTTTTCATAACTACCGCCATTCTCAATATTTAAATCGAATTAGACAAAATTCTCTATCAATAAATTTATTCAGTATCCTGGCTGGGCATATCTCCAGGCTGATTTGGGTCTCCCTGCCTTTCTTCTTTAAAATTATTAAAGTTGAATTTTAGATTAAGCATCACCATTGGAGCCTGTCTTGTAAAATAATTATAGTTGTAGAAATCAATTCCTTGAGAAGTAAATTCACGTTTTCCTGTCTTAAAAATATCTCTAACTTGTAAAGTTATAGACAAATTCTTTTTCATTAAGTCTTGCTTTACACCCAAATCCGTTGTAAAAAATCCCGTCCACTTTCCCTGCACTGTAACCGATGGACTAAAATATCTTGTGTTTATTTGAAGTGCTGTTGTTGGGCCAAGTTTAAAATCATTATTATTTTTTAAGCTCCAATTAAAACTTTCTCTTGAAAATGATTCATTATTAATTGCTCCTTTAATTTTATAGTTATAAAGATCACCCGACAAATTAAATCCCCAAAAATCAAAAGCCTTAAATGATATCATAGTTTCGGCACCTATGGAGTAATCAGTCCCAACATTAGCAATTGATCGAAGTGTTACGTTTTCTGCATACACAGAATTATAATCTTCCATTTTGTTGTGAGTAAACCTGTAATAGAAATCATTTGAAAGCGAAACTTTGCCGAGGAA
This sequence comes from uncultured Bacteroidota bacterium, assembly GCA_963777615.1. GTDB lineage: Bacteria > Bacteroidota > Ignavibacteria > Ignavibacteriales > Ignavibacteriaceae > CAVSWT01. The sequence continues at coordinate 31,867 of CAVZSD010000061.1, read as the reverse complement.
AGTTTGAAATCCTATTTCGTATGAATCAATTAATTCAGGCTGTAGAGAAGGATTTCCAATTCGCACATTGTTAGCATCAAACCAGGTGTAAAACGGCTCAATGTCGCCTCCATCCGGGCGTTCTATTCGCCTGGTATAGCTTGCGGTAACTTGTGTTCCTCCGGCAAAACTATAAGACGAATGAATTGATGGGAAAAAATCCCAGCGTTTAACAGAAAATTGTTGATTGTTATCGGCTAATTTAACAAGCTGGTAAGTGTATTCGGCACGAACTCCAACTTGTACTCCAAGACTGTCCCATTGGTCTGAGAAATATTGAATATGCCGCAAACCTGGTGCGGTTAAAATCATTCGTGTGACTGAATAGGGGTTGAAAGTTATAAATATTACTGGTGGTGTCAAAAAGATAAAGCTTGTTTATGGCCTGTGAAAGTCTACTGAAGAATTCGGATCCGGCGGAAAACTTTTCAAATTTAGTTATTGGTAATTCATAATCAATTTTTCCTCTCCACTCATTTCTGGGCCAAGCTCGGTTGTATTTGTTCCATTTACTTGAATGCCTAATTGCGTAGCGCTGCTTATTGATGCTTCATCATTATTATTATGCCTAAAAGAAATTTCCCCGGTTAATTTGTGGCCTTCATCGTTAAACTTATGACTGTAGTTTGAGTTAACCTCATAAAATGATCCTGAATGATTATGATTGGTGCTATTTAAATAATAAAATATTTCCGGGTTGGTTGTAGACCATTGATCGTAATTTGAAATTGAATTTCTATGGAATTCTCTTGAACCATACCTTCCGCCAAAAGAAAGATTATCATTTTCACTAAAATCAAATTCTAGTCCGCCTCTAATTCCCGACATAATTCTTTGCCAGGACATATTTCCATCTGAATTTAAATATGAAGTATTATTATCAATGATGAATTGTTTTTCCTGCCTGTTTGAACCGGGAAAAGTACGGCGGTTAAAATCAACTCCAAAGTTATAATTGATGGATGGGGTTTTATATTGGAAAAGAAAATTTCCTCCATACTTGTCATCTAATCCGCCGGTCAAATTAAGAATTCCACTTAAACCGAGATTTGAATTTTTTTTAAGAATAATATTGATGATCCCGGCAGTTCCGCTGGCATCGTATTTCGCCGAAGGGTTTGTTAATAGTTCAATATTTTTAATTGAGCTGGCGGGAATTTGCTGCAGTGCATCCTGTGCGTCCATTACCGAAGTGTGGCCGTCAATTAATACAGTAAAATTACTGCTTCCTCTTAAACTGACATTTCCATCAATATCTACAGTCACAGAAGGAACATTCTCAAGAACATCCGCAGCAGTAGCCGGACATTGCGGTTTGCATCTGGGTTACATCAATAACTTTTTTATCAAGCTGATAAGAGATTGGTGCGCGCTGCCCTTCAACAACAACATTTTGCAAATTTATTGTTGTCGGCACTAAATATATATTTCCAAAATCCTGATTAAGCTTAGAAGCTGAAACTGTAATGTTATTAATAATCTTCTTTAAATATCCCATGAATTGAATGGATGAATAATAATTACCTGGTTTAATTCCGGTTAAAACAAAATTTCCTTTTTTGTCAGTTGTCGTTCCGTTTATTTGGGTACTATCTTTTTGACTAAATAAAATTACGTTTGCATATTCAATTGGCTTTTTTGTCGACAGATCAAATACTTTCCCTGTTATCAATCCAGTAGTTTTAGCTGATTGACTTTGCTGGCTATAAGGCGAAATTAGAAAGTAATATGAGGAAGAAAAAGAATATTAAAATTTTTTTATCATAGACGTATCTCTGTAAAAGTAATTTAAAATATTTCTCTGAGTTTAATGTAATTATAATTTAGAGTTTCAATAATGAAAATAAGATGAAAATTAAGAATCATTATTAAAAGTGTGAGCCAGGTTAAAGTAACCTTACTCAAGGTGACAGCCTAAAAATTGGTTTGTAACAAAAACCGTTGAAACGGTTACAAAAATTGTTTTTGTTTCATTAACCCACGGATTAATCCATGGGTTAATAAGAAAAAAATATAGGATATTAACCGTTTTAACGGTTTACAATATTAAGCGGTTAATTTGAGTAACCTAAATAATTTAGTTTATGAAATATTTAAGGGAAGAATAACTTTAAAGATGTTTTTTCGCCAGGTTTACTTTCAACATTGATTTCCCCTCTATGAAGCTCAACAATTTCTTTTGCAATTGCCAAACCCAATCCGTTTCCGCTTATTTCTGCACGTATTTCATTTGATCTGTAAAACCTGTTAAATATAAAAGGAATTTCAGACTCATATATTCCAAGGCCGCATCATTATACTTATTTTAATTATATCTTCAGTATATTATTTTCAAGTTAATAGTTATACGAGAATTGTTTGGAGAATATTTAATTGCATTATCAATGAGATTTAAAAATACACTTTTAAGTTTTTCCTTATCCGCATTTATTTCTACTGCATCATCAATGCGCAAGATTAACTGAATATTTTTTTTAATTGCAGCCTGATTCATGGCTTGTGCACATTCAGCAAGCAATTCATCAATTCTCATTTGATTAAGATTTAATTTTGTTTGAGATGAATCGAGTTTTGCAATTGTTAAAAGAGAATGGGTAAGCTTTGTTTAAATCTTTCAATTTCTGAAAGAGCAATTTTAATGCTTTCTTTTGATTCATTGTCTTTTAATTTCTTTTCTAAAATTTCAAGTTCAGTTTGAATAACCGTAAGCGGAGTTCTTATTTCATGAGAAGCATTTGCCACAAATCTTTTCTGTCCTTTAAATGCATTGTCAATTCTTTCAATCATTTCATTTAAAGTTTCTCCTAAGTGCTCTTACTTCATCTTTTGCTTTAGGAAGATCAAGCCGCTTATCAAGATTTTCACCGGAAATATTTTTTGCAGTATCAGCCATTTGAGTAATCGGCTTAAATGCCGCTTTGGAAATGAAATAAGCTGCAAAGCCGGTTAGAATTAATCCCACAGGAATAATTATTAAAGAACAAATAAAATAATTTATCAAGCACTTCGTAAACATCTCTTACCGAAGTCGCAGTTTCCAGGATATAAACAGAATCATTTTCTGTCTCAAACTTACTCCATATAATATGATATTTGTTATGGTTAATTTTTTGCCTTTCATAAACAAAAGTTTCGCTTAAAATTTTATTTAAATCTTAATTGGGAATTTGAGAAAGAACTGAATCTTTAATAAAGGATTTCCCATTTATATGAAATAGCTGAAATCTTTCTCCATCAATCCTTTAGCTCTTATCGAAGTAAGTTTTTTCATGTCTAAAGATAAATTATCATCCAACTGATCTTCAATTTCGGTTCGTAAAGATATTGAATAGCTTTTCAGGTTTGCATCCAGTTTAAGGAAGGATGCTTCTTTTGTGTTGTGATAAATTATGATTGCAAAGATTGTAAGCATCACTCCGAAAACAATAGTATATGCTAAAATAATTTTAAATTTAATTGTAAACATTTATTCTTCCCTGTCTGTAAAAATATATCCTGAACCCTCTGACTGTTTGAATAAGAGGCTTATTAAAATCCTTGTCAATTTTCTGCCTGAAGAAATTTTACAAACGATTCTATAACATTGCTGCGCGGGTCAAAGTTCATATCCCACAAATGTTCGGAAATAGTTTCCCTCGATAAAATTTTATTCGGGTTCATCATAAACAATTCTAATAAGCCATACTCTTTTGTTGAAAGCTTAATCTCTCTCCCCTTCCCGGTAAACTAGATGTGTGTTTTGATCCAGCTCAATTCCATATAAAGAAATTTTAGAACTTTTTACTTCAGTATTTCTTCTTGTAAGAGCCCTCATTCTTGCCAGCAATTCACCGAAATGAAAAGGCTTTGCAAGGTAATCATCTGCACCGGTATCCAATCCTTTTATTTTATCATCAACATCATCAAGTGCGGTAAGCATTAAAATAGGAGTTTTTATTCCTTCAGTTCTGAAGATTTTCACATGTTTTAAAGCCATCCTGTTTGGGAAGCATTATATCCAGTATTATTAAATCGTAATTATTAATTTTTGCAAGCTCTTCACCGCGCATACCATCTCCTGCTAAATCAACAGCATAGCTTTCGGCTTCCAAACCTTTTTGAATTCCTGCTGCTATTTTTTTATCATCTTCAATTAATAGTATTCTCATTTGAACCGATGTTTTTTTACTATATAAAAATGCTAATTAAAAATGAAAAGAAAATGAAAATTAAAATAATTTTTTTAAAGGTATTATCGGGGGAAAAGTAATTACTGACATATTAAAAAAGTTGTTTTTACTATTTAAATCAATTACTTTACTAGCATAAAATTCTTAAGTTAAATATGAAAACAACCGAAATAAAATTTTAAATACCAGAAAATATATTGAATTCATTAAATCAAAGCAGTGATGAATTTATAAAACAATCTCGACTGTATATAGCCCTTCAATTATTTAAAAATCATAAATTGTCATTCGGACAAGCTTCAGAATTGGCAGAACTATCAAGAGAGCATTTTTAATTGAATTAGATAAAAACGAAATAGATTCAATTGATTACGATCCTAATGAAATGAAAGATGAGCTAAAAAGTTTTTCTTAATTATGGCTTACTGGCTGATAAAAAGTAATACAAAATATTTTATTGAACCGGATATGTCGTTATCCTCAAAATATTCAATTCTAATTTTCCAAATTTTAATTTATCGAAAGGCTCAGTTTATGAAACGAAAATTTATTCTAATGCTATTCTTAATCTTTGTTTTTTCTTTTTTAACTTTTGCACAGGAAAAAACATGACAAAGGAATTTTTATTGAAAGGCAAAAAGGATTTTATGATCAAATTCTTCAAGGGAATAAAATCATATGACAGCATTCCTAAACCAGTAAATAAATATTTTAAGGTTGATGTTACCGAAACAACGAATTTCCCCAAATCTGTTGATGAATTTAAAAGATACTGGTATAATGAACCCGTTTCTCAGGGCAGAACCGGAACCTGCTGGTCATTTTCAACAACTTCATTTTTAGAATCTGAAGTTTTCAGGCTGCATAATAAAAAAGTAAAGCTTTCTGAAATGTTTACGGTTTACTGGGAATATACTGAAAAGGCAAAACGATTTGTTGAAGAAAGAGGAAATTCAGAATTTGGTGAAGGCTCGGAAGCTAATGCCGTCACAAGAATCTGGAAAAAGTACGGTTGCGTTCCGGAAGATGTTTATAATGGAATGAAGCCGGGACAAAAATTTCATGATCATAAAGCAATGTTTTATGAAATGAATTCTTATTTACAGAATTTAAAAACAACAAATGAATGGAATGAGGATGAAGTTGTAAGCACAATAAAATCAATATTGAATCATTATATGGGAGAACCGCCGACAGAATTTAAAGTTGACGGAAAGACATTTACTCCTAAAGAATATCTTAAAGATTATATACAAATAAATCCTGATGATTATGTTGATATTCTTTCATACATGCAGCAGCCTTATTATCAGCAGGTTGAATATGAAGTGCCTGACAATTGGTGGCACAACAAAGATTATTATAATGTTCCTCTAGATGAATGGTTGTCTGCTTTGAAAAATGCAATTAGGAAATGGCTATACTATGTGCAATTGGCGGAGATGTTTCCGAAGCCAGGTTATTTAGCACAAATATGATGTTGCAATTGTTCCGACTTTTGATATTCCTTCTGAATATATTGATGAGTATGCACGGCAGTTTCGTTTTAGTAATCAAACAACCACTGATGATCATGGAATTCATTTGGTTGGCTATTTAACAAAGGATGGAAAAGATTGGTACTTGATAAAAGATTCCGCATGCAGGTTCAAGAGATGGAAATAATTTTGGATATTATTTTTACAGTGAAGATTATGTAAAATTAAAAATGATGGACTTTATGGTTCATAAAGATGCTGTGAAAGATTTGTTGAAAAAGTTTAATAAATAAAAATATGTGAAAATTCGTGTGATCTGTGAATTTTAAAAATCATTAATCACCACTGATTAACACGGATTCTCACATAGAAGATTTTAATCTGTGTTTAATCCTGCCTTTCTCTGTGGTGGTAAAACTTCCATCGCATCCATACTATTGCGTTTAAGAAAATAAGTGGGCAAGTATGAGCCTGATGTGACTGATGAGCATGGATAATAATATTTAACCGTTAATCCCCTACAACTTCACTAAGCTTTGAAACTCCATTTTCATCAAAAGCTTCAATTGCATAGTAATATTTTTGTCCAACATTTAAAGCTCTCAATTCCAATTTGTTTCCTTCATCTGCGAAAACCTGATAAGTTTGATACAATTTATCTTTAGCAATTCCCCAAAGAATATTATAGCCGACAACATCATTTACTTTATCCCAGGTGATTGTAGCATCCCTTTCATCTTTGTGCCGAACCGTTTTTAAATTTTGGGGAGTTTGAGGATTATTATCATTTCCTTTTCCAAAAATTCTAATCGCACAAATTGCAAGATTGGGAGTTGGTACATAAACATTTTCATATTTAATGTAGCGAGACTTAACAGCCATTGGCAATTCAATGTAATGATTAGGGTGATCTTCTTTTACATTTGAATTATCAAAAATCTTTTCCCAGTTTTTTCCGTCAAGCGAAGAATAAAATCTAGATTGAATGTAAACTTTGTTTGTATCGTTATTATAAAGATTAGATTTATAATCAGTAAAATTTATTTGAATTGCTTTAACGTCATATTCGTTTTTCAAATCAATTGTTAACCATTCACCAGCATGATTTGTTTGTGCAACCCAAAATGATCTTGGATTTTCATCAGTTACATTAGTGGAATAAAAAGTATCTTTAACAGAAGATAGAAGTTGTTGGTTTTTTGTATGAAAGACAGCATCCAGCCTGTAAATAGATCTGCATTATCATTTAATTTTTTTATCGGGCATATAATGTGGAAAATCTCCAAATCTTGTATTCGCATGCAATTGATCATCCTTATCAAATCCGGAAGGAAACATTGAAATACGTCTTTCAAAATTCCAATTGACTGCAACCCATGGAGTTCCGGTATTCCAATAATTTCCATATTTATCTTGAAAAGTATTTCCATGTCCGGCCCCAGCCATAAAACCGCCAGGCTTGTATGAAATAGGATTATACTGGTGCGTAAGTAAATGGGCCTAAAGGATGATCTCCAATATAAGTCCCATTTGCATAAACATTATATTCGGTTCCGGGCGCAGCATATTGAAGATAGTATTTACCATCATACTTTGTCATCCAGGCGCCTTCAATAAAGGGTTTACGGGGATCGGTATGATTTCTCCCAAATCTTTCCCAGCCGTGAACATCAGGATGAAGTAAAATTAATCCTTCAGGCCTTTTTACATACGACAAACCTTTAGCATGATTTAATTCAACACCATAAATTGGATGAACATTTGAAGATCCAAAATACATATACCATTTATTTAAATCTTTATCATAAAAAATATCAGGATCCCACGGGCCGATTGTATCAGGCAATAAAGGCAGCATCCTATTGAAAATTTCCAGCCTGCCTGTCTCTGGTTTGGTTGAATAAAAAATAGGCCGCTGTATAAATGTTGATTGAAAAAGATAAAGTGTGTCTCTAACAGAAAGAGCAGCGGGTGCACAAATATCTTCCATTGGCCATCTGCTTGGTTCAATATAATTCCAATGAAGTAAATCTTTTGAATGCCAATAACCTCCTGAAATTGTTACAAACAAATAATATTCTCCTTCATGATTTACAATTACCGGATCAGCGCCTGAACGGTATGAAATACTATCATTAATCTGTTCGAAGTTATAACGGTAATTTATATCAATTGGATTGCAGTAAGTTTTTTGATTTTGGCAGAGGCTTAAATTAGAAGTGATTATTAAAAGCGCAATGATAAAAAATATTTTTTTCATATTATTTCATTTGAAAGTTTTACCAATCATAAGTTAATGTATATGGATGAAAAATGCTTCTATTGTAAAGTAAATTTAAATTATAAAGATTCATCTAAATATCCTTGCGAAACAAGAAAGGTTCCTTTAGTTTAAGAGTGATTAATTTATAGGCGGAGATACAATGAAGAAAAAAAACATTCATATTATAAAAATCCTGATTGCAAGACTTAATTAAGAATTGTGAAAACTATACTAAAAATATTATTTCTAATTTTAATTTGTTTATTGATTGCTATGGCTCAAAAAGAAAATAGGATTACAATTATAGGAATTGTTATTGACAAAGAAACCAAAGAACCCCTTGAAAATGTAAATGTTTTTTTAAATAACACTACTATAGGCACAACAACTGAGAAGGACGGAAAGTTTATTATTCACAATGTTCCTTACGGTACATATAATATCATATTTAGTTATTTAGGCTATGAAATAGAGAGCAGAAACTTTGATTCATACAAATCATACACATTTGAATTTAATATTTCATTAAAATCGAAACCAATAAATCTAAATCAAGTTAATGTTACTGCAGAAGTGCCGGAAGAATGGAAAGATGATTTAGAAATATTTACGAGAATTTTTATTGGAGAGACTAAAAATTCAAAACAAACAAAAATTTTAAACCCTGAAGTATTAAACTTTGTAAATGAAAAAGCAACGGGAAAATTAAAAGCTTATTCCGATAGTGTATTAAGAATTGAAAATAAAGCTTTGGGATATATGCTTATGTTGTATTGGATTCAGTTGTGTATACGCCGAATACAAAAGTAATATATAAATTATATCCAAGATTTAAAGCACTAACTCCCGCATCAGAAAGAAGAAAAAGATGAATGGAATAATAATAGGCAAATATACTTACCTGGATTCTCCGAGACATTTTTATTATGCACTGGTACATAAACGAATTATCACAAGATTATTATTCGCTTCGTGAATTTGCCAGGAGCTCCAGTTTCATATGATGATTTAGATTTAACCTGTGACAAAGACTCAACTATTTATGAATTTCAATATACCGGTAAACTGGAGGTTAAATCATATTTTAATAAAAAAAATATTTTAACTTTTTACTATCCCTCAATGACTATTGACAAAAATGGAAATTTATTATCATACTTTTATTCAGTTGAAATTAATGGCTACTGGGCTAATCAAAGAATTGCTGATATATTACCAAAGGATTATGTTTATCCAGGGAATTAATAAATTTATATTTCTAACTAAAAAGTTTCTTACCTAAAATTAATTCTAATGAAAAATCGTGTGATTTTTTATTTAATAAAATTTCTATATTGTCTGCACCAATATTAATTCAATGTGCTATTTATTGAGAGAGGAAATTTTTAAATGAGAGATTTATTATTAAACACAGCAGAAAAAGCAATTAAATATAGAGAAGAAATTGTAAACCGCTCGGTTGCTCCTATCAAATGATGCTCTTGAGAAGATTGAAAGAATTTGATATATCTCTCCCGGCTGACTCAACTGATCCTGAAAAAGTAATTGAACTGCTTGATGAAATTGGTTCACCTGCAACTGTTGGAATTTCAGGGAATAGATTTTTTGGCTTTGTAATTGGAGGGTCACTTCCTGCAACAGTTGCTGCAAGCTGGCTATCAACCGCTTGGGATCAAAATGCAGGATTGTTTGCTGGTTCTCCAGTAGGAACAGTTCTTGAAGAAGTAAGCTTAAAATGGCTTATTGGAAATTTTTAATTTTCCCTCAAACTGCGCTGGAGCTTTTGTTACCGGGGCAACAATGGCAAACTTTACAGCATTAGGTGCTGCAAGATATAGAGTACTAAAAAATGCAGGCTGGGATGTTGAATCGGATGGATTGTTTGATGCACCACCAATTAATGTTATAGTTGGAGAAGAAGCACATCCGTCATTGTTCAGATCGTTAGGATTATTAGGCTTAGGGAGAAGCAGAGTTATAAAAGTTCCGGCAGATGAACAGGGAAGAATGAGATTTGAAAAGCTTCCTAAAATAGAAGGGCCAACCATTGTTTGTGCTCAAGCAGGAAATGTAAATACAGGCTCTTTGATCCGATTAAAAAGATTTGTGAAGCTGCTCATGAAGGAGGCGCGTGGGTTCATGTTGATGGGGCATTTGGTTTATGGGCAAAAGCATCACCAAAATATTGGCACTTAGTTGAAGGATTGGAAGATGCAGATTCTTGGGCAACGGATGCACACAAATGGTTAAATGTTCCTTATGACAGCGGATTAGCTTTTGTTAAAGATGCAGAAGCAATAAGATCTGCATTGTATTTAACAGCGCCATATTTCCCGGAAGGAGACCATAGAGAGCCATCCCAGTTCGTTCCCGAATTATCAAGAAGATCAAGAGGAGTTGAAGTATGGGCAGCATTGTATTCACTTGGCAGAAAAGGATTGGCAGAAATTATTGAACGCACGTGCAGTAACGCTAAAATATTTGCAGAAGGACTGAGTAACGCTGGCTATGAAATTTTAAATGATGTTGTAATAAATCAAGTGTTGGTATCTTTTGGTTCAAAAGAAAAAACATTAAAGGTAATTGAAGAAATTCAAAAAGACGGCACAAGCTGGTGCGGAGGAACCGAATGGCATGGAAAAACTGCAATGAGAATTAGTATTAGTTCATGGGCAACAATGGAAGAAGATGCTAAAAAATCTTTAGATGCGATGATTAGAATTGCAAAGAAATAAAGCCCTATGAAAAACATGGTAGCATTCAATAGAAATCAATTATTTAAATGAAAGATGCTGAAACGAATTCAACATAATTTCCTTAACTAATTATTTCTTTTATCAGTTTAGGTTTTTGAGCTTTTGTTTTTGATAATGCTAAAATGTTAAGAAAATTTTCTTCAACCAATTTTATTTTATTTTTATTATCAGAAAAAATTTCCGCAATAACATCTCCTTTCTTAATTGAATCTCCGATTTTATAATTGAAAATTATTCCTGCTTTCGGTTCAATTTTATCCTCTTTAGTTTTTCTTCCGGCACCGAATTCTAATGCAAACATTCCTAATTCAAATGTATCAACTGTTTTAAGAAATCCGTTTGTGTTGGATTTGATTTCAGCATGAAATTTTGATTTAGGATATTTCTCCGGATTTCTTAAATAAGCTTACATCACCGTTTTGAAGTTTAGAAATTTTAAAAATTTATCATATGCCTCTCCGTTCTTAATTTTTTGTTTTGCAATCTCAGCACCTTCTTCAATTGAAGAAGCTTTTTTGCCAAGATAAATCATTGCGCCGGAAAGCTGCATACTTAAATCATACAAATCATTTTCAACTTCGCCTTTTAAAATTTTTATTGATTCCAAAACTTCAAGCCAGTTGCCGATGTAATTTCCAAAGGCTGATTCATATCTGTTATAAAAGCAATTACTTTTTTATCAAAATCTTTTGCAGTATTTATTAAAGAAACAGCAAGATTTTTTGCATCATCAATATTTTTCATAAATGCGCCGCTGCCGGTTTTAACATCAAGCACAAGCCCGTCAATTCCTTCTGCCAACTTTTTGCTCATTATGCTTGCAGTAATTAATGGAATTGATTCGACAGTTGCAGTAACATCACGCAATGAATAAATTAATTTATCGGCTGGAGCAATATCTTTTGTCTGTCCAATTAAAACGGCACCGCATTTTTTTAAAACATTTTTATATTCTTTTATTGAAAGATTTGTTCTGAATCCGGGAATAGATTCAAGCTTGTCTAATGTTCCACCTGTATGCCCTAATCCTCTTCCTGAAATCATTGGAACTGGAACACCAGCAGCGGCAACTGTAGGAGCAATTATTAAAGAAGTTTTATCTCCAACTCCGCCGGTTGAATGTTTATCGATCTTAATTCCTTTAATTGAATTTAAATCAAGAACTTTTCCGCTGAAAAGCATTGCTCTTGTTAGCGAGGCTGTTTCTTTTTTGTTAAAGCCATTTAAATAGCCAGCCATTAAAAAAGCAGAGAATTGATAATCCGGAATTTTATTTTTAGTGTATGAAGAAATTATAAATTCAATTTCTTCCTGCGAAAGAGATTTCCCATCTCTTTTCTTTCTGATTATTTCTATAGTATTCATGCAGTTAAATTACAAATAATACTTATGTTTTTGAATAAGTTATCTTCTAAAAAATCATTCCACACAATTATGTTTTTAATATCCCAAGTATATAAATTATATGTTGAAACCGTTGACTGCATAAATTGAAAAATTATTGGCAAATGTGATTACACAAAATGATTTTCAAAAATCGAAGAAAAAATGAAGAGAAATATTTTTTTAGAGCAGTATAACGTTTGCTTAATTTCGGAAGCTTACTTAAAAATGTAATTGGGAAACAAACTAAGGCACAAGATGCCTGATTAAAAATTTCTTCTTCAAAATCATAATCCTCTTTTTATTTTTCTACTTACCGGAATTGTGACGAATCGTATAAAATTTCATGAGGTTTTGTAAAAATAAGAAGAAGTCACAATAATACATCATGTAAACATAAAGAGACTCAAAGAGAATTTTTTTTTAACTCCAGGAAAACTTTTTTTTACGAATTGAACTAATGGTTTTAAACTAATTTTATGTATTAATTAGCTGCCCAATTAATACTGTTTACGAAGGCAATGAAATAGAAGGCTTGAAGTAGAACGAATAAATAAAACACTAAACTATATATAAATTTTCTTCTTTGAATTATTATTGCACCAGCAAGGAATAAAGGAAAAACCGGAAGGATATATCTTAAAGATGCTTCCATATTGTCCCTTGCTAAAATCAAAATCAAACTTAATAAAGTATAAATTATATATTCTTTTGGGAACGATTTTAATTTCAGCATATAAATGAAGAGAAAAATTGATACTAAAATTCCCAAAAAGTTTAACGGGGCCAGGTCCCATCCATACCTATCTAAAATTGACGGATGAAAAATAAAATTATATAATTCAACAAAAGGATAACCGAGACTATAATCCCATGCGCCATTTTCATGAAAGTTTGCGAAAACATCCCCGGTTATTGACTTCAGATACAATAAAAATAAAATAAAGGTTATTGGAACTAATAGAAGAGATAATATTCCCGGGTTTAATTTTTTTGAGCTTTTCCATTGGCTATAGTACATATAGAAAAGAGGTAGTCCAAGAAGAAGTCCTTGAATCCTGGTCATTACTGATAATGTTGTAAAAATACCTGCCAAAATCCACTTTTCCTTTCTTGCAAATAAAAAAGTTAAAGCCGTTAACAGAAGAAATAATGATTCATTACCAGGCCGCATGAAGAAATAAGAAACGGGGAAAATTATGACAAGCATTAATGATGAATAGACTACATCTTTCTGGTAATCCATTATTAATAATTTATATAATACAATAATAGACGCGATAAATAGCAGGTTGCATAATAATATACCGGCAATTAAAGAATCCGGTATTATAAAATCAAAACAATTAATTAATAACGGCCATAACGGATAGAATGCCCAATTAGTTTTTTCACCGGCTGCGGAAGGTTTAACGTCATATCCATTTTCTGCTATGCTTATGTACCATTGAACATCCGCCCTTCCAAATGCCATCAGTTCATCTTCAAAGTATGAATATTTAACTGGAATATTTTCAACGTTTGATTTATCGTAAGCTGCAATAGAAAAATATCCTATTGAAAGCAGGGCAAATCTGCTTACAATTATTAATACTATAAGTTTAACTATATGGCTTTGTAAAAGAGGATAATAATTTTTTATTTTTCCTTTGAATAAAAACAGCATGGAAATAATAATGGAAGTTAAAATTAAAGCAATATAAAATAATACTTTAACCATTGTTTTTTGACTTACCTCATCCGGAATACTATCAAGGCCGTCAACCTTAATCGTATCTTCCTTTGACTGTACAATTGTTCTTAAATCTCTGCCGTCGTTGTCATCCCAAATATTAACTTCATTGCCCTTTTTATCTTTACTGATAAGAAAATTATAATTTATTTCAATGCCGATAGGAAGATTAACACTATAAGAAAAGGTATTATTAACCTTTTTCATCAAAGTCTGCATTGTTCCATCTTTAATAATTGTCCCGGCAGGAAGGTTTTCTCTTTAAAAGTTTTCCAATCATTAATGCCCCATATTAAAATCACTTCGCCGGCAGCCGATGATGAATATTCAATACTTTCATTTCCAACTGCATTGCTATCTATTTGAGCGAAACAAACGGAATAAGTAAAGAGAAAAGGAATAATAAAAAAATATAGAGTAAAATACTTTTTTCTATTTGACATCAGTTCTAAAACAAGTGAAAGGATTTAAGAAATGAAAATATACAAAATTAATTATCGATATTTAAAACTATTAGAAATTATGATAATGTATTTCAAGACGAAAATTAAACGTTTATATTATCATTCAATTAATAAAGTTACTTCCACTTTGTGGTATTAAACCTTTTTATTAGTTTTCCATTTCAGTTTATATAAGGATACATTCCAAATGTCAATAAAAAAATTATTTTTATTATTATTTGCTTTCTTATTCTTTTACGGATGCACCGTTCCTTCGCATAGAAATGAATCAAATGAAAATGTTAAGCTGCCGGGCAAATTTGATAATTATACCTTGCTTTCTAACGGATGGAAATTAACTCCCGCCGGAGAACAAATTGGAATAGGTGAATTGCCATTAAATTTAATTATAACCCATGATGAAAAGAATGCTCTTACATCAAACAGCGGGACAAAAACAAATTCAATTTCAGTAATCGACCTTCAAGGCAAAAAAGAAATTCAAAGGATGGTTGTTGATAAAACATGGAGAGGTATTATATTCAGCAATGATGATACTAAGCTTTTTGTTTCAGGTGCAAACAATAATTTAATTTATATTTATAATTTCAATTCCGGGCATTTAACATTGAGCGATTCGATTGTAATCGGGAAACCGTTTCCGAAAGAAGAAATTTCTATTACTGGGCTTGATTATTTACATAGTAAAAATTTATTATTCGCCGCTTCTAAAATGAGCAACGCTTTATATGTCTGCGATGTAAAAAGCAAAAAAGTAATTAAGAAAATAAAATTTGACAGCGAGTGCTATGATGTAAAAATAAACCATGCCGGGACTTTAGCTTACGTTTCTTTATGGGCTAAATCATCCATTGCTGAAATTGATTTACAAACTTTGTCGATTAAAAACACAATAGAAGTCGGCAATCATCCAACTGAAATTTTAATAGATCAAAACGACGAACGGCTTTTTACTCCTAATGCAAATAACAATTCTGTTTCCGTGGTTAACTTAAAAACGAAAAAGGAAACTGAAAAGATAATTTCATCACTGCGGCCCGACGCACCATACGGCAGCACTCCAAACGCAGTTTGTTTTAACAAAGATGAATCGGTTTTAATAGTGGCAAATGCTGATAATAACTACCTCGCTTTATTTGACATAAGCCAGAAGGATAAAACAAAAAGCATAGGATTTATTCCTGTCGGCTGGTATCCAACTTCTGTTAAAACTTTAAGCTCGAATGTGATTCTTGTTGCAAACGGAAAAGGGCTTTCGTCTATGCCTAACCCCAAAGGCCCCGTTACAACGAATACCACAAGGCGCCCCGATGAGCAATACATTGGCTCTCTATTTAAAGGAACCCTATCAATAATTAATTATCCCGATGCAAATATGCTGCAATCATATACAAAGAAAGTTTACTCCAACACACCTTATGTTCAAGAAAAAGGCGGGGAAAAAAATCAAAATGTAATTCCTGCTGACTACGACAATGTAGGCAGCAAAATAATTAAGCATGTATTTTATATAATCAAAGAGAACAGGACTTACGACCAGGTTCTAGGGGATATAGCAGAAGGGAACGGTGATTCTTCATTATGTATTTTCGGCAAACAGGTTAGCCCAAACGAACATAAAATTGTAAAAGAGTTTACACTCTACGATAATTTTTATTGTGATGCTGAAGTTAGTGCCGACGGGCATAACTGGTCAATGGCAGCTTATGCAACAGATTACACAGAGAAAACCTGGCCTGTGTATTATGGAGACAGAGGAGGGGAATATGATTTTGAAGATGCGTCCGGTAATTCAGCGCCGTCTTCAGGGTATATCTGGAATCAAGTGATTAAGAAGAATTTATCTTTGAGAAATTACGGCGAGTTTTTAGAAGAGGGCAACGAAGAAAATATTCCTTATAAAGCAACAGACAAAGAGCTTGAAAAATTTACTAACCCTGATTATCCCGGTTTTGATTTGGATATTTCCGACATGGTTAGGCTTAGTGTTTGGGAAAAAGAATTTAATGAGTTTGAGAAAAAAGATTCTCTGCCGGCTTTCAATCTTATCCGTTTGCCGAATGATCATACCATGGGAACTGCAAAAGGAAAATTAACTCCGCAGGTCTATGTTGCTCAAAATGATTATGCCTTAGGTTTAATGATTGACAAAATTTCAAAGAGCCAGTTCTGGAAGGAAAGTATAATCTTTATTCTTGAAGATGACGCACAAAACGGATCAGATCATGTGGATGCACACAGATCAACTTTGCTGGTAGTCAGTCCCTATATTAAAAGGCATTTTGTTGACCATACTATGTATTCAACATCAAGTGTATTAAAAACAATGGAGCTAATACTCGGCTTAAAACCTATGACTCAGTTTGATCTCTCGGCAGCACCGATTTTAAATTCAATTAGTGATAATCCGGATTTTACGGAATACAAATCTTTGAAACCATTGATTGATGTTGAAGCAAAAAATGTTGCAAGTACATATGGCTCAAAAAGAAGCGCTGAATTTAATTTTGCTGTTGAAGATAATATTCCTGATGTTGAATTAAATGAAATAATTTGGAAGTCAATTAAGGGAAAAGATTCAAAAATGCCTCCACCGGTTAGAAGCGCTTTTGTTAATGTAGTGCAAAAAGAGAAAGACGATAAAGACTAGTTTATTATAAGAAAATAAAAAACCCTGGAGGTTTATTTTAGAAATCAACCTCACCTTGTTTTCTCCATAGCAAGTATAGAGAAATACAAACCCAATTTCTTAGAGAAATTGAATTTGTTTATGCAAATGTAATTAACTATTTAAGATGTGCTAAATAAAAATTTACAACTTTACTTCTAAATTCATTGCCCTCAAGTATTGATAAATTATTATGCCCGCCGCCGGGAATTGGATACCATTCTTTTTCTTTTGAAGCAAGATTATTAAAAATTCGTTTCCCATTTTCCGGAGCAATTCGTTCATCATTTAATCCATGAATAATCATTACCGGCTGTGTTATTTGCTTTGCCGAAATTTCTGGTTTAACACTGTCAGCTGGAAAATTTGCTATCTCGCCTGACTTATCAATAATCATATTTGAAAAGAAATAAAAAGGAATAAAAGAGATTCTTTTCACATAATCATGAACAATTTCTCTTAAATCTGCAAAAGGACTTACAATAACACCGCATTTGATTCGATGATCTTTTGCCATTGCCTGAACCGCCACTGCGGCACCTAACGAGTGTCCGTATATTCCAAACGGTTCAACATTCTTATATTTACTTAAAGCAGCATCGATATATTTGGAGACGTCATATTTCTCGTAATAGCCAAAGGTACAATATTTTCCTCCGCTCTCACCATTGGCTCTTGAATCATATAAAATACAATTGTATCCCGTATCTGCAAATGAAGCAGCGACACCAAGCATAGATTCTTTACAGCTTGCAATACCGTGTAAGATAATGATTGTGCCTTTAGCTTTATTTTTTTTTGAATTTATAAACAAACCTTTTAAAGTAATTGAGTCATCCACAATAACATCAAAATCTGAATAGCTGAGTCCATAGTGTTCGGGGGAAACATCTTGTCCCCAATATTTTTCTATTGTTTTGCCTGTAACGCGAAGAGGTTTAATTGGTGCATAAGCAAATACATTATCAATAAGATAGTGTCCGCCGAAAACAATTATTGGGATTAATATTAATAAGAATATAATAAGCCATTTAAGCAGGCGCTTAATATTAAAAGGTCTTTTACTGTTCAAATGAATTTGGCTTTTTGTTAAGAAATTCCCTTTGTATTTAAATGCAGCTTCTTTAGCTGGCGGAAGCTTACAAGGCGTTTTTGATTTTCATCCCACAAACTTAATAAAACACTTTTAAAGCTGGTCTTTAGAGTTAACACATTTGCTTTTTGTAAAATTGGATTTTCTTTATGGCATTTCTCCAGCATATAGTTGGGTATTCTCGGACTTAAATGATGTATATGATGAAAGCCGATGTTACCTGTAAACCATTGTAAAACTTTTGGTAATTTATAATAGGAGCTTCCCTTTAATGCAGCTTGAGTAAAATCCCACGATTCACCGGTTTCCCAATAAGTATCTTCAAATTGATGCTGAATAAAAAACAGCCAGGTACCAACTGAAGAAGTTATAATAGTTATCGGGAGCTGAATTAATAAAAACGCTTTTAACCCAATCAGCCAGATCATTAATCCCACAGCGATTCCTATTGCAAGATCTGTATAATAAACACTTGCAACTTTACGCATCATGTTATTTCTTTTAGGGTTCGGAAACCGGTAAAGAATTAAAAAAAGAATTGTCGGAACAAATAAAAATAAAATTACCGGGTTTCGGTAAATCCTATACTTAAACCTTCCCCATTTTGATAGCTTGAGATATTCGGACACAGTCATTGTATAAATATCCCCGACTCCCCGTTCTTCTAAGTTTCCAGCACTGGCATGATGAATTGCGTGACTCTTTCTCCAGTAATGATATGGTGTTAAAGTGAAAACGCTGCAGAACATTCCGCTAAGATCATTTGCTTTCCTGGAACGGAAAAATGAACCATGTCCACAGTCATGCTGAATAATAAACATCCGGACTAAGAATCCAGCAGCGGGAAAAGCCAG
This sequence comes from uncultured Bacteroidota bacterium, assembly GCA_963777615.1. Taxonomy (GTDB): domain Bacteria; phylum Bacteroidota; class Ignavibacteria; order Ignavibacteriales; family Ignavibacteriaceae; genus CAVSWT01. The sequence goes on along the minus strand of CAVZSD010000061.1, from coordinate 12,968 downwards.
AAAAAGTGTGAGCCAATAACTATAGGTAAGACTCAAATACATCATGTACCAAATAACAAAGAATGGAATTGTGGAATTGCTTAATTGCCAGGTGCTTTTCCAGGAGTGTGCTTGATGATATTTGGCTACCAGATTTTTCCAAACTTGTCGCATAGCGATCGATTCCGGCTGGTTGGTTACAGCATTCTTAAAAGATGTCACTATTCAAACTTTCTCTTTAAAACAAACTATATTAAGATAATGATATTGAGTATATCATAAAATACAAAAATGTGCTCTTAATTATTTTTTATTTTTATATAATCTTCTTTTAAAATAGCCATCAAATAAAAATCTATATAATGATTATCAAAATACATTGCCTGCCTTAAAGTACCTTCCTTTACAAAACCAACTTTTTCGTAAGCTTTTATTGCCCGTTCATTTTCAACGCTTACATGTAATTGAACGCGGTTAAAATTTAAAGTGTTAAAAGCATAATCAATCATTAATTGTGTGGCTTCCTTACCGTAACCCTTTGACCAATTTTCTTTTTCGGCAATTGCGATATAGAAAGTTGCCATTCGCCCTACCCAATCAATTCGTACAAAAGAAGTGGTGCCAATTGCTTCATCAGTTTCTTTTTTGCAGATTGTAAAAAAGACTACAGAGCGATCCTGCATTCTTTGCTCGATTCTTTTCCATTGTGTTTCAGTTGATGTTGGTAAGGCATAGTAAAGATACTGACGGGGTTCAGGATGATTTTCTGAAAGAGCAATTATATTTTCATCTCCTGGTTCAGGTGATCTTAAATAAATTTTTGTTCCGATTAGAAATGGATTTTTCATTAAGATGTTTTAAGTTTTTTATTTTATAAAATTATAATTGAATTCCAACACCGGCTTTAACGATTGTCTGTTTTCTGAATTCACCTGAAAGCCAATGACTATCTGCCAATGCTAAATCTATATTTATAGGATTTATATTAATCTGTAATCCAGCAGTGATGTAGAAGGCATTCATTTCTTTATTTATTCCGAAATAATCATCTTTAAGTGTATAGTCGGTTGAATAGAATCCAACGGTTGGGGAAATAAAATCATTCATTTTATAGATCATACTTCCTGAAAGCTCAAAATGATCTCTCACGTTACTCTTAATGTCACTCCAAAATATATCTTTAAAACTCCCTAAAATTTCTACTTGCGGAATTGTGTTAATATCAAAATCAAATTTCAAATAACTTGGGATATTACCATTTAACATAATAGCAGTCGAAATTATAGAATAATATGTATTTCTGCTTGAGTCTGTATATAATGAATAGTCATCACTATATCTAAAGATTTCTGAGAATTGAACTGCGGTTGAAAATGATAATCCCAATAAAATATTTTTTATTTTATCTAAATTCATTTTGTAAATTAATCCCAATTCTGTACCAAAAGAATTTACAGATTCATCCACAGAACCCGGGAAGAATGATGTTACATAATTTAGATGACTAAAACTAAATTTAACTCCCATACCAAAAACATCATCTGTCAATAGATTTTTTATGGAATAAGAGCCCAAAAAGGAATACGAATAAACGTTTGTCTTGTATATAGGATGTAATGTTTCGCCAATACCATCGGGATGATCAATTGTAGTAATTTTGATTTCACCCAGGTCTAACTCACTTTCATAAGTTTGCCCGGCTCCAAATCCTATTTTAAAACTATTGAAGGGTAAAATTATTCCAACTGATTGGGGTGCTGAACCAGTAAATCTTTTATATCCAATGTTTGCCAACCAGGCATTAGTTATATTAGTTTGATACTCATAGGAAATACCTGCTGAGATTATGTCAAATCTATCAAGTGCCGCAGGATTAATAAAGTTGATATTTGAAACAACATTATTAATTCCGGAAGTTCCTTTTGAATTCAATAAGTTTAAAGAATAACCTTGTGGTAAAATTATCGGGTCTGTTGAAGCACTCTGAGCTAATATTTTAATGCTGGATAGAAGCAGAATGCTAAAAAAAATCTTTTTCATATTGTCCCCTTTCATTAAGAATGTTTTTGCTTCATTTAAATTAAAGAATAAAAACAACATAAATAATAAACGAAATTTTTAGGAATTTATCTAACTATTTTTTCTCCTCTTCTCTTCTTAAAATTACCAAAGTCGCATCGTCTTCCCATTTTTTATTGTTACCAAATTTTGCTGCGGCATTAAATATTTCCTCTACGATTTGCTTAACCGGTTTGTCTTTGTTTTCGGCTACAGCTTTTTTAATTCCTTCAATACCAAAATCTTCCGAATGTAAATTTTTTCTTTCACTTATTCCATCTGTGTAAAGAACCAACAAAGAACCGGACTTCAAATATGCATGCCCTCTTTGTAAATCAATTTCTGGCAAGGCTCCAAAAAGCATGCCTGTTGCTTCCAGCTCGGTAAAATTTTCACCATCAAATAATATTGCAGAAGGATGGCCGGCATTTACATAAAGCAGGTTACCATTTTTATCCACTTCTGCATAAAATAAGGAAATAAAATTTGTAGAATATACGCTCCTGTAAATAACGTTATTCAGCTTTTCAAAAGTGTAAACCATCTTCAAGTGCTTTTCAAGCCCCATACGTAAGCCGGTAACAACATCCCTTGCTAAAAGTGCTGCCGGCAATCCATGACCACTTGCATCACCAATGCAAAAACCAAAATTTTTATTGTCAAAATTAAAGTAGTCGTAAAGATCTCCGCCAACTAATTCTGCCGGGCGAGATTTTCCTGCAACCTTAAATCCCGGAAATTCTGGGGCTGTAATCGGAAGCAAGCTTTGCTGTATATGTGCAGCTTGTTCAATTCCTGTTTTTACCGCTTCATTAAAAAGTCTATAGTTAAGCATAGTTCGAACTGCATTCAAACACAATTCAATTTCTTCTCTAGCCCATCCGCTTCTTAATTCAAAAATTATAATCCACCTGTAATCGGAACCACGCACTGTTATTGCAGCTGGAATACTGTACCAATCCTGATTTATTAGTGAAGGATCGATGGTTAATGTCGGACTATCAAAAATATATGTCTTCGATTTTAATACCGCTTGTAAAGCATCCGATTCAGTTGGAATTTTTACATTTGTTTTTCTTGTCTTCCCGCCGGTTGAAGCAATAAGGATATAATTATCTTCAGCTTCTTCAAAAATTCTACCGTTACCGATTTTAAGGTCTTCGCCGAAAGTTTTTTCAAGCTCATTTACAATTGTAAAAAGAAAATCTTTCCCGGATTTTTCCAGGCCTATTTTAACTAAAAGAAAATCTAATTTTTTATAAAATGTTTTTGGATCAAGCATATAGAATATTGTTTAATTTAATTTGAAAAAATAACTAAAAATGATTTAAGAATATAATTCTATTGAAGTGTGTGTCATTCAATTTTAAAAACAATGGCAAAGGGAAAAACACGGACGGAGCGGAATTGCGCCGAATATTATTCAATAGTTTTATTGAAAATAAAGAAGTGATTATCTGTGAGAATCAGTCTAATCTATTCGAGCCGTAGCCTATTGTATAAAGAAGGTTACCCTTTATATTGATTTTGATTCTTTTTCAAGAACATTTTTCAATTTTTCAAGGTCTCGATCAATTCTCCCGGCATATATTCTTTTTATAAATGCAGAAAGAAATTTAAACAGCCCTTTAAAATCCGTACTAATTGAATAGGTAAGCTTAGTATTATTTTTTAATGAAACCAAATGCCTGTAACCACTTAATAATAGCTGATTATCAGTTGATTGGAATGCGACTCTTTTGTTCCTATTGTATTCAGTTATTTTTGTGGGAACGGAAACAGTCCTATTTATAAATCTTACTGAATAATTTCGAATTCCCTTTAGTGTTGTTTTTTTCTTTTTCTCTTTGATTTCAATTTCGTCAGTTCTCCACTTAGCATCATTATCAAAATTTGAAACGAAGTCAAACACTTCTTCTCTTGGACGGTTTATCAAAATGCTTTTTTGAACAGTAATCATATTTTGCCTTCACAAAAGATTTACGAAAATCATTCTAAATTTAAATTTGTTTAAAGTGGTGATTCTTATTTAAAATACGTACGGAAAATAAGTAAAAATTCTGAAGTTTTACTGTACTGTTTATCACATTCAATTACGTAGAAAGAAGGTTACATTTTCTAAGCAATGTTGTTTTTGCTGCTTAGTTTTCTTAACCGCTTCAATATTTGTTTCGCATTTAAATTTACAAGAAGAACTCCGGCTGTAATAATTATTCCGCTTAAAATCATCAAAAAAGTTATTTTTTCATTAAGAAATATCCAGGCGGCAATTACAGTAACAAATGGTTCAAAATATAAAAAAGCTCCCGCTTTCGCTGCTTCCATTTCTTTTAATGCCTGTGCCCATAATACATAACCAAACCCGGAACAGAAAACACCCAAAAATAAAATTGCCATCCATACATGAAATGACAGATGAAAAATTATATTTACGAACTCTCCCTTGATAACAATTGGCGAAATAATAATTGCCATGGTAATAAATAAATAAAGTATGGTCATCAATGGAGAATACTGTAAGCTTACTTTTTTATTAATGATTGAATACACTCCCCAGGTAAAAGCGCTGCCGAGGACCAGAAAGTCACCTTTGTTTTTTAGAAAATCTATATTAGAAAAATCGCCATGGCTAATTAGCAAAAGCAGCCCGATGAATGCCACTATTATTCCTGCAGCCTTTTATTAATGTTATACTTTCTTTCATAAAGAAAAAACCAAGTATTGCAATAAAGATAGGAGCCATGCCGACAATCCAGCCTGTGTTTGAAGCAGATGTGAAACTAAGTCCGTAAATCTGAATCATTAGATGAAAGTACTGCAACAAGAGCTAATAAAAAAATCCATGAATGGCTTTTAAATTTAATCGAGAAATCTCTTTTGGTATAAATTGCAATTGAAGTTAGAAAGGTAACTGCTATAAATAATCTTATTAAAATTAGCTGCGGCGGTGTAACTTCGGTTAAGGCAAACTTGGTGGCAATAAATGAGCTTCCCCAAAATATAGTTGCGGCGAGAGGTTTCCAATATTTAATTGCCTGGGTTTTCAAATAAAAAGTTCATTTTAATATTTGAGGAGATCCGTTTAAATCCGTGTCACTTGTCTACCGAGAGTGTTGCAGAGATTTTAGCCTTTCAGTCAGAGCTTCATCAAAGATCTTACATTACAAAACAAGATTTCACACATCGATAAACTCAATGTGACAGTAATATAATTTCTGCAACGCTCTCTACAGGTTGGCCGGCTCATGTACATTTTGCAGCAACTATTATTTGCTATTTCTATAAATTAATTTTAAAAATCTATTTTGACTTTTCAGTCTTCCTGGCTGATGAATAATTTTTTAAATCATAGTTTATCATTCTATCCGGCATATCAAGTTTGACGATTTCAACATTTGATTCCGTATAAAATTTAGTTGCAAGAGTATCATGAAAATCTGAGAAAACGACAACGCGATTTATGCCTGCAGCTATCAATGCTTTTGCACATGTTGTGCATGACATATTCGTAATATAAGCTGTTGCGCCTTTAATATTAACCCCATGATTTGCAGCTTGAGTTAATGCGTTTATTTCTGCATGATTTGTTCTCACACAATGATTATCAACAACTAAGCATCCCACATCTTCGCAATGCGGCTGTCCGGGGAGAGAACCGTTATAACCGGTTGCTAAAACAAATCTATCTTTTACAAAAACACACCCACAATGCATGCGCGGACAAGTTGATCTTTCGGAAGCAAGCATAGCAAGCTTAAGAAAATATTCATCCCATGGGGGCCTATTATTTTTTTTACTCATCGTAATTTTGATTTTTGTTATTGGAAATTTCTGTAGCGAAATTTAATGAAAAGATTTGACTGAAGGTAATCTAAGATTTTTAAAGTACCCGCTATTTTTTGATCTTTATTCCCACACAAGCCATTTTCCTTCTTTATAAAAACTCTGTGAATCTCCGGGCCTTACCTGTGCTCTCTGTGGTAATTGCTTTTTAGAAATAACTCAGAGGTCGTTGAGCCGCCACAGTGAACCACAGAGAGGTAAAAAATATTATCATCTAATTATTATTGTCTGTATCTGTGCTACTATCTTCACTTGAACTTATACCTGAACTTTTAGAAGCCATCCTCCCGGATTTTTTTAATGCGTCAGTAAGCAAGTATTCAATTTGCGCATTTATGCTTCTTAGTTCATCTGCTGCCCATTTTTCAAGAGCGGCATGAACATTCCCATCAATTCTTAATAAAAATTTTTTCTTCTCAGCCATATTAATAAATTTATTTTCATCCTGCAGCCGCAGCACCAGCAGCACGTTTTCTTTCCAAAGATAAATAACATGCAAGTATAATTACCCATGGATAATTGTCAATTACTATCAGATTTTTTTTCAATTGAAATTTCAATTGTTTCCTTAAATTTTACTTTACCTTTAAAATTCACGAGCAATTCATCTGATGAATTCTCATCTCAAATATGTTTTTGAATAATTTAAATGCAATTCTTAATTTCTGTCCTTTAGGCAATTCTACAAACCCATGTAATTTAAATTTCTCTTTTCTATACTTTGCAATAGGATATGTTTTATTTGTTTCTCTTATGGCAACTTCCGATCTCCAAATTGAAGGACGGTAAATTGTCCATTTATTATCAAACAATTCAATATCTAATTTCAATCCGAACAATTTAACGCTATTAACAACTGCAAGAATTTCATCATTACATTTTAGACTCATAATAATTTTTCCAAACTGATGGCTGCATAAAAATTAAAGTTTGCCCGTGGTAATCAGATAAGTTTTTCATATTATTTTACCTGGCAATTATTAATAAAGCGAACCTGTATTTACAATCGGAGTAACCTCACTTTCCGATACTAATGCAACCATTAAATTATTTACCATAGTAGCTTTTTTCTCTTCGTCCAGTTCAATGATTTTTTGTTCGCTTAAAGATTTTAAAGCTAAATCAACCATGCCTACAGCTCCTTCAACAATTTTAAATCTTGCCGCAACAACTGCTTCGGCTTGCTGCCTTCTCAGCATCGCCTGAGCAATTTCCTGCGCATACGCAAGGTGACTTATTCTTGCTTCAATCACTTCAACGCCGGCAATGTCTAATCTTGATTGAACCTGCTTTTGTAAATTCTCTGCTATCTCCTGGGGGCTTCCTCTTAAAGAAGCTTTATCGCCATCACTTTCATCGTAAGGGTATTCAGAAGCAAGTGATCTGATTGCGGTTTCACTCTGGATGTCGACAAACTGTTCATAATTATCAACATCAAAAACAGCACATGCTGAGTTAACTACTTGCCAAACGATTACTGCTCCGATTTCTATCGGGTTGCCGCTTAAATCATTTACTTTAATTTTTTCACTGCTGAAATTTCTAATTCTTAATGAAATTCTCTTCTTTACAGTGAATGGATTTACCCACCAAAATCCTGAATGGCGGATGGTACCAATATACTTGCCGAAAAATATAATAACCCTGGAATCATTTGGCTGAACGACAATTAACCCGCTAAGTAATAAAATAAAAATTAAAAGGAGTGGAAAGAATATCCATAAAAATTGTGGATCTCTTGTCTTAATTCCCCCAATAAATACAATAATGTCTAACGCCAAAATTAGAAGTGAAATTAACAGTATTATGAAACCGTTAATTTTCGATGCTGGCTTTTCTGCTATTTTTTCCATTTTATTCCCTTTAATAATGTTAATGCTATCGCAATGATATCACTTTAATATCAAATAATCAAGAACTATTATTAAGAATTTTTCAGTCACACTAAGCCCGTCGAAGTGTGACCGGCATTAAAAAAATTTAAAATTTATCACTATATGTTTCTTGTTATATAGGGGTGTGCTATTAGGCGCTTCCTCGAGGTCTCTTAACGCAAGGATATAAAAAAAAATTTTATTAACTTTTAAACTGAAACTTCGACAACTTCAAAAGCTTCGTTCATCAACATCTCAATTTCTTTAATGTTGACGCTGTAGTCTGCATTCTCTTTCTCGTTCGATTCATCATTGGGATTGCCAACGAAAAATTCAGCAAGTTGTTTTGCAGAAGTTTCATCTTCAGCATCAATAGTAATTGAATAAACTCTTGTTAGATTTACTTTGAAGGTTTTCATAAATTTTTCAAATCTTTATTCTTTCTATAGATAAAAATTCTTAATTTATTAAACAAAATTTTACTTGAATTAAAACATATTTTATAAAAAATATGAGTTATGAAAGCGAAAAACTTAAGACATTAAAAATGCCTATTCGAAAGGAAGTCGAAGAAGCATTATTAAAATCACTATTCAACCATAATGGTGTAATAAAAGAATTTAGCACTGGAGAAGAAATCGTTGATGAAATTGCAAACTATTTTGAATTAAATGATCAACAAAGAAAAGCATATTTGGAAACGATATATAGGAAAGAAAATAGAATTAAGAAATCTTTGCTCTGGCATCGCTTACTTTTTAGAGCTGCCGATTCTTTAGCAAAAGAAAGATTAATAACCCGACCAACAGAAACGGTTCAGTTAACAGACAAAAGGGAATGGATGTTGACCGAAAAAGGATTTGATTTTGCACTAAGGCTGCTTAACATCCCAAGCTCAAAGAAAGAATTTCTCCCCACTAAATCTTATGAAGTTCAGAAAATTGTTAAGAAACTAAAAAATAAAACGAGACCTAATATTTACAGCCCGTTTGATGAGGAAAAGAATGTTATCAAGATAACAAAAGAGTCTAGAATTAGAACAAGAGGGTTTCGTTTGGCTGTTATTGAAGCTTACGATTATAAGTGTGCCTTCTGTGGTATGAAAATAAATTCACCTGATTCACTAATATGGGAAGTACAGGCAGCACATATCGTTCCTCATAGATTAAAAGGTAAAGACGATATATGGAATGCTTTATCCTTATGCCATTTGCATCATTGGGCTTTTGATGTTGGATGGTTTACAATATTAAATGATTATTCTATTCAGCTATCGTCTAAAATTCATTGTTTACATGTTGACTTTGGAAAATTTGGGGAATCTGATTTTCTAAGAAGCTTTATAAAAAACAGATCAAAAATTTTCTTACCGAAAGACAAAGAAATCCATCCCCATAAAAATTCGTTATCATGGCATCGCGATAATATTTTCCATCAATAAAAGAGATGAGAAATGAATAAAAAAGACAATAACTATAATAAGATAATTTATCAACTTACAATTGAAGATATTCAAACTGTAGCTGAGGAAAATTTTGGAAGAGAATTGTCCACAAAAGAAATTAACAAAATAATCGATCCTATTGGCGATGGAATTCAATGGTATGAAATTATAAATGAGGTTATTAAAAGTGAGTTGGAAATTGAAGAATTAGATGAATTTGACAAAGAAAATTAACCATATGAGTTGCAGTGTAAAAAACAGAATTATAGAGTTTTGTTTTTTATATTTATAAAATAATCAATTTTGTCCACCCAAATGTGATATTGATTGGGAAAAACTTGCACGTTATAATTCTAGTAAAACTCAATAATTATACATAATAATTTGTTTTTCACCCTGCCCTCTCATCCCCCACCAAATAATATCCTGTAACCTTCTTAAATGATTCAGAGGTTTTATCTCCGGGACATCCGTCCGACTTAACATAAATTCCGGGAAATGTATTTAAAAAGTTTTGAAGATCCGCTGCATGATCAATTTTAGATTTCGAATATCTAATCATTGGTTTTGCAATATCATTTTCATGATCTATTACTGGTTCACCTGAAAATGAAATTTCATTTTTCTCGGATAATCTTCTTAATAAAACTGCTGCGCCGCATTGCTGCGAAACTGCGTTATCGGACCAGGTGCCGTCTGCTATATATTTCCCTTTTTGATAATGATTTGAAAATCCCCAAAGGTAAGGCGAATATACCTGCGGATGTTTCATTCTATAGCCCCAGCCGTTATATCCCTCAATTTTGTATAATGTGCCTGGAACACTCCAATCATTCCACTTATCAATGCTCATCATAGTCAATGCATCTGCAGCGCTATCTTCCCAGGTAAAAGGAGGATTTCCATTTTTCGGCCTGCCGGAAGGAACATGGACTGTTCTTGCTGTAAGCGGATCTCCGTTATGAAGGTGACAATTAAAATTCATTGAGGCTTCCATTTGATGAATTACAGCAATAAAAAACCATGGTATCTTAAGCTTCTTACCAACAGTTTCATATCGCGCTTTGTTTGAAATTATTTTAGCAAAAATTTTTTCAACAAGCGCTGTTCTGTTTGAATCGATTACACAATTGTTAAATAGATTCTTGTATTCGTCTATTAAGCTATTTGTAAGACTTACACGTGCCATAGCGCCTCCTTAAATTATTATTTATATCGTGGATAACAAATTTTTCACAATCCAATCTCTAGAGAATTTCGGTTTGGTTGTTTCTTAATATCTGCAAAAGCTGAATAGAATAGAATTCTGGATACCGGAAATGAAGAAAATAATTCTATTTAATCAATAGATTATTTGAACTAATAAAAGCTTTAATGAAATTATTGTTTTTCTTCAATGATTTTTTGATTGATTTTACTTCTTCCATCAGGTATTGAATCTTCTCTTTATCCGTTAAATCTGATTCGCTTAAAGGCAGTTCCGGCTTTTGATTTGCCTTATTACTTTTTATTCTTCTTAATATTTCACTCCTCGTTTCTTCTGCCAATTTAATATCTACAAACTGAATTTCGGGATATGACCACCTGTGCTCTTCATCTTCTGCGGCTATAATATTTACGGTTCCGAGTTTAAATATTTTTTGAAGCGGGCCTTGCTTAATATTTACATTGGCAATTTTAGAAAAAGGGATTGCTGTTTTTATTTTCCAGAAAACTCCTTTTGATATAACAATAGAATCATCATTTATCTCGTAAAGTAAGGACTTATGAAACGGCGGTATCCAGAATAATTACTATAAGTGCAGCAATCAAAAACATTATTAATGATGTTAAGATTGCAACTGACTCCGGGTATCTAATTGCGGAGAGCAATAACGTTAATATTACAGCACAAGGAATAAAAACAATCCACCATTTTATATACCAAATTGTTTTTTGTTCAACCTCAGGTTTAATTAAAATTTGATTCATTACTCCGCCGTTTAATTTGAAAAATATTCAGTTATCGGAATACATTAATATTTATTTGGAAGATTTGTTTAAACATCACATTTCACGCCTTAAAAATCAAACAGAAACCGGATTGTAGACAGCATTTAGGAATTGTATTAAGTAGGAAGAAGTCTTATTTTGTTTTTCTTTTTTATGGTAATATGAATCGCAAAAAATATAAAGGACTTCCATGAAGTTTTATTTTCCGTTTTTCCTGCTCATAGTTTTAACTATTAACTTATCCTTAAAAGCACAATCTGTTCCGGCTGGTTACGTATTGGATGATGCGTTCAGCAGCTATGCACAAATTTACGATGTACCGGCAGACTTATTAAAATCAGTGGCTTATGCGGAATCTAGAATGACGCAGATTATCCCCAAAGAAAATGATGATGCAAATTGTATAAACATGCCAAAAGCCTACGGCATTATGGGCTTAAGAGACGACAATTGGTTTGGGCATTCTTTAATTGACGGGGCTAACCTTATTGGTGCATCAGTAGGTGATGTAAAAAATGATGTAAGATTAAATATTCAAGCTGCCGCCGCACTGTTATCAAAATATGCATATCAGTTGAATATTATTGATAGAAGTAATGTTTCTTTATGGCGCCCTGTGGTGGAAAAGTATTCGGGAATACCACAGGATGAAGTAAAACCATTTTATTCCTTCGATGTATTTAAAGTAATGAATGAAGGAACAAAATTAAACGGAGTTGTAATTAATAGTCATAAAGAAGTTGACATGACACAATTTGGAGAAAATGTAAACCCGAAAAACAAGCTAAAGAATATCGAAAAGATAGGGTCAACACAATCTCCATTGAATGCTAATTCAACCGACTATCCTCCTGCTGTTTGGGATCCAAGTCCAAATTTTACTCCCAATGCAATCAGTCAAAAATTTTTAGTTGTTCACGACACTGAGGGATCATTTGCATCATCAGTTTCAATTTTAAAAGAACCCTCATACCAGGCAAGCTCGCACTATATTATTAGAAGTTCCGACGGATATATTGTTCAGCTTGTTAGAGAAAAAGATAAAGCCTGGCATGCACGTTCATGGAATACTGTAATGCTTGGGGTTGAACATGAAGGATATGTTGATAACCCGGCTTATTTTACAGAAGCAATGTATCAATCGTCCGCAGCATTGTTCAGGCATTTTGTTGATACTTATCATGTGCCGGTAGATACTTTCAGAATCATCGGCCACTATCAACATTTAAAACCTGGTGGGTTAATTGGATAAATAATAACTGGAATGTTAATAACCCAAGTTACAAAGTTGATCCACTAGACAATTCTCATACAGACCCTGGTAAATATTGGAATTGGGCACACTTTTTTGATTTGATTAGCGCTGGGGGAACAACCCCTAGTGTAGTCGGCCATACACCCGAAAACAGCACCGACAGCATTTGGGCAACTTCCCCGGTTATAATCTCATTTGATCAAAGAATGGCAGAAACAGAAGTAGAAAATGCATTCAAAATTTCTCCTGAAGTTAATGGAAAATTCACATGGGAAGATGATTTACATACTTTGGTTTTTACTCCCACAGATTATTACCAGCCTGAATCAGAATATAATGTAACTCTGGACACTACCGCTGTAAGCATGTTAAATAAACCTATTGCATCCTCCTATTCTTTTAAATTCTATACAAAACCAGCAACAGCTATGAAGGTCGGCAGCGTTTATCCTAATGTAAATCAAACGAATATCAGCACTACTGTAAAAATATTCGTTAACTTTAATATCCCTTTAGTCGGTTT
>CAVZSD010000060.1:0-52008 GCA_963777615.1 uncultured Bacteroidota bacterium | reverse complement strand
ACGGATTGCGAACTTTGTCCAACATTAGTACCATTTACTTTATAAGTACCTCCATTGCCTCCTTCAGACAACACAGAAGATGAAAGTGATATAGATTTTATAGCTGGCTTACCAAGTATTGTATAATAGTTTGAAGGATTATAAGGCAACCAAAAATTTAGTGGTTGACTTTGAGAATTAGTCCTTACATAATAAAATATGTTGAAGCTTGTACATATGATGAAGTTGTAGTAACAACTTCGTTCTCTTGGCTATTATTTGGATTGTTTGGGGAATATCCTATTGGTAACCAAGCTAACGGTGCTTCTAAATAATCTAAATTGTTCCGATCTACTGATAATTTATACACGTCAACATAATAGGTTCCTGCTGCAAGCACAGGGTTGCCGGGCAAAAATATTTGAGCAACATTATCATGCACTTTTGTAAGTGTTGCACTACCATGATAAATAGTATTTGGTGCTTCTAAAAGTTGCATCGCTTTTTTTAGATTTAATTCTTCCATAGCCACATTCATTAGTGAAATCTTCACCCTGCATTTGTGGAAGTTTATCACATGAGTATTTAAGTACATACTTAACATCTTCATTTGTTAAATTTGAATTATATGCCAACAAAAGGCTAGCAGCGCCAGTTACAATAGGTGCAGACATGGAAGATTACCTGAATTGTAATAATAAGCATTATTAGCAGCAGAAGATGTAGTATAAATGTTATTAACATTCGTATGATCACTTAATGAGCTTCCTCCTGGAGCTAAAAATTTTATTTGTGGCCCATAATCAGAATAGGATGCTCTGGTGTTATCTTTTGTTGACGCCCCAACAGCAATTACGGTTGGTAGTGTAGCTGGGTTAGTAATGGAGTAATTATTATTGCCAACTGATACAACAGTTGTTACATTACTACTATAAGCATTTAAAAGTTGCTATACTTACCTTAGGCCAACTATGATAATCACCCTAGAGACAAGTTAATAATTTGATTTCCATCTAATATTGCTTGATTTATTTGGGAAGCCCAATCTTCATCTTTACTTTCAACATCGGTACCATGAAATATATAGGAATTTAAATCGAGCATAGTTATTTATCCCTGCAATGCCTAAAGAATTGTGATTAGCTATTAAAATACCAGCTATATTTGTAGCATGCTCTGCAATAGAACCAAAACCATGTTTCGTTATTCTATTAGATAAATCCTCATGTGTATCTCTAGGCCATCCATCATCTATACTTTCAATATCGGCAATTTTTTGATCCGAATTACCCATTGTCCTTGTCCATGCGTCAAGAATTCTAATATCAGCCCTTGTATTATCACTTCCAGTCATTTTAAATACCATTGTTTAGCAAAGTCAGGATCATTTACCACAACTTGTGAGTATAAAGGGTGATAAAATATTAAAAATAAGAAAAGCACTAAGAACAAAATGTTTGTTTTCATGTTTTACTCCCTTAGTTTTGTTAATCTTTTTTTACTTGAACCATCAGAATTCATTATCCATAGTCCTCCTTCATTTATATTTGAATTTGTATAGACTATTTTATCTCCACTTGGACTAAATGCAGGATAATCCCCTCCTTCATAAGTCAATTGAATTACAAGCTTATTGATTAAATCAATTTTCCAAATATTAATTACGGGGTGAGAACCATAGGAAGCAGCGAATAATATATCATTACCATTAGGAGATACTGTGCAAGCTTCTAACCATAAGTGTATCCCTTGTTCTGGAATAAAAAATAAACTATCAATATTAAATGTATTAACATCAACTCTATTGAACACAAAACCTTGATATTGATTTTTATCAGTATTTGATATTTTTGTATACAAAGTATGATAATAATAAATTTTATTTGAATTATCATTCCAACTGGCATATCCTCCATATTGACCTATAACTTTCTGTTTTTTAGTACTTAAATCGAAAATGGCTATACCGCAATCAGGATCACAAATTGATTTTGTATACGCTATATATTTACCGTCAGGTGACCAATTACATGAAAAATCTTCCTGTGAATAAGTTAACTTGGTAAGACTATCACCGTGAATTAGGACAGTATATAAATCGCCTTCAATTGAAATAGCTATTTTTTTATCATCGGAAGACCAAGTAGGAGAAGACAAAAAACCATTATTGCTTAGAATATATCCAAGATAATTACCTGATATATCTATAAAATGAACAGCATATATAGAATCATATACCCCCTTAAATACAATTTCTTGTCCATCATGTGAAAATTGAGCTTCTGTTTGATTTAATGAAATTAAATTTTTGTCCTTATTTATTTGATTTGGACTTTGGTTACAATTTATGTTAAAGATTATTAAAAAGAATTGGATCAATAATAACACACTTGTTTTCATAAATTACCCTTGTTATTGTTTGTAATCACAGCTTTCTTCATATTTATAAAACCTCTCTTTCTAAATCTTCTTTAATCTAAATAATTACTTATTTAAAAAAATCAGTATGATTACCTAGTTTTAATAAATCACAAGAAATGATTTTTAAAAAGAAGATTTTATAAATGATATTTATGATAAATAAAGAAGTGAAATAAATTTGCTGTGCTTTTATGATCTCCCACATATTATACCCCAAAATTGCTTAGCAGTAGTAATTAATTAACGGGGATAACAAGCAAAAAATAAATATCAAAGTCAAGTTAAGTTTTTGTTATGTGATTTTCGCACAGCAATCTATTCTGAAAAGCATTGTAAATATTTATTTTACAATGCAAAAATTATTATTTGTTTATCACAATCATACTTTGAAAGACATTCTCAATTATGTCAATTCTCGCATAGTAAATAAATACTTCATTATGGAATTATCTTTTTTAATTTTTTTTAGTGGTGGGCATTTATAATTATCAAGTTTTAAAATACATTCAGCTTTTATAGTATTATTTATTTATAACATAATTTCATTTTTCAATAAATCATACTAAATCTTTCCTTTCTAAGATTTACTGATATTAATTGTTTATTTGATATCAATTTGAATGGTATCTATTGTCACGGTGCGACCGTGACAGCCTTGAAATTGTCTATATCTTTTACTCCCCCTGAAATCACACCAACTTTAATCCCTGTACCATTAACATTAAAATATTCTCTCGCTTTATCTGCATTGAGCTGGCTGTCGCCTTGCGTTAATTTAGCACCGGTTCTCTGGATAGGTGATCCAAGCGCAGTAATGTTTCCTATCGCTTCATTTTTAGCTATTTCTAAAATCTTATCATAAGGAACCCAGCAATACACTTCAACAGGCATTGAAGCAGAAGGTTTTATAGTTAACCGGGTATTTCCACTTATATTAATTATTTGAGATTTAACCAGACTCGAATCCGAATCTTTTCCGCTCAAAAGGGTAATTATAATTTCTACCTCCAGATTTTCATTAACCTTTGTCGAGTAAGTTGTAAATTTTTTACTTGCACTTTTTCCTTGCAGCATTCCTTTTTTCTTATCAGCACTCATTCTATTTATCAAATCCTTCAATAAACTTTCTACCTTCCTTTCATTTGGGGCCTGGTTGTTTTTATTTGACTCTATCTGCGAGATCTGGTTTTTTATTTTTGTTTCCGTTTCTTTTGAAAATCTTCCCTGAGCATAATCAATTCGAAGATTTAATAAGAAAGCAAATAATATAAACATCATAAAAATTTTTTTATTAAGAAACATCTTTTACCTCCAATAAATTATTTGTTAAATTAAATTATTTAGTTCTGCCTTTTACCTATAGTAATAACTGCACGAGCTCCAAGAAAGCCTACAGCAATTATTAAATTACTTTTGGATTTTATTGAACTATATACTATTTGAGGCATTCCTATCTCATCTAAGTAACCTCTAAAACTTATTCCGTTAAAATGAACTATATCACCGCCTGACGAAGTGAAAAAAACATCATTGATATCGTTGCCATAAATTGATGTAACAGCATATTGAGTTAACCCGGTTAGAGAATTCCATAAAGAGTCTGTTAAATTATGCTTATAATAAAGAGCACCGCTGGCTATGTAATAAGCACGATTTGAGATAATCCAAACTGCAGTGGCATTTCCGGTTATCCCATTGGAAGAAATGGGGGAAGCATTATCATTACTAATTTTCACAATAATGCTTCCTTTTGCAGTTCCTACATCAGAAGCAACGGTTAGAATTTCTGATTGACCTGATTGCGGATTTATGCTTCCCCATAAGTCATAAAAATTTAAATCCGTTCCGCTTTCTATCTTTTGCCAACTGCCGTTAGTATAATGAACAATTGCACCAGAATTGCCAACCCCGTATAAATCTATACTTGAAGTTCCCCATAATTTATTTATTCCCGGCAGCAGACCAGTTGGCGTTAATGTGCGGTATGAAAAGTCTGCAATTGTATCTCTTCCATTCCAGTGGAAAATTGAACCAGCAGCAAACCATATGTCCGTGGTGCTTAATGCTAAGATGCCTCTGATATTGGAAAGCACTGATGTAAATTCATTTCCTTGGTAATCCTTATCCTTGTAGTAAAGTTTTTTGAGAGACCATTTCCTACCATCCCACTTTACAAGACTATATGGATGTTGATCAATTTGTCCTGTAGAATCGTATTTATAAATTTCACCCACAGCATAAGCAAGAGTATCATTTACTATTGCAACATCACTTAATGAACTTGATGAAGCACCGCCAAGATAAAACGTTTGAAAGCTGAAGTTATGGCTAGTTGTATCAAGTGTGGTTACACTTATTTTATTACTTACTTCTTCATCTTTAATTGCCTGGTATGTATAAGTATTATTTGGCAGGAGCGAATCATCGTAAACAATTTGCGGAGAAGAGGCGAGTGTAAACTTTTGCACTTCCTTGTTATCCCGGTTAAGAATTACTTCACTCCCAGTTTCACCTGTAACTTTTATCCAGGCTTCCGTACAGGAAGCATCTTCTTTTGTAATCTCAAGCTTTGGCTTTTCCGGTTCTGTAGTGTTGCAGCTTATGAAAGTCACAATAATTATTATAATTACAATAAATGATTTCATTTTCATTTTACCTCCTTCCTATTATTAATAAAGCTTCTCCTAAAAATTTATACCTGCAATTAAAAATGTTCCAAACGAGTTAGAATTTTTATAATCAGTAAGAATTAAATAATTAACTTCTAATCCTAGAAATAAAGAATCCGTTATATCTGCAATCACTGATGCTGCAGGAGAAATATAAGGTCTTAATCCATCTACAGAAATCACAGCGACATCATTAGGATCAGGAATATCACCAGATTCAGGATGGAAATTACCTTTGCGTTCTCCCACTCCTAAACCGACATGAGGATGCATAGATAAAGTCTGATTGAATCGAATCCAGTAACCTAATTCTACACCCTCATATTGTATGTTTGCCTTTATATTTAAAGGAGATGGATTTCGAGTTGTAGTAATCATAACAGCTTCCCCTTCATGTAAGACAAATATTAGTCCTAAAGATAAGTTTGACTCAAATATATATTGCACACAAGCACCAATGCCAAATCTATAAGGTTGCAAAGTCAAACTACTATAATTACTTATTTTGTTGTTTATTCCAAAGCCATTCCCACCCATTACACTAAAGCGAAAAGAATGATTTGGTTGTCCTATTGCATTATTAACGCTAAAGATCAAGAACATACTTAAAAGTAATAATTTGAAGACATTCATATTGGTACTCCTCTTAAAGTTTTTTGAAAGATGTTACTAAAACTAAAAATTGTAAAAAGATCAACATATAGTTTATATGTTTTCACTTAAATTAACCCTTATCTTTAATTTAATTAATACTTCATATAAAAAAATCAGTATTAGTACCTAATTCTAAAATTAAGAAAAACCATTTTTAACAAAGAAGATTTTATAAAGATTATTTTTGATAAAAAAAGAATTGAAATTAACTTGCCGGACTTTTTTGTTATCCCACATTTTATACCCCATGTTAACTTAGCAGTAGTAATTAATCAACTGGTGATAATTAGCAACAAATAAGTATCAAAGTCAAATCTACCTATCGGCAGACAGGTTAAATTTTTGTTGTGTGATTTTCGCACAGCAATCTATTCTGAAAAGCATTGTAAATATTTATTTTACAATGCAAAAATTATTATTTGATTATCACAATCATACTTTGAAAGACATTCTCAATTATGTCAATTCTCACATAGTAAATAAATACTTCATTATGGAATTATCTTTTTTAATTTTTTTTTAGTGGTGGGCATTTATAATTATCAAGTTTTAAAATACACTCAGCTTTTAAAGTATTATTTATTTATAACATAATTTCATTTTTCAATAAATCATACTAAATCTTTCCTTTCTAAGATTTACTGATATTAATTGTTTATTTGATATCAATTTGAATGGTATCTATTGTCACGGTGCGACCGTGACAGCCTTGAAGCCTGCTGAGTTAAGCAGGCTTTATTATCGAGTTGTTAACCCAACATTGACGAACGCCATAAATTTTTTCTATTTCACTAAAGTATACGCAATCTTCAACTTTGCATTTCTTCTTTTATATAATCTATTCCATTTTCTTTAAGATAGTTTATTCCCCAATTACTCAAAAGTACATAAAGGTTTGAAAGTGATTTACCTCTTTTAGAAAGCGAGTATTCAACTCTTAAAGGTTTTGAAGAAACTATTTTTCTTTCTATAAAGCCATCTCTTTTCAGCTCTTTTAATTGCTGGGTCAGCATCTTCTCTGATATTTTTGAAATGTTCTTTCTAATTGCGCTGAATCCAAGAAACCCATGCAGGTAAAGATAATATAAGATTAATATCTTCCATTTTCCGCCAATAAAACTTAATGTAAAATCGACAGGGCATGAATACTGCTTACTTTTAAATTTTATCATTGCTTCCTCAAATGTGATTATGGCATACTTACTTTTAAGTAAGTTATTGATTTTCATTTATTGCTGCTCTATTTTAAAACCATTCAATTCTATAACAACCAAAGTAGCAAATTTTAATATATGGAAATTAATAAGGTTAACAATAAGGCTTATTCAATAGAAATAATAAGATATAAAATACCTATGGATCAGCAAAGCGATTTTATTAATGCTTACAGCAAAGCTTCTGATTTATTAAATCAATCTAAATATTGTGTAGGGTGCGAAGTAATTCATGGGGTTGACGAAACTGAAAATTTTATAGTTAGAATTCACTGGACTTCTATTGAGGAACATCTTTCCGGATTCAGAAAAAGTGATGAATTTAAATCATTCTTTGAACTTGTTAAACCATTCTTTAACAACATTCAAGAAATGAAACATTATGAAAAAACAAAAATTTTGTGGAAGTAAATATGGATAACATTAGAACAATACCTTCCCTTTATGAATGGGCAGGAGGAATAGAATATTTTGAAAAGCTTACGGAAATTCTTTATGGAAAAGTGTTAAAAGATGATCTGTTAAAAGAAATTTTTAAAAGCATGTCCGGCGAGCATATAAAAAATGTAGCTTATTTTATTGCTGAGGTGTTTGGAGGCCCAAAATTATATTCAAATAATGAAAAAGGCGGGCACGCTCGGATGATAAAACATCACATAGGGAAAATGCTAAAAGAAGAACAAAGAAAAAGATGGTTCGATTTAATATTGCAAAGCGCTGATGAGGTAGGTTTTCCGAATGACCCCGAATTCAGATCTGCGTTTGTCGCATATATAGAATGGGGCAGCCGGATTGCTGTTATCAATTCTAATTCCGATCAAAATTCAGTTTCAAAAGATACACCAATGCCTAAATGGGGATGGGGTGAAACCGGGGGGCCATTTATAAAATAAATCTTTATACAACTTTTATCAGATTTATTTTAGGGCACATTTCGTCAATTTCTTTTTAAATATTTTTTGGCTAATTATGTAAAAATTTAAAACGAAAGTGAGATTAAAATTATGATGAAAAAAGTAGAATTTTTGTTGAATGAAGATAATTCAAATAATAATCAATTAAAGAACGGGAATGTTTTAACCGATGAAGAATTGCTGGATGCTTATTCGAATTCTGTAATCAAAGCAACACAGATTGTAAGTCCGGCAGTTGTTTTTATAAATGTAACCTTACAGCAAACTAATAGAAGAAACGGCAATAGAGGCAATGACCGACAAAGCGGAAGCGGTTCGGGGTTTTTATTTACTCCCGATGGTTTCATTTTTACAAACAGCCATGTAGTTCATAACGCTTCTAAAATTGAAGTGGTGCTTTCAGACGGCAGAAAATTTCTTGCAGATCTTATGGGCGATGATCCAGATACTGATTTAGCTGTAATTAGAATTGACAATCCAGGAATAAATCCTGTTCAGCTTGGAAATTCTGAAGCTGTGCAGGTTGGGCAATTAGTAATTGCCATCGGAAACCCTTATGGATTTCAAACTACCGTTACAGCGGGAGTAGTAAGCGCTCTCGGCAGATCGCTTCGAGCAAGTTCCGGAAGATTAATTGAAGATGTAATTCAAACAGATGCGGCATTAAATCCCGGCAACAGCGGCGGGCCTTTGGTTAATTCAAGAGGCGAAGTGATTGGTGTAAATACAGCAGCAATTTTACCTGCTCAGAATATTTGCTTTTCTACAGCAATCAACACAGCAAAATATGTTGCAGCTAAATTAATAAATGAAGGAAGAATTAAACGAAGCTATATTGGTATTGCAGGACAAAATGTTCCTATTCATAGAAGAATAGTTTATCATTATAATCTCCCTGTTAATAAAGGAGTAATGATAGCAACAATTGAAAATAACGGCCCAGCTTTAAAAGCCGGACTCCTAACAGGTGATAGGATTGTTAGTTTTAATGATTCACCAATTTCAGGAATTGATGATCTGCATCGAATTTTGTCAGATAGTTTAGTTGGAATAAAATCTAAAATAAAAATTCTTCGTGGAACTGATTTGCTGGAGTTGGAAATAGTTCCTACGGAAAAGAATTTTTAGTTACTTTTTTTAGATAGCAAGAAACATATATTGAACCCACCCCTTTATCCCCTCCGAGGAGGGGATTTTTATTTTCATTTTTTACTTTGTATTTGAGGAGCTAACAACCAACATGTGGTTTCTCTCTTCCCGTGCGGTGCAGAGGTGGGTAAGATGTAGTATGAATAGTTAATAATCCATCCAGTATATTTAATTGTAAAAACTATATGAATCACAGTTTAAGTTTATGATCAAGTTCAAGTGAATCAGATCAATCTTTCAATTCTGCAATTCTGTAATCTTTCATTCATCCATTCAGTCAATCACCCATTCATTCATCCTCTCATTTATTATTTTTATATTTGCTAATTAAAGATTTCATATTTTCTAACGGAGATTTTATTTAATGGGATTAAGCATAGGAATTGTCGGGCTGCCGAATGTAGGTAAATCAACTTTATTTAATGCGCTTACAAAAGCACAAAATGCCGAAGCTGCCAATTATCCTTTTTGTACTATCGAACCAAACAAAGCCATCGTTCCAGTTCCCGATGCAAGATTAGCAGAGCTTGCAAAGCTTGTTAATCCCGCAAGAATAGTAAATGCAACTGTGGATTTTGTTGATATTGCCGGACTTGTAAAAGGCGCAAGTAAAGGTGAAGGATTGGGAAATCAATTTCTAACAAACATTCGCGAGACGGAAGCAATTGTTCAGGTAGTCAGATGTTTTGATCATCCTGATATTGTTCACGTTGATGGCAGCATAAATCCGGTGAGAGATGTTGAAGTTATTGAAACTGAACTTCTTTTAGCTGATGTTCAAATTCTTGAAAGAAAAATTGAACGCTTGCAAAAAATGGCAAAAGGTGATAAAGCTGCAAAAGCAATGCTGGAAGATGCCGAATCAATTTTAAACTTTTTAAATGAAGGAAATGTTGCTTCGGCTTATCACGACAAAGAAAAAGAAACAGTTAAGCAGCTTTTTAAAGAAGTAAGTTTTCTCACAGCAAAAAGTACAATCTTCTGTGCTAATGTTGATGAAGACGGCTTAAGCAGCGATAACAATTACACCAAAAACTTAAAAGAATTCGCTGAAAAAAGAGGCGCCGACTTTGTTAAAATTTCTGCAAAGGTAGAAGAAGAGTTGGTTGGATTAGAAGATGAGGAGCGAACTGAATTTTTAGATTCATACGGAGTTAAAGAAAGCGGGTTAGAAAAAATTATTAGAACCGGTTTTCATACTCTTGGCTTGATAAGCTATTTCACTGCCGGGCCAAAGGAAGTACGCGCCTGGACAATTCACAAAGGCTGGAAAGCTCCACTAGCTGCCGGAGTTATCCATACTGATTTTGAAAAAGGATTTATTCGCGCTGAAGTTATCGGCTATAACGATTATATAAATTATAAATCAGAAGCAGCATGTAAAGCTGCAGGTGTTATGCGTGTTGAAGGAAAAGATTATGTTGTTGAAGACGGCGACGTGATGCACTTTTTGTTTAATGTATAAGAGCCCACCTAAATCCTCCCAAAGGGAGGACTTAATTTTCCATTAACTGAATTTACAGTTTCATTTTTTAACCAAAATTATAAATTACGCTTATGTGGTAAAAGAATTAATTAAAAAACGGGATCCGTTAAAGATCCCGTTTTGATTAAATAATAAATCTTCCAGTCCTTTTCCTCTTCCCTTTGGGGATAGGCTTGGAGAAGGGCTTTTTATTTCAGCATTATCAGCTTAGCAGATTTTACAAACACCTCATTCTTTCCTTCCCTTGAAACTGCCTTGAATCTATAAATATAAATACCGCTAGCTATTTGTTCATAATAATTGTTCGTACCATTCCAAACAATATTTTGTGTACCAGCAGATTGTGATTGAATGAAGAATGACTTTACTTCATTTCCAAGTATATCATATATCTTTAATTCAACATCAGATGTTCTTGGCAAATTATAAGCAATCGTTGTTGTTGGATTGAATGGGTTTGGATAGTTGCCAAGCAAGCTATATTCTTTAGGTGTTTCAATTATATTATTACTAGCTGCCTTATTAAATGAAGAACCTGGGATTGATTTACTATGTACTTCTTCATAAGTTTTAATTTCATACTGCATATCTGAAATTTCTGATGGAAGTAATGATTCCGAGTTTTTTGAAACAATATTAAATATAGTATTCGCTTTATCAATATTATCTTCGAAATATAAAGCAATAAACATGTTATTTACATTTGCCATAGCAGCAAGAGAAGTATTAGAGTTTTCATTAATTATTTCGTCATTAATCTTTCTTGCTTTTTCTATATTATTTTGTTTTAAGTACAAGTGGGATAGAAGTAACTTATAGTCTTTAGAAGCTTTTTTAGGTAATGAGGAAAAATATTTAATTATATCGTCCGCATTATCATTATTATAACATGTATACAATTCAACATATGCAGCTTGATCTTCAGGGTGTTTCCCTAAATAGGTAATAAAGAACTCTTTAGCTAATTTATAGTCACCTTTGTTCTTTAGCAATATTCCATCAAAAATAGAGTTTGGATCAATAGGAACGGTAACTGGTATTTCTTCATTCTTTTGTGATGTAATAAGTTCATCGTTATTTGTTAGGGTTTTTTGTGAAGATGCCCATGGATCATAATTTAAAGAATTATCATAATACAAATATGAACCTGGACCGCATGAGAATTTATTAGTATTTGGAGGATAAGTGCCCCACCAATTATACAATGCATAAAGTCCACTAACATATGTAGTATACATATTACCAACTGTAGCATTCATCGAATTATTATATATACTATTTTTTTCGCACTCTGGTGCTGAGGGAAAACCAAAGTCCGCATAACTACTACGGTAAATATTTATACCAACATTACAATTTCTGATCCTATTGTTAGGTTCAGAAGAAGCCCATGAACTAAGATATGAACTCCAAATCGCTCCTATTCCCCAGTCACAATAGTTTATATCATTTTTATAAGCGTTTCCATCGCTCCCGCCTGAATATAATATTCCAATTCCTCTTTTTTGGTATGGGCTGGTTTTTATGATTGTATTTACATAGCAATCTATGCCAGAATGATTTTCTATATCAATTGAATGCCCAATGCTATTACTTGTTAAGTTATTATTATGAATAATACCATCAGAACCAGCAGCGTAAATAGAGATATAATTATTTGTGAAATCACAAAATGAAATTTCAAAACTTGGTACGTTTATAACTCTAACTTCATTACCATATTTTATATTAGCATGGCTGATATTAGAGCCTGAAGCTCCCGAACCGTTCAATTCAATACTTCCCCAGCTATTTGCTACACTACCTGATTTTGAAGTAAATAATATTGGCTGTGTAGTATTTCCATTCGCAATTAATTTCCCGTAAACTAATAATGATGCACTGCTGTTAAAGAAAATATTTGTTCCCGGTAAAATTGTAAGTGTTTTTCCTGAAGAAACTGTAATTGTATTGTCAACGACAATGTTCCCTGACCATGTTTCCGAAGAGCTAATTGTTCCTGATTTATGCTTGCAAATAGATGGAACTAATGAAGGATCACCAAAATAAGTAAAGCCGTTATTGAAAAATTCCATAACTGAGAAATTCGCGAACATTTCATCTTTAATTGTTTTAAAAATTTCTCCATAACTCATAGTTTGATTTTGGAATATTAAATCATTGAACCTATTTAAGATATATCCGTTTTCATGCTGTTCGCTTCCTTGAGTTGGAGCCATTGCCCCTATAATACCTCCATTATAAAATACCATTAATTTTCTCATAGTAGACTCATAATCAGGGCTATTTACTTCTCCCTGCATACAATTTGGGGCAATTACAAAAGGCATTGCAGTATTTAAATTTGTAAGATTATAATTAGCTTCTGGCCAATACCATCCCCCAAAACTAAATGGGCCTCCGCTTGTTCCTAGTATTGAAATTATTGAAGCACCTTGATTTAAATTTGATTCAAAGGTTGTAGCTCGAGTTGCACAATAGTTATATGGGTGTAGGGGGTCGCATGTACCTAAATATTGGGATACTTTCAAATCTGTTATCGAAGTTGTACTGGGTATATGTTCCGCCTTGAGTGTATTATTTATTTCATTAACTAAAGCAGCGGTACAATAATAGCTCTGAACATCCATATCTATATTTAAAAGAATTTCTTTATTTAATGCACTTGAATAAGTTTTCAAAGAATTATAATATGTTGATAATTTATTTACATATTGATTTGCTTCACTTATTGAAATTATAGGAACTCTGCCAATGTAAACAGAGCCGTGGCTTGTCAAACCAGCTACATAAGGATCATCTGTTGCTATATTGGAACCTGCGGGATTCCAGGGGTTATTGCTTAACACTGAAAAGAAGGGAATATAAGTTTCACTTTGGTAGTCGACATAAGGAACTATTGTTCCATGATCAGCATACATATAATCGACTCCACCCTCATTATACTGGCCCTGCGTAACTATATTTTTACCATTCCCCATTAACAAAACATATTTTAATGGGTTGCTATTATAATAAGTTTGTATAATACTTTTAATATTTGCCGCAGTTGTACTCAAAGATACCGTTACAATTTTAGGGTGTAATCCTCTTGATGTTTGAAGATTTATAATAACATTTGGCCAGGTTGCACTTTGTGTAAAAATATCTGGAGTTATTATCAGGTAATCATAATTTTGTGCTTTGATTTGATTTGAACAAATTAAGATAGTAATTAGAACGAATAGAATGTTTTTTATCTTTTTCATTTTTTACCCTTTTTAATTTTATTTTTTTCCGGTACTGTGAATAATTTAGTTTCTGGAATAGAAGAAATTATTTGAATAGGAATTTCATTGTTTATATTTATAATATCAGGCTTTCCTTGTGAATTGAAAAATACTTCCAGCTCGTATTCAAAGAAAGCATGCTGCCTGTTACGAAACGGATTTAATACTAATGGTGTTGTGGGATTTTGATCTTTTAATATATTAAGACCTTCTATATCCTTTGGGGTTGGAAATGGAGATACAAAGTTGCCGTAAGGAGGTGAGTCATGCATCATTGATTCAGGATAAGAATATGAACAATGGGCTAAGCCCAATAGATGTCCAAGTTCATGACAAATAGTATATTCGAAATCGATTTCAGATATTGACGGGATGAAATGATCTGTACGCCATTGAAAAGATCTACCTGTTGTGTTATTTAACAATATCCAAGAATGTCCTTTTGTTTGCCCGCAAGGATCACTTGCCCAAGAATGTACAATAAAATCTGTCCCATTAATATTTTGCATACATAGTGGTGTTCCACCATATTTATAAGCACTAAGTGGCATTGGAAATACATCAGTACTATTCGCAAACCTTATATGAACATTTTGACCGAAATCTTGTTGAACATCAAATAAGGATGATTGACCAGAAAAAAGCTCCCAATTTGAAACGGCATTAGCAAATTGATCTGCAACTGTGTATAGGTTTATTTCTGACGGGAAATCTAATGACCAATTGGCAGCAATTGGAATATTTGTATATGACTGCCATTTAAGAATGTTAATATTATTTGTTGCGGTTACTTCTACAAGGTCACATTGATTTGATGTGCTTCTTCTATAAAACTCATTATGCGCAATTACCGGAAGAGAATTTAATAGTAATATTATCAAATAAATTATTTTATTTTTCATTACCTACTCCCTTAAGAATTTCTATATTGATTAAAGATGAAATTTGGTTTTTAAAATCTTCCCATGTTTTCTTACCTAAGCCGTAATAATTTTTATTGTCTTGAACAATATTTTCAGAAATTTCTACAAATCCATCATTAACCTTATTAACATCTAAAGCTAGTTTTTCTTCACCATTAATGTTATCTACAACTGGGATTAATGAAACAAAGTATGATTTATTAGTTTCGAAATCACCTTCTTTATGCCTCCAAAAAGGGTAATAATAAAATTCAATAATATCTGATTTCTTAAAGCTATTCTCCCCTTTAATTATATCTTCTACTTCTGCAATTAAAACAGTTTTAGTTAATGCTAGTTCTTTGTCAACCTTATACACTTCTCTAGTGTTACCAATTATTTTAACTCTAAGAAGAGATGGTGATAAAATCAAACTGCTTATAATATCTCCATAAATATCTTCAAGATGTTCTCTTAAGATGCCCTCATAGATTCCAAACCTTATACTATCCTTTGCAAAATTCTTTTCAATATTTTCATCATGATTTAGCCAATACTGCTGCGGTTTAAATAGATCCTCTTCATAAGCTTTATTCCTTTTATCAATTATATTTAAGAAATTATTAAGGGAGATTGACTTTATATATTTACTCAGTGCCCCTGTTTTTAAATTCAATGGTGTAAGTCTATCAACTACATGTTGATTCTCATTTTTTACATCCTGGATATTACTTTTACTCAATGATTTTGCTTGCTGAAATGTCTTTACATATTTTGTAAGATTTGGATTTTTATCCTGACTAAATAATATCACTGATGATAAAAGAGTAACAAAAAATAAAATAATTAATTTCATAAGAACTCCTAAATAATTAATAAAAAATAAAATGGTATGAATAGAACATTTTTTATCTTTTTCATTTATTCCCTCTCTCAATTTTAATATTATCTGGTTTTATAAGTTGTTTGTTTTCTGAATTTGAAGATATAGTCTGAACAGGAATTTCCTTGTGTTTATTTGTTTCTTCAAATTTTTCTTGAGGATTGAATAATACTTCAGGCTCATGTTCATAGAAATAATTTTGTTTATTTATATAACGACTTACTGGATTTATTTCTAGTGGTGCTGCGGGGTTTTGTGCACATACAATTTGTATTCCTGTTTTGTCATAGTCGGTTAATGTTATAAAATCGTAGGTATTATTATAGTATTTGTAATACATAGTTGCTTCACTTTTAGTACAATGATTCAACCCTAAAAGATGGCCTAGTTCATGTACAACTATAGATTGAAAATGAGTCCAGGTATATCCATATGGAAAAACAATAGCGTTTGTCCATCTGAAATTTTTATAAACTGTATTATTAAAGGCGACTTGTGAATCATAAACAGTTGTTCTAGGAAAATTTGTAGATTCAACTATATAATCATTAAGCCATTCATCTGATTCTATAGCTAATTTAGTTACACCTCCATCGTTTGCCGGGTCGTCAAAAATTGCATCATTAGTGGTAAATCCACATTCTACGCCATCATATGTACCTTCTATAAAATCAAAGCAGCTGGCATCCTCCCATACTTTATAACCATTTTTGAATTCAACCTTTGTCTCATCATAATCTAGTTCAGTAGGTATGGTTGACTTAGTGAATTGCAATAGTAACGTAACCTGGTTACTTTTCCAGTGCACAAAAGGTGCGCTATTAGTTAATACTAATTTAAAATTATCAACTTTATAAAATTCATTGTGAGCAAACGTTGAAGTAACTAATATAAAAACGATAATGAATAGACTTCTTGCATTCATTTTATTTCCCCTCCTTTATATTGGTTACAACCTCATTAAATTTCTTTTTGAACATTTCCCAATTATTCTCTTTTCCAAAACCAAAATAGTTTTTTTCATCAATCAAATTCCCATCTTTAATTTCAAATACAACATCAGGACAATCTATATAAGTTACTAACGCTACCATATTAAAATTAACATCATTTCCTGAACGTGGTTCTAAAAGCAAAAAGTAGGACTCATCAATTTTAAATTCACTCTTAGGTTTTTCCCAATTTTGTAAATAGTAAAATTCAAATTTATCATCCATTTTAAATCTTTTCTTACCTTTAATAACATCTTCCACTTTAACACCTATGTTTACTTTACTATACTCAAAGCTTGTGGAAGAATCAGTATAAATTGAAGTGTCTTTAGAAATTACCCTAGCTTTTATAAAATAGGGAATTCTCATTAACTCATAAGTTTTCTTAGATATTTTTTGCTCGATAAGTTCCCAGAGTTTCCCCTGTATATCTCCTACACGGGGTATATTTAGTTTGGATTTATCGTTTCGAACTAGGCTATCCCATTCTTTATTCTTTGTACTAATAAACTTATATACCTTTATTGGGTCGTCTTCATAAGCTTCGTAAGCTACTTTAGCCAAAGTTTTTATTTGAGCAATAGTTGAATTTTTTAATTTTTCAGTAGGATTACTTTCTCTGCTTAAGCTATTTAGCACTTCTAAATAATCTTTACCTTGAAGTATTGTTTCAAGAGTCTGTGAAGTAAGATTATTCAAAGGGATTAAAGCCATTAATAATAAAATGATTTTGGTTTTTCTCATATAGAACCTCCCATATTTGTTGAATGAATGAATACAAATAGAACTATTTGCTTTTATTTTTTCGAGAACATGGACAAGGAGTTTGATTTATCTTTTCAATATTTTTTGAATCACTTATCTCATTATAAAATAAAAATCTAGTGGGTTCATATTCAAAGAAGACATGCTGCCTGTTGTGAAACGGATTTATTACTATCGGTGTTGATGGATTTTGTCCATATATATGAATGATTCCATCTTTATCATCTTGTGTTAGATCTCGTTTTAATTCTTCATAGTCGACGTAATAAAACATTACATTTTCAGAGCACCAAAAATCATATTCATCGTCTAAAAAAAGCCAATGGCCAAATTCATGTAAAATTATGCTTTGTATATCCAACTGATCATCTTCTGTTGGATTTGTATTTAAATGATACGCTTGATTAAAGTAAGTTTCAGTTAGTGTTATTTCATTAGTTGCCGGATCAACTCTAACATGAGTATATGCTGGGTCATCTTGAAGGTCAATATACCAACCAACTTGATAAATACCGGAGGGTTCATTGTCTCTATCATAATCTACATTATCTCCTTGTGCAAATTTAAAAGCTAGTACCTACGTCGTTCCAGGTTGTTGCAGCATTCTTAACGGCTGTTTCATATTCCTGCTGAGTAGCCAAGGGTGTAGCAAGAGAATTATTTATGTGAAATGTAACTGAATTTACAGGCCACTTATAACCAAGGTCAATAAAACACTGGGCAAATATGTTTGATGTTTGTAATGCACAAATAATTAGTATCCAAATAAATTTTAATATCCCTTTTTTCATAATAAGTTCCTCCAAAAATTTAATTACTATTTACTTATTGGTATTCTATTATTTAAAGCCGTAAGAATAATATTAATTTTATCACGTACATCAACCAAATTTTTAACTTCTTCTCTTCTAGATGCTTTTCCAGATTTTAGATCATATTTCGCTAAAATTCTAAATTTTATACTTGAATCATTTACCAATTCATCATATAAATTACTCATGTGATTATTATTTGCTAACCTGATCAATCCATTAGCATCTAAAAAAAGCAAGACATGTTCACCAATTTCCAGTGTATCTTCACCTACTCTAATATCTTTTTCTCCTGCTGCTGTTGGCCCTGACTCAATAAGTATAGGGATTTGGTCTTTTGAAAGGTTATAATCATTTCTTAGAAATTCTTCAACTTGTACGTGGGCAATAGTATGATACCATGTTCTTTTCGTAAGAGGGTATTCTTTCTTTGTAACAGTACCAATTATTATACAATCCGAAACTGCAGTCAAAATTTTTTCATCCAAAGGTCTATGTAAACTAGTTAATTTTCCAAGATTTACTCCTAATTTTTGTAGTTTAGAAACTGTAGTATCTTTATAGCCCATGCTAATAAGAAATTCACTCTTTAATTGATCTGGATTTATTTTTGTTTTAATATTACTGGAAAGAGGTGTCCATCCCCTTTGCTTCATTTTTTTGTAAACAGGATTTACCTGGGCTTCGGTGATTGTAAAAACTGACAACAAAAGCACCATTGTAATTTTAATTATTTTTAAAATATGCATGATGAATTATCCTCCTTTTTGTTTAACTAAACACATTTATTAAATTTTATAACGAAGAAACTTTACTTTTTACATCTAAATTTTACTTTTGTTTCCATAAATGCCTTTATAAAATTTGATGGTTTATCTAAATGAAGTTGCAATGAATATTAAAACCTTGATTAATACTTTTGCCGTAAAAGTTTTTGTAATTAATAAAATATAATTCTGGTTTTAATTTAACGCGCGAGTGATAACGAGTAAATACGCAAAACTCGTATTTTTTATACGAGTTTTCCGTAATTATATTTATGCCACCATATCTAATAGTGATTTTATTACATCTAAATTAATAGTGGCAAAGCAAGCTAATTCTGCTGTGGATTTTAAATTTAGTTTTTTAATAAGATGTGTTTTATGTGTATCCGCCGTCCTGTGAGATATAAATAGCTTATCCGCTATTTCCCCGTTCTTTAAACCTTCAGCAATTAATAATAATATTTCTTTTTCTCTTTTTGATAGATTTAAAATATCTTTATTAACCTGTAAAAAATTATCCTGTATCATAGCCTCCCTTTCTAACAGTTTTTAAAATTAAATAATTTAAGCTCCATTGATGGAATTATTATAAGTATTACGTAAAACCGGAAAAGAATTTTTGCGTATAACACGAAAATGAATTATATGAGTAAAGAAATAAAGAAAAGAAAATCGTAAGATTAAAGGAATTATTGAAATAAGTTTCAAGATGAATATCTAAGAATTGGCCTCTCATAAAACCCGTCGCAGAGAGAGAGAGAGAGAGACGAGAAAATTTTATGACTTTTTATTTTCAACCCTAATTCCCTTTAGTGTGTAAGCAACTTAATTTAAATAAAATTAATTGCCAAATTATTTTATTGTTAAGTGAAATTATTCACATTCATTTGTTGTTTTTTTTATCAATTAACATTCAAAATAAATTTCTCTTTCACTCTTTAAAAATAAAACACCCCGAACATCGGGGCGTTAACAATTTCACAAATAATTTTTAAATCGTTTATAAAAACTATTTTATTATGTTGCCGGTGCCTTCGCAGGTGTTTCACTTTCCCCGTTGCCGCTCGTTTTTCCTTTATCAATCGGCTTAAATTGCACAAGCATTTCTTTATTACCAATAAATGCTGCCCTCACAAAATTTCTTGTACGTGCTGCCTGGTCTTTCAATTTTATTATCACTTCATCTCGTGCTATCGTTGCTGATGCCTGCAATTTCTTTGTACTTTCCTGAGTTGCATCTGCCGCTGCAAGATTCGAATGTAAAAAGATGACATCTTTATTTTTCACCAGAAATCAGATAAAACAATATTTTTATCGAAGAGTTAGAATACCTATTTTATTTAGAAAAGATGTCATCTTTCAACGCTAATTAAAATGAGTTAAATATATTTAGATAGTTATCAGAATCTCGCATAGCGGCCAATTTTGGGATTACTTTGTGAAAAAAATCAACCATTCAAAACAAATAAAAAACCTCAAAAATTCATTATTTTATCATTTATTTCTTCTCCCCAACCATTTGAAATCTCTCCCCAGTCATTTGAAACCTCTCCCGAACCATTTGAAACTTCTCCCGAATCGTTTGAATCTTCTCCCGAACTATTTGAAACGTCTCCCGAATCGTTTGAAATCTCTCCCCAACCATTTGAATCGAGTCCCGAACCATTTGAAAATTGTTCCAGGCCATTTGAAATAGTACTCGAATCATTTGCAGTTCACCCTTAACCAATTAAATATTCTTCAAACTTATTTATTTCTTGAAAAGAATCATTTGACACTTACCCAAATTATTTGAGAGCCTGCTAAAACGATTAAATTCGATACCAATTTAAGCAGCTATTTAAATCGTCTCTACAAATTATTCAAAAAGAAATCCGTCATCTTTGTAAAAAGATGCAGCCTTGTTAAACCTCCCCAGATGCCGTGGTTTCTATTTGGATAAAGCATCATGTCAAATTGTTTTGCATTATCTTCAAGCTTATTAACCATTTGCAATGTATTTTGATAATGAACATTATCGTCGCCAGTCCCCTGAATCATTAAAAGCTTACCTTTTAATTTATTTGCATAAGTTAATGCACTTGCTGATTTGTAGCCTTCTCTATTCTCATCCGGCAACCCCATATAACGCTCCGTCCAGATATCATCATAAAGATGAAAATCTGAAACGGGTGCCACTGCAATTGCTGCCTTAAAATTTCCAGCACCTTTTGTCATCAACATTAAAGCAAGATAACCGCCTCCGCTCCATCCCCAAAATCCAATTCGTTTACTATCAACATATGATAAAGAAGCTAAATAATTTTTCCCCTCAATTTGATCTTGCACTGCCCATTTACCGAGATCACCATAAACTAAATCTTTAAATGCCTTGCCTCTTCCGCCTGTGCCGCGATTATCAATACAAAAAATCAAATAACCTTGTTGAAGCATATAGTTATGCCATAAAAAAGACTGATTAAGATTTGGGCTTTTTCCAGTAACACCCCATCTATCTATAATTTCCTGAGAACCCGGGCCGCCGTATCCAAAAACTACAACCGGATATTTTTTTGTTGAGTCAAAATCCAAAGGCTTCATCATATAGGCATTTAGTTTAACACCATCAGTGGTTTTTACTTTAGTTACTTTAGGATAAACTATCCCGTATTCATTTACTGCATCAATTTTATTTTCTTCAAGCATGCTTATTAAAGTGCCGTCGGCTTTGTTTAGAGTTACTTGAGTTGGAGTTTCTGCATCGGAAGAATATTGAATAAAATATTTGCAGCTCGGCGAAAAATCGGCAACATGCCAGCCATGATTATTAGAGATCTTTTTAAATTCATTCCAGCAAGATTAATAGTGTAAATCTGTTGTTCAATTGGCGAATCTTTTTTCCCGTCAAAATATAGAAGATTATTATTTTCATCTACACCAAGTATGTCCGAAACCTCCCAGTTTCCGGATGTAATTTGATTTAATAACTTGCCTTCATAATCATATAAATAAGCATGGTTATATCCACTCATCTCCGAAGTCCAAACAATTTTATCACTCTTCTTTAAGAAGGTTATATCGTGCTCACTTTCAACCCAGCAAGAATCAGTATCAGTAATTATGACATTGGATTTGCCGTCTTCTGCATCCGACATCAGCAATTCCATTTGATTTTGCCGGCGGTTCAATTTCTCAATTGCAAGTTTATCTGCTGAGTTAGTCCAATAAATTCTTGGAACATAAAAGTCGTCATCTTTGCCTAAATCCATCCAGCTTGTTTTTCTTGAATCAATATCTATCACTCCAATTTTTACTATCGAATTTTGTTCGCCTGCATATGGATATTTCAATGCATAGATTTTATTGTATGTATTCATTTCATCAACTAAATAATAATCTTTCACCCGCGTTTGATCCAATCTCCAGTAACCTATTTTTTTACTATTAGGCGACCATCTCCATCCATCAACTATGCTAAACTCTTCTTCATATACCCAATCAAATTCCCCATTTAAAATATTTTCACCCTTATCATTCGTAAGTTGAATTTCTTTGTTTGATGATAATTCATCTATGTACAAATTATGTCTTTTTACATAGCCGACCCATTTGCCGTCGGGAGACAACTTAACGTTTCTTAAATGTGTATCATTTTCTGAAAGAGCAGTGATTTTTTTTGTTTTTACATTTAATAAATAATAAGGAGCTTCAATTGAATGCCTCCAGATAGCAACTTTCGGCCCGGCAATTAATAAGTAGGTTCCGTCTTGAGTCCATGAATAGCTGCTCATATTTATAGGGCGCTGCTCATAAATTAATTCATTAGATGAAACCAATAATTCTTCTTTCCCTGAATTAACATAATGTATATAAATGTCATCTAAGCCGTTTTGAAAATTTGTTTTTGTAAAAGTGAAAGCAGAATCGTATGGCAGCCACTGAATATTCTCAACGGTTTTACCCATAAAAATATTCGTATTAAATATTTCTTCGAGCGTTAGTTTTTTATTTTGTGATAATATAGATTGTTGTGAACAAAGTATAAAAAGTAAAAAGAGCAGAACAGATTTTCGCATAGTTGACATCAATTGTTAAAAGTTATATTCAGTTCTTTAGTATAATTAACTATTTTAAGATAACAGAATTATTATTTTAAAAAAACAGACTTTTATGGAATACAAAGTTAGTCACAATAAAAGTGCAAGTAAATTTTTTACTATCAATGAAGGGAAAGAATCTGTTCTCGAATACATCATGGTTAATAGCAATACTATGAACATGATTCATACTTTTGTCCCGGTTGAATTACGCGGCAGGCAAATTGCTGCATCTCTTGTTAAAGCTGGATTAGATTTCGCAGAAGAAAATAATTTAAAAGTTATTCCTTCCTGTTCTTATGTAAGAACATACATCAATAGAAATAATAAGTTTAAAAAGTTAATTGCTTAAAATTTTATAAGCGTTGATATACGGATAAACCCGGTTTCTTAAAGAAACCGGGTTTATGAATAAAAGCATTAAAATATTTTTTTATTTTAATTTCGCATCAAGAGTAAATTCAACTCCAGCTAAAGCTCTTGACACGATGCATGTTTTCTTAGTGTCTTCAGCATATTTTTGGAATTTAGCAGCATCAATCCCCTCGACATCACCAACAGTAATAACATCAATTGTTGTAATCTTAAAACCGGCATCTACTTTTTCAAAATGAACTTTATCCTCAGTCTTAACCGAATTTACTTTAAAGCCATCTTTTGAAAGACTATTTGCCAAAGCCATAGTGAAACATCCTGCATGTGCTGCTCCAACAAGTTCTTCAGGATTTGTTTGTTTGCCATCCTGGAAACGTGAAACAAAATTATATGGAGTTTTATTTAGTATTCCTGATTCTGTGCTTAAATCGCCTGAACCTTCCGTTAAATTTCCGCGCCATTCTGCATTAGCCTTTCTAATTGACATAAAAATCTCCTTTTAATTTAATTTGTATTAGTTATTATAGATTGTTTATTCGAAAATAGTTTTTAAAAATAAAGATCGAAATACCAATACCCTAAAATAAAAATTTGTTTTGTTAATAATATCACAAGTTAAACTAATTTGTTCTGCCGGCAATTTGAAAAAATAAATAATTGCTTTTAGACTTTTTATTATTTTTACTAAAGCATTAAAATAAGAAAGTAAAAATGGAATTAATTTTTGAAGAGAAACTTAAACAACTCGAAACCGCTTTTAGAGCTGGTGAAAAGAAATTCAGCTCTGATGAATTATTAGATGTTGTTGAGAAACTTTTAGAAGAAAATATAATTATCTCCAAAGATGTTTGGCATAAATATCTTGACTTAACCCGAAATACTTTTTTCCTTAATAACTTAAATAGCAAAGAAGAACGCTATAGATGGGCTGAAACAACGTTCAAAGTTATTCGTACCTCAGATTATTCATTACTTGATATGATTAATCAAAGAGTTGAATCTCATCCCGATAAAACTTTGTTTTCTGCTTTTGAAGGAAGCGTAAAGAATGACTACAGTTATAAATTAGTAAGCGATAAAATTAAAAAAATTGCAGCGTCAATCTATAATTCTGAACTCCTGCCTAGAGCTGCAATATACATGGACAATTGTATTGAAGGAGCTCATTGTGATATTGCCTGCCTCGCTTATGATATTTTCGTTTCCCCCCTTCATATTCACTTTGGCTTAGAAAATCTTGAACACATTTTTAATCTCATAAATTTTAATGTCGTTGTTACTGATTCGATTCAAAGAGTAGAATTGCTGAAAAAAGTTCGAGAAAAATCTTCTCATACATTCAAAATAGTTTTTACAGGAAATTACTTGACCTAATGAAGATGAAGTAGATTCAGTAATTAGTTATCATGACTTTATTTCTCAAATAAATGAAAAGGAAGCCGAACTAATTTTATCTAATAGAAATAAGTTTAAGCTTGATGAAATATCTACGGTAATGTTTACATCCGGAAGCACCGGGGTTCCAAAAGGCGTTGCCTTCACAAACTATAATTTAATTACAAAAAGATTTGCAAGAGGCGCCGCTCTTCCTGAAGTTGACAATAATGAAGTTTTACTTTCTTATCTTCCTTTGTTCCATACGTTTGGAAGATATTTTGAAATGATGGGGACGATTTATTGGGGTGGGACTTATGTCTTTGCCGGTAAAAATGATATTGATTCATTAATAACTTTGATGAACAAAGTTCACCCCACAGGCTTTGTTAGCATTCCTCTTCGATGGAAGCAAATTTATGAACATGCGCTAAGTTCTGTTGAAAATGTGCTGGATAAAAATGTTAAGAAAGAAGCACTTCGAAAACTGGTCGGCAAAAATTTGCGATGGGGAATTTCCGCTGCGGGGTATCTTGAGCCAAAAGTATTCAAATTTTTCAACTCTCATTCCGTTGCTTTAGTCAGCGGGTTTGGGATGACCGAAGCAACCGGCGGAATAAGCATGACTCCGCCGAATCATTATGTTAAAGATTCTGTTGGAATCCCATTACCCGGAATCAAATATAAATTCAGTGAAGTCGGGGAGCTTCAAATAAGTGGAGAGTATGTTGCTAAATATTTTGATGATATTAATAAGCATATCGAAGGAGAATACTGGATAAACACCGGCGATTTATTCACTGAAGACCAAAACGGATTTCTATATATTGTTGACAGAGTAAAAGATATTTATAAAAATATTAGGGGACAGACGATAGCTCCTGCGTTCATTGAAAAAAAATTTGAAGACATTCCAGGATTAAAACGTGCTTTTCTTGTTGGTGATATGAAGCCCTACAATACACTTTTAATTGTTCCGGACTTTGATGAACCTTTTATTCAGCAAGCTGAATCTCAAAAAAAATTAAAAAGCTATTTCGGCTCCTTAATTTCGGCAGTAAATGAAAATTTAAATCCATACGAAAGAATTGTTAAGTATGTTGTCATTGACAGAAACTTCGATGAACAAAAAGGCGAGCTTACATCAAAAGGAACATTTAAAAGAAAAACTATTGAAGCAAACTTCAGTAAGATAATCGACAGCCTTTATACTAAATCAAGCTTAAAGTTTGAAATAGATGGAATAATAATTTCAGTTCCAATCTGGGCAATTAAAGATTTGGGAATAACCGAAAATGACTTGACATGTTCAAAAACTCATTTGATTAATAGAGTTAATAATTCATGGTTAACAATTAAGAAATCGCATCAGCCGAACCACATTAAAATCGGTGACTTTGAATATGTAGTAAATCAGCATGAAATTAATCTTTCTGCTTTTATTCTTCAGCCCATACTCTGGCTTGGAAATAAAATGCTGGTTGATTTTTTTGTTTGCAAGGAAGAATGGGATTATGATTTTGCAGGAATATCTTCCCAAATAACTGTTCAGAATCACAAAGACAAAAGTGCTCATAATCTAGAATTAAGGAATACCGAAAAATTTAATGAACGAATAAAAAAATTAAACTCAGATTTAATTCAAGCTTTATATGGAAATGAAAAAGAAATCTTGGATGCGCTGGATGAAATAGAAATACTTTTAGTTAAGTGTGAACACAAAATTATTAATCTTTTAAGTCGTAGAATAGAAGCACTTTCAACACATCCAAAATTTAGTGTTAGAAGCAAAGCATATAGAATACTTCTATTCAACAAACCTGATGTTGATTACAACAAATATCTTCCGGCATTTATTAATTCAGGGTTACCTTTTTTAAATAAAAAAGTTATTGATAATATTTTTAAAGATAACATTGAAAGCTTTAATCTTGAAGCCTTCAGGCAGCGTCTGGAAGCATATAGAAAGGGGCTGAAATGGCCGGCTAATGAACAAACCAGGCAGCAGTTTATGAGAGTTATAGATTTGCTGGTAAATTATGTCCACAGAAATCCTTCCTCGTATTCCGAAGTAAGGTTAGAGTTAGTATCATGGATACTTCACAAACAGGATCACATCCTTTCACATTACGCTTATGAAATTTTTTATAAGCTGGCTAAATGGTGGGAAGCAAGGTTTCATTTAAACCAATTCGAAAAATCAATTTCAAACTGGAAGAAAAAAGTTATTTACCAGGATAATATCTCCAGTAATGAGAAAAAAAGAATTGAAAAAATATTATACCGATCTACCTTTTTAAAAGAAGCATTCACATTAATTTTTCATCATACAAATTTTGATTTGAAGGAAGTTCTGGATGATGGAATTTTTATATCAACCATTTCAGCTTCGGCAAATAGATTTTTATATAGAATAAGTGTTAACACAAAAGGCTACAAGCACTACGATTTAATTATTTTAATCAAGCCGGATATTGCCAGGAAAGAAGTTTTAGAAACAATTTACTTGATGATTAAAATTTCCATCAGCACAGAAGGCTTATCTGTGCTTCCTCATCTTGGAAATTTTCGCTCCAAACTTGGTGTTATTTCATTTGCTTTTGTTAATGACCTTAATGTCTGGGAAAGAATAAGAATGCTGAATTCAAATCTTTCATATTTTAAAAGAGAGATTATGAATTTGAATTAAAGCTGCTGTTCATACGTGGAATAGGTGCTTATTTTAAGATTTTAAAAAACAGCGACTTTAGCGTAATCCCCGGAAATTTTTCTCCATCTAATGCTGTTGTACCGGAAAATCATTTTAAAAGAGGTGCATTAATAATTTCTATTGCCGGCTGGACAAAATATAAAAACTCACAAGAATTTATTCTTCATCTTTACAATAATTTTTACTTGCAGACATTTGCTCATTACCCTTCTTCAAAAGGTATAATTAAAGTAAGCTGGTTATTTGATGCCTGCCTTGAAGCTTTAGGCGAAAAAGAAGGATTTACATTATTTGCTGACCTGGCAAACAACAAAAAAAACATTGCTTCAAGCGAATTGGCTATAAGCATAGGCGACTATTTGTTTGACCGGAAAACTACACCTTATATTGATTCATATATATTAAGTGCAATAAAAAATTACCATGATTTTATTGAGCAAAATTCTTCATCTACTAAAGAAGTAAGGGAAACTTTCGTTAACAACCTGGTTTCATTGTATAGGATTGATAAATATTCTGAATTAAATAAATTTATTTTTTACAGCCGGACATACTTCTCATCAGCTTCAGATGGGGTTAAATTGCTTTTCTCTAAGTTAATTGATTCTCTTTTAAATATCCGGATGAGCCGGCTGTGAACCGGATTGAGCTAGTTGAGCTGCACGAAATTTTAGTGGAAGAGATTGACAGGCGTGTGCTCAATAATTTGATTCTTCCTTCGCTTGATCAAAAATTTGAACTAATAACGGAAGATCATTCAAAAGAAAAAGAAATTATTTTAACAACTGAAATTTCAGATTCCTTTGGATTAAAATATAAAATTAGAAAACCTTTTTCAGCATTTGAAATAGCAAATCTTCATAAACTTTTTATACTTGATGTTTACCCCGTTAAAATTGATCAATCATTACAATATTTAATTATTACTGATAATGAAAACCACGAATCTATTGTTGGAGGTTTATGCTACAAGATTCAATATATGAATATTGCTCACCTGGAAGGAATTGATATTTCAAAGCCGTATAGAAAGAGAGATTTAGGAGGAAAGCTGATTGAAGATTTTTGTAAACGGTTAAAAGCAGATGGAGTGAAAACCTTAACAACTCATTTTTATCTTAAGTCATTCTTCGAAAAATATGATTTTAAGATAGACAGCCGCTGGGGCGGTTTGGCAAGGATAATTCAATAAGTAACCCAATTTAAATCTTTTTGACATTGATCAGTTAAATTGATTTCTTATTTGTATTATTTTGAACGACAAAGAATTTATTTAAAAATTAATTTTCTTAAAAATTGAAAAGATAAAAAAAGGGGTAGCCTCAAGATAGAACTACTTAAAATTACTCCAATTAAGTGAAATATGTAATTGTTGTAGCAAATTACTCTGAAAAAATAAATAAGTTGTAGAAATATCTATATTAAGAGATGCCAGTAGCAAAGCTATATATTTCTATATTGAGAAATTCTAAAAAATTAAAATGAAGTTAGCATGAGTTTTATAAATTTTTTATTACAAGATTTTTACCTTCTTATACTTTTATTCTCGGTTTTAGGATGCAAATCTCCGAATGAACCGATTGATATCAAAAAAGAATGGGAAAATATTACTTATAACATTCAAGGTGAAAAATTAAGAGATATAAAGGAACATAATAAGGCTTTATATCTAAGTACTTATAATAGTATTTATACTATAGAAAATAATATTTGGAAGGAATATATAAATGTTTCACCTCAATTTATTGCGGATTTTGAGTTTAAATCAGATACATTATTTATCTTAACAATGAATAATAAAATACTTTATAAAAATGATAATGATTCATTGATTGTTAAGTATTCAATTGATAGAAGCTTTTTGCCAGCAAATGACCTTTGTTTTTATGAAAAAGATGTTTTTATAGGTGGACGTTCACAAGGTCCATTTCGTAATGGACTTACAGAATTTGAAGTGGATTCAAGTTATAGCTATACAATGAATAATTATAATGTGCCTTATGATGTAAATAGAATTGAGCGACATGGGAATTCAATTTTTATTGGAACATTAATCGCGGGTAGTTACTTCGTTGCCAAATTGGATAATGGAATTCTTGAGTCTATAGGATTAAATGAAAACAGATATGGCATTGGGGAATGCTATTCAATGATTTCGTATAATGAGAAATTATTAGTAGGTAGTGGGGGAGAGGTGTTAGCTTACGAAAATAATCAGTGGTCGATATATAAAAAGAAAATACCAACAATACAGAATACTGAACTTGAAGATAAAGCCATATCGTTATTCGCTAAAGATACTACGTTATTTGTTGGTACTATGTATAATGGCTTATTAGTTTTTGATAATAACTCAAATGAATGGAAAAAGTATTTTAGTAATGGTTTGCCGGAAAAACAGTCAATAAATAAAATAGTATGTATTGATAATATTCTTTATGTACTAATTGGACAATATAATTTCGACGATACATTTTCTAATTTCATATATAAAATTGCGTTCTCTAACTTGGACGAGAAATCGAAACTTTGGTGAATAATTATCAAGAAAAAGAGTATTATAATGTTGAATTCAATGGTAGTCAATTATCCTCAGGTATTTATTTCTTCAGATTACAGGCTGGGAAATTTGTTTCAGTCAATAAAATGGCACTATCTAAATAACAATTAGGAAGAATGATTCATACATCAGTGGTATGATAATTTCTTACCACTTTTTTATTTAATCCCGTATAAATAAAAAGTGAATACTGAGCGAATACCAACCCAACTTCGACACAATGACATTAATTTCGAGTCAAAACCGTAAGCAAAAGTTGTACGAATATATATTAAGGATAAAATCTCATCCCCAATGCAGCATCTACGGTGGAGCCAAAGTCAGGAGCTAATCCAACTAAAACACCAAGCTCAAAAAATATTTCAAGCGGAGTTCTTTCGGGAATAACATTAATACCAAACACACCTCTAACTCCAAGCCCAAGATCATTGCTGGTTCTATGATATTTACCTTTATACCAAAACCCGTTTCCTCCCCCAATTCCCAAAACTCCTCCCGGCCCGGCATATAAATTTACAATTCGGGATCGAAAGGCATTGAAATGCCATAAGTAATCAACATCAAATCTTAAATCACCGAAATAAGAATTGCCTAAATCAAACACAAAAGCACGGTCATAATCAGGCCAAACTTTTA
Organism: uncultured Bacteroidota bacterium; assembly: GCA_963777615.1. GTDB lineage: Bacteria > Bacteroidota > Ignavibacteria > Ignavibacteriales > Ignavibacteriaceae > CAVSWT01. The sequence continues at coordinate 21,401 of CAVZSD010000060.1, read as the reverse complement.
ATGTTAAACCGATTGGTTCACCGACGATTATGCCAAAACCTGTTTTCCTATTATGTGGTGAAAATTGTGCATAAGTTTGAATAAATGATGAAATAATAATTACTATCGTAATTAAAATGATTTTTGTTCGCATAAAAAATCCCTTATTATTTATAAATAATGTTTTGATAAATCAAATCTTTCAATAAATATTTTATTACTAAATTAAACCTGTCACATAACCAGGCATTAAAATATTATTTAATCTAAATCACATTCATAAAATACTTTACAGTTTTTTACACCGGTTATGTAAAATAACTTGATTAAATTAATAATTATTTCTTAGCATTGAAATGTCTACACAAAAAAAATCCACTAATTAAAAATTTTTAATAAATTTTTGAGGAAATTCCATGAAGAATCAACCCGGCGTAGTTGATATTATCGAACCTTCATCTCCAGCCTCTAAGCAGGGAAGATTTAATAAATAGATTTAAATCGGTGAGAAATTTTTCTCACTCTTTATGCAAGCCGCTTGTCACAGAAGATTATGTTATTCAATCAATGGCGGATGTTAGTCCTACCAAATGGCATTTAGCGCACACAAGCTGGTTTTTTGAAGCATTCATTTTAAGCAAAGTACAGAAGAATTATAAGTCACTTCATCCTCAGTATAATTTTTTATTCAATTCATATTATGTACAGGTTGGTGAAAGGCACACAAGAGCATATCGAGGTTTATTATCAAGGCCGACAGTCGAACAGGTTTATGAATACAGAGAGTATGTTAATAAAAACATGATTGATTTTCTTGAAAACTGCGATGAAAAAACATTTAATGAATTTTCATTTGTAGTTGAAGTAGGTTTAAATCATGAGCAGCAGCATCAAGAATTATTGCTTACAGATATTAAGCATGTTTTTTCAGTCAATCCTTTAAATCCGGTTTATATTGAAAAACAGAATTCAATTTTCAATAATAATATTCCTCCATTGGAATGGATTAAATTCAGCGAAGATATTTATGAAATTGGGTTTGATGATAATTCTTTTTGTTATGATAATGAAACTCCAAGACATAAAGAATTCCTTCAATCATTTAAGCTTGGATCAAGATTAATCACAAACAAAGAATACATTGAATTTATTGATGATGATGGTTATAAAAATGCACCGCTGTGGCTTTCAGATGGATGGGCAACTGTTGAGAAAGAAAACTGGAAAGCTCCATTTTATTGGGAGAAAAAAGATGGCGAGTGGTGGAATTTTACTCTTACAGGATTTAGAAAAGTTGACCTTAATGAACCGGTTTGCCATGTCAGCTTTTATGAAGCGGAAGCATTTGCTCATTGGGCCGGCGCAAGACTCCCAACCGAAGCAGAATGGGAAGCAGCTTCTTCAAATTTAATAATTGAAGGCAACTTTGTTGAGAATGGAAATTTTCATCCAACCGCTATTGAAAGCAGCAATGGAGAAAAATCATTGAGACAAATGTTTGGTGATGTTTGGGAATGGACACGCAGTTCGTATTCGCCATATCCCGGTTATAAACCACTGCCGGGTGCTTTGGGTGAATACAATGGAAAGTTTATGTCAAGCCAGATGGTGCTGAGAGGGGGTTCTTGCGCAACTTCAAGAACACACATTCGAAAAACATATAGAGATTTTTTCCCGCCGAATGCCCGATGGCAATTTATGGGAATCAGATTGGCGAAAGATTCAAATTAAAATTTTCTTCTTATAAATAAGAAAGACAAACAATGACTGTAAAAACCGAAGAACTTACACAAGACGATATACTTGAAGAAGTAACTGAAGGATTAACAAATAATCAAAAGAGACTTCCAAGTAAATTATTTTACGATGAAAAAGGTTCTGCACTATTTGATCAAATTTGTGAATTAGATGAATATTATCCTACCAGAACTGAAATTGAAATTATGAAAGATAACATTACTGAAATGTCCGCCCTGCTTGGAGAAGGAACTATGCTGGTTGAACTAGGAAGCGGCAGCAGCTTGAAGATAAGACTTTTATTAGATAACATTCCAGGGTTAGCCGGTTATATCCCGGTTGATATTTCTACCGAACATCTTATTCAGTCTTCAAAAATTTTAGAAAAAGATTATCCGCATTTAGATATTTTTCCTTTGGCAGCAGATTATACAAAAGATTTTGAGCTGCCAGAAATAGATAAACCTTTTGACCATAAAGCTGTTTATTATCCTGGTTCAACTATAGGAAATTTCGAACCGCAGGAGGCTAAAGAATTTTTAAAACGGATTGCAAAAATTTGCGGCAGCAACGGCGGATTAATTATTGGAGTTGATTTAAGAAAAGATACTAAAACAATTGAAGCCGCTTATAATGATAAAAAAGGAATAACTGCGGAATTTAATTTAAATATGCTTGAAAGATTAAATGAAGAACTAGGCGCTGACTTTGATACTAATTTATTCAGGCATTTTGCTTTTTTTAATGATAAGGAAAGCAGAATTGAAATGCATCTTATTTCCCAGGTCAATCAGAAAATCCGTCTTGATGGAACAACAATTAACTTTGAAATGGGTGAAAGCATATTAACAGAATATTCATATAAATACACCTTAAAAAGTTTTGCCGAATTAGCATCGGATAATTTTGATGTTAAAAAAGTTTGGACTGATAAAAATAATTTATTCAGCATTCAGTATTTGAGGGTAAAAAATTTAATCCGAACCTAATCTTAAAAGTTGAAAAAAGATTTAATTGCATTACTCAATGGTGAATAATTATAATCTGCATTAATATAAATAAAATTTCAAATTGGGTTACTTCTTAAACTGCATTTACCTTGAGGCTTTTTTTGAAACCTCAAGGTTTCCCTCATTATAGCACTTCTTAATTCAAAAAAACTTTTCCTAACTATTGTTTTTTAGATACTTAAATTCAATCAAAATTTTAATAACTATTTTCTTCATGCAATTTTAAAAGAGGAATTGTTGATGCAACAATATAAAGTGTTTATTGGAAAATACATTTCGATGGTTTTTTTGTAAAGTTAAATTTTGTAGTGTTTGGGGGAGGAAATTGGACATCGTTGATTTCTGCCCTTAACCTTGAGGATCTTTTGTAGAACCTCATGATCTTATGATTATATGAAAATGTTGAATTACTTAAAGTTAAGTTTCACAAAACTAATTTGTATTTTTGAGAAAAAAGGATATAAATATTTTAAATCAGATTTGGTATTAAGCTGCGTTGATCTTGTGGGCTTTTAGGAAACCTTCAAGATATTATAATGCCTTAAATGAAGGTGAAATTTTTATGACGCTAAAAGATTTTGGAAAAAATATTCCGCCTGTAATCCTACAAAGAGGTTACAGTTATTATAACAATCATCATGTTATTTCTTTGGAGGAAGAAGATACAGGAAACTGGTTTGCCGAAGTTTCAGGTAATGAAGATTATAATGTTACCATAGAAATAAACGGAGATGAAATTGTTTTTTGGGAATGCGATTGTCCATTTGAAGGAGAAATTTGCAAGCATATTGCAGCAGTTTTATATGCTATAAAAGAAAATAAGTTACCTTCGGAAGATTCAACTCCTCGAAAGAAAAAAACTAAAAGTAAGACAAAAAATATCGAGCAAATTTTTGATAAAGTTTCAAAAGAGGATTTAATAGAATTTATAAAATCCCAATTCTCAAAAGATAAGAAACTAAAAAATTTATTTACTGCTTACTTTGCCGAGCATATCGATGATGATCCTGGGAATAAATATAAAATTATTGTTGAGAATATGATTAAAGCAGCGGGAGACAGGTATAATTTCATAGATTACCATTCCGCCAGGGCGCTTACAAATAATATTCATGAGTTAATTTTGAAATCCGAAACGCTGCTTGAAAAAGGAAAAATTATTGAAAGTCTTGGAATATGCAAAGCTGTAATTGAAGAAACTCCTTCATTAGTAGAGAATATGGATGACTCTGATGGTGGAATCAACGCCATCTTATACTATGCATTCGAAATCTTTTCTCAAATTGCGGAAAATGCCCCGCCTGAATTAAAGGATGTTTTATTTCAATACTGTATTGATAGATATTACGAAGACAAGTATCATGAATACGATTTTGGTGATGGCTTTCTAACTGTACTTCCAGAGCTCATTACTACCAATGAACAAGAAGGACTATATTTTAAAATGCTTGATGACCTTATAAAAGCAGAGAAAGATGATACATTTTCTGATTATAGAATTAGACATCTCCTTCAAGTAAAAATAGAATATCTTCTCGGCAGAGATAGAGAAGATGAAGCGTGGAAATTGGTGGAAACTAATTCACAGTACCCGGAATTTAGAGAAATGAAGGTAGACAAATTTCTTAAAAAGCAAGACTATACTAAAGCAATAGATTTATGTTTTGAAGGAATAAAAATAGCTGAATTGAAAAGTCATCCCGGGACGGTAAATGACTGGAATATAAAACTGCTTTCAATTTATGAAGCTGCCGGTAATATTGATGAAATTAGGAAGATGACCAGAAAACTTTTTGTTGAAAATAATTTTAGCTTGAATTATTATAAGAAACTAAAATTAACTTATGAAAAGAAAGAATGGCCGGAAATCTGTGAAAGTATGATCGATATGATTAAAGGCAAAGATGCAAAAGGCAGTTACAATAATGCAATGACTCTTGCAGATATTTTTGTAGAAGAAAATTATAGAGACCGCCTATTGAAATTGTTACAATTGAATTCCTATGAAATAAATTTTGTTGATAGTTATGCAAAACATTTAAGAAAGTATTTCCCGGATGAGCTTATGGTTTTATACGAAAAGGGAATAAAAAAACTTGCTGAAAATACAGGGCGCAGATATTACAATGATGTTGCCCGCTATCTTAAAAGTATGAAAAAGATTGAAGGCGGAGATAAAAAAGTAAAATTACTTGTAAATCATTTTCATCAAATTTATAAAAACCGCAGGGCAATGATGGAAGTGCTTGATATAGAATTATGAAATAGCTGCGTTGACCTTGAAAGCCTTTTGTGGACCCTCAAGGCCTTAACTATTAATATTTTATGATCATTTTAAATACCCAGTGCAAACCAATAAGGTTCAAAACTTTTTTCAACAGTTTCAATCATCAAATTCAAAAAAGGTTCATAATCATTTTCCGTATGAGTTTTGTCGAGAACCTCGTAATATTCAAGTCTTTTTTCAACCGGCAATACGGCAGGAGGGAAGCCTGCTTTCATTAATTCAAGGTTCATCAGTAATCTCGCAGTTCTTCCGTTTCCATCTACAAAGGGATGAATTTTTACAAAATCAGAATGTACTCTCGAGGCAAGTTCAACCGGGTGTATCTTACTTTTTTCTTTTTCATACCAATCAATAAATACTTTCATTTCATCCGGTACATGCAGGTAATCTGGGGGAGTATGCTTAGCGCCGGAGATGACAACATTTATCGTTCTGTATCGTCCGGCATTTTCATCATCAATCTTTTTTAAGATAAGCTGATGAAGAGACTTTATCCCTGTTTCAGAGAAAGTAGTATTCTCTTTCACCAGGTCTTCAAGATAAAGAATTGCTTCTCGATGATTAATGGCTTCAAGATGTTCACGAACGGTTTTACCTCCTATTGTAATTCCTTCCAGTGCAACCTTGGTTTCTTTTAAAGTAAGAGTATTGCCTTCAATGGCATTGCTGTTATATGTCCACCTTACTATTAAATCTTCCCGGAGGTTTTTCACAATTTCCTTTTTAAGCGGACGGTATGAATCGAGCTTTGCTTTTAGCGAATCAAGTTTTTGATAGTTCATCTTTCTATTTCCTTCAGCCTTTTTGCCATTTTAATTTTTACAGCGGAAAGTTTGGCTCAATTTAATTAGTTTTTTATTGAACTTTAATAATATCGAATTCCTCTTCTTCTTAAGTATCTGCGCTGATCTTGTGGTTTATTTGCAGCCCTTCAAGGTCTTTACTTCATTATACTTTCTTCAACAATTTTTATTTCTTCATCTGTTAAGCCGTAAAGCTGGTAAACCATTTGGTCTATTTCTTTGTCGGTTTTGTTGATGGATTCTTGAAGTGAATTTATTTCTGTTTTGTATTGGTTGAAATATTCTTCCCACTCGTCTTGCTGTTTTAATGTTAAAACAATTTTAAAGTGATTGCTGTATAGAATTATTGTTTAGTGGGAAATTATAAAACAATCGAAAATAGAATTAATAAATCAATTTTAAAATAATTCTTCCTGAATAATATGTTTTGGCCGGAAGTCTCCAATAATTACAAAAGGATTTGGAGCTACATAATGATGACGTTTAGTAGTTCCTAAAAAGAAATAATAGTCTTTTATTTTAGCAAAATCGTCAAAATATTTTTTCTTGACATCCTCGCAAGCTTTTTGTTCATCTCCATTATGTTTTACCAAAGAATTCCAAAATAACATTCCGGTTTCCCAGTCTTCAATCATCAATTTGGAGTTTCTTCCCGAATCATCTTCAAAAACAAATGAAAATTTGTATGGAAGTTTATTAACTATTTCAAATTCGCTAATATCAAATTCATTCTCGTTATCAAATAGATTCAGCTGCAGCTTCTTTGATTTTAAATAATCTAATTTGTTTTTATTCCATTCTCTTTCAGTTTCTTCAAATATGAAGTCCAATATTTTAGATGGTTTGAAAGTTGCTAAAGATGTGCACACTTTTTTATCTTTTGCTTCGATGATTAATTGATTCAAGTTTGTATAAACTTTATTAAGAACGATCTTCCTTCTCTCTGTCCAAATATTTCCATCCGCCTTAATTAACCCATAAGAAACCATATCCTTAAGTCTAATATCGACAGGGCGATAGGATTCCGGCCGAAAATCACTTGTGTTTTTTTCAAGTTCAAGCTCTGATTAATTCATATTTCTTAAATTGGTTTTCATAATCAAGCTGCCTAAAAGGAATTGGATAAATTCTTATCCATTTCCCATCTTCTGTTATTCCAGCAGTGCAAACTGTTTCATTGTATTTTTTAGACAATGCGGGATATGCCTTAACAGTAATTAAAACTTTGATTCTCAATTTATTCCCCTAAATATGAATGATATTGTAATTATTTTTATGAATCATTAACAACGCGCTAGCAGTTCTGCTTCTATGACAATAATTATGATCAGCCTCAAAACACATTAATGCAATTCTTTTTCTGCTCAATAAAATTTGAAATATTTTTTCAAGTTCTAAGTTTTTACCGGGCAATGTATTTTTTTCATATTCCTTAAATAATAAATCATAGTCTTGTTTCGAGTTCAATTCTCGTCTTTTATTTGATTCAATTCCAAGTTCAGCGAAATGAAAATATTCTATTCCAACATTTTCAGTAACAAACTTTAACTGATTTTTTGAAAATCCGTATTTCATGCTAATTGGATTTTTACGAACATCGCACAATACTTTTATATTATTTTTTATTAATTGATTTGTAAAATATTCAACCGTTTTCCCTTCATAACCAAGGGTGAATAAAGTCGGGTTCTTAAGCTGAGGTTTAGTCTTTAAAATAATTTTATATTTATCAGGCATTAATAAATCTTCTGCAATTATGCTGTTTATCGCATAATAAGGGTAATTTTCATAAACAAATTTGATGAGAGAATTTCCTTTTATCTTATTAAAGCGCTTATAGAAATTGGCAACTAATATTTTGTCTTTTGTTTTTAATTGATTAAGAAATTTAGTTTTGTCTTTTACATTCCAGCTATTGCCCGACTCCTCAACCATATTGTATTTAGATAAAGTTAATAAATCCTGGTTGGCCTGGAATGAATAACACCCAAATTTATAAGGAATAAAATCATAATATGCTTCATCCTTTTCCTGGTTAAATAAAAATAAATATTTCTGGAGATTAATTTTGGTTAGTGAGCCTCCGAAAGCTTGAAGCAGTGCTAATAATATTTTTCTTCTGTAGTACATAATATTTATTTTGATTACTACTATTAAGTTAACAAAACGAATTAATATTAATTAGATATTTTACACATAAATTTTTGTTATCGTTTTATCATTAACCCAGAATTGAATTTTTAATCTAAATACATCTAAAAACAAATTATATCATAAACAAGTATCCATAATAAAAATATAATCCAGAGGAAAATGTTAAATTGGTTTTTAAAATGGTGTCTTCATTGAACTTATGTTTATGATAATAATTTATTTATTAGCGAATCAGCTGTTTTCTTATTGTAACTTTTAATGTAATTGATTTTTCCCATTAGAGATGTTTTAGTATCTGGTTTCTTAAAATCTTCAGGATATAAATCTCTTAATTTTTCAAAACCAAATTTATTTACAATCATTATATACTCTTCTAACCTTTCAATAATTCTTTGAGGGACGAATGGTTTGTGTTTGTTAATACTTAACCCAACAATTTCAGGATTGTTCTTTCTTCTATAAAATTTTTCTTTATCCATATTAAGGTTGAAATGGTTTATAGAAATGGCGGTAATTAATTTAGGTATAGTTAATTCTAAAGACTTTATTCTCCCAGAAAATACAATATCATCTATCCATCGTGTTCGAGTTATTGAATATTTTTCACAAGTACTAAGCTGCTCTATATCAAGTTTGTTAGCAACTAAATTTGCAATCATTGGGCTTGTTGGAAATCCTTGAGGTAATAATCCATTAAAAGTTACTATTTCGGCTAATAATTTTGCAATCTCTTTTGAGCAACTGAATCGTAAAAATAAACTATATATTCTATAAGATTTTATATTTGGAAAAAAATCTTTTAAATCGATTTTAAATGTAGCTTCTTTGGCGCAATGTACCTTTACCATATCAAAGAGAGATTTTCCGATAATTGCTCCACAAATTCCCTCAGGTAATGTCGCTTGATTTAATATTAATTTATTAATGTTTCTAAGAAGAATTTTATAATCTTTTTGGGGAGAGTAAATGTCTCTATTTTTAATGATGCCATTATCTTTTATCTTCTTTAAAACAAAATGATTAACTTTCTCTTTTTTTGATTCTAATATTTTATAAATTGTTTTTAGTGGAAAGTTAATTCGAAGTGCGAGATGATCAGTTTTATAAATATTTAATTCAAGAGGAGATAAATTGCTCAAATTTTTTATCTTTCAATGTTTCAATATTCTCCGTTTCTAATTGAGTCAAAATATTTTTCAATTTTTGTATCACAATATTTTCTTTAGAAACACTATCATTATTTAAATTTTGATTTTCGAAAATAAAAAATTGAGGGAGGGAAATATTAAAATATTCTGAAAATTTAAAAGAAAACTTATGGAGGGCTCTCTTTTTCCTTTTTCATACATTGATAAGAGAGACGGGGGAATATCCAATTTGTTAGCCAACAATTTTTGTGTAATTCCAGCTTCGTGTCTAATCCCTTTTAGTCGGAGTCCAATTTTTATTTGTAGAGACATAATAATAATTAAAAAATTAATATTCAGATAAAAAATACTTTTAGTGTTTAAGTACTTCATAACTAATTATAATTAGTTTGGATAAAATATCCATCAAGTCTCTAACCTTAGTTAGATTAATAGCTTTCCTATCCTTCTTAGGTGGATGAAAAAATAATGCATTAATCTTTCCTAAAATTTTGACAACTTGATTTTCAGTACTTTTGCCATCAATATATTTGAAAATTTCATCCTCTAATTGGGAGACAAGTTCAAATAATTCGGAAAAATTATAATCTTCCATAGATCTTTAACCTCCTTTCTCTTTGTTAAATATTGGCAATTCACTTTACTAAAAGTGCCAGGGCAACTTTTACCTGGTAGCGACTATTGCTTATAAGCATTTGTCTCTACTGAAGCTTGAGGCTTTATGGTTCATCTATAGGTTTGGAATTGAGTAACGACATAATTAGCATCAATGAATCCAGTGCCCAACAAACTTTGAGTGTCCTGGCTACACTTTACGATCAATAAAAATAAATCGTACATTACTAAAGTTTATACTATAGCAAGGAGGTCATATTAAAGGAAGATCATTATATCAAAGAGCTCAATTGTATTTAATTGATGTTGCAATAATAATAATATATTCACGATAAAGCAAATTAATTCACTATATGTTAATTATTTATCATGATTTAAAATCTATTTTAATAACATACTAATTTAAATGTCAGAAATAGTCGTAACTTAAATTACTCCCCAAAACTTGCATTTCTGCAAAAAAATGTTATTTTGTAAAAATATTGTTCTATAAAACAACTGAAAAAATCCCTCAAAATGGCCTCGATTGTCCCATAATAATTCAATAAAGTAGGTTTTTACGGCAAATTGCTGTATAGGGTGAACCATGTATTAATAAAGAAAATTATCAGAATTAATCACTATGTGAGAGGAATTAAATGCTTAGAATTTAAAATAATCAGGAAAGAATCGGATTTTACTTCTGACTTATCACGAAATAAATTTATAGATTTTTTATCTGAACATCTTGAACGCTTTGGCGATACTAAAGATGCAATTTCAAAATCAATTGATTATGCTTTTTCGGAGTCGGAAGGCAAAGGTGGATTTCTTCTTGCCGCGTATGATGAAGGTAAATTAATCGGTGAACTAATAATGAATAATACCGGGATGGAAGGATACATTCCCGAAAACATTTTGGTTTATGTTGCTGTTGATGGAACTGTGAGAGGAAAAGGATACGGCAGAGAAATTTGCAATAAAGCAATTGATATTGCAAAAGGAAATGTAGCACTTCATGTAGAATACGATAATCCGGCAAAGAGATTATATGAAAGGCTTGGCTTCACAACCAAGTATGCGGAAATGCGTTTAATAAAAAAGGGGTAATATAATGGCAACACTTTCAATTAACACTGAAAAAATCCTTGGCAATATTAGAAAGCTGAACAAGTATTTTACTGCAAATAAAATTCAATGGACACTGGTTACAAAAATGCTCTGCGGGAATAAGCCGGCGTTGGAGAAAATTCTGTTTAATCCTGAAATGAAAAATCTCCATTCACTCGGAGATTCGCGATTAACAAATTTAAAAGCAATAAAGAAATAAAGCCCGGACCTGATTACGATGTATATAAAACCGCCTGCGCCGAAGCTTGTATCAAGCATAATTAAATATTGTGATATTTCCTTAAACACTTCTTTAAGCACAATTGAAAAGCTGAACCTTGAAGCCGGCAAGCAAGACAAGAAACATCGAATAATTGTAATGATTGAAATGGGAGAGCTTCGAGAGGGAATTGTTAGAGATGATGTTTTATATTTTTATGAGAAAATATTTAACCTGGAAAATATTGACATAATCGGTATCGGAACAAACCTGGGCTGTATGTACGGAATTGAACCGACTTTCGATAAGCTGATTCAATTAAGTCTTTATAAAAATCTTATTGATGCAAAATTCGGAACCAATCTTGAATTAGTTTCCGGCGGAACATCAATTACTCTTCCTCTTATTGACAGAAAAAAAGTTCCTGCAGCAATTAATCATTTTAGAGTTGGTGAAGCGGCGTTGCTTGGTGTTTCCCCTTTGGATGGCAAACAATTCCGTGACCTTTCCACTAACACAATTGAATTTTCGGCAGAGATACTTGAGATTTCTAAAAAAGAAGCTGTCCCGGATGGAATAATAGGAGAAGGAAATATCGGGCACACTGCGGAGTTTGATGAAAATAAAAATAAAGAATCGTATCGGTGCATTGTTGATTTTGGCCAGCTTGATGTGGATGTGAATAACATTTATCCAAAAGATGATTTGATAAATTTTATTGGGACTACATCGGATATGACAGTTTATGATGTTGGTAATAATGAAAACGGATATAAAATGGGAGGGCAAATTCACTTCCGTCCAAACTATACGTCAATTGCAAGACTGATGAATTCACGTTATATGTCTAAAAAAATTATTTAATAATCAAGGAAGGTTAATGCATTTTTTAGATATCCTCATATTCTTTGTTTACATGGCATCAATGCTCGGCATTGGTTTTTTCTTTATGAATAAAAATGAAACTGCTGATGATTATTATGTCGGCGGCAGAGAAATGGGGAGTCTTCATGTTGGACTTTCGGTTGTTGCTACAGATGTGGGCGGAGGCTTTTCAATCGGACTTGGCGGTCTTGGATTTATGATTGGCTTGTCGGGTTCATGGATGTTATTCACAGGATTGATTGGGGCCTGGATAAGTGCTGTAACATTAATTCCCAAAGTTCATAAGCTTGAAAATTTTAAAAACCTTTTAACCTTTCCACAAATTTTTGAATCGCTCTATAATAAAAAAGTTGCTTTTATTGCAGCGATAATTTCTGCAATCGGGTATTTAGGATTTACAAGTTCACAAATTTTAGCCGGTGCAAAACTTGCTTCGGCTTCTTTTGTAAGTCTTAAATTTAAATACTGCTCTTTGGATAATGGGAATTAGTTATTATCGGCTACACTGCGCTTGGCGGAATTAAAGCTGTTATCTATACCGACACAGTTCAATGGATTATTTTAATGGGCGGATTAATTTTTGTCGGTATTCCTTTTACTTATTTCGCTCTTGGTGGTTATTCGGAAATAGCTAAATCGGTTCCGCCTGAATTTTTTTCTTTCACAAATGTTTCATGGCAGACGCTTGTTAATTGGGCGGTTACAATTATTCCAATCTGGTTTGTAGGTATGACTTTGTATCAAAGAATCTATGCCTGCAAAGATGAAAAAACTGCAAAGCGTGCCTGGTTTGTTGCAGGAATTTTTGAATGGCCATTGATGGCTTTGATGGGAGTGCTGCTCGGTATCTTTGGAAGAGTTGCTGCTGATAACGGAACCTTTGCATATCTTGGTTTCAGTAATATTGCTTCGATGGATCCTGAGATGGGATTACCGATGCTGTTAAGAACAATTCTTCCGGTGGGATTGATGGGAATAATGATGTCGGCTTATTTTTCAGCAATCATGTCAACCGCAGATAGCTGTCTTATGGCGGCATCTGGAAATTTTGTTTCGGATCTTTATGATAAAATTTTTCCAGTCGGAAATAACCATAAAAAGTTTTTAAGAATCTCTCAAATATCAACATTACTTCTTGGACTTCTTTCTCTTTTAATTGCTACCGCTATGCAGAATGTGCTTCAGCTTATGCTTTACTCTTATGCATTTATGGTTTCGGGTTTGTTTGTACCATTAATAGCGGCTTTGTTTTTTGATAATAGAAATTCAAAAGCAGCAATTACATCTATGCTGCTGGGTGGATTTACTACAATTGTTTTGATACTAATTAAGCTTCCTCTGCCTTTCGGTTTGGATCCAAATATTTTTGGAATTACTACTTCCGCTGTTACTTTTATTTTAATGTCTTATTTTACTTCTGCTGGAAGAATACGAACTGATTGAAGAAGGAGAATAGTGAAAGAATTAAATATTGATGAGTTAATAAAGCTTAGAAAAGATCTTCACTGTAATCCGGAATTATCAGGCAAAGAAAAAAACACTTCTGCAAAAATTAAAAACTTTATCAGTCAATTTAATCCCGATGAAGTAATTTCGAACATTGGCGGAAATGGAATTGCATTTATATTTAAAGGAAAAGAAGAAGGCAAGACAATTTTATTTAGAAGTGAATTGGATGCACTTCCTATTTCGGAACAAAATGATTTTGAATATAAATCATCTGTTGAAAATGTTTCTCATAAATGCGGCCATGATGGGCACATGACAATTTTATCCGGGCTTGCTTCTTTACTTAAAAATAAAAAGCCGGATAGAGGTAAAGTAGTTTTGCTTTTTCAACCAGCAGAAGAAACCGGTGAAGGTGCAGCAAAAGTTTTAGAAGATAAAAAGTTTGAACAAATAAATCCGGATTATGTTTTTGCATTGCATAATCTTCCAGGTTATCCGGCTGGATCAGTTGTAATAAAAAACGGAAACTTTTGCTTCTGCTTCAAAAGGAATGATAATAAAATTGCACGGCAAAACTTCGCATGCCTCGGAACCGGAAAATGGAATTACTCCAACTCCGGCTGTTGCTTCAATTATTCAAAAGCTTCCACTCGTCCCAAATGAAATTAATAAGTAAAATCATTTTAGTTTGATTACTATTATTCATGTGAGATATAGGAGAAGTTGCATTTGGTACTACTCCTGGATATGCAGAGATAATGGCGACACTTAGGTCTTATGATGATGAAGATATGAATTATATTACTGATGAATGTGAAATGATTGTGAAAGAAGAATCAGAAAAGTACGGACTTAAATATAGCATTGAATGGACAGAAGAATTTCCTTCTACAATAAATAATAATGATTGTGTTTAGTTGTTAAAAAATGTTCTGAAAAATTAAATTTGAATGTTATTGAAATCGAAACAGCCGTTTAGATGGTCTGAGGATTTTGGGCACTTTTTAAATAAGTATAAAGGAGCATTATTCGGAATTGGTTCCGGTAGAAGATCATCCTGATCTACATAATCCTGATTATGATTTCCCTGATGAAATAATTGAACCATCTGTTAAATTGTTTTATACTATTAATGAAAGAATTAACTTGATTAACATATTGGAGAAATAAAATCCTCTTCATTTAGTAATATTTTTTGGTGAAAAAATGTTTAACACTTCGGTTATTGAACTCAGTAAAGATTCGCTTAAGAATAATATTAACTTTCTTAAAAAGGAAATGGGTAAGAATGTAAAAATTTCTTCGGTGGTGAAAGGCAATGCATATGGGCACGGAATAAAAGAATTTATTCCAATTGCGGAAGAATGCGGCATGAATCATTTTTCAGTTTACAGTGCAGATGAAGCATTGGAAGTTTTTAAATGTGCAAATGGAAAATCAAAAATAATGATAATGGGTGATGGTAGAAGATGAGCAAATTGAATGGGCAATAAATAGTGGAATTGAATTTTATGTATTTGATTTTGACCGGTTGAATAAAGCAATTGAGTATGCAGTAAAATTAAAACGCAAAGCAATAATTCATATTGAAATTGAAACGGGTATGAACCGTACAGGTTTTGCTGCTGAAGATCTTAAACAATTATTTAAGATTTTAAAAGATAATCTGAGTGTGTTAAATATAGAGGGCTTATGCACTCACTTTGCCGGTGCCGAAAGTATAGCCAACTACGTAAGAATTCAAATACAGTTGAGGACTTATAATAAAATTTATAATACATTTATTGCTAATGGAATAAAACCGAAAATACGTCACACAGCCTGTTCTGCCGCTGCTATGAGATATCCGAAATCAAGAATGGATATGGTGCGAATTGGGATAATGCAGTATGGATTCTGGTCCAGCCAAGAAACATTTATTGCCAACATTAATAATAAAGACGATAAGACAGATCCGCTTCATAGAATTATTCGCTGGAAAACACGGGTGATGAACACTAAAACTGTTAAGACAGGAGAGTTCATCGGTTACGGAACTTCATACCTTGCACAAAGAGATATGAAAATTGCTACAATCCCGGTTGGTTATTCACATGGATTCAGCAGAGGATTAAGCAATCAAGGGCGTGTGCTGATTCATGGAAATAGAGTTGGTGTTATCGGGATTGTCAACATGAATTTAATTACAGTAGACATAACAGATTTACCTGAAACACAAAAAGGTGATGAAGCAGTGCTGATAGGAACTCAAGGAGATTTGTCTATTTCCGTAGCTTCATTCAGCGAACTGAGCAACCAGCTTGACTATGAATTGTTGACCAGGTTAAATCAAAATATTCCAAGAGTGATTGTGCATTAGCTAATTAATAAAAACAATTTAAGATATTTGGCCTGCATTGGCGGAATATATCTTTATCGATTAACTACCGGAAAATTGACCAGCACTAAGAAGATATTCTTAATGAAATAAAAATCGCACAATTATTTTAGTTCCATAAAAAATCTCTGGGGTAAAAGCACCTTTGGGTTTCATATGCATAATCAATCTTAATCAATTCCTTTATCAAAAACTGTCATGAAAATTTTTATTATTTAAAGAATAGAAATTTCTCCTTTCCATTTAAACTTCTCCATTTTTATACGATAATAAATATACGACGGTGCATATTTGTTCGTTAGTCATTCATAAACACCTTATTAAAAGAATAGCAAAAATAACTTAAAATAAAAGTTGCTAAAACAAATGTTTAAACTTTACTAAAATTCTGAGTTATCTTAAGAAAGATTAAATATATCCGAATATATCCAGTAAAATAAATATTTTATAAAGTACATGATTGAGAATAAATAATAACAAAATGAACTTACATATAAACAAGGAGAAGTATTCATGAAGATAAAAGCAAAACTTTTTTTATTTAGCCTGTTTTTTTTCAGCAATCTTATTTTAGCTCAAAGTCAAAATATAGGATTTGAGGGGCAATCATTCGGCACAAGTAGCTGGTCAGAAGATGGAATAAATTGGACAATGGGTTCTTGGGCAAATATACGAAGCTATGACGCACATTCAGGCTCAAATTCAGCAATGTTTGCAAGCGGTGATTATATAACCTCAAACCATAATTTAAATGTCTTATCATTATGGATTATAGTAAATGATGATATGTTTTCAAATTATAATACCTACGTAGATCTTGTAGGGTATGATTCCGGTGGAAATTTAATAACTACACAAAGGTATTATCCTGATGACTTTAATAGTTGGGACTTTGTACAAATTAATCTTTCCGGTTTTTCTAATATTAATAAACTTGTAATCAACTATGATGACAATAGCGGAATGGGAATGGTTGCAGTAGAAATTGATGATATCAGTTTCGATGATCTAGGTAGTTTACCTGTAGAATTGGAATCATTCTATGCAAATACTACTGACGGGAAAGTAAAACTTAAATGGCAAACAGCAACAGAAGTTAATAACTACGGATTTGAGTTGAAAGGTTATCAGTCAATCAGTAATCAGTCATCAGTAAATTGGGAAAAAGTTGGTTTTGTTAATGGGCATGGGAATTCTAATTCTGTTAAGCAATATTCTTATATAGATAATACAATAACAAATGGTAATTATTCTTACCGCTTAAAACAAATTGATAATAGCGGACAATACGAATATTCAAAAGTTGTAGAGGTTTCATTTACTAAACCAACAGGATTTAGTTTAGAGCAAAATTATCCAAATCCTTTTAATCCGGCTACAACAATTAAATATGAAATACCAGCCTCTCCAAACCTCCCCAAAGGGGAGGCTTCGGTGCAACTCAGAGTATATGATATCCTGGGAAAACAAGTTGCAACACTTGTAAATAATAATCAGCAACCGGGAAATTATGAAGTTAATTTTAATGCAAGCAATTTATCAAGCGGGGTTTACTTCTATAAGTTAACTGCAGGTTCATTTGTACAAACAAAGAAGATGATTCTTACCAAATAAGAATCGGAAGAAAAAATATTTAACCCTCAATGTCCTATTTTAAACCTCTTTGGTTCAAAAAAAAGTTTATATAACAACTTTAATAAACGATAATCTTTAAATTTTTATTTTATTAAAGCATATTGTTAAAACCTATTTCAATGATAATACCCATTCCGAACATTTACAATTTTTTAAATAATTCCCCATTCCATATAAACTTTTTTAAATCTATTCGATAATTAATTTGTGTGTTTTTTATTCGATGAATAAAAACCGAATATTATGATTAACAAAAAGAAAGGTAACCCCACATGAAAAACCAATTCTACTTTTTAATAATTGTCCTTTTTTTCACTCCCAATATTTTAACCCAGGACAATGCCCTCACGTTCGACGGAGTGAATGATTACGCATCTCTTGGCAGCACAAGCGGACTTGAAATGTACGGTAGCTTTACTATTGAATTATGGGTAAAGATGCCCGCAAGAAGTTAACTATTCATCTGAAAGATTATTAGTTGAATATGGTAACGGATGGGGAGCCGAATTACCAGATGACATCAATAGATGCAGATAATTATAAAATGAATTTTAACGGGAGAAGCGGTACTGAACCACAGGCTGATGTAGATTGGAGTAATGTACATCCATCATTTGCGGGACATATAATACTGCGGTTGCATTGGCAGTATTATATTTTGATGGAGAATTGGTAGCAAACAATATTATACGAGCGGTGCCCCATCTCCAATCAGTGGACTTCCGCTCACTTTGGCAAGGAGAATCACCGATTCCGATAAATATTCCCAAGTAACTTTGGATGAAGTTCGTATTTGGAGCTATGCAAGAAACGGAACAGATATACAAGATAATATGAACACTGAATTAACAGGCAGTGAACCCGGTCTTGTCGCATATTATAAAATGAACGAAGGAAGCGGTTCCACATTGCATGATGCAACCGGTAACGGTAATGATCTAACAATATACGGGGCTACATGGACAAATGGGCATTCCGTACCCTTCTGTGGGGGTTCCGGAACTTCAGGAAATCCTATTTAATTTCGTCAATTGGTAATTTATATTGATGTGAAAATTCGTCTGAATGGGTTGCAGGGAAATATTTTATCCAGACTGCTGATATTGATGCTTCCGAAACTTCAACATGGTTTAGCGGCGCAGGCTGGTCGCCAATCGGTAATTCCACTACAGGTTTCCAAGGTATTTATGACGGGAATAATAAAACTATAGATGGACTTACAATTAATAGAGGAACCCAATATTTGGGACTTTTCGGTTATGTTGATGGAGGGACTATTGAAAATCTTGGTGTTACAAATGCAAACGTAATGGCACAGGGTTCTATTATGTATATTGGTGTGTTGGCTGGAGTGATTTTAAATAGTGCAACGATTACAAGTTGTTATACCAGCGGCGCGCTTAGTGCGGGTTATTATAGAGCTGGCGGTTTAGTGGGAGAACTAAAAATTGGAAGCGGGACAAACATTGTTACAAAATGCTACAGCTCTGTAAACGTTGATGGAGCAGGCACCCTAATTAGAGGCGGCGGACTTGTTGGACAAGTTTCAAATGGAAATGTTAGTGAATGTTATTGTACTGGTTTCGTAACAAATGTAAATGATCAATGTGGAGGGTTTGCTGGTTTTAGTGGTTCTGGAATAATTAATTGTTATTGTACAGGTAACGTTAGCCGGGTTAGTGGGTCAGCAAGTACATATATTAGGCGGGTTCTGCGGTTTGGGAGGCGTACCTTCCTATTGCTATAGTACCGGCAGTGTAACTTACATCGATGAGTATCTCCTACTGATAAAGGATTTTATGGCTCTACGGGAGCAACTAATCAACATAATTTCTTTAACTCTACAACTTCTCTTCAAACAAGCAATATTGCAGCAACTCCTCTTACAACTGCTGAAATGCAGGATAACAGTAACTTTATTAACGCAGGATGGAGTTCTTCAATTTGGAATATAAATTCAGGTATAAATAATGGCTTTCCGTATTTAGATTGGCAAAATCCAAGCGGGACACCTTTGCCTGTAGAACTTGCAAGCTTTGTAGTATCTATTTCCCAAAGTAATGTAAAACTAAACTGGCAAACAGCAACGGAAGTGAACAACTATGGATTCGAAGTTGAAAGGTCATCAGTCAATGGTAATCAATCATCAGTAAATTGGGAAAAGGTTGGTTTTGTTAATGGGCATGGAAATTCTAATTCTGTTAAGCAATATTCTTATATAGATAATACAATAACAAATGGTAGTTATTCTTACCGCTTAAAACAAATTGATAATACCGGTAATTATGAATACTCCAAAGTTGTAGAGGTTTCGTTAATGAAACCAATGGAATTTAGCTTAGGACAAAATTATCCGAATCCATTTAACCCCTCTACAGCAATTAAATTTTCATTGCCTATGGATTCAAAAGTTGTATTGGATGTTTATAATACAATTGGACAAAAAGTTTCTGAACTGGTAAATGCACAAATGTCAGCCGGTAATCATGAAGTTAATTTTAATGCAAGCGAATTATCAAGCGGAATATATATTTATAGATTAACTACCGGAAAATTTACCAGCACTAAAAAGATGATCTTAATGAAATAAGGATGGAAAGATAAAAGATTTCTAAATATAAATTTAACTGAGAATGATAAAACCTTCCGGGGCTAATAACACTGGAAGGTTTTTTTATATTGCCTATGAACAATGAAAATACCTGATAGTATTTAATGAATTCGATATTCAACAAAATACGATGGGGGAAATTATTAAATCATAAATAAGATTATCTTTGAAAGGTATATTCTTATTAAGGTTTAAATGAGTTTAAACTTATGATTTAACTCCCATAGCATTCGCAATTATTTTAAAATCATTTTCGGGTATTTCAAACATTCCTCTTCTGAAAGGGAAGCCCCATTTTAGTTTATCTTTTATAAAACTTAAATCAATAATTAAGTTTTTAATTGATGCTTCTTCACACTTTAAAAATTTAATATCTCTCCGCCAGGGATGAAAATCAGTGACATTTCTGCTTGATATGGTTTTTCATCCATACACTTACCAACAGCCGTAAAAGTCTGAAGCGGTTTCCCATTTTCATAACTTGTTTTTGGGGAATAGAAAATAATATAATCCCCTTTCCCCATTCTTTTTAAGTAATATGGACTGCCGTGATTAGCTTGCGTAAAACCACCTTCAACTCCTCGCATTACATGATCTTTTGAAATTGTGTTAATCCAGTATTTCATTTCGAATTTATTTTGTTTCTACACCGGCGACGGCTTTCTCGCGGAATTCCCGACGGTCCAGGACGCCGTCAAATGCGCCTTGGCGATGCAGTCAAGCCTGGCTAATGAGCAGCTTGAAATTCCGCATGGGCGTCAACCTCGGCGACATCATCGACGATGGCACGCGATATCCACGGCGAAGGCGTCAACGTCGCCGCGCGCCTGGAAACCCTGGCGGCACCGGGCGGCATTTGCGTCCGCGGCGACGTCTTCAATCAGGTCCGCAATCGCGTCACAGCGGATTTCAAGGATATCGGGTCGAACACCAGGTCAAGAACGTTTCCGCGCCGATCCGCGTCTATCGCCTTGCCGCCACCGGAACCGGGGCGTCGCGACGAGATGCCCCGCCTGTGGGCCGACTCCACGTGGGTGGAGGAGGTTCCGGCCGGCGAGCGGCGCCTGGCCCGAGACGATTCCGCGACCTACGAGAATGGCGGGTTCAGCACCTTCCCCCACTCTGCCGCACAGGAGGGGGACACGACCCAGGCACAGCGGTACGACTGGCTATCCGGAACACCTTCGTCCGACCGGGCCGTGGCTGCGCTGGCCAAGGCGGCCGTGAACGCCCTCGAGCTTGGTCAGCGCGGACACGTCGACTACCTCGGTCTCTCATTCTCCTCCACCGACTACGTCGGGCACGCCTTCGGACCCTATAGCCAGGAGCAGCTCGACAACCTCGTTCGCCTGGACAAGGAGCTCGGTGCCCTTTTCTCCTTCCTGGACGAGCACGTGGGTGC
>CAVZSD010000059.1:0-3171 GCA_963777615.1 uncultured Bacteroidota bacterium | reverse complement strand
GGGGGCAGGGGTGAGGCCGTAACATTAAAAATTTATGACATCCTCGGGAGTGAAGTTGCAACGTTAGTAAATGAAAAAAAACAGCCCGGCACATACGAAGTAACATTTAATGGAAGTACTCTTTCAAGCGGTGTTTACTTCTATCAAATAAAAAGTGGTTCATTTAATCAAACAAAAAAAATGATTCTACTCAGATAATTAGAATTGTAAGGTTAGAAATGAAAATAATAACATGTATAATAATCTTATTTAACGTAATTCAAGCTCAAGATTTCCCAAGTCTTCCTGTTCCAAGCTGCTCCGGCACAGCAGAAGTTGTTGGGGGCTCTGTATTTTATTTCGGAGGCGCAACAGATTGGGCAGGCAAAGCTCGTTATTCAAGTGTCTATAAGTTTGATGGCGTTAATTGGAATTATTATGACTCGATTCCAGATGATAATGTTTGGGGAATAGAATCAATTACAGATGGCAATTTTATATACCTTCTTGGCGGCTGGCCTTTAGGTGCATCAGCAATGAGAAAATATGATTATAATAATAAAACTTGGACTAATCTTAAAATTGATTTTAATTCACAGCCATATGGATTTACCACTGAATATTTGTACGGCAGAATTTATTTAATAAAAACCAACGGCGACGTTATTGATTATGAAATTTCAAATGATGAATGGTCAGAAAAATCATCTAATTCGCAGGTAGCTCATCCTTTAAGCTCCGTAGTTTACAATGATGAAATTTATATTGTTGGCTGGTACGATAGTTCCTTTTATAAATATAATCCTTCAGAAGATAAGTGGACTAGGCTTAATAATACTCCATACCAAATCTCAGCTTGTGCAATGCAGACTCTTAACAATAAAATTTATTGTGCTGCAGGAAGTAAGCAAGGCAGTCCAAGTATGCAATATAAAAAATTACTTGTTTATGATACTGATAACGATTCTTGGACAATTAACCAATTTGAATTAAGCAGCAAAAGAGTTTGGGTGGCGGATGTAATTTATAAAGGACATTTTCTTACGATTGGTGGTATGGACACAACAAGCAAGGCTGTAGATAGAGTTGAAGAAATCATTCCTATGGGATCAATGGTACACGTTGAGGAAGAAGAAGGAAAAATCGAAAATTATTATTTAAGTCAAAACTATCCAAACCCATTTAACCCAACCACAAAAATTAAATATCGAATCCCACTTAATGCCCCTTTATTAAAGGGGGAAAGCGAAGCTGGTGGATTTGTTACTTTAAAAATATATGACATTCTTGGAAAGAGAAGTCGCAACTCTCGTTAACGAAAAACAACAACCTGGGACCTATGAAGTTGAATTTACAACAAATGCAGGGGTGAATAATTATTCACCCTCTACCAAGCGGAGTTTACTTCTATCAATTAAAAAACGGTTCATTTACGCAAACAAAAAAATTAGTACTTCTTAAATAATTTAAATAGATACCTATAACAAAAGAAAAATTGGAGATTGAAATGAAATTTTGGAAGAGTTCTAATACACTTGATGTTAATTCTATTCGTCAGCATTTTCTTTTCCCGGAAGGAAGCCGAACCGTAACAAATAATGCGGCAAGTACACAGCCTCCGCGAGAGCTTTTAAATCTTTACTATGAGCTTGCAAAAAATTATGAGAATGTTCACCGCGGCCAATCTGACGCTTCCCAACAAACTACAAAATTATTTGAAGAATCGTATGATACAATTGCACAATTTATTAATGCACCGGGCCGTGAAAATATTGTTTTATATCGGAATGCTACTGAAGCAATAAATTCTGTAATGTATTCGATGCTTACCGAGTTCCGGGATGGCGACAATGTGGTCACAACAATGATGGAACATAACTCAAACTATGTCCCGTGGTATGCATTGTGTAAAGAGATACTTCCCAAATTTAATATCCACGTAGAATGCCGTGCTAGTTAGATTTGATTCAGATACAGGAGAATAGATTTAAGGCACTTAGCAAATTTAGTTGATTCAAAAACAAAGTTAGTTTGCTGCACCGGGGCTTCGAATTTTTTTGGAACTAAAAATCCGATTTCTATTATTAAAAAAATTGCTGACAGAAGCGGATATTTGCAGCCAAACGGCGAATGTCGGTCACTCATGTTAGTTGATGGAGCCCAGCTTGTTCCGTCCGCGTATGTTGATTTTCAGTATTTAGATGTTGATTATCTTACTTTTTCATTTCACAAAATACTGGCGCCATTCGGTATTGGTGTTCTTTGTGCCAAAAAACATTTACTGCAATCAAGCCTGCCCTTTTTATATGGCGGAGATATGATAGCAGAAGGGAAGGTTTCACCTGAACTTGTTGATTATAATATTTTGCCCTGGAAATATTCTGCAGGAACACCAAATATTCTAGGAGCAATAATTTCAGCTCAAGCTTTAAGATTAATTCTTGATCTTTCATTAAATCCCGATCGACATATCTATTTCCAAAGCGCTATACAAATCAATAGTCATACAGTTAAGCTGGCAATGGATAGGATTACCAATCATTTAAAAATTCTTACACAAAAAGCGTTGGACATTCTAAGTAAAATTGACGGCATAACTATTTATGGCCCAAAAAACGTTGAAAGAAGAACTGGACTTATAGCATTCAATGTTTATGGTTGGAATCCAATGAATATCGCTGAAGAGCTAAACAAAGTAGGAGTGGAGTCAAGAGCTGGCTGCCATTGTGCAACACTTGCACACAGGGATTTAAATTTAGATCCTCCTGCAAGCTGCCGATTAAGTTTTTATTTATATAATACATTAGAAGAAGTTGAGTTTGCGGCCAGGTCAGTTGAAAGAATAGTAAGAACAACAAAATTTACAAAGCCGGTGTTACAGAATGCTATTTAAATTAAAAGTGAAATTATCTTACGTTGAGCTAATCTTTTTTTTATTCCTGCCATCTCTAATTTTAGAGAAATAAATTGTAACGCAGATTTTCATAAATTCTTACTACTTGTATTGCATGACAATTTCAATATAATCCTTTAGTTCCTATTTTAATTTTTTTAAAGTTTAATTGAACAATTTTAGTTAATAGCTTGAGAATATTCATTAATTTAACTAACATTGAACAAAAATAAATTCTCATCTTTTTCGTTTTCTCTTCAATAAATTTTACTCAGGCATCAATGATTAATAAATATGTA
>CAVZSD010000058.1:0-9633 GCA_963777615.1 uncultured Bacteroidota bacterium | reverse complement strand
TGATATAATTTCATTAACACTCTGGTATCTTGTCTCAGGTTCTTTATTTAATGCTTTATCTATTATTCTTTGAAAGCTCTCACTGATGTTTGATTTGAATCTTGCAAACGGTTCCGGTGTTCTGATTTATTATTGAGTAAAACAAACTTGCATCATGCTCTCCCTTAAATGGATATCTTCCGGTTATCATTTCATATAATATCACTCCGAATGACCAAATATCCGAACGATGATCTACTTTTTGATTTCTTATTTGTTCTGGGGACATATATTTTATTGTACCTAATGTTGCTCCTTCTTTTGTTATCTCCTTGCTTGCATTTTTTATTTTTGCCAAACCAAAGTCTACTATTTTCACTTTTCCAGTTCCATCAATCAGTATATTCTCCGGTTTTATATCTCTGTGAGTTATTCCTTTACTGTGCGCTTCATGAAGCCCTTCACATATTTGTATTGAGATATCTTTTATTTGTTCAATTGTTAGTTCATCATCGTCAATTATTTCTCTTAAAGTTTTCCCCTCGACATACTCCATTGCAATAAATGTTTTATCTATCATGTACTCCCACATCATAGATGGTTACAATATTCGGATGGCTTAATGAACCGGCTGCTTGAGCTTCTCTCTTAAATCTTAAATTTATTTCGTTATCATTATTTAAATTTTCCGGTAGGAATTTTAGAACTGCTTTACGATTTATCTGTGTATCTTCTGCAAGATACAATACGCCCATACCACCACTTCCAATTTGCTGAAGTATTGTGTAATGAGAAATGGTTTTACCGATTAATTCACCCATTTTTGGAATCTATTTTGTAGCAATTATATAATAGAAATTAAACGGGAAGGAAGGATTAGCCGTTTGTCTATATTACAAAATAATTTTGATATTAGAAAGCAGTTTTTGAGATTGGAATAAATAACAAATAAGATGGGGCCGACTACTATGGCTATCAACATAGTGCAGGCCCCACCGGGAAGCGTAGCATTGCTATTGCTCCCCTTTAATCCTTTTCTAAATCATTTATGGTATGTCCATAAAGGAGTTATTCAGAATATCTATCAATTTGTATTATTCCTGGCAGATAAAAAACTCCATTAAGTTTTAAAGTACCTGTCGATAAATTTTTATTGAATTTACCTGAATAATTTCCATTACCAGTAGTTCCTTTATAATTTCCCGTTCCTGAATTTAGACTATAAGTTCCTGAGAAATAAATATCATTGCCGCTCACTTGTACTGTACCTGTTATTAAACCGGAAATTTTATCACCCTTAGAACTTGTAATAACTAATGATCCAGTTTGAGCTTTGGTGGTTATATTTATTTTTGAGCTGGAAAATATCTTCAATGGGTTAATCTCATTTAATAAATCAGTACCGGATATTTCCAAAACAGTAGTACTAAAATTGCTTGAAAAAGAACCAGATAATTGGAATGATTCAGAAAACGATTGTACACGAGGATCAGGATTATTTTTTTGAAGGGAAGTAACTTCTGCATCTGGATTGGGACTAACAAGATTTTCCTTTTGACAACCTGCAATAATAATTGCCCCTATTAGAAATGATACCAACAATAAATTCTTCATCTTAACCTCCGTTTAATTGTTTAGTGATTTTGTTAAAATGAAAATCTTAATTAAGTCAGTGACTCTCTACCTCAATTGTAACTTTTGATATTAGAAATGTAACATCGGGAAGATTTAAGAGTAAGTTCTAGTATGATTTTGATTTTTAAACTTTGAGATTTAGCTTTTTATTCTACATCCGGATCAAAATTTTCTATCATCCATACATCGGAGTTTTCTTCACCAACATTACAAATAAATATTTTACCATCGGAAGAAATATCGGCATCCCATACATCGTCGAATGGAATTTTTATTTGTTCTTTAATTGAACCGTCCTTGGAAGATAATTTTAGAATTTCACTTGGAACTTTGTCAAAATTAATTGCATAAATGTATTTACCATCTTCAGTCCATTTCAAAGGCCAAATGTTTTGCCAGAATAAATGATTTTGCACAGCATCGTCGTTTGATATAATCCATAAACCATCTAAGGTTTCATCTCCTAATCTATTCCAATAAACTGCTATTTCTTCTTTTTTAGGAGAAGAACGCGGTCGAAATATCCAACCAGTATTTTTATCATTTTTTAATAAAAGTTTCTTATTATTTGTGTACATATTATAAAAATATAAATTATGGTCTAACAGTGTACTATATATGAGAATAGAATCCGTACTCCAATATAAACTGCTTCCAAACTCTAGATTTTTAATCTTTCTTTGAACAATTCCTTCATGAATATCAGCTATAATTATATTTGGGCCTGAAAAAAAAGCTATATCTTTTCCATCAGGACTCCAGCTTGGGCTGCTGCATTCAAAATCTCCCGAAGATATTTGTTTTGTTTCCCCTCTATTTATTGATTTCACAAAAATCTTTCCTTTTTCAACAAATGCTATTTTTTTATTATCCGGCGAAATAATTAATTCGCCAAATGAATTTGTACCGTCAGTTAAGTTTATTTGTTGATGAGATTTTTTTCCTTTATCAAATGATAATTTCCAAACATTTGAAAATCCAAAATATTTTGTATATGCAAGTTTTTTATTATTTCCGGTAAGCGAAATACCGTATGCTTCTAATCCACTATAAATAACTTTCGGATTATCTTCTGAAATTTCATCTGAAATTCTAATTTTCATTAAATCCCTTGACTCATTATTTTTCTGAAGATAGTAAACATTTTTGCCATCGGGAGACCAACGTGGAGAATAAATTTCATTCTCGGTTTCAATTAATTTTTTTTGATCCGTACCATCGGTTTTTATATTCCACAAAACATTTTTTTTATCTTTATCATTAAAGGTAAGACAAACAAATCTATTTCCTATAAGAGCCCAATCTATATCTAAAAATTTAGTGTAATCTCCATTCAATTTTATAGTTTTCTCGCGCTCCTGAATCCTTCGATTAATTATTCTAATTGAATCTTGAGCCATATAAATTAATGCCAATGAACTCCCGTCTGGAGACCAACAACCATAATTCATCCAGTCATGAAGTGGTTCTACTTTCCCTCCGAATTTGGAAATAATAAAGCAGGAAAAATTTCTGGGAATTTTAAGTAATGTTTTATTTGAGTCTAAAATTGAAGCGCTAAAAAATATTTCATTACTATTTGGTGCCCACCTCAGACACATAATTTGTTTAACATCATAAATTTGATAAGATCGTTCACTTAAATTCTCTCTTACATAGATAGTTTGTTCATTACCTTTATCCACTACATAAGCTGTATATTTACCATCGGGCGAAATTTGAGTTAAATCACCAAAATAGTCGATTTTAACATGACCATTAAATGTTAATTGAGTATGCTTTGGCGGAGTAAATATTCTAGATTTATTATTTAGAAAATAGTTTATTTCAAACAGAATACTGATTACAAAAAGTAATGAAATTATATAAGTGATTATTCTTTTATATTTTATTCCGGTTTTTTTTGAAGGTTCACCTTCTTTCTCAACTCTTCTAAAATCCGAAAGCACATCATCAATATGCTGGTATCTTGTCTTGGGTTCTTTATTTAATGCTTTATCTATTATTCTCTGAAAGCTTTCACTGATGTTTGATTTAAACCTTGCAAGTGGTTCCGGTGTTTGATTTATTATTGAGTAAAACAAACTTGCATCATGCTCTCCCTTGAATGGATATCTCCCGGTTATCATTTCATATAATATCACTCCGAATGACCAAATATCCGTCCGTTGATCTACTTTCTGATTTCTTATCTGTTCGGGGGACATATATTTTATTGTACCCAATGTTGAACTTTTTTTAGTTAACTCCTTGGTTGCATTTGTTGTTTTTGCCAATCCAAAGTCTACTATTTTTACTTTTCCATTTCCATCTATCAGTATGTTTTCCGGTTTTATATCTCTGTGAGTTATTCCTTTACTGTGTGCTTCATGCAGTCCTTCACATATTTGTATTGAGACATCTTTTATTTGTTCAATTGTTAGTTCATCATCGTCAATTATTTCTCTTAAAGTTTTCCCCTCAACATATTCCATGGCGATAAATGTTTTGTCTTCATGAACTCCCACATCATAAATGGTTACTATATTCGGATGGCTCAATGAACCGGCTGCTTGAGCTTCTCTTTTAAATCTCAAGTTAATTTCGTTATCATTATTTAAATTTTCCGGTAGGAATTTTAGAACTGCTTTACGATTTATCTGTGTATCTTCTGCAAGATACAATACGCCCATACCACCACTTCCAATTTGCTGAAGTATTGTGTAATGAGAAATGGTTTTACCGATTAATTCACCCATTTTTGGAATCTATTTTGTAGCAATTATATAATAGAAATTAAACGGGAAGGAAGGATTAGCCGTTTGTCTATATTACAAAATAATTTTGATATTAGAAAGCAGTTTTTGAGATTGGAATAAATAACAAATAAGATGGGGCCGACTACTATGGCTATCAACATAGTGCAGGCCCCACCGGGAAGCGTAGCATTGCTATTGCTCCCCTTTTTTAATTTTCTGCTAGTTTAGAAAGCATTGACTTAGCATTTTCATTTTTAGGATCAAGCTCCAATGATTTTTTATAATTTTCTACTGCCAATTCTTTATCGCCATTCACCATATATGCTTCCCCAAGGCTGTCATAAGCATTTGAAGATTTAGGATATAATTCTACATTCTTTTTAAAGATATCAATCGCATCTTTGAACTTCTTTTCATTCAGCAGTTTATACCCCACATCATTAATGTTGTATTCAAGAATGGACGAAAACATATTATTAAAATTATAGGTGAATAAATTAACGCTGGCTAAATAAACAATTTTCCACTCGCCATTATTTTTTTCTAAAAATCTGACCTCTCTATTCCTATATGGATTCTCTTCAATAATGTTGGTTTGAATATAATTGGCCCATGCACAATCATTAAATATTCGAAAATTCCAATCAGACCAGCTGACATCGATATCAAATGGTTCCTTGTACTTGTCAAAATAATGTTTAGCGTCAGCTTTTACAGAGTCCCATCCCAATTTTTCCCTATATAAAGCAGAATCCCCATAACCAGAAAACATACTAAAAGTATATTTTGCATGAACCCAATTTTTTTCCCAATTCTCATAATCTCTATTAAACCAATTATTTGTTTCATTTATTATTACTTGTTTTATTGCTTCTTCATCTGAAGAGGATTTTTGAATTTGAGAGTATAGTGTGGTGCAAAGCAGCAAAAGAATGAACATTGCATTAAAATAAACTTTACTAACCATGATAGTGCCTCCTTTTATGAAAAGTTAATTTCTTGACCGTTTAATTTTCTTTACTAAAATCTATTTATAAAGATAAATTATCTACTAATTTTGTAACATTATCTATCAAGAATGTAACATCGCGATAAGTTCAAGGGTATGTTTATGTTCAAGTGATTAAAATTTGAATGGCATAAGAGAATTGATATTAGAGTGCTTCAAACATTTGTTAAGTTTCCTCTATCGAATTTAAATTTTGCAGATATTCCGAAGGCGTGCAGCCGAAAAGATTTTTAAATGAAGATGCAAAATATGAAGGATTGTTAAAGCCTACATCATAACCCACTTCTGAAATATTGCCGGCCTTTTTTATCAATAATTTTGAAGCTCTCTTTAACCTGTAAGTTCGTATTACTTCATTTGCTGATTGATCGGTAAGTGCATGTAATTTTCGGTGAAGCTGCATTCTGCTTAATCCTATTTCTTCAGCAAATTTTTCAACGCTGAAATCACTGTCTGAGATATGTGCATCAATAATTTGGAAAGCTTTATTTAAGAATTTTTCATCAAATGAATTAACTGCAATGTCAGTACTATCAAAAATAATTTCTCTTTTATATTTTTTCCTTAATTTTTTTCTCTGCGTAATTAAGTTATTAACTCGTGCAGTCATTTCCGCAATGCTGAAAGGTTTAGTTATATAGTCATCTGCACCTGTTTCAATCCCTTTAACTTTAAATTCAGTTGCCGCTTGTGAAGTTAAAAGAACCACGGGAATATGACTGGTTCTTTCATCAGTTTTTAATTTCTCACATAATTCAGTTCCACTCATTTCATTCATTAAAACATCACTAAGTACAAGATCGGGAATATTTTTAATAGCTTGTTCAAATGCATCTTTGCCATTATTTGATTCTAAAATTCTTGATTCGCTGCCAATATTTTCTTTAATGAATTTTCGAATCTCTTCGTTATCATCAACTATTAGAATTAATGGATTTTCCTCATTTACAAAAGATTTACTCTCTATTTCATCTTGTTTATTTTCGTTTATTATACCCTCTACGATAGAATTTTTATTTGAATCAATTTCCAATCCTAAATTTCTATAAAATATTTCTTCGCATTGGAAATTCTAATTTAAATTTTGTTCCTACCGTCGGAATGCTTTCAACTGAAATAGAGCCTTGATGAAGTTCAACCAACTCTTTTACTAATGAAAGCCCAATACCAGTACCTGTAGAAACTTCATTAACAAAATTTTTGCCTTCCGTAAAAAACCGATTAAAAATATTTTTAATTTTATCCGCTGAAATTCCAATCCCGCTATCTTCAATTATAATCTGAAAGGTCTTATAATCTTTTATTTCATTTAATTCGTTTTCTACCGAAATTTTAATTTTAGAATCATTTGATGGTTCGTCTGTATTACCAGTAAATTTAATTGCGTTTATAAGAAGATTGCTTATTATCTTTTCCATCTTGTCTTTATCGAATATTGTATCAAGCGTTTCAAGCTGTGAATCAAAAACCATTGTAATATTTTTTATTTCTGCTAAAGGTTGAAATGAAGCTGTTATCCCTTTTATGAAAGTAATAAAATCTGTTGCCTCAAGATTTAATTTCATCCCATGTGCATCAATTGAAGAAAAGTCGAGAAGCTGGTTAATTAATTTTAATAATCTATTAGCGTTTTTATAAATTAATTTTAGTTGATCTTCGCTATAATTTTTTTGCTCCATTATTTTTTCTAATGGCCCAAGTATTAGCGTAAGCGGTGTTCTGAATTCGTGAGAGAGATTATTAAAAAAGTTTGTTTTTATTCTATCAAGCTCTTGTAACTTTTCAGACTCTTTCTGCTTCTCGTAAGTCAATTGCTGCAGCTCAGAATTTTTTATTAATTGTCCCGCTTGAACGGAAATAATAGAAAGAAGCGTGAGATCATTATCGGTAAAGGAATTAAGATTAGATTTAGTTGATTTTTTGTTTATCATTTGAAGAACACCAATAATTTTCCCTTCAAACCAGATCGGTGAACAAATTAAACTTTTAATATTTTCTCTTTCTTCATCTGTTGTTTTAAATGTTGTCTTTTTTAAATCTTTAATTATCAAAGATTTTTTATTTAGTAAAACCCAGCCTGTAATATGCCCCCCAATATGATAGCTGGATTTTATCCTACTTTTATTGTCCTGTTTAATTATGGTATTTAAAATTTCTTGACTTTCTGAAACTAACAAAATAGCACCATGCTCTGAGTTAATAGTGCTAACAGTTTTATTTAAAATTAATTGAAGTGTTTGATCCAAATTAACAGATCGACCGGCAGCAACTGCAATTTCATTTAAAACCTTTAATTCGGAAACAGCCATCTGAAAGCCGCTTAATTGGCTTTCAAGCTGCTGAATCTTCTTTTCATATTTATCAACTGATTTCATTTATTCCACATCCAGATCAAAATTTTCTATCATCCAAACATCGGAATTATTATCCTCGATATTGCAAATGACGTCTTTCCCATCCGGAGTAATATCAATATCATAAATATTTTTAAAAGGTAACTTAATAGATGTTTTTTCTGTGCCATCAGTTGTTGATATTATTTGAATATTATTTGAATAGAAAGACATTAAAGGTAGTAATTCACATGCATAGATATACTTATCATCTTGAGTCCATCTTAATGGAAAAATGACTCCTTTCTTTAAAAGCTTTTGTTGAGGTTCAGTCATTGATATAAGCCACAAACCTAGGTTATCTCTATTCCAATATATTGCCAGTCTATCTCTTTTGTTTGAATATCTTGGATTGAATACATAACCATTGCTTTCATCAGCAAGTAAAGTGAATTTTTTACCATCTTTAACATTAAGAATAAAAAAATTTTGATTACCTGTTTTTTGAATTAAGATAGTTGAATCTGTATCCCAAAACAGGTTATCTCCAAATTCAGTTTCTTTAAATGTCTTAAGAATGTCACCTTTAGTAGACATTATTTTTACTTGTGAATCTGAAAAAAAAGCAATTTGCATTCCATCAGGACTCCAACTCGGACTGTAACAATATGAATTCAAGAATGTTAGTTGTTCGCTTGCTTCTTGATTAGTTGATTTAATAAATATATTTCCATGGTCAACAAAAATTAATTTCTTGCCATTTGGGGAAATTGACATAAAATCATAAAATGAAGTACCATTTGATATTTTTTCAGAGTTGAAAGACTTTTTATTTTTATCAATCGTTAACTTCCAAAAATTGGAATAATGAAAATATTTAGAATACAGTAGTTCTTCATTACTTTTAGTAATAGAAAATCCAAATGCTAATAAACCAGACTGAACAATTTCTGGAGCAATATTTAATTTCTCAGAATCTGAAGTAAAACCAATTTTCATTAAATCTCTAGTTTCGTTACTTCTCTTTCCTTGAAGATAATAGACATATTTTCCATTGGCAGACCATCTTGGTGAATAAATTTCACTTTTACTTTCCAATATTTTCTTTTGTTGCGTCCCATCAGATTTAATTGTCCATAAAATATAACTCCCAGATTGATATCTATAGGTCAGGCAAACAATTCTATCTTTGTTTAAAGTCCAGTCTACGTCTCTAAACCAATTATAATCTCCGGTTAATGTTATTGTTCTTAATAGTTCATTAGTGTTCGAATTGAAAATTCTAATTGTCTTTTGCGACAGTGAAATGCCGGCTAAAAAATTCCCATCTGGCGACCAGCATACAATTCCTGCAAGGTCAATCTTTTTGGGTTTTCCACCAAGCCTTGGCAAAATATATCCTATATGTTGGGAATCTAAAATGGCAGATAAATAAATTTCTTTACTGTTTGGGGACCATCTTAAGCAAGTAATATAATCAGCATGAATAATATCAATTGGTTTTCCACCATAATTGTCCTTTACATAAACAATCTTTGTAGAATCATTATACAATACAAAAGCTGTAAATTGACCATCAGGTGAGATTTTAGATAAATCATGTAGAATACCATCATCGCCAAAATAAATGTTACCTTTAAATGTTAATTGTGTATGTATGGGTGGTTTAATTATTTTTTTTTTGTTGTCGAAAAAATATAATACTGCTAATGATGAAACGACTATTAAGGTTAGAGTTGCTAAGTAGGTAATTACTTTTTTGCTTATTCTGTTAATCTTCTTTTTTGATTCTCCATCCCTCTCAATTCTTTTTATATCTGATATAATTTCATTAACACTCTGATACCTTGTTTCCGGTTTCTATTAATGCTTTGTCTATTATTCTTTGAAAGTCATCGCTGATGTTTGATTTGTATCTTGCTAACGGTTCCGGGTTCTG
>CAVZSD010000057.1:0-17783 GCA_963777615.1 uncultured Bacteroidota bacterium | reverse complement strand
CTTGCTCACCGTAAACGTCATCTGAAAAATCATAAATATAAACTTCAGGAATAATTTCGCCTGAGTTATAAAATGTCGGGCGCTTACCAATACTTAATAATCCAAAATATTTCTTGTTTCCCACAGAAGTTTCAACGAAATAAATTCCAAGTGCCGGAAGCATTTTTAGCTTTTCGTCAAGCTCAATATTAGCTGTAGGAAAACCCAATTCTCGCCCACGCTTATCGCCTTCGATAACTTTTCCCTGAAACGAATAAAATCTGTTTAAAAAATCTTTAGCTATACTTACATTTCCATCTGCAAGGGCATTTCTAATTTTCGAGCTGCTAACAGTTTCGCCGTTAACATCAACAGCATCAACGGGAGTTACCTCAAAACCATATTCTTTTCCTAGCTCTCTTAAGGTTGATTCATCACCGCCTCTACCCTTACCAAAATGATGATCGTGGCCTATTACAATTTCTTTCAATCCGATTTTTTCAACTATAAATTCTTTTATAAAAGATTCAGGCTTTAATTGAGAAAATTCTTTGGTGAAATTAATAACTAAAAGATTTTGAATCCCTAATTCTTCAAAAAGAACAATTTTTTCGGCTAATGAGCTTAATAAAATATTATCGAAGTTATTTGTAATTACACTTCTGGGATGAGGCGAAAAGGTTATTAAAAAATTTCTACCTTTATGAGCCTGTGCTTTTTCATTTAGCTTTTCAATAATTTTTCTATGGCCAACATGTACACCGTCAAAAGTGCCTAACGTTAAAGTTGTATTTTTATCTTTTGTAACGTCGGATATACTGTCAAATATTCGCATATTTAAATTATCTATTTACAATAGCTTGTAAATATAAGATTTTACATCCTTAAAATGAAATCAAAACTGTAGAGGGAATTTTCAATTTAAAATACGTTTAATTGTTTATAATACTATTAGTTACAGAAAATTTTTCAACAAATTCTTCAATTTTTAAAGCTGAATTTACAGTGTATTCTCCTATAGCTGTTCTTCTTAGAGAACTCAAATATCCACCGCATCCCAGCATTTCTCCAAAGTCATTGGCAATAACACGAATATAAGTCCCCTTTGAGCAATCAATTTCAAAATCCACTTCAGGTAAATTTATTTTAATATCGAATCTTTTAATTTCAATTTCTCTTGGCTCTCTATGAACAGTTTTTCCCTTACGCGCTAATTTATAAAGTGTTTTACCATTCAGCTTAATTGCCGAATACATAGGAGGAGTTTGAGCTATCTTTCCAATAAATTTTTCTTTAATATTCAAAATTTTTTCTTCTGATAGATTTTCCAAGTTTCCTACTTCGATTAACTCCGTCTCACTATCCATAGAACAAGATTTTTTACCAAGAGTTATAGTGCCTATATAAGTCTTAAATAATTCCTGGTACCTGGTAATTTCTTTAGTCTTTTTACCAGTGCAAATAATTAGAAGCCCGGTTGCAAGAGGATCAAGAGTTCCTGCATGCCCAACTTTTTTTACACCGGCATGTTTCCTAATTTGATAAACAATTTGAAAGGATGTCCATTTTAAAGGTTTGTCAATAAAAATAACTTCGCCGGAATTAAAATCAATATCTTGGGAATTATTCGTTTCCTTTGTTATCATTCTCATGTATTTTCTTAATTAAGCCTTCAATTTTTTCAACATAATCAAGCGTATCATCTAAAAAGAATTTTAATTCAGGAGTAAATTTTATTCTTATCCTTGGAGGCAAGCTCTGACCGAATGAATCCCATTTTTGAATTTACTTTTTCTAAAACTTCTTCGCGCTTTTCTTTTTCGAAAACAGACAAATAAACTTTGGCAAGTTTTAAATCAGGCGAAACTTTAACATTAGTTATAGTAATAAATCCAAAAGAAGGATTTTGTAATTTATATAAGAAGATTAAACTAATTTCTTCTTTTAACAAATTTTCAACTTTATCAATTCTATGACTCATAAAAACACACCTTTACCGCAATTTGATTAATTATCTTAAGCTAACTTTTTCTTTGTTTCTATGATCTTGTAGGCTTCTACTACATCGCCGACTTTTAAATCATTATAATTCGAAATATTTAATCCGCATTCATAACCGGCATCAACTTCTCTAACATCATCTTTAAATCTTTTCAAAGAAGCAATTTCACCTTCATGAATAACGATGCCTTCACGAATTAATCTTATCTTACTGTTACGAGAAATTTTTCCATCTTGTACATAACAGCCGGCAATAGTTCCAACCTTAGGAACTTTAAATGTTTCTCTAATTTCAACTGTTGCAGTAACTTCTTCGGAAAGAACAGGTGAAAGCAATCCTTCTAGGGCAGATTTAACTTCATTTATTGCATCGTAAATTACAGCGTATAGTCTAATATCAACTTTTTGAGTCTCGGCTAATTTCCTGGCATTAACATTCGGCCTAACATGGAAGCCGATAATAATAGCATCAGAAGCAGCTGCTAAAAGTACGTCACTTTCAGATATTCCGCCGACACCTTTATGAATAACTCTTACAATTACTTCATCATTTGATAATTTCATTAACGAATCGGAAAGTGCTTCAACGGAACCGTCAACGTCGCCTTTAACAATTAACGGAAGTTCTTTTACTCCGCCAATGCTGATTTGTTTTGCAATTTCATCCAGGGTAATATGATGAACTTGTTTTTGATCCTGTTCGCGTTTCAATTGCTGCCTTTTAAGTCCAACTTCTCTTGCCTGCCTATCAGATTCAACAACAACAAAAGTATCACCGGCTTGTGGAGAACCTTCAAAACCTATAACCAAAGCAGGGGAA
Organism: uncultured Bacteroidota bacterium; assembly: GCA_963777615.1. Taxonomy (GTDB): domain Bacteria; phylum Bacteroidota; class Ignavibacteria; order Ignavibacteriales; family Ignavibacteriaceae; genus CAVSWT01. The sequence goes on along the minus strand of CAVZSD010000057.1, from coordinate 14,983 downwards.
GATGGCGGAGCTTCTGAAAGCTTATTGCCTCTTTCATCAAACATTGCACGAACTTTACCTTGATATATTCCGGCTACAAAAGGATCACCAATTTTTAAAGTTCCTTTTTGAACCAGAATCGTTCCTGTAATTCCTCTTCCTTTATCAAGTTCGGATTCCACAACTACACCGCGGGCTTCTCTATCAGGATTAGCTTTCAAATCTAATATTTCTGCTTCCAATAAAATTACTTCCAAGCAGGTTTTCAACATTCAATCCCGTTTTGGCAGAAACCTCAACACATTGATATTTACCGCCCCAATCTTCAACTAATACATTCCGATCAGCAAGCTGCTGTTTTATTTTCTCCGTGTTTGCTCCAGGTTTATCAACTTTATTAATTGCAATAACAATTGGAACACCTGCGGCTTGAGCATGATTAATTGCTTCCACTGTTTGGGGCATTACGGCATCATCAGCAGCAATAATTAAAACTACTATATCTGTTAGCTGAGCACCTCTGGCTCTCATCGCTGTAAATGCTTCGTGGCCGGGAGTATCGAGAAAAGTTATATATTTACCATTGCCAACGTCAACTTTATATGCACCAATATGCTGTGTAATTCCACCGGATTCTCCAGCAACTACATTTGTGCTTCTAATATAATCGAGCAAAGATGTTTTTCCGTGGTCAACATGGCCCATTATTGTTACAACAGGCGAACGCGGCAATAAAGATTCGGGATCGTCAGTCTTATCTTCAAGTATTTCGGAAGTATATTCTTTCTGAAATTCTACTTCAAATCCAAACTCATCTGCAACCAAAGTAATAGTTTCAACATCAAGTCTTTGATTTATAGAAACCATTAATCCAAGCTCAATACATTTTGAAATTACATCACCAACAGGAACATTCATTAAATTAGCTAATTCATTAACAGCAATAAATTCATTTACAATAATTTTGTTTTGATCAAGAGTTCTTTGTTCAAGTCTTTTTTCTTCTTCAGCCTCACGTTCTTTACGTTTTCTCTTTCTAACACTTGCCCTACCCGAAGCAACAGTATCATCCATGCTTAAAAGAGTTTTTCGAATAGCTGCTTTAACATCCTTTTCATCTATTTCAAATTTTTTAACACGTTTCTTCTTTTTTGCTACAGGTGTTTCTTCTGTTGATTCTTCCGCTTTCTTTCTTGTCTTTGGTTTTTTCTTCTTTTTAGGAGCTTCCGTAGCAGGAACAATTCTTGTTTTTTCTTCACCCGTCTCTTGTTTTTTATCCTCACCTAAATCCATTTTGCCGACAACAGTTAAACCTTTTCTTTTAGCTGCCTCAGTTTCTTTTGGCGTTTTGAATTGTTTCTCTTCTACCTTTTCTTTTGCTGCTTCTGCCTGTTCAATTACTTCTTCTTTACTTTCAGCTTTATCTTCAATTGTTTCTGTTTGTTCAGCAGCGATTTCTTTTTCTTCAACAACTTCTTCAGGTTTTTCAACTGTTGTTTCAGCGGTCTCTACGTTTTGTTCTTCAACTTCTCCTGAAGGCTTTTCAATTTCTTCTTCAACTTTAGCTGATTTTTCCTCCTTATCGGTTTTTTCGTCACGCTTTTTTTGGAATTCAGCAATTTTTTTATAATGCTTTTCAGCCTTCTCAATATCCTTCTTGAAATGATCGTTAATATCAGTAATCATTTCATCCGTAAGCATAGACATATGAGATTTTACATCATGTCCTTTTTTGCGCAGGAATTCTATTAGGTTTTCTGCGGATAAATTAATTTCCGAAGCTAACTTATAGACTCTTAATTTTTTGGATTTCGTTTCTGCCATAATGCCTTTATGCTTTTTTGCTTAATATAAAACTCTATTCCTCTTCTTCAAATTGTCCTTTAATTATTTCAAGTATCTCATTAATCTTCTCATCATCAAACCCTTCAATTTCTTTTAACTTCTTCGGCCCGGCTGCCAATACTTCTATTGCTGTATCATACCTATGGTTAATTAATAACTCATAAGTCTCCTGGCCCAATTCATCTTTCAAATCAATAAGCTCAATATCTTCTTCATATTCTTCAAATGGTTTTTCTTCTCTTAATATCTCAATCTCATAACCTGTTAATTTCATTGCAAGACGAATATTAACACCATTTCTGCCAACGATCAAAGAAACCTGGTCGCTGTCAGCAGTAACAACTGCTTTTCTATTAACTTCATCAAGTTCAATTTTTTTCAACTTTGCCGGGGCAAGAGATTTTTGAATGAAAATATTCGGCTCTTCTGAATAATTAATAACATCAATATTTTCGTTATTCAATTCTCTTACTATAGCATGAATACGAACGCCTTTCATTCCTACGCATGCGCCTACCGCATCAATTCTTTTATCTTGAGATTCGACAGCAACTTTTGCACGTTCACCGGGTTCGCGGGCAATTGCTTTTATATCAATTATACCATCATAAATTTCCGGAATTTCAATTTCAAATAATCTTCTTAGGAAAGTATTATCAGATCTTGAAATAATAATTAAAGGGCCGCTGTTTCCTTTTTTTACTTCTTTAACTATAGCGCGAATTGTTTCGCCTTTCTTATATCGTTCGTAAGGAATTTGCTCATTCCTAGGGAGAAGCAATTCATTTTTATTATGATTAACAAGAATATCGCTTTTTCTTATCTGGTAAATATCACCGACAACTATTTCACCAAGCAATTCTTTATATTCATTATAAACAATATCTTTTTCAATTTCTCTAATTTTCTGATTTAAGCTTTGCTTTGCTAAAGTAATCAATCTTCTTCCGAAGGAAACTAACGGAAGCTTTTCAACAAAATCATCACCAACTTCAAGTTCTTCATCATTTCCTTTTTTATTAACTTCTTCAAGGCTTACCTGAAGATTCGGATCTTCCACCGTTTCCACAATTTCACGTTCTAAAAATATTTCAATATCACCTTTATCCATATTTACAACTACATCATACTTAGCTTCTTCGCCGTATTTTTTTCTTACGAGCAGGCCAAATATCTCTTCGATTATTCCACCCAGAACATCTTTATCAATACCTTTTTCCCTTACCATTTGAGCAAAGGATTCAACTATGTCAAAGTTCATTTCTAAATTCCTCCGTTAAGAAAAACTTAATATTACTTTAGCTTTTTTTATGTTATTAAAATTGATTATTAAATCTTGTTTATTAACTTCAAAAAATAAATTATCGGCTTCAATACTTTTTAATATGCCTATAATTTTTTTTGTTGAATCATTTTGAATATATGACACTTCAAATTTTCTACCGATATGCTTATGGATATTGCTTCAAATAAATCAATGGCCTGTCAACACCGGGAGAGGAAACATCTAGTCTGTATGAAGAGCTGATTAATTGGTTATCTTCAATAGCTTTATTTACTTCCCTGCTTACTTTTGCGCAGTCGTCGGCAGAAATATTTTTTTCACCGTCAATAAATATTTCAAAAACTCTATTATTCGTATTTCCCCTTACAACAAAATCAATTAAAAAAAATCCGTTATCTTCTATGATTTTTTTTGAGATTTCCTCAATATTTTTTTCGGGTAAATTCATACAAATAAAAATCGCCCTTAAAAGGGCGAAAAAGTAAGACAAACTTAGCACTTATTATTTGAATATGCAAGAATATAAATTGTCAACCAGAATTAAATTTTAAGCGCCTATATACCCATTAAATAAAGGGAATTATGATAAAAATAAATCAATTTTATATTGCTGAAATTTTGAATAAATTGAATTAGAAATCTAAATTTTCACATTTCAATTATTTCAACAGGTAAGTTTAAAAATTTGCCAAACTTTTTTACAGCATTAATTAATTTTTTATTTTGTGTTGAATTCAATTTAACAAATAAATTTATTTCAACAGTCACTTTATCTTTTTTGAAATGTTCGCCTCCAGGTTCCTTTAACTTTTCCATCAATGATAATTGTATTATTAAACAAAACATTGTTGCGCTGGTCCAAATTTTTAACTAAAGATAATTCAATTATTTCACTTCTGTCGGTATAGCCGACAATATATTCATCATAATTTGGAAGCAGGTAAATATTTGAAGAAAGTTTCTTTTGATAAGTTAAATCATCTTTAAAGAAATAAGTTTTGTCATTTATAGTTTCACTTGTCTAAATAAGATTTATTTAACTCAATTCCTTTTTTAGCAATCGGCTATTGTTAATCCCGACCACCATGAAAAATCTTTTATTGTTGCCGGGCCATGACTTGTAAAAAATCTCTTTGCAAGTTCACATAAAGCTTCATCATGTTTTAAGGATTTAGTTTGAGGAACTCTTTCATCAAGCAAAGCATAAGTAAATTGTTTTCCTTTTTTTGGACCGCTGCAAATAACTTGGTCAAGTTCCGCATGCATCATAATATGAGTAAGTCTTTGAGATTTCTCATCAATTAAATTTGCTTCGTTAAGATATACAGCAATTTCTTGCCGTGTTAATCTGTTTATTTCCTTTTAATACTTTTGTAATGATTGAATTACTTTTCTTAAATATTGTTTCATCTAATCCCAGCTTCTTTTCGCTTGAAGCCATTCCTGATTTAACTCGGGGAGATGTTAGTTTTAAAATCCAGCGAATATCTTCAGGTAAAATAAAATGCCAGGTTGGACGCATTGCATGAGTACGAAGTATTTTACCTTCATTAAATGCTTTTTCTATTAAATCATCTGATGAATTTCTTAATCTTTGTCCAACTGCCCATTTTGCAGCGGCATAATCCTGAGCTTGAATTGCACCAAAGTATTTCACTATATCTTCAGGAGTTTTAAAAGAATTATTATATTAACCCTTGATTGTTTAATCGTGGCTGATAAAATATCATTTTCATTTTTCATTTTTATATTTGGGTTTGATTTTTTGACAAGTGATAAAAATCTAAGTACAATAATAACAATAAGAGATAGGAAAAGATATGGTTGGGATTTATCTTTAAATGTAATAACACAGTAACAAAAAAATCTCTTTAAACGTTTATTACCAGTTTGAAGTTCTTCAGATGTGTCCTTCAAATGCAATCTTCCCAATTTAAACGCATAAACTTTATCGGCAATCCTAAAACGTATCTTTCTTTCTGTTCTGCAATTATACAATCTTATTTTATTTAGATATCATTTCCGACTTAATTACACTCCCTTCCTTATGAAATGATTGCTTTGATTGGAATAATCCTAACAGCTTTAACAAGATAGGAATGATAATCGTAATTGTCGGGATAATTGTTAACGTTGCGTTATATAATTCGGATTGAGTAGCAAAAAGAAATACCAGTATTCCTACAAATACTAATAAAATCGGTGCACGGAATAACGACCAGCCGCTACGAACTTCCTTTTCATACCAGACATTTCCTTCTAATGAATTTGTTTCTAAAATATAATGTGTAAATAATAATATTAAATGGCTTTAAGTTCGGATCTCTTTTAATTAAGCCTCTTCTCATAAGTTTTCAATTATTGCAAGATTTGTTACCGGCACAAACCTATCTTTTGACAACCTTGCTAAAACACATTTTTCATCATTGGAACATGAATCCCATAGGTAACGAAAATAAGTGCGAGCTTTTTCCATAACAAGGGTTACATCATTAGCGCTGGAAAATTTATTTGCTAGAGCCTAAGTCTCTATTTGTGCCTGAAATTTCTGTTAAAGGTTTATGAAATTTTAAAATAACATCATCCCCCAATTCATGCTTAAGCTCGATTTTATCCTGGAACAAAGATTTAAGAAATGCCGGGAAGGAATGTTTTGCGTCTTGTTTTGCTTCATCATATGATATACTTTGTAAATTGTAATTCCAGGCAACCGCAGACAAAACCGTTAAAAATATTTTGCCACCTCTCCTGTATTTCATGATGGTTTTTATTTTCATCATCCGGCTTTGTTAAAACGAAGCTTCCCAATGGATTGACTGAAGACATAACTATAATTTTGTTTTTACCAGTATAAATTTCATGTTCCAGGAATAAAAGCTTTTTTAAATTTATTTCCGGATCTGTAAAACCATATTCAAAATCTTTAATTACTGTAATTGTATCAGTATCTGTAATATCTTTGGGCTTATCTTCCTCTGGCAGATAATTTAACCTGGAATCATTTTTCTTTAATAAAATCCTTAACACTTTTAAGATCAAGATTTAGGTCTGTACCAAATAGCTTTTTGATTTCCTCCATAATAGAATTATCATTTGATAGCAGCAGGATATTACTTGAAGAATCTTTAATAAAGCTGTTTCCTTTGAGTAAACTTTTTACATCACTGGCGTTTATTAAGAAAGCGCATTTCATTACATACAAAACGAGCAAATAAAATAAATACAAACCGACAATTAATATAAGAGACTATTAAAAAAGATCTGAGTAAAAATCTTCCATTATGTGAAGAATTAAAAAAGGCTTCCTCCAGGTGAGGCATACTTGTGATTATTGTATCTCCAGTTTCTTTTGTTGTATCAATAAACACAATTTTGCTATTAGCTTTATTGGTATACCATCTAAAATTATAGTATGAAGTATCATGTAACAACGACCTGGAATTTAAAGTCGACTGATTAAATTTCGGCATTAAATCGCTTAAGACTTTAGAATCAAGCCAGGAGTAAGTAATTGAATCTGCATATGCACTATCTAATTTAAAACTACTGTTTTTCAAAAAACTATTAGGAGGATAAATATCACCTTTCTCTTTTTTACGGTTAGCTATTAAATCATCGGAGAATTTATAATTAGCCTCTGAAAATTGTTTTGATATATTACTATTTCTTTCATTCTTCTTTTTATGAAAATCTAATTGAGTAGCTTTAATCCCGGATTTTACCTGTGTATAATAAGCAATTTTAAAATATCCCATAGCGGGTATGATAGCACCCAGTAGAAGCAACAATATAAAAACCCTGCCGTATAATTTAGCAGTTGATCTTATGGACTTTTCTTCATGTAAATAATCTGTAAATTTCTTAAGTACTGGAATTGCATTTAAATACGGCGTCAATATTTAATGCTAAGTATATTGCAAGAAATGTAACCACAATCCAGGTTATGAAAATAAATGTAAAGCTCTTTAACGGAAAATCGTTTTCATTTAAGATCAAGAAGATAATGATTATATCTATAGCTAAAACAATCGTAATTAATCCCCATAAATATTTTTCTGTAAGATATTTTTGTTTGCTTAATTTTGTTTGAAGAAAGACAATACTTAAAACTATGGCAGAATGCGGGTAAAGCCAGGTAACAATAAAAATGTTATTCAAATTATAAGTAAAATAATAATGAACAATCAGCACCACACTGAATATTAGATACAATACCAATAAGCTAAAATAGGAATACATTTTATCTTCTTGGGGCCAAATTGAATTTCTTTTAGCCGGCTTGATTATCATAAAAGCCAATAGGAAAACAAAGAACGGAATTAAATAAAGCATAAACTGGAATGATGATAATACTATAATGATAACATTATCCCCGGTTTGAACCCTGTTATTCGACATAACTATTATGTACCAGGAAATATCTTTTATGGGATAAACAATTCCTTTGATTTCTTTTCCCCAATAAACTGTATTAAAATATTCCTTTGTCCTATTACTTACGGCAGCTTGAATGATATTTGCATTTTCACAATCCTGGAAAAAATTCTCCATAAGATTTAAATCGGGATTAGAATGCAAAAGCACCTCACCTTTTTTATCAATTATGCAATATGTAAACCCGTTTGGAAGAATAGGGGCATAAATTGAGTATGGTAAAAAATCTATTGCCCCCACATATTTCACTCGTTTAACACTATCTTTATTGACCTTCTTATTTAAGTATACATATTTGGAAACAGTTGTGGTATAGTCGCCCGTTGTAAATGAAAGCTGGGGTTGAATAAAAATACTATCAGGCATATTTACTTCATTCCAAACTCTTCTATTAATTATATAATTGAAATAAGGCCGATTAGCCACTGGAATGAAGGGAGTTTCCCTTTTTTTAAGGAAGAATTTCTTCTGCTGCATCCCTGTAGTATCAATCCAGGCAATCAACTCGAAATAAGGATAACCTGAATTAAGCACTAAATCTTTTTTATCATCCCCTTTAATTGTTTTAGGGCCGTCGGCTTTTAAGCTATCTGAGATATTGACTAATTCATCCTCTGCATTCTGTATTTCTGTTAGAAAATTTTGATTCATTGTAGAAGCGAGTGAATTAAGCTCTATTTTTAAATTTGCATTTCTTTGAATCGTTACAAATATATCCATTATAGCAAAGGTAATAATAGCAGCCGCAAACAAAATAGATAGTATAGCTAGCATTATATCTGCGGTACGAATATGCCCGTATTTGCTGACAAATCTTAATTTCAATAATGGCCATGAAAGAATTATCAAAAGGATTATCGTAAAAAAGGCGATAATAATATTAGCGGATATAGCTTTTGATTCCGACAGAAATTTATCTGTTTTAATAAGTCCGCAAATTATCCATTGCTTTCCTTCCTTTGGTGTTATTGAAGTGAAAACTTTTGTGGGATGAATGAAAATAAAATTTTCTTCTCCTCCAAGAATATATTTGGTAAAAGTATCATTGCTTGAAATGGAAGGAAAATTAATAGTATCTTTTTTATCGGAAATAACATTTTGAATCTTAGATATACTCATTGAAGTTGAAGAAAGAATTACTTCTCCATCTTTTGTAGCAATAAAAATATCATCAAATAGATCTTCGGCCTTCTTTTTTTCAATCAACTCATTTAACGTATTCAGCCTAATAAAAATCATATAAGAAGCATTTGATTTTATTTGAATAAATAACGGATCAATTTTATTTAATTTGGAACTGGAGTTGTTGTCACCGCTAACTTTTTCTATCTTGATGCTATCTGCTTTGGTAATCAAAGGTTTTAATACTTTATGTAAAGAATCGGGAGATATATTTTTATTTTTCTCCACACTGTTTTTTACCGCTGTTGTTATGGCATCAACTGTATTTTGAATTGTGGTTGATATAGTATTTAGCTGCTTAAAATCCCGCTGGATTAATTGGTCTTCTTTATCGCTTACCTGCCGTAAATAAAATACTATAAATATTGATGCTACTAATAGAAAAGTAAAAAGTAAAAACAAGCTTTGTCTAGAAGTCGCAAAAGAAGGTTTCATAATTCACCTTTTTGTTACTAACAAAACAGTAATATTTATTTATTCAATTAGTTTAGATTATTATTGATGATTTGATATAAATAAAATCCTCGGCTTTAAATAGGATCTATTAAAAATAGATTCGGGAGATTTTATTTATAATTTGAACCCAGGCTAATTTTAATAACGAAACATCAAATCATTTCTAATCAATTTCATCAAGAAACAGTTGAAGATAATTTAGCACAATACTGGGAGTAGAAGAATTGAGAGAGCGATAGTTTATTTTAGCTGGCTACTAAATATTAACTTTTCAAATACATTTTAGGCATAATATATACAATGTTATACCTTTGTCAATCGACCATTTGAACTATTTTTTGTCTTAACGAAGTAGAACTAAATCCTTCGTTTGTTTCGTATAATTTATAGTGTCTGTTTATTTATAAATTTAGAATATTAAATGTGTGGTAGATCATAATTTATTTTATTTGCTTGATTATCAAAATCGATTTATGTAAGTTATTTCATCACTGCTAAACATCAATTACAATCGTTTCACTTGTATTTCAAAAAGGTAATTGTTCTTAATGAGATAATATTCTTTATAATATTTTGATTATCTGCATAAAGAATTTCAGCTAGAATTATATTAAGAATTTGAATAGTGTAAACTTCGAATCACAAATATTATAAGTTTCAAATATTCAACAAGATTTGGCGTTTTTTGTATTACTTTGAATAGATGTAAATAAAATATCCTTACTTACCCCAGTCGACCATTAATTTATCAAACATCTAATTTCATTTAAAGAAGCGATTTAAGCTTCTATGATTATTACTCTCTAAATGAAATATTCATGTTTGTATTTTTCATAACAGTTTGAATAAATAGGGCATTATTAATGGAGTCATTAGTTTTAATTTTTAATCCTTTAAAATCAAAAATTGAAAAAGAGGTCGTGCAATTTCTTAGCAACAAAGCTTCTGTTAATTATTTTTGCTTAAATGATTTAGAGGCTAGCAAGTTGCAGCAATTAAACCCTGATTTAATATTTTTTATAATGGATGAATTAAATGAAAAATACGACTTTTCAAAACTTGATAACCTTTATTTGAATTTTTCTTTAGTCCCTATTGTGGGTATTATTAAGAATAATACTTTTTGCAGCCGGAAATTTCTCCGTAAATATATATGGAGCTTTTTATCTTACCCATTTAATGAAGAGGATATTAATCGAACAATTGATTTGTTATGTGAAAATAAAACCGAAAAATCAGAATTTGTTTTCCCGCTTAAGAAACATGCTATGTTTGATATGTTTAAAGGTGAATCCGAAAAATCATCAAAAATAAAAGAAAAAATTTTAAATATATCCCGTTATGATGTTTCAGTTTTAATAAATGGGGAAACTGGAACCGGGAAAGAATTATGTGCCAAGATGATCCATTTCTTAAGCAACCGGTCAAACAATAATTTTGTTCCTATCAATTGCGGTGCAGTTCCTTCCGAACTTTTTGAAAATGAATTGTTTGGGCATAAAAAAGGTGCTTATACAAATGCGGAATCAAGTGAAACCGGGTTAATTGGTGAAGCGAATAATGGGACCTTATTCTTAGATGAAATTGAATCACTTCCTCTAAGTATGCAGGTAAAACTTTTAAGATTTTTGGAAGAAAAAAAATATAAACCGCTTGGGCAATCAAACTACGTCTCCTCGAATGTACGAATAATAGCAGCATCAAAAGAAGATTTAAGAGAAAAGGTTAAAAAAAATCAGTTTAGAGAAGATCTGTTTTATAGGTTAAATATTTTATCAATAGACCTCCCCCCTCTTCGTGAAAGGACAGAAGATATTCCTACTCTCACGTCATTTTTTATAAACCGCTTTTCCAAGTTGTATAATAAAAATATAAAAGGCATTGGCCCATTGGTAATGATGAAAATGCTCCATCATAATTGGGAGGGTAACATACGTGAGCTGCAGAATGTAATTCAGGAAGCCGTTATTTTAAATACAACCGGTTGGATTGAAGATGAAAATTTGTGCATCTGTAAAAAAAGTCCCGATAATGTTAATATAAATTCATCATTCAACGATGCAAAGAAAAGTATTATATCTAAATTTGAAAAATCTTATTTAAAAAATCTTTTGATAATATTTGAAGGTAATTTATCAAAAGCAGCACGTTTTGCAAAAAAAGATAGAAGAGCTTTGGGAAGATTATTAAAGAAGAATGGTATTAACCCGTTTGATTTCAGAAATCAAATAAAAAACGTGTGACTTTTTTTACCCGCCCATTTTTCTTAAAGAAAAATTCCTTTTATTTATCTTTAAATAGATTAATAAGCAAACCCCTTGACAATTAATTTATAAATAATTTAAATAAGACTGTGAACTTTTAGTCCCACATTTCATTTTACCTGAAAAACCAAAAGACCTATAACTTGTTACTAATCAAAGTGCTACGATACTCTTCCAAAATAGGAACTGAATTTGAATGGTACTATATAAATGGAACTTTTATTACGAAAGAGATAAGAGACACTTTAGGTGATATTATTATTCAACATTTGTTGAAAAAGAAAGATCACAAAGACGATCTTGAGGGCATTTCCATATTTGTTTACGAAAAGGAATTAGAAAATTTATCCGGCGAAATTATGTCTACTATTGGAGACTTAGTTGCAAAAGGATTATTAAAAGTGTCTGAAAATTCTGTAGGCCAGAAGAAATACCAACTTTCGAATTCTCATAGCTAAATAAAAATATAGTAATAATAATTTTAAAAAAATCAGTTGTAACTGAAGTGGACGAAGTCTATTTGAATGTTTCATCCCTCCAAATATTTTATTGATGATTGATGTTTAACGAATTAGCTAAAGCAAAGATGGCAGAAACCTACAAATCAAATTGGGAGTATATAACAGACGAATTAAAATTCCTTGATTTATTAATTAGCCTGAAGGTAACTTTACATCAAAATCATTACCTGGGAAAAAATTTAGAAAGTTTTAAAGGGCTTGCACTGTCCGATGAAGAAATTAATGATTTATTGGAAAATGCTAATTCGTTTGACGATGAAAATCTTTTAAATCATAACAAAAAAAGCATTCAAAAATTATTAGATACATTGAATAAGCTGAGAGAAGAGATTGATGAAAGACGGAATTTAAGCCTTCAACAACAAATATATTTATCATTACCGCAGCTCTCCCGTATTTTTCATCTAGCCCGGTTTGAAGAGCAATGCATTATACTATGCCTGGCCCCAGAAATCAATAGCAAATACAATAAGCTGTATGCTTATTTGCAGGATGATTTAACCCTTAAAAAACCATGCATAGATTTGGCATTGAGCTTATTTTGTAAATCCGGAGAAGAAAAATTAAATGCAAGAATTTCATTTGAACAACAGTCTCCTATCCAAAAGTATCACCTCATTCATGTAACGGAAAATCCTATTGATTATTCTTCGTCTTTATTAATGCATCATTTAAAGCTTGATGATAGAATTACAAACTTTCTTTTAGATCTGCCGGATATTGATCATAAAATTGAGCCGGTTGCAAAAATTTATTTTCCAAAAGATATAAATGATCAAGCTTTAGAGATAAAAGAGGCCCACAAAGAAATTAAAAATTTTATAGTCAATCATTTTAAAGGTGATAATAGTTTTGGGCATAATATAATTCTGAATTTATTCGGAACTTACGGATCAGGCAGGCATCAATTTGCAAAAATAATTTGTAATGATTTGGGAATACCTTTAATCAAGGTTGATCTTGAAAAAATAATTAGCCGTGAGATGAATTTTGAAGAAACAATTTGGTGTATAGGCCGTGAAGTAGTTTTACAATCTTCGGCACTTTGCCTGGAGAATTTTGATTTTTTAATCAACGATGAAAATAGATTTAAATATCACCTGGAATTTCTAATTGAAGCAATCCAAACATTTACCCAATTAACATTTTTACTTGGAAAAAAATCATGGAATCCACAAGTATCTTTAAATAAAAGTGTTTTTATTGATGTTGAATTTCCTGTTCCTAATGACATCGAAAGAAAAAAACTTTGGGAAAAGCATTTAAATGGACATCTTAGTTTGGCACCTGATATTGATCTAAACGAACTATCTGGTAAATTCAAGTTTACAGAAGGACAAATAATAAATACTCTTGAAGCGGCTTATAATCTGACTTTACTTAAACCAGATGAAAATAGCATAGTCTGCTTGGAAGATCTCCATGCTGCATGTAAAAATCAGTCAAATAAAAAATTGAGGACATTAGCACAAAAAATTGAAACAAAATATACCTGGGATGATATTGTGCTGCCTTCTGATCAGAAAGTTCAGCTTCAAGAGTTATGTAATCAGGCAAAATACCGCAAAAAAGTTTATAGTGACTGGGGGTTTGATAAAAAACTTTCATTAGGTAAAGGACTGCATGCTTTATTTAGCGGGCCATCAGGAACAGGCAAAACTATGGCTGCTGAAATAATTGCTAATGATCTTATGCTGGATCTTTATAAAATTGATCTCTCGCAAGTTGTTAGCAAATATATTGGGGAGACAGAAAAAAATCTGGACAAAATTTTTACCGAGGCTCGTTATAGCAATGCTATCCTCTTTTTTGATGAAGCCGATGCACTTTTTGGAAAACGTTCTGAAGTTAAAGATGCGCATGACCGTTACGCAAATATTGAGATTGGTTATTTACTTCAGAAGATGGAAGAATATGACGGTATTGCAATTTTAACAACAAACCTTCGCCAGAATATGGATGAAGCTTTTGCACGCCGTATAAAAATTGTTATTGAATTTCCGTTTCCCGATGAAGAATATAGAAAAAGAATCTGGGAAATAGTATTCCCCAACAAAGATTTAATTGGTAAAAACTTGCTTGATGAAGATGTGGACTTTGCTCTCCTAGCTCGTGAAGTTAGGCTGCCTGGTGGAAATATAAAAAACATCGCTTTGAATGCTGCATTTTATGCTGCCGAAAAAAATGAATTCATCAAAATGGGAGACTTGAAATATGCTGTGCGCCGTGAGTATCAAAAAATGGGACGAATATGGAATGAAGCAGGGTGGAACTCAAGTGAAAAATTAAAATCTAAATTAAATAATTAATATTACACGAATCAGAATTTGCGAGTATTGATTATATGGATAAAATAGCAAAGCAAAAACTTAATAATGAAAAATATATTGATCAGCTTCGAAAAGAAATAGCCGGGGGTTTATTATTCTGTCATTCCCGCGAAAGTGAAGCAACAAGTAAGACACTGGAAGTGACCGCATTTTCGTATGCTTTAATTGAATTATTGATGGAACAAGGGATAATAACTGAAGACGATTTGAATGAAAGGAAAAGAAAAATAGCTAAAAAATTGGTTGAAAATTTCAGAGAATCCGGTATGGGTATTTTGCGCCAGGAACATGAATCGGATAAATACACTTTTCAAAAGGAAGTTAATATAGATTGTGAAAATAGAGTTCATCTTTGCAAAGCAGCTTGCTGCCGTTTGCCGTTCGCACTTTCACAGCAGGATGTTGAAGAAGGAATTGTAAAATGGGATTTTGAAACTCCTTATATGATTGCACATAAGCCGGATGGTTATTGTGTGCATAATGAAAACCATTCTTGTTCTTGTATGGTTTATAAAAACCGTCCGTTACCCTGCCGAGGTTATGATTGCAGGAATGATAAAAGGATTTGGAATGATTTTGAAAAAAGGATTATAAATCCTGAATTAGAGAATAATTTTATATCTTTAAAAGTTTAATCTTTAACTTACAAATCAAAGAAATTAAAAGTGGCAAATTATACTGCAGTTG
>CAVZSD010000056.1:0-44491 GCA_963777615.1 uncultured Bacteroidota bacterium | reverse complement strand
TAAGTTTCCAACATTAATTATCAACAATAAAATTTATTTTGTTTAACCAAATTCTTCCTCAAAACCTTGCCGCCAGCTGGAAAATAACGGCTGCCAACTAAGTTCTAGTTTTGCTTTTGTGTTTGAACAACCGCGGATTTGAGTCATCATTGAAATACCCCCTTCACCAATTATAAATTTAGCTACCCATTCCGGAACTTTACTAGGTGGTTTAGCACCTAAAACATTTGTTAAAAAAGGCAGCCAGTCTTTAACCATTGCAGGTTCGTCATCAACAACATTATATATTCCTTGGTTACCATTCTTTATGGCTTTAATAGTCGAAGATGCAGCATCATCGATATGAGTGAATGACCAAACTCCCTTGCCATCACCAACAATAGGCATTTTATGTTTTTTAATTAATTCAGCAATTATGCCATCCTTTGCAAACCCAGTCCCGGATCCATAAAAAATACCATAGCGTAAAGCAAGTGCATCAAAATCTTTTACATTTCTAATGGCATTTTCGAGGTATTGAATTGCTGCTAATGTTTTACGAAAGTTTGCAGGGGGACTGGAATCTAAAGGATCTTTTTCAGTTTTTATTGAGCCGCCTTTCCTTTCATTTGGCCAGCCGCCAAAACTCTGAGCGATAAAACGTTTTGTACCAACAAGACGAGCAGCTTCAATTAGAGTATCAGTCACTTCTGTACGGAATCGGTTAGTTAAAGCAAATTCTTCATCAAACTTTTTAAAGTTACCAGTTGAATTTTTAAGGGCGGTTAGTTGATGAATTATTACTTCTGGTTCAATTTTTTTTATAACCTTTTTCAAATCATCTTTGTTTAAAACTTCTGCAATTATTGTTTTTACTCCTAAGGATTCAATCATCTTACTTCTATTCGGGTTACGAACTAATGCAAATACTTCATAATTATTATCAACTAACTTTGGTAATAGAACTCTCCCTATCGCACCCGTACCACCTGTAACAAATAACTTCATCCTAAATTCTCCTTTTTAACCTTGGTTTGTTCGTTCGAATATTTGTTTTCCTTTAATTGCATATCAAGAAATATTTTTTGTTAATAAATTTTTTGACCAACTGATTTATTTAACTTCACTTTAGCAATTTGATATTCAACTAATGATGTGGTTAAGCTTGTTTTAGCTTGAAGAAGCGCGACTTCAGCGTCTATCAAATCCGTACTTGTCGCAAGCTGCTGTTCATATTTTTGCTGTGTGATTCGATAATTTTCGGTAGCTTGATCAACGGTTAATCTGCTCACTCTAATCTTATCCTGTGCTCTTTTATAAGTCAAGAATGATTGATAAACATCAAGCTCAACAGCATCTTTCAATTGTGATAATGAAGCTTCAACTTGAACTTTTTGCTGCTCTGCCTGGGTTGACTGTGAGGATGTGAATCCCCAATTCCAAATATCCCATTGAAGAGAAACACCAACATCCCAGGTATCTTTAAATTTGTCTTGTGCTGGAAATATTCTTTGATTCGGTTTGCTGTAATAATAATCTCCTAAAAGATATATTGAAGGATACCAGCCTGCATTTGCAGCAGTAATTCCTTTATCGCTGGCTTCTAATCTATACTCAAGTGATTTTAAATCATTTCTGTTGACATGAGCTTCATTGATCAAATTTTTTAGATTATAATCATTAAAAGATGTATCGATAGTTCCAGATTCGATCTCTGTCCCAGCTTCAAGAGGTAAGTTTAATTGTTTGTTTAGATTTGATCGCGCGATATCAACATTATTTTCTGCTTCAATTAATTGCAGTTCAGTATTTGAGTATTGAACTTGAAGCTTTAAAAGATCATTCTGAGTAGCTAAGCTTCTTTCCATAAAATATTTTGTGTCTTCAAGATGCTTTTGAGTTAGCCTTAAATTCTCTTTGATTAAATTTTCTATCTGTCCGGCTTTATAATAATTCCAAAACACATTTTGAATGTTAAAAGCTGCTTCATTTAAATCTTTGTCATATTCAGAATTGCTGGCTTGAAAATTATTTTCAGCAACACCCTTTGAAGCCAATAATCTAAACCCTGTAAATAGCGGCAGCTGTAATGATAGCTTCATACTATAATTATTTAAAATTGTCGGCGATATTTGAATCGGCTGGGGAAGAAAATCCAATGATATTTCCGCTGGGGGAATATTACTCAATCTCTGATATGAAGCCTGGAATTTCAATTGCGGCAGTAAATGAGAATTTGCTTCTGTTACTTTAGCATCGGAACCAATTAATTTTGCCTTTGATATTTTTAGTTCATTACTATTTTCCATACCAAGCTGCACACACTCTTTAAGTGTTAATATTTTGTTTTGTGCTATGGCTGACACTGCAAATAGTATTGTAATTATAAATATTCTTTTCATATTAAACCCAATTTATTTTTCAATTAAACATTAGATAATTAATCTTTATCCGTAACTAAATGTATAAATACGTTTTCTAAGGAAGCTGATATTACTCTATGGCTTGTAATCTCAATTTTATTTGCCTTTAATAAGTTTTCCAATTTTGGGTAATCATTTTCATTACTGCTTACCATAACATCAACTCTGTCACCAAACATTTGAATTTCATAATCGGTTTTTTCTTTAATCAAACTGTAAGCCGATCTCACCGGGCTGCAAACAATTTCTATTACTTCTTTTTGTATAGATGCTTTTATTTTTTTAGGAGTATCCAGACTAATAATTTTGCCGTTATGCATCAGCGCAACCCTATTGCATCTTTCAGCTTCATCCAAATATGGAGTTGTCATAAAAATTGTTATCTCTTCTTTCAATAGGCTGGAAAGAATTTTCCAAAAATCTCTTCGTGAAACAGGATCAACACCAGTGGTGGGTTCATCAAGATATAAAATTTTAGGACGATGAATTAAACTGCAGGCAAGTGCAAGTTTTTGTTTCATTCCGCCGGAAAGATTATCAGCCAACCTGGTTCTAAATGGAGTCAGTCTTGTGAATTCCAATAATTCATTTCGTCTTTGTTCAAAATCTCTGACACCATGAATTTCTGCGAAGAATTGAATATTTTCATCAACTGTTAAATCACCGTATAAGCTGAATTTCTGTGACAAATATCCAATCTGATTTTGAATTTCTTTTCGATGCTTAATAATATTTTTATCAAACTCGTAAGCTGATCCTGAAGTAGGGTTTAATAATCCGCATAAGATCCTAATTGTTGTAGTCTTACCTGCACCATCAGGGCCTACGAGACCGAACATTTCTCCTTTATAAATTTCCATTGAGATTCCACGGACAGCTTCAACATCACCGTAAGATTTTTTTAAGTTTTCTATTTTAATTATTGATTCCATATCCAACCGTTTTAATGATGCACAGATTTTTATGATGATTATGATTTAATCATGATCTTAATAAATCTTAATTAATCATAATGATCAGGTTCTATTCATATTATTTTATATTGATTACCGCATCAGCAGGCATACCGGCCTTCAATTCTAACTTTGGGTTTTTCACTTCAATCTTCACAGCAAAAACCAATTTTGTTCTTTCATCTTTTGTCTGAATATTTTTTGGTGTGAATTCAGCTTCAGGAGAAATATAAATCACCTTGCCTTCATACTTTTTATCCGGATAAGTATCTGAAGTAACATCAGCTGTTTGTCCTAATTTTACTTTTCCAAGTTCTTCTTCGGAAACATAAATTACCAACTTTACAGCCTTTAAATCGGAAACCTTAAATAAAGATGAAAGCATTGTTACTGTTTCACCCGGCTCAAAAAATTTTTTTACAATTATTCCATTAATAGGTGATTGAACATAAGAATCGCGAATTTGTTTTTTCAATAAATCAACTGCAGCTTTTTGTCGTTAACATTTGCTTCAGCCTGCTTAATATCTTCCGGGCGTGCAAAATTTTTTAGTTTCTTTAAATTCGCATTGAGCAGAAGTCAATTGAGCTTGTGCAAGATTAAATCTTGAATTTGCATCTTCATACTGCTTACCTGTAATTGACTTTGTATCATATAAAGCATCGAATCTTTCTTTATCTTTTTTAGCCATATCATAATTTATTTGGGCTTGTTTCTCTGCTTCATCTGCTTGCTTAATATCTTCTTCCCTCGCTCCATTTTTAAGAAGGCTAAGTTGAGCTTGTGCCGCCTCTTGTGCAGCAAGAGCTTGATCTAATTGATATTCCAAAATTTCATGATCAATTATTAAGACAGTATCGCCGGCACTGACAAGGTCACCTTCATCTTTAAGAAGTGACAGCACTTTGCCTGTTACCTGCGAACTAACTGTTACATTTGTTGCTTCTATATTTCCGGATGCTTCAATTTTATTTTTGTCGTTTCCGTTCCCGCAGCCATAAACGATTAATAAAATTAATACAGGCAGGTATTTAATTATTCTCATTTGATTGCTCCGATTTAAGTAATTGAAAAGCTTTTTTACCTTTTTCAGTTGTTATACCATTAATTATAATTTCTATAGTTTCTTCTAAAGCCATTTTAATAGAAAACTTATTTGCCATTATAAACTCAGGGTTAATGACTCCGCGCACAGCAGAAATAAAAACGCCGGTAATTATCGCTGAAGTCTTATCAATAAACACTCCTTCTTTTTTACCTTGTTCTATTATTTTTCCAATATTTATTGTCATCATTTTCGTTCTGAATGCATCAATGTCTTTCCATAAATCCGGCATTTGTGTTTGAATGTCTCTTATAAATTTTTCATTTATCTTAGCGATCATTTTACCTATATAGTTAAATAACTCATTCAGCTTGATGACTGCATTTGAGTTTTCATTAATTATTTGCTCGATATTTTTTTTATGGAATTCTAAAAACTTGATTATCGTTTCCTTAACTAAGTCTTCTTTGGTTGAATAATATTTGTAGATAGTTTTCTTGCTCATTCTCAATTGGGCAGCTATTTCGTCCATAGTTGTTTTGTAAAAACCATTTTCAAGAAAATAATCTTTACAGAAGTCAATTATTTTAGTTTGTTCAGAATTCACATTATCCCTTATGTAAACTATTTTCGTTTTTTTCGTTTCCAATATAATATGCGGAAACTATTTTGTCAAGAAATAGTTTCCAAGTTTTTGAAAATAATTAGGAATGTTTTGTTTTTATATTAAAAATGAATTTTATAAAAGAAGATTTTGATAAAGGTCATGCCTACAATAAACCCAATTTCTTCACGAAATTGGGTTTATAATGATAAGTTTTTCTTGGAAAAATTATTTTATCATCATCATCTTTTTTGTTGAAACATAATCACCAGCAACCAATCTATAAATATAAACTCCACTGGCATATCTTGAGCCGTCAAAATTTACTTCATAATATCCCGGCTATCCTGCTCTTTGTTTACAAATGTTGTCTACTTCACTTCCCAATATGTCATAAATTTTAAGTTGCACTAAAGCCTCCCCTTTGGGGAGGTTTGGAGGGGCTATTGTATATCTAATTTTTGTGGTTGGATTAAATGGGTTTGGATAATTTTGACTTAACGAAAATTCCTTTGGGGCTGCGTACTTTATTACAAAACTTTTCTTCAACATTATTCCATTTTCAGAGCTTATCATAAAATCTATGGTGTCTTGTTTATTTACCGGTGCTGAAATGTTTATATTAAACTTAAATGTTACTGCTTTTTCTTCTCCGGCTTTTATGCTGTCTACTATTTGACTCTCTTTATCAAATGTGTAATTAGCTTTTAACTTACTGTCCCTTGAAGCAAACATTTTTACTGGCTTAACAAGTACATTAGTTGCATTTTCCATTTCTGAAATATTGGATAATGTAATTGTTATCTCATTGCCTTTTGTACCGGGAACCACCTCGTAAATTGTTTGCGAAATTCCAACCACTGTTAGAATCATTACAATAGTTAATATTTTAATTTTCATTTTAAGCTCTCTAATTTTTTAATTGCATTTTCGTCAAATTGTTATCGATTGTCAAGTTCTTAATTAGTTCAAGCATGACGCATTCTATTATTCTAATTCTTTTCCTTAAATCCTCCCCTTCGGGGAGGTTTGGAGGGGCTATATTTACTGCGCTATATTTAGATTTATTTCAACTGTGTTGTTTGCCGAAATATTTTGCTGCTTATCCTGACTTACTCCATTTGCACTAGCTCTAAATGTTATATTTGACGGAAGCAATTCTTTTGTCGCTTCGCCGTTTGTTGTCGTTCCAAAATTTCTCCAGGCTCCAGCATAGTATTTTATATCCGCATTATCCACCGGCTGGTTTTGTGCATCATTTACTTTTACTGTTGTCAATACAGTTGAAAAGTTAACAGTGCTGTTAGTCCCTATATCTTGCTGCTTATCATTTGAAACAAATTCATAAGTCATTCTGAAGCTATAATTGTTTGGAAGAAGCTCTTTTGATGCAACTCCGTTTACTGTTGTACCGAAATCTCTCCAGGCTCCAGCATAATATTTAACAGTTCCTTCATCGATTAAAGTTCCAGCACTATTTTTTAATTGAACATTTGCATTTACTGTTTGGAAAACTAACTGTTGATTTGTACCAATATCCTGCTGTTTGTCATTGCTTCCATAAGCATAAGTCATTCTGAAACTGTAATTGTTTGGAAGAAGTTCTTTTGCTGCAACTCCATTTACAGTTGTACCAAAATCTCTCCAGGCACCAGCATAATATTTAACAGTTCCTTCATCCCCCATGGGCAGGCATTAAATTTCCAGCACTATTTTGTAATTGTACATTTGCATTTACTGTTTGGAAAACTACCGTTGAGTTTGTCCAATATCTTGCTGCTTGTCATTGCTTCCATAAGCATAAGTCATTCTGAAACTGTAATTGTTTGGAAGCAGTTCTTTTGCTGCAACTCCGTTTACAGTTGTACCGAAATCTCTCCAGGCACCAGCATAATATTTAACAGTTCCTTCTCTATTAAATTACCCAGCGCTATTTTGTAATTGCACATTTGCATTTACTGTTTGGAAAACTACTGTTGAATTTGTTCCAATATCTTGCTGTTTATCATTGCTTCCATATGCATAAGTCATTCTGAAACTGTAATTGTTTGGAAGAAGTTCTTTTGTTGCAACTCCATTTACTGTTGTTCCAAAATCTCTCCACGCACCGGCGTAATATTTTACTTCACCTTCCTCATTAATTAAATTGCCCTGGCTGTTTTTTAATTGCACAACTGTGTTTACAGTTTGGAAAGTAAAAGTATTATTTTGTGCAGGTACATTTGAGACTGTCTGTGTGCCATACTCATAAGTCATTCTTAAGCTTAATGACTGCTTGTCTGTATTTACTGCAAAAGTACCATCACCATTGTTTACAGCATCTTTCCAGCTTCCCTCATAATATTGAAGTGAGCCGCCGGTTAAAAGACTGCCGGTGCTGTTGGTTAGCTTTACTGTGAGATTTGCAGTTGTTTCTTCCGGAATAGCTGGTAATCTATCTAAAATGTATTGAGCGTAGTAGTAAAGAAACTTCCATCCTTCTTTTGTTACAAATTGAGGTGTTGTATTAAGTGAATCTCTATATTCAAAATCAACTTTTTCTTGAAAGGATTTTACATTTCTTGCACATGCAATTGAATCTCCGTTTTCTAATTTTACTTTGCCGGAGTTGAGAGTCTGCTGTATTTCACTTTTAAATGTTAAATCGCCAAGCAAATTATATTTATAAGTTGTATCAGTTAAATCTATTAATTCATTGATCATATCCAAGACTGATTTTAATGAATCCGGTTTTGGGACTTCAAACCCCATTAAAGTATATGATACAGTTTCTTTGTATAAACTATCTCTAATTTGATCTAAATGATCCGCAATATATTTGTAATTCTGAATGGTTGGATAATACTCAAGTAAACTTTGTGCTATTTCTGTTGTCATCTCTGAATCTATCACTAATTGTTCTCTCATAATTTGATCAAGACTTGGATAATTATAATCCAATAGTTTTTCCAATGCTAAAGCTTTGGTTGGTCTATATCTATTATTAACAAAAACGTTTGCTAATATAGATTCGATTTCTTTTCCATATTTATCCTTTAAAGTATTGATTGCATTATAACTGTCTGTCCAACTATCATTATAAGCAATTCTTATTAACTCTTGCTTAGCCTGTTCTCCATAAGAAGGTATATTATTAATTATATAATCGAGATAATTTGCCTCATTTAAAAATATTTTTGGCTTTTCTCTGTTTATCAATTCAAATACATAATTAGCAGTAGTATAATCACCTTTCTGAAATAAATCATATGTAATATTAACTTTCATTTCTAGTGTATCTCGAAAAGTCAAATTTTCTCCACGCATAGTATCAACGCGATCAATAAATTGGTGTGCAAGCGAAATAAAATTAGGGGAATTATATTTGCTTAATGCTAATAAGTAATTATAAGCTAAATTACGGTCTTGTTGCCAAATCGTTCCTTCTATAATCGGGACTGCTTCAGGAATATTAAAAGTAAATGTTACGTCTCCAATGACTCTAAGTCTATCAAAGGAATCATCACTCTGAAGCATTGAAAGTATATAAGCCTTAGTTTCAGCAGATGGTTCTTGTTGTGCTTTAATAGTTATATTTACAATAAGAATTAAGATTAAAAATATTATTTTATTAAAATATCTCATTTTCTACTCCAAGTATTTTTATTAATGGCTGCAATTTGAACAATTTTTACCAAACAACTCTTGAGGAAATCTTCTTTTTAATTTGTCTATATACTCCTGTATTTTATTTTTTATACTTAGGCGTCCTTGAATACCCTTTTCGTGTGTCAGTGTTACAGTTTTATCTGAACCTCCACTGATATTTTGCCATTCTTTTATTGCACTTACAACAAAATTATAAATCCAACCATAAATTACTTTTTCATCATTTAGTTTGGCATTTTCGCTATAATATTCGCATTTTTCATTAAAATTATCAATTTTATATTTTAGGTCAGGAAACATTTTAGCAATTACGCTATCATAATCAGCCATGTGTTCTCTTTCGTGTATTCTAATTATTTCTATCAATTCATATTTATATATTTCCTGAGGATAACAATTATGTCCGCAAAAGTCAGCAAATGCTTGTTTTGCATCCTCCGAAGGAATTAAGTTAGAGTTATCAACATCGTTAATATTTTCAATTAAAGTGTTTGGCAGGCACGCAGGCGGATTAATCTCTAAATAACAAACTCCGGTTATAAAATCAAATATTAGAGGTGTAGGATAATTATTTTGAGGACTAACAAAATAATAATGAACTTTATCCTCTATTCTATATGGACTTAATTTCCACGAATTAACAAATGTATTATTACCATAGTCATATTTATACCTTTTATATATTATAGGTTGTGATGCACCTCCTTCTCTTTCTAATTTAGGGTCATCACATGGATAAACTTGAGCAGAATAACCTTTACATACTGTTGCTAATTCGGATATTTGTAAACTGCTTTCTTTATCATTAACTGATATAGGATAGTATTCATTCCGTTCAACCACTCTATATGTTATGTCAGTATGTTCATCTGAAATATTTGAACACTTATCTCCTATTATTGCAATTGCATCTTTAAATTCATTTGAACTCATATATCCGCCAAAACAAAAATTATCCCCGCCACCTGGAGATGTTGAAGAAGTTAAATTTTGCAGTAATTTATCTTTGTCTTCTTCAGGTATTGTTAAACTTTTTATTTTCTTTGTTATCTTTTTAATTCTTGCATCATCATCAATTTTATTTTGTTTTGCTTTTTGTGGAGATTTTTTTACTGATTTCGCTCCAAATATTGTATTGTCCACTAATCCAACTCTCAATATTACTGTCCCACTATCAGCCGATGAATCTGCCACAAATTTAATTGGTATTGAATTATTAGGCACATCATAGAAATAATTAGATAGACTATCTCCTACCAATATATTTCCTAAACCACAACCATCTATTACAGCAACTTCATAAGTTTGAGACTCAGGAAAATTACTTAACCTCCCATCAGGATTTACTTCTTTTATTATCACATCAGCAGTATCACCAGGAGCTATTGTTGACGGTGATAACTCAACATGCAAAGGCGGCGGATTTATATAAGCAGTATCAGTCTGAATGTTTCCAAATAACTCATACTCAACAATGACAGGTACGGAAGTATCCGGCAATGCATTGTTGTCCAACTGCAAAATATAATAATCTATGTCTCCAGGTTGTATTGTTATATCATCTCCCATAGATGTAAAAGATATGTAACTAAAGAATGATACATATTCACCGCCTTGAATAACTTTTAAATGTGCGTCATACAAATCTGAATATTTATCCCAACCGCCGCCGCCTCCCGGATATGGAATTAAACTAAAATCAACTAATTTATATTGATCAAAATTATCTAAATTAATTACAAATTTACTTTGGGGATATATAGTCCAGATATCGTTTTTTACTATACCTTCTAAGGAAGCTGTAAGAGCAACGCTTTCTGGAAGTGCATCATAAGGCAGTTTTGAGACTACGGTGTATGAAGATAGACTTCCTTCATTATATATATAGCTTAAGCTGTTCCCGGCAAGTTGTTTAGTTTGATAATTATAAAACTCGGCATTATTATTTCCTAAACTCATTGTAACTTGAGATGTTGGGTCCCAAACTGTACCGCCTTCACATATATTATGGTCTAATTGTGGTACTACAGAAAGACTAACTATATCAAAATCCCTCAAGAAGGTCCACCAGTTAACTGGATCGTCACAGATGTTTATATGCCCATAACCAAAACCCCCTTTGTTGCAGCCTTCAAAACCACCTATTACAAATCCATTATAGTACCATTTATACGAATAGCAATGAGTTTGGTCATCATCAAATCCCCAACCGGCTTCATAATATGTTCCACCAGGAACATCCGGTATTTCTATAACTCCACCACCAGTGCAGGAATATGTATGACCGCCTAAAGTTATTCCGTAGTGCCCTCCATCTCCAGTAAATTCAATCTTTAGATTGGCACTTGTTGCGTAGTTTGCCGACATCACGGCTTTTGTTAAAGGTTTTATCTCCACCTTCTCGTTTATTTTTATTTGTGGAAAAATATTAATGTTCGCTGCAATTAGCAGGATGAGTAGGACAAACAGCTTCCCTCTAAAAATGGTATGAATATGCATCACTCCCTCTTGATTATTATTGACCTAAACTTTTGATAATAGTAAAAACTTAGCATCCCCAAAGTTTTGTCGTTCCCTTAATCATAAAAAGGCAGTGGTAAATTATTAATGGGGGGGGTAAAGTCAAGTAAAAAGTCTAAAAGTAATTAATATTTTTTTATTAACTGATTATAATGTTTACAGAATTGTAATATTAGTCATGTATAAAAATTAAAAATCCAACTTCATTTTCAGGAATTGGGTTTTAAATAGTAGGATTTCTCTATTAAGAATTATTTAACTGTTAAAATTTTATTCAATGATTTTTCATTAACTGTAAGCAATCCGTTTTTAACAATTCTCTTTGTTAAAGTATTCCAATTTTTATCTTTGCTAAAAACTTCTTTTAAAAATTGGCAATGATTTTTCTAATTCACCATTATTAGCCAGCGTTACAGCTTTCCAATATTTCATCTCAAGATTATCCGGGAACATTTTTTCTGCAGCAGAATATTCCTCCATCGCAAGCTTCATATTATTTTTCTCGACTGCTAAATCACCATTGTTCATATGCTCATACGCCTGATGAACTTTTAATAATCTTTTTATTTCTTTAATTGGTTCTATGCTGTCTTCAACTCTTAAATCAACTTTTCTATCCTTCCAGACTTTTCCAGTTGATTTTCCTGAAACAACTAACAGTGCGGCAGACTGTTTTCCTCTAATATCGCCGCCGGCTTTTTGCGCTGCTTCTAAAGCCGCAACCAATCTCACATCCAATGTTCCTTTTGAATGGTTAAATGATTTTGCCATTGCCGGCCAAACATTTTCGTTCAACATCATATTCGCTTGAGCAGAAAAACCTGTTCCCTGAACATCGCCCGCAGATTCAATGCACTTCTTTCCTGTATAAGCAGCAACTCTTCCTTTAGAATCAAGAACTGCAAGCTGACGAAAATCTCTGCCTTCATCTTCAGGAATTAATTTATCGACAACTTCTTTCGGAGACAATCCATCTTTTAAAAGCTTCAATCCATCCGGGCCGAAATCCGGATTAACAAATGACTGTGTAGCTATTACTCCGACTCCCGCTTCTCCCCAGGTTACAATTGTTCCCACGGAAAACCAATGAGATTGAACCGCAACTCCCATATCACCTGTTGCAGAATCAAAAGCAACTATGGAAAATGTATGAGCGAGTGGAAAGTCCTTTTTAAAAATTTGTGAAAGTAAATTAACTTGAGTAAAAATTAGTAATGATAAAAGTAAGATAATTAATTTCATTATTGCGCCCTCTAAATATTTTAATGATTTTTTATTTAGTATTTATTTATAAAGCTAAGTTGATTTTTTTAAATTTACTTAAAAAATATTGTGTGTTAATTTACAATGAGTTAAATCATTTATTCCTGTTCTAATAATTATTAACTTTTAAGATAAAAATAAAGAAATGGATTAGAATATATGAATAAGTTTAAAATGAATGACGGGCTTGAAATTCCACTATTAGGCTTAGGCACTTACAACATAAGAGGCAAGGATGTAGATAGTGCTGTCAGTTATGCGTTGGAAGCCGGATACAGGCATTTTGATACTGCAAAATCATATTATAATGAAAAAGAAATTGGTCGTGCGATTAAAAATTCAGCTATCCCAAGGGAAGAATTATTTATCACAACTAAATTAGATAACAATGATCATGGTTTTAATGAAGCAATAATAGCATTGGAAAAGTCATTAACACTTTTAGAGATGGATTACATTGATTTGTATTTAATTCATTGGCCGTCTAATGGTAAACGCATTGAAACCTGGAAAGCATTCGAAGACTTACAGAAAAAAGGATTAATTAAATCTATTGGTGTTAGCAATTTTACAGCCAAACATCTGCAGGAATTGATTGATAATTGTGAAGTTGTTCCGGCAGTTAATCAATTTGAATTTAGTCCTTTCGTATATCAAAAAGATATTGCAGATTATTGTAAAGAAAATAGTATTAGGATTGAAGCTTACTCCCCTATCGTACGAAATCATAAATCCGATGATAAAGATGTTAAAACAATTTCGAGAAAATATGGAAAAACTCCAGCACAAATTTTATTAAGATGGAGTTTACAGCATGATGCCATTGTTATTCCAAAGTCAAGTAACAAAGAAAGAATAATTGAAAACTCACAAATTTTTGATTTTGAGCTTTCGGATGATGATATGGCAATTTTAAATTCAAAAAATGAAGATTTAAGGCTTTCAGCTGATCCGCATTTAATTAAATAAAAATCTTACGGTTGTTTCTAAATTTATTTTTCTATCACACTGAGCAGGTCGGAGTGGGACGTTGGTATTAAATGTCAGACTTCGATAAACTCAGTCTGACATAATAATTCTTTTAAGAGAAACTTTGAATATTATTAATTTCTATTTTAATGAAAAGGGGACATTTAATGCCAAAGAAATATTCCTTCCCATATTTAAAACACCTAATGATTTTAATAAGCTTAAATGATCATAATATTTTTTATCAAGTAAGTTTGTAACATTCAAAGCAACATTAAAATTCAAATTAAATAGATTTATTGTAGAACCAACACCAGCATCAACAAGTCCATAAGTAGGGGTGGCTATCTCTTCACTGGCAACTTTGTCTTGTTTTAAATAGCTGCGAAGCATTATCATAAAATAAAATTTCTTCAGCGAAGACATTTCGTCCCAGTGAACTTTTGCTTTTGTAATTATTTTATCCGCCGGCATAAAGGGCAGATATGCATCGTCACTTCTTTTCCCCACCACGGTTGAATACGAACTCCCAACATTTAACCAATCCAGAATATTCCAGTCTGCGCTTAATTCCCCGCCTTTTAAGTTTGCATTTACCTGAATGAATTTATAAAGACGGTTTACATCTATATAAGAACTTGTCGGCTGAAGAAATATAAAATTGTTAACTGCATTGTAGAACAAACTTAAATTCAAATTCACTTTCCTATTTTGAAAATTAATTCCGAAATCAGTTTGAATACTTTGCTCTGTTTTTAATGTTGGATCCCCCATTTCATATCTTGTTGTCCCCTCATGCACTCCATTTGAAGTTAATTCAGCAAGGTTTGGTGCGCGGTAACCAGAAGCAACATTTAGTTTAAATGTTAGATTTTCATTCGCATTAAACGCTGCGCCTATTGCTCCATTAAATGTTTGATAACCTTTGTTAACAGCCATAAAATAACTTGCCGAATCTTTTATCCCCATTTCTTTAGTATCAACATCTTTTGAGTCAAACCGCAAGCCGGCATCAATATCTATATTTCCGAAGCTTTGCTTAAGATATGAGAAAAATGACAATTCTTGCATATCGGCATTCGGTATTAAAATTCTTGAACCGTCATTTTCATTTCCCTGAAAATAACCTTGGGTCCCGATTGTTAACTCGGTGTTTTCTGAAAAAGACTTAATCCATTGAGCATCGACAGAGAAAGTATTTAGAATTATATCCAGTTCATCATCCGCGCCGGCACTTGCAGTCATGTTTTCCGTGCCTTCATCCTCAACCCGATGATTGTTTTGAAATCCTAAATTTACCTTTAACATCGAACTTCCCAGCAGAATAGTATTTCTCAAAGCGGCAATATGATAATCAACTATGTGATGTGGCCCCTCAAACTCTCTCTCAAAATGATCTTCATTTAAATCTTTTAGATTATGTAGATCAGCGGCTTCAACAATCCCGTTTATTTGATGAAGAAAATTATAATTTAGAGAAGATATTCCCCATGAAAAATTATAGGTTAAGAGCCCGGCAGCACCAAAACTTGCAAACCTTGTATTTGGAATTTTGTCTCCCCCGCCTTGTAAATAATCAGCCTGGCTTTGTCCGTTTAGATGTAACTGCCAACTCAATTTTTCTTTTGTACTTTTCAATCCAATTTCTGTTACGGCACCTAAAGTATTTGAAAATATTTTTAAGCTGTAATTTCCAAGCACTCGATTCATTGGTGCATTTTTTTCATTATCAACTTTAATAACTCCGCCAAGCGCTTGCGAACCATATAACAATGATGCAGGACCTTCAATTATTTCAATCCTTTCCGCACCGATATCATTTAGTCCGAAATCATGTTCATCCTGCCATTGCTGGTTATCGATTCTGATCCCGTTAATCACTGGAGCAATCCGGTAACCAAATAAACCTCGTATTACTGGTTTTGATATTCCGGAACCGTTTGATAATTCGGAAACACCTGGAAGCAAAGACAAAGATTTAGTTACACTTAAAAACCCATTTTCTTCTAATTGAGCTTTAGAAATTGTTTCTATTTTGTAAGGCATTCTTTCCTTTGGTCTAACA
Organism: uncultured Bacteroidota bacterium; assembly: GCA_963777615.1. Lineage (GTDB taxonomy): Bacteria > Bacteroidota > Ignavibacteria > Ignavibacteriales > Ignavibacteriaceae > CAVSWT01. The sequence goes on along the minus strand of CAVZSD010000056.1, from coordinate 29,022 downwards.
GCATTTCCCAAGACCAGGACATCTCCAATATTTATGTTTGAAGAAATCATTTCTACGTTCAATTCATTCTCGGATTTATCAATATCAACTAGAAAAACTTCAGGCTTGAATCCAACAAAACTAAATTGAATATGATACTGTCCGAAAGGTAAATTACTTAACGAATAGTGCCCATCAGAATTTGTTACAGCCCCTCTTTGAAGCTCGTTAATAAAAATATTAACCCCTTCCAACTTATTCCCATTTTCTTTTTCAGATACTACCCCTCCCAGAATTCCCTGGCTAAACGAAGATTTTAAGCTGCAAATTAATATAACTGTAAATAATAAAATGATTTTTTTCATTCTAATCCTTGAATTAAACTTGATAAATTAATTTTTGATTATTCACCGATAAATCGTGGAATAATTGTTTTTGACGGAATATAATTCAGTGTGAATTAAATTAAAAAGTTTGGAGGGGGTGATAGAATGTCACTAAAGAACGAAAGGTAATTGGAGGACTTTTTATAAAAAATATGATCGCAGTTTAGGCTTGAAATATTTTCAATCTTATGCGGTGCTAAATAATTTTTTGTTAAATCTTTTTGAAGATATTTTAATCTATTAGGATTGTTATGCTCATTATTTCTTTCGCTTACAATTTTATTCAAGCTATCTTCTTTTTCATCACTAAAGCAGTAAAGATAAACGTCATTATTTTTCTCTTCTTCCTTGATAATATCATACATGTGTCCTTTATAGTTAATTTCATTATCGAATTTTTGAAATTCACTTCTATCAATTTGACTCATCCTAAACACTTTAATTTCATTTTCGATCAGATTGTTTGCCGAATGTTCTTTCACTTCAAGCTTACATGTAAAGAGTAAATAGCCTAAAATGAAATCAAAGCCGAAAGTGTTCAGCGAAATCAAAATAATTAATAATATTGGAAGAATCTTTTTCATTCCAAAAGAATATAGATAAAATTTATTATTGGATTAATTTTGAATGTAAGATATGTAAAATATAAGAATGAAAAAAATAAATTAATTATTTATAAATTCTTTCTTTAAATATTCACCTGTAACACTCTTTTTATTTTTTATAATTTGTTCAGGAGTACCTTCCGCAATTATCTCACCGCCTCTTTCACCTCCGCCAGGCCCAAGGTCAATAATCCAATCAGCCATTTTTATAACATCCAAATTATGTTCAACCACAACTACTGTATTTCCTTTATCAACCAGCTTATTTAAAACCTTTAAAAGAATGTTAACATCTTCAAAATGAAGGCCGGTTGTTGGCTCATCTAAAATATAGAGTGTCTTTCCAGTACTGACTTTACTTAATTCAGTAGCAAGTTTTACTCTTTGTGCTTCCCCGCCGGATAGAGTTGTTGCCTGCTGTCCAAGCGTAATATAACCCAAACCAACATCATGAATTGCTTTTAATTTTCTTTTAATACGCGGAAGGTCATGAAAAAATTCCAACGCTTCATCAATTCTCATTTCAAGCACATCTGAAATTGATTTTGTTTTGAAAAGGACTTCTAAAGTTTCCCGGTTGTATCTTCTACCGTGACAAACTTCGCATTCAACATAAACGTCAGGAAGAAAATTCATTTCAATTTTACGTAATCCATCTCCACCGCATTCTTCGCATCTGCCGCCGGAGACATTGAAGCTGAAACGCCCGGTAGTATATCCGCGTATTTTTAGATTCAGGCAGTTGAGCATAAAGATCCCTAATAAAAGTAAACAGCCCTGTATAAGTTGCCGGATTTGATCTGGGAGTTCTTCCAATTGGGGATTGATCTATCTCGATTATTTTATCAATATTTTCCAAACCTTCAATTGAACCATATTCTAATGGGACTGATTTAGATTTGTAAATTTTATTCATCAAGATTTTAACAAGTGTTTCATTTACAAGAGTTGATTTGCCTGAACCGCTTACACCGGTTATTAAAGTAAATGTCCCCAAAGGAATTTTTAAATTAATCTTTTTAAGATTATTTCCTTTTGCTCCTTTTAATTCTAAAGCTAAACCGTTTCCTTTTCTCCTTTCGGAAGGAACTTTAATTTCTTTTTTATTTCTTAAATATGAAAGAGTTAATGAATCAATTCCATTCTTTGATTGAAGTAATTCTTTTGTATCCCCTGCAAGACATATTTCCCCACCATGCACTCCAGCTGCCGGGCCAAGATCAATCATATAATCAGAGCTTATTATTGTTTCCTTATCGTGCTCAACCACAATTACAGTATTGCCAAGATCTCTTAAATTTTTTAGCGAGTTAATCAATTTGATGTTATCGCTTTGATGGAGTCCAATGCTGGGTTCATCCAGAACATATAAAACTCCGGCAAGCTGTGAGCCAATCTGTGTTGCAAGTCTTATTCTCTGTGATTCACCGCCTGACAAGGTTCTTGCAGATCTATCGAGCGTTATATAATCTAGGCCGACATTTAGGAGAAAACTCAAACGCGTTACAATTTCTTTCAGAATTGGTTTAGCAACAATTTGTTCTCTTCCGCTTAATTTAACTTTCTTAAAAAATTCGTTTGAGCGTAAAATAGAAAGTGATGTTACTTCGCTTATATTTTTATTCTGAAAAGTAACAGCTAAAGATTCTTTTTTTAATCTCCCTCCTCCGCATGATGGGCATTTGATTGTATTCATATAAGACTCAACCCATTCACGAATATTGTTTGAGCTTGTAGTGTTATAATAATTTTTTAAATAATTAAACAAGCCGGAAAACCGATGCATATAAGTAACAGGTTTTCCATTACCATAATTATAAGAGAAAGCAATTTTTTCATTTGTCCCGTTTAACAGAATATCTTTTTGCTGCTCGCTAAAATCCTTAAGTTTTGTATCGTAAGTAAAATTATATTTTTCAGAAACAGCAGCAAGCTGGTTAAAGAACCAAATTGATCTCGGTTTCCCAAGTGGAGCTAAACCTTCTTCGTTAATAGTTTTATTCCAATCAGGAATAATAAGATTAATATCTAATTCTTTTTTTTGCCCAAGGCCTTCACAGTTAGAACATGAGCCATAGGGAGAATTGAAAGAAAAAGAATTTGGAGCCAATTCCTGGTAGCTAATTCCACAGTCCAAACAAGCTAAGTGCCTGCTGTATATAAAGTCTTCAGAACTATCGTTTACAATTACAATTCCATTTCCGTAATTCAATCCGACTTCTACCGATTCTACAAGCCTACTTCTCGACTTTTCACTTACAGTGAGCCTGTCAATAACAATTTCTATATTATGAATCTTGTACCTGTCAACCTGAAAATTTTTTACTATCTCATGAATTTCATTATCAACTCTTACGCGCAAAAACCCATCTGATAATATTTCTTCAAATAGTTCCCTGTAATGTCCTTTCCTTCCTCGAATTGTTGGAGCAAGAACATAGATTTTTTTCCCACTAAGATTTGTAATTATGTTATCAATAATCTGAGCAGAAGATTGCTTGCTGACCGGTTTGCCGCAGTTGTAACAATGAGGAATTCCTAATCGGGCATAAAGTAAACGAAGGTAATCATATATTTCAGTAACTGTTCCAACAGTTGAGCGAGGATTTCCGGATGTTGATTTTTGTTCAATCGAAATAGCCGGGCTTAATCCTTCAATTAAATCTACATCAGGTTTTTCAAGCATATCAAGAAATTGCCTGGCATAAGCTGATAGTGATTCAATATACCTTCTCTGACCTTCAGCATAGATGGTATCAAAAGCTAAGGATGATTTTCCAGAACCGGAGAGTCCTGTAATTACGGTAAACGAATCCCGCGGAATTTCAACATCAATATTTTTTAAATTATGCTCTCTTGCGCCTTTTATTATTATCGTATCTTTTTCCAATTTTACTTCAAATTTTAAATTTCAAACCTTTATATTACTTATAGCAGTTTTGAAAATCAATTAAATTTAGCATGGCTGTTTGCACTTTTCTTTTAAAGAAAAAGAAAAATTTATGGAAAATGAACATCAATTTTTAACAATAAAAGGATTTCTCGAAACAAAATTAAAAGAGAAAAATTCTTTATTTATAGCTCAATCATATCCAATTGAAAATGAAGATGAATTTCAGAAAATTTTAATAGAAACAAAGAAGAAATATTATGATGCCACCCATCATTGTTATGCTTTTAAGCTTCAAAACAATATATTCAAATACTCCGACGATGGGGAACCAAACGGTACAGCAGGAATCAGAATATTAAATGCCATTGACCATTTTGATTTAATAAATGTTGCCGGGTTAGTTATAAGATATTTCGGCGGAACAAAATTAGGGGTAGGCCCTTTAGGGAAAACTTATTATGAATCAATATTTCAAAATTTACACAAAGCAAAAAAAATATATAAAACAGAGTATCAAAAAATAAAAATTCAAGTTGATTTTGAATTTGTAAGTCTTGTTCATAGAATTCTTTCATCAATTGACGCCAAAATTGATTCAACAAATTATGAAAATAATGTTGAGTTCATATATTTTATAAAACCGGCTGATTTTGACAATGTAAAACAGAAATTAATGGATAATACTCATGGAAAAGTCTTAGTCAATGTTGATGATGGGCACACATATTTTTGAATAATTATTTTTTCATTTGAATTTAAATTGATATGTACGATATTTGCTATTATCAATAATTGGTATATAAAATGGCTACACTTAAGATAGACGCAACAGCAACTGAATTAGCAGATCTCACTTTCAAACTATTAGCAAACTGCCAGGAAAAAGAAATGAGATTAGCTGAACAATACAAACTTACGCAGGCAGAATTTAGATGCTTACGGTTATTTGGAACTGAAGAAACTTTAAATAATAAGCAAATAGCCGAAAGAATGAAGCTCAGCCCCAGCCGTTTAACGAGAATAATTGACGGACTGGTTGGTAAAAGTTACGTTTTGAGGGAAATTGAGCCAAATGATAGACGTAATATGCGCGTAGCTCTTTCAAAACAAGGGGTTTTAATTGTTCAGCAGTTAAACAATGCTTATGTAAGAATTCATAAAGAAATTTTAAATGATATTGAAAAATCCCAGCATACACCCCTGATAAATGCAATGACCAGTTTACTTTCCGCTTTAGAGAAATGGATAGCTAAGCCCTAAATAAAAAAATAGTTGCTGATATAAAATATTTAACCCAGCATCAATTTCTTTTATCAAGCAAGAAATTTCTTACCATAAATAAGAACTAAAAACCAAAGTTTTGCAATTATTTCATTAAATTTTATTTATTCTCATTGGCATGATACTTGGCTTTATTATTACAAGGTTTTTTAATAAAACCCAAAATATTTAGTGAGGGTGCCGGGGAGACACCCTTACTAAAAATTTAACCTACAAAATATTTTTATAAATCAGTTTACACTATTTTGAATATAATAAATTAAAACTTAGTTAAGCTTCCCTCTTTTAAAGTCATTTAAAAATTTCTTCGTCCAATCAAGGTCTGTAATTAGCTCATTTAATTTTTGAAAGGAATCTTGTGTCATTTTTAAATAATTCTCATTAAAATAGTTTTTCATTTCATCTTCAGAGTGAAGCAAGATATGACTAATTTGCTCAACAAGCTTATTGAGGTTTGAGGTTAAATCTTTTTTTACATGTTCTAAACTTTGAACTTCAGGGTTGTGAATACCACTTTTTAGAACCTTCATTAAACCGTTAATATACTTAGCAGTAAATGACATCTCCTCAAAAAGATGTGTGGTATTGTTAGTTAGGCTTTCATTATAAATTTTTTGGAGGTCCTCTTTCCTTTTTAACTGATTGTTTGAAAAGGAATTTACTTCATCAATAAAATTTTCTGAAAAATTATATTTTGAATCAATCATTTGATTAATCGATTTAAAGTTTTATTCCTAACCCGATCCCATCACCTATTGGAAGAATAGTTGTATTCAGATTTGGCTGCGAAGAAAAAATTTGGTTAAATTCTTTTATAAATTTTGTTGATGCTGAATAGCTTGAGGGAACACGCTTAGTAGCGGCATAACCATGCCACAAAAGATTATCGACAAAAATTACACCTCCTTTTTTTAATAGGACGATAGAGTAGTCAAATAATCTTTTATAATATTGTTTGTCGGCATCAAGAAATATAAAATCAAATTTCTTATTAAGCTGCGGCATAATTTCAAGAGCATTACCCTTAATTAAATTAATTTTATCTCCTACACCTGACTTTTCGATGAAGCCCGTAGCAACATCAAAATTATCTTCACTCATTTCAATAGTTGATAAAATACTTTTCTTCTTTAAATTGTTAGCAATCCTAATTGAAGAATACCCGATTGCAGTTCCTATTTCCAATGCTCTTTTAGGCTTGGTGATTTTTATTAATTGCTCTAAAAATTCTACTGCCTGCCAGGAAAGAATTGGAATATTATGCTCTTTCGCATACGATTCCATTTCAAGTATAAGTGGATCATTATTCTTTTTGAATTCTTCTAAATATTTATTCTGTGTTGGAAAAAGAATTCTACTCATGGAAATTGGTGGCTTAAACCTTAAATTATTTTGTTAAAATCATTTTTTTTGTAGAAATAAATTGATCTGTTTTCAATTGATAAATATATACACCACTTGATAAGTTTTTTCCATCAAATTGTGATTCATAAAAACCGGGTTCTTGATTTTTATCAATTAATACTTTTATCTGATTTCCGAGTATGTCATAAATTACTAATTTTACATTGGAAGCAACAGGTAAAGTATATGTTATTTTTGTACTTGGATTAAACGGATTGGGATAATTTTGAGATAAGGAGAAAGAACTTGGTGTTATACTAACTTCAACAATTTTAGAATATTTATATGCGCCATTATTATCAATTTGTTTTAATCGATAATACCATTTAATCGATCCAATTAAATTTTTATCCACATAACCATATTCTTTTATAGAATTACTGCTTCCGTTACCATGGATAAATCCGATATCTTCCCAATTTCCGTTATCTCTTTTTCTTTCAATTTGAAAGCCGTAATTATTTATTTCTGTTGCAGTCTTCCATGATAGGACAACTGAATTTTTTGAAGATTTAGCATCAAAGGAAGATAATTCAACCGGGACTGCAACTTCATTCAGAATTATCATTAACCCATCATCATAATCAGCTTCAAATAGAGTATCTCCATGAGCAACAATTCCAGTACCTTCACTAGGTGTTAAGAAATAACCTTTTTCAGATATAGAATTTAGATTGGACACATCTATAATTCTCACCCCATCATTTCTATCTACGACAAAAGCTAATGAACCATCGCTATTTAATGCCACACCCTGCGCCCGGTCGGCTGTGTTATAGTTTCCATCTATTGTAAGATGAGATGTATCGCTAATATTAATAATCTGTAACCCACTTAATGCATCTGCAATATAAGCATAGTCACCATTCACTACTACATCAAGAGCTTCCCCTGGCGTATCAATTTGTCCAGCTAAAGTTGGAGTGGATGGATTTGAGATATTAATTATATATAACCCACTAGCACCATCAGCTACATAAGCATAATTCCCTTGTATATCTACTCCATTAGCGCTGTCAGAGGCTGCATATTGACCAGCAAATGAAGGGTTTGATGGATCTACAATATTTACAATATACAAACCACCTTCTTGGTCAGCTAAATAAGCATAATTACCGTTTACATCAATATCGAGTGAATGTCCGGGAGTATTAAAAGAGCCAGCTTTGAATGGGGAATTTTTATTTGTGACATCCAAAACCATTAAACCTTGTGATGAATTGGCTGCATAAACATAATTACCAACAACTTTTAAATTGTTAAGATATGTAGCACCTTCTTCATAATAGCTACCAACTTCAACAGGATTTTGAGGATTCGAAATATTAATTACTCTCAATCCTTTTCCTGTTCCCGCCATATAAGCATAATTGCCCTGTACATCTACACCGAAAGAATAACTAGGAGTATCATAAAATGTAGTTTGAGAAAGATTATTCATTATGGTTTTAATATTGACAACTCTTAGACTATGCCCACCATCACTTACATAAAGAATAGTATCATTGATTGATACATCGTAACATTTTCCTGGGGAATCATAATACCCTACTTCATTAAGTGAAGATGGTAAACCGGAAATATCAATTATTCTAACACCAGAATAATCTGCAGTAGTGAAGGCATAGCTACCAGACACCTGAACTTTTCTAGTATATCAGGCGTACTTATACTGTTAGCTAGAAAAGGTGAACTGGGAGTTGAAACGTTAATTACCAATAACCCATTTGGCCCATCTGCTATAAAAGCATAGATACCATCGACATCAACACCATAAGCTGTTCCTGGTGTGTCAAAAGTATTGATAATTGCGGAACTTGCTGGAATAGAAATATCTATGATTTCAAGGCCTAAACCACTGGAAGCCACATAAGCATAATTCCCTCCAACAGCAATATCGTAGGCCTTACTAAAACTTAGTGATTTTACCGGGTTTGGAGAAGAAGGAATACTTACATCAAATGCTTTAAATCCACTATTTCCATCAGCTATATAAGCAAAATTACCTGATACTGCAACACTATATGTATAACCAGGTGTATCATAACCTCCTATTTCGGAGGCCGAAGATGGATTTGAAATATTTATTATTCTTAAACCACCTATCCCATCTGCTACAAAGGCAAGTGTATCAACAATAACTATTTTTTGAACAACACCAGGGGTTTCTACTGAATCAATGCAAATTGGATTGGATGGATCAGTGGTATTCAAAATTCTGAAAATTCCACCATCACCAATGTAGGTATAATTTCCAACCGATGTATTTGTTAAACATCTGCCTCCAGCCCATCTTCCGATAAAAGTTGAATTAGAAGATTGATAATTAAATTGAGGATATATTGAAATTTGTATCAGAACAAATAAAATGCAAAGTGTAAGCTTATCTTTCATACCATCATTTTCTTATAATTAATGTAACAAATACAATTATTTTAATAATAATGCAAAAATTAAGAATGCTGGAATGGAATATATAGAAAAAAGCTATAATCTAATGTTATCTAAATAACATAAAAACATATAATTACAGTAGCTGAACAATTTCAGTACTGTTAGACACAAAATTGAAAACTAATGTATCAATATAATTTAATTTTCTTCAAATTCTAAAAGAAAAATTACTCTATTTGATATAATTAAAAATTCTATTAAATCTTATTGATTTTATAAATGAACCGAGTCCTTTAGTCTTTTGATAAGGTTCGAACGACCAATAAATTACTTCAGCTTTACCAACAATAAAATCTGATGGCACAAAACCCCAAAATCGGCTGTCAATACTGTTATTTCTATTATCACCCAAAACAAAATAATAATCATTTTGAAGAGTATAAGAATTTACTGGTTTATCGTTTATGGTGATTACAGTACCTTCTTCCCGAACTGTTTTTTTGCCCAATTCATTATCAATTAAAAGTTTCCAGTATTTAATATTTTGCGGATTTAATTTAATCCTTAATCCTTTATATGGTACAACGACTGGTCCGTAGTTACTATTATTCCAATTATTTCCAAATGAAAAAATTCTTTTATCAAAATATTTGCTTTCTATAGAATCCTTAGTATCAATAACTACGTCTTCAGGATTGCTTAATTTAAAACCATTAACATATACCTCATTATTTTTTATTAATACAGTATCACCAGGCAATCCTATTATACGTTTTATAAGTCTGGAGTGTATGTAAGAATCTTCATTTCTAAAAAAGCCAGGATGCTCAAAAACTATAACATTGTTCCTTTTAGGTTTGTTAAAATTTAAGATATTGAAAGAAGGAATTTTAATTCCTATTAAAGGTATTGTATTAGGAGTTGAAAAAGAATATGCCGCTTTATTTACAAATACATAATCGCCAACAAGCAAAGTATTTTTCATTGAGCCAGTGGGAATTTGATATGCATCAATAAAAAATGCTCTTAAAATAATCGCTGCAAGAAATGCATAAAAAAATATTTTTAATAATCGTTTGAAATTAAAATGGAAAAATGAATAGTCTTTTGATTGCATTGTTCTCCCCCATTTCTTCATTCGAAATGTTCTCTTTCAATTAGAGTCACCTATTCATCAATTTGCAATACAGCTAAAAAAGCTTCTTGTGGGATTTCAACATTCCCAACCTGCTTCATTCTTTTCTTGCCTTCTTTTTGTTTTTCAAGAAGTTTTCTTTTTCGTGAAATATCCCCGCCATAACATTTTGCGAGTACATTCTTTCTTAATGCTTTTACAACTGATTTTGAAATTACCTTAGCTCCAATTGCAGCCTGAATACCAATTTCAAACATTTGACGCGGTATCAAATCTTTAAGCTTGCTGCACACTTTCCTTCCCCAATCATAAGACTTGCTTCTATGCACTATCATTGAAAGAGCATCAACCGGTTCTCCATTTAAAAGAATATCTAATTTTACCAAATCAGATTCACGATATCCAATGTATTCGTAATCGAAGGAAGCATAGCCGCGGGTTGTTGATTTAAGCTTATCATAAAAATCAAAGATTATTTCCGCCAATGGAAATTCAAATGCAATATCAGCTCTGGTTGGATCAATGTAAGTAGTATTTTTGTAAGTGCCTCGCTTGTCCATTCCAAGTTTCATAATATTTCCCACATATTCACTTGGACAAACTATTTGAGCTTTTATATAAGGTTCCTCTATTCGATCAATATCAGCGATCGGAGGCATTAAAGCAGGATTATCAACTACAATTTTTTCTCCATTCTTTTTATAAACATAATATTCAACGTTCGGTAATGTCGTAATGATTGATTGATTATATTCTATTAACAATCTTTCCTGAACAATCTCCATATGTAAAAGTCCAAGGAAACCACATCTAAATCCAAAACCTAATGCTGCAGAAGTTTCAGGCTGATAAATAAGAGCAGAATCATTTAATTTAAATTTTTCAAGTGCATCACGCAGACTTTCAAAATCATCACTGTCTGTTGGATAAAGTCCACTGTAAACCATTGGTTTCACATCCTTATAACCCGGCAACGGCTTAACGGCTCCACCTTTTACATGAGTTACAGTATCTCCAACTTTAGCATCATGTACATCTTTTATTCCGGCAATCAAATAACCAACGTTACCTGCTTCCAACTCTTTCGTTTTAACTTTTTGTAACCCAAGCACACCAATTTCTTCTGCTTCAAATTCTTTGTCAACTACCATGAATTTTATTTTATCATTGGTTTTTAATTTGCCATTAACAAGCCTTATAAAAGCAACAGCTCCTCTAAATGCATCAAACTTGGAATCAAAAATTAATGCCTGAAGGGGAAGTTCTGGATCACCTTTGGGAGGCGGAATCTTTTTTAACAACTCTTTCCAGTATTTCAACTATGCCAATTTTCGTTTTTGCACTTGCTAAAAGAATTTCATTATCTTCGCATCCAATTAAATCTATAATTTGCCCTTTTACTTTTTCTACTTCAGCACTTGGTAAATCAATTTTATTTATTATTGGAATAATTTCTAATCCGGCATCAATGGCTAAATATAAATTGCTTATAGTTTGTGCTTCAACTCCTTGAGCAGCATCAACAACCAACAAAGCTCCTTCACAAGCCGCAAGTGATCGCGAAACTTCGTAAGAGAAATCAACATGTCCCGGGGTATCAATTAAATTTAAAGTATATAATTGCTTGTCACTTGCTTTGTATTTCATCTGGATAGCATGCGACTTGATTGTAATTCCTCTTTCACGTTCAAGCTGCAAATCATCTAAGACTTGCGCTTTAGCTTCTCTATCACTTACTGTCCCGGTTTTTTCCAGTAGACAATCAGCAATAGTTGATTTGCCGTGGTCAATGTGCGCAACAATGCAGAAGTTTCTAATATTTTTCATTTATCTCTTGAAAATTGAATTGTAAATATACTTATGAATGGAGAATCTTTAAAGGTGAAATAAGATACATGAAGATTGAATTTTGGTCAAAAGCTTAGCGTAATAGTTTTTATTTGGAATTTTCATCCTCTAATAAGTCAAGTATAATTCCTTCTCTAAGTGCAAATTCTGATACTTGAATTTCATGAATGTTAAATAGCTCAAATGCTTTTTTTAATATTAACAATCCGGCAGGAATTACATCAGCACGTTTTGGTTCAAGGCCTTTAATTTTTAACCTTTCTTTTGGAGTAGTAGAAGAAAATATTTTTTGGGATACTTCATTCCAAATGATTTTTTGTAAATTAAAATCCATTTATATCTATTTATCATTTTATTTTGATGCAGGTAATTAATCATTCTTGCTGCTGATTGAATAGTTCCTGAACTTCCAACCACCAAATCATAATCTTATATCAAATTGAATTTTTTTATTAGATGAAATCAATTCAACAATATACTCTTCACACTCTTTTAAAGATGAAGTATTAATTTCATAATTAGGAAAGAATTTTTTCGTTAATCTTACTGCTCCAATTTTTATACTTTCGGCAAAAATTATTTCACCATTTTTTGCAAATACAAATTCAGTGCTTCCTCCTCCAATATCAATACACAACACTTTTTTATCTTTTAGTGAAAGCGCTTTCTCTGCGCCTTTATAAATTAATTCTGCTTCTCTGCTTCCTTCAATTGTTTTAATTAAAACACCGGTTGCACCATATACTTTTAGAATAAAATCATCTTTATTTTCCGATTCTCTAACCGCACTTGTTGCTATCGCATTTATTTCTGTTCCATATTTATCAGAAATTTTCTTAAACTTTTTTATTGCTCTGATTGCATTTTCTATTTCTTCATCAGTAATAAAAGATAATCCGTTGCCTTTGTGAGAAGCCAATCTAATTACTTCTCTTTCCCGATCTATGATTTTAAAATCTTGGTTTTCAAGAACTTCAACAATTATTAAATGAAAAGAGTTTGTCCCGATATCAAGTGCGGATAAATATTTTTTAGGCAATGAATTCACTATTTCTTTTATTGGTTAAAAGTATTTCACAGATATGAAAAACATCGGCAACGGAAACATCATCAATCAATTCTGACCTTCGGATAAAATATTTGTTGGGTCCGATCGGCGCCCAATTAAATGGGTTTGTCGGGCCGAATATTGAAACTTGTGGTGTCTCTGTTGTTCCTGCGACATGCATTATTCCGGTATCATTTGAAATAAAAAGATTCGACAATGAAATTAAAGCAGCTACTTCGGGAATTTTTTTATTTACAAATAATCCTACTTCAAACTTAAGATTCCCTTTCAAATAATTAATATCATTTTTATCAGCATTGCTGCCGGTCAAATAAAAATCAGCATTATATTTTTCTTTTAGCTGTTTCATCAATACAGAATATTTATCAAGCGACCAGCGATTAGGAACTTTACCGGCGCCAACATGTAATCCGATTAAGATTCTATCTTTCTCTTTATTAATAGATTTAATAAAGCCATTTGCAACTTTTAAATCTTCTTCATCAAAAGTTATTTCCGACCTATAATTTTGTGTATTGATTCCAAACGGCCTTATTATATCAAGGCTTCTTTCAGAAACATTTGAATCAGGATGTTTTCTCCAATCAATATTTACTCGCCTATCAAATAAATATGCACTGGAATTAATTTTTCCATCAAGTGATTTTGCACCAATTCTAATTTTTGAATTTGATAACCTTGCAATTAAGATTACTTGTAAAAGATATTGATACTACTACCGGAACAATTGCAATATCATATTCTTCTCTGAGTAATTTATAAAAATTTGAAATATACCCGGGATTAAATATTTTCTTTTTATCGAAGATAAATATTCTATCAATAAATTTATTTTTAATTAAGCCGGGAGAATTAAAGGGACTGACAATCAAAGTAATTTTTGATTCGGGAAATTTTTCTTTTAAAGCTCTGAATAAGGAAACACCAGCTAACAAATCTCCAAGCTGGTTATGCTGGCGGACAATTAAAATATTTTTAGGATTGCCGATATCAAGGACTTGTATTTTCAGGCACGGAAAGAATTTTTTTTATGATGCTGTTAACAAATCGGGAAAAAATATTCTTTTCAGCCATTCAGTTCAGTTATTTTTCATTTTTATTTTCATTATCTGAATTAGGGTCAATTTCTTTAAAATCAGCTTCTTCAACATTATTAAACTTTGATTTTACAGGCGGATTACCCTTAATATTTGTTTGTTCGTCTTTTGTAGATGAAAGGTAACGTTTTACCAACCTGACGATTCTAACAACGAAATAAAATAAGATTAAATATAAAATAAATCTGGTGAACATAATTTTTAAATTCTCTTTGCTTCGGGTTTAAAATATTCAGTGAATGCTCTATCTTCTCTGAATATCTGCTTAAATAATTCTTCAAAATCATTATCGCTGTTTACAAAATCAATCTCGGTTGAATTAACAATTAATAACGGTGTATTATTATATCTAAAGAAAAAATGATTGTAAGCTTCACTTAATTCTTCAATATAGTTTCGAGTTAAATTTCGTTCAATTCTTCTGCTTCGTTTTTTAATGTTAAACATTAATCTATCAACACCGGACTGAAGATATACAACTAAGTCAGGCTTTCTTAAAGAACGCGCCAGCAGCGGGAAAATGGATTCATACAATTTTAATTCTTCACCGCTAAGATTTAAATAAGCAAAAATTCTATCTTTATCAAATATATAATCACATACATAGTAATCAGTGAATAAATTTTCCTGATTTAATTCCTGCTGCTGTTTAAAGCGGTTAATTAAAAAAAACATTTGGGTTTGAAATGCAAATCGCTTTCTATCTGAATAAAATTTTTCAAGGAAAGGGTTTGTTTCAAATTGTTCGACAATCAGCTCGGCATTTAATTTTTCTTTTAACTTCTTTGCTAAAGAAGTTTTGCCTGCACCTATCACACCCTCAATTGCAATATATTTTATTTCGTTGATTTCGCTCAATGTAATTCCATTTAATTAAATATTGATTTCTAATTTTTTAATAATATGTTTTTCAATTTTCTTTTTATCAAATTCACATATTTTTTTATGAGTTGCAGGATGAATAATTCCTTTTTCAATTTCGCATAAGGGGATTAACACAAAATCTCTTTTTTCTAATTCTGTATGAGGAATATCCAAAACTTCATCATGATAAACCACATTATTATAAAAAAGGATATCCAAATCAATTTCTCTTGGCCCCCATTTCTCATTTTCAATTCTACCCAAATCCATTTCAATTGACTTTAAAAAATAAAAAAGTTCAACCAAATCATAATTGGTTTTTATCTTTGCAGCGGCATTATAAAAATTTTCCTGCTCTTTAACTCCATAAGGTTTTGTTTCATAAACAGAAGAAACTTTTTCAACAGAAGTTTTTTCATGGTTATTTATACTATCAACTGCTGCCCGCAGATTTTTTAATTTATCACCTTTATTAGAGCCTAATGCTATGTAAACTATGTTTTTAATATTATCACCAAAATAGTTATTCGTTTCTTTCTTTTATGACTTCCGCTTCCACATAATCTACTACTCCTCCAAGAGGCGGATTATGCTTTCTTACTCTCACTGCAACTTTTTCTATTGCTTCAAATTTTTTAAGAAGTTCATTTGCAATCTTCATCGCAAGCGATTCAATCAAATAATATTTTTGTTCAAGAGCTAATTGATACATGAATTTATAAACTTTATCATAATTGATTGTCTGTTTTAAGCTGTCTTTTTTAGCTGCTTCAGAAAAATCAGTATATATATCCACATCCGCTTCAAATTTTCCGCCCACACTTTGTTCTTCGGATAGTACACCGTGATAAGCATAAAATGCAGCTTTTTTAATTCGAATAATATTTATCATTAATTACTTTCAGAATAATTTTATTTTAAGTTTCTGCCGGCTGCTCTTTATAATATTTTCTTTATTTAATTTTTTAAGATTTTCAAAATTTGCTGTTATCAATCCAATTAACACTAATGCAGAACCAATAAAATGACGTGTTGATAATTCTTCACTCTAACAAAATCCAACCAAGAATTAATGCAACAATTGGAGTTATAAATGCCATTAAAGAAAGCATAACTACATTAATTCTTTTTAATAGCCAATAATAAGTTGTAAATGTAACAACACTTCCAAATACTGCAAGATACAGAATTGAAAATAAAGCACTTGAATCAAATTTTAAATAAGATGTATCTTCAAATAAAAGTCCGTATACAGTTAATATTACGGAAGCAATTACCATAGGGACTAAATTCATTGAAAGAGAATTTAAATGATTTCCATATTTTTTTATTGTAACAGCAATGCCTGCCTGCATTATTCCGCTTAAAACTACAGCAATCATTCCAACCACATAGGCAGAAAAATCTCCAGCAAAACTATCAGAAAATATAATTACAATTCCTGAGAAACCTAAAATTATTCCTAATATTTTATAAAAGCCAATTGTTTCAGATGAAATAAAAAAATATGAAAACAAAGCCACAAAAAATGGATAAACAGCAAATAGCACTGAAGCTAAGCCTGAAGGGACATACTGTTCTCCCCAATAAACAAATCCGAATGGAAGAACAAAAGAAAATATTCCCATTATAAAATAAAGTATAATTGAAACTTTATCATTTTGAATTTTTAACCTTTTAAATTTCATTATAATTAAAATTGCAATCGAAGCAATAAAAAATCTTATCCCTGCAGAAAACATTGGTGTTAATGAACTCAATCCGACTCTTATTGCCAGCCATGTCGAGCCCCAGATGAAACAAATCAAGCTAAATGCTAAAAATATTTTAGCTCTTTCACTAAGCATTTAACGCTTTCATTGCAATTACACCAAAAGACCTTCCGGAATAAAGTCCATCTCTGCGGTATGAATGAAGTAGATTTTTCATTTTGTAACTGCACAGTTGTGAATATTGAATATTACTTTTTTCTAAGCCAAAATTAATAAGAATATCATAGTTAGCTCCCGCAACATTCAAATAAATTTTACCATTAGTGTATAATAAATATTTGTCTTCAAATTTTTCAGCTACTTCAGGGCCAACTTCATATTTTTCCTGGGATATTGATGGTGCGATATAAACATATAAGTTTTCCGGCTTCGAGTTAAAATCCGATTTTAATTTCTTTTAAAGTTTCAAATAGGATTTTCTTTTCTGTTCCACGCCAGCCCGAATGAACTCCGGCAATCACTTTATTTTTTTTATCATAAATAAAATTAGGAGTACAATCGGCAGTGCTTATTGCCAATCCTAAATCCCTTTTATCTGTAATTAATGCATCACTTTCGCCCGCATTGCCCGGAGCTGAAACATAAGTAACTTTACTACTGTGAATTTGTTTTTGATAAACGATATTATCAGGTTTTAAATTTATCGATGTAAAAAAACTATTTCTATTCTCTTCTACAATCTTCTCTTCATCATTTACTGATTTTGACAAATTAAAATGATAAGGTTCAATTCTGTCCAAACCAATTTTTGTATTGAACCCGAAAATTATTTCTGGGAATTGCTCAAATATCAAAGGCTTTAAAATAATCATCAATTCTAACTTTAATTGAAAAATGTGAATGCAAATTTACCGAATTTTAATATTAAATTTTTGTTGAATAAATTTTCCATTGCGGAATCTCAAAGTACTGTTTTATTACCATCTCATTTAATTGAGTCTCAAAATGTTAAATGTTATATTTATTGCCTATTCAAAAAATTTTATCGCAAAGCGATCACTATGTGAGGGCTCTATATTGAAAATTTTAGTTTCTAATGATGATGGAATCGATTCAGCAGGAATATTTGCACTTGCAGAATCTTTAAAAGAAATTGGCGAAGTTACTGTTGTTGCACCGCTTTACGAACAAAGTGCTGTAGGCCACGCAATAACTATGAAAACACCTTTGAGAATTGTTGAATATAAAAAGAATGGTAATTTTTTTGGTTATGCTGTTGATGGCACACCGGCAGATTGTGTTAAAATTGGAATCAGGAATATAATGAAAGATACTCCTGATTTAATGGTTTCAGGAATCAATCACGGTTCAAATACTGCAATTAATATAATTTATTCGGGGACGGTCTCTGCAGCTCGCGAAGCGGCAATCATGGACGTTCCTTCAATAGCAATTTCAGTTACAAATCATCTTGTTGAAGATTTTACTTTTGCTGCTAAAGTTGCAAAACTGCTGGCAAAAGAAACCGCAGAAAAAAAATTGACTTTAGGAACAATGTTGAATGTTAATGTTCCAGATATTCCTGAAGAAAAAATAAAAGGAGTTCATTTAACCCGGCAGGGCAAATCAAAATGGGATGATATTTATGAACAGCGGCAAGACCCTTTGGAAGAGATTATTATTGGTTAACAGGCAACTTGAAAATTGTTGATACGGAAATAGAAACAGACCAGATTGCAATTAAAAATAATTATGTCTCCGTTACTCCGATTCACTTTGATTTAACCGACTACTTAACGTTTGATAAAATGAAAAGTTGGAATTTAGAAAGTCTACTTAATGGCAAAAAAAATTAATATATACCAAATTGATGCTTTTACAAATAAACCTTTTCAAGGCAACCAGGCTGCTGTTTGTTTTGCAGATGGATTAACTAAAAATGAAATGCAGCTAATTGCCAATGAAATGAATCTTGCTGAAACTGCTTTCATTTCAAAGTCTAATAAAGCTGATTATAATTTAAGATGGTTTACTCCAACCACCGAAGTTGAGTTATGTGGTCATGGGACAATAGCTTCTCTTCATTTCTTAAATGAAAATGGAAAGTTAAAAGAAAATTCAGAAATTACTCTTGATACCTTATCTGGAATTTTAAAATGTAAATTTCAAAATGGTAAATACTTTATGCAAATTCCCATCTTCAACATGCAGGAATTTATTGGAAATAAGGAAGAGATTATTATCTGTATTGGGTATAAAAAAATCAGAAAAGAAGCCGGTTCCATTTATACTTTTAGAGAATAAAAATTTATACATCCAAGTTGACAACCTTGAAATTTTACATTCCATTTCCCCTGATTTTAATACCTTAAGAAATATTATAACTCAGAAAAAAGAAATTGGTGGAGTTGCTGTCTTCACGTTAGAAACAAAAGAAAAAGAAAATTTTGCTCATTTAAGATATTTTGCTCCTGCTCATGGAATAAACGAAGATATTGTTACCGGTTCAGCAAACGGGCCTTTGCTTTCGGTTCTTCTTCATCTTGGAATTTTGAATCCTTCTCAAGAGGAATATTCAGTTACATTTGAACAGGGCGATGTATTAAATCGTCCCGGCAGAGTTGGAGTAACATATTCTAAAAAAAGTAATGAACTTTATATTTCAGGAAATGCAACTACAGTCTTGAAGGGAGACCTTTCCTTTTAATGTTCAATTATGAAAAATTTGATTTAACATTTTCACTTCCTGCAGTATTTTTTTTTATTGCTCTGGTAATTCTCGGTGGCTACGTTTACTATGTTTATAGATACACAATCCCCACTGTCAGCCCAGCAAAAAGATATTTATTAGTTTTATTAAGAACATTCGCTTTACTTTTACTTCTATTTATTTTTTTTGAGCCCATTTTAACACTTGCTAAGAAAAGTAGTATTAGAACCGAAGAATTTAATCTTTGTAGATAATTCAAAATCAATTTTAATTGATGACGGCACAAACAGAAAACAGCACATTGAAAAATTTTTAGATGATGTTGGAAATAAAAACAAAATTAAAAATCCTACTGTTTATTCTTTTGGTTCAAAAGTAAATCAAGTAAATATGGACAGTCTTTCGCAATTCAATTTTAATGAAGGGAATACAAATTTTTCTCAAATATTTTCAAGCACTAACAAAACAATGACCAAAACATTTCATCAATCGTAATTGTTAGTGACGGAGATATTAACGATGGCGAGAATCCATTATTCACTGCAGAAAAAATAAATATTCCCGGTATTTACAATTGGAGTTGGAGATACCACAAAGCGGAATGATATTGAAGTTAAAAACATTTTGCACAATGAATATATTTATAACGAAACACCTACAACAATATTAGCAGCAATTTCAAATTCAGGATTTGTTGGAAAAAACGTTAAGGTTTCATTGTTTGAAAATGCAAATCTTATTGAACAAAAAGATTTAATCATATCACAAGATGGAATCCAAAATGTAAGTTTTGAATATACTCCAAAATAAGCGGCGAAAAGAAATTAACTGTGGTTGTAAACAATCAAAATGGTGAATTCACTTACGCCAACAATAAAAAAGTTTTTTACATAAATGTTTTAAGCAACAAGATTAAAATTCTTTTGCTGGCCGGCACCCCCTCACCTGATTTATCTTTTGTAAAAAACACTTTAGAATCGGATAAAAATTTATCAGTAAAATCAATTACTCAAATAAGCCAGGATAAATTTTTAGAAAGAAATAATAGAGATGAATTGGTTGACAGTGCGGATATATTTTTCATGATAAGTTTTCCATCCCGACAAACAAGCAATGATTTGTTAAACAAAGTAAAAAATGAAATCTCACAAAAAGATAAACCGTTTTTCTTTTTATTATCGGAAGGAACAGACTTAAATAAATTGAATACTCTTCAAAAAGAGCTCGGTTTTACAATTGGCGGGCCAACTCAGAACTACAATGAGGTTCAACCAAACGTAAATGGAAATGAATTGAAAAATCCATTGCTTCAAAACAATTCGCAAAATATTTTAGAAGCCTGGAATAACTTGCCGCCAGTATTTCAGTTAAATACAAAACTAAATACAAAGCCCGAATGTGAAGTCATTGCTAAAATTAAACAAAAAAATGTAGCGCTAAATACTCCTTTAATTTTAACCAGGAAAATTGGAAAGCAAAGGTCTATATTTGTGCTGGCGAAAGACATTTGGAAATGGAAATTGCAGACATCAGACAAAAATTTGAATTTATATGACAGTTTTATTTTAAACAGTGCTAAATGGCTAAATACAAATGACAATAAAAAGAACGTAAATATTAAAACCTCAAAGAAAACTTATTCGCTTGGTGAGCCGGTTGAATTTTCTGCTGAAGTTTATAATGAATCTTTGAACCCGGTTTCTGATGCTGAGATTAAAGTTCAAATTCAAAATAAAAATTCAAAAGATGAAATAATTTTAAATTCGCTTGGCAGCGGTTTGTATGAAGGAAAGTATCAGACAAATTCTCCTGGCGATTTTAGTTTTAACGGAGAAGCAATTCAAAACGGAAAAAAGCTCGGCAGTGACAAAGGAATATTTAACATTGGAGATGTTGATATTGAGATGGCAAATCCGAGAATGAATTATGAATTTTTAAACCAATTGGCAAATTTCACAAAGGGAAAATATTTTAATTTCGATAATTATCACCAGCTTTTTGAAATATTAAATGATAGAAATAATAAATCAGTCAAAGAAAAATTAAATACTTCTGAAATAAAACTTTGGTCGAATGAATGGCTGATGATAATTGCAATCATCTTTTTGCATTGGAATGGTTTTTTAGAAAACGGTGGGGAATGCTTTAATTTCAAAATTACAAGATTAAAAAGATTACAAAATTTAAAGATTAATTTTAGATGCTTCAGGTTTTAAATCCCATATTTGATTTTTTCCTTCCTCGAATTTGTCCGGCGTGTGAAACTCAATTAAGCAATAATGAATATTTTGTTTGTGAAAATTGTCTTTCACAAATTACCATTGTTGATGAGGATAGAACTGAAAAAGAATTCAATAGGAAATTCGCTGATAAAAAAATAATTAGCGGTTTTGCAGCACTTTATGTTTTTGAAAAAGACAGGGAGCTACAACAAATCATTCATGCATTAAAATATACTAACAAATTTTTAATCGGGAATTTTCTTGGAAAAGAAATGGGAAAAAATCTATCTGAAAAAATAAGAAGCTGGAATATTGATTTAATTATTCCAGTTCCATTGCATCACTTAAAAAAAGCTGATAGAGGATACAATCAAGCATTTTATATTTCAAAAGGTTTGGGAAGCGAATTGAAAATTAAAGTAAGTGAAAGCGCTGTTAAAAGAGTGAAGTACACACAATCCCAAACAACAATGAACTACATTGAGAGACAGGAAAACATGGGTAATGCATTCAAAGTAAAAAATAGAAATAAAATTGCGGGAAAAAATCTTTTATTAATAGACGATGTGATTACTACCGGAGCCACAACATCCGAATGCGCAAATGTTTTATTAAGTGAGGGGGCAAATAAAGTTTATGCTGCTTCTGTGGCTATAACGGATTATGATAATTGAATTCAATATCACTTGATAACGAATTCCAAGTCAAACTATCGTCAGCTTTATAAATCAACTTCTCAATTTCGTTTACAAAATTTTGCATTCTTTCAAAGTGAGTTTTAACTTCTTCCATCTCAAATTGTTTGTAATCTTCATAGTCACTTTCCTGTCTATTTTCAAAAGCATCTTTATAAATATTTTTCATTTCGACAGGCAGCTTTTTATTATGGATAAAATTTTTATTAAACCATCCTAATAGAGTTTTATGTTTTGAAGTAGAGAAATCATATTTTAAGCTTAATGCTGAAACAATATAAAATATGGCATAATAAATTCTATTTTCTGCGTGACTTAATAAGTTATTATCTATTAATAATTTAGCAGCCTCTATAGTTTCTTTAGATTTATTTATTCTATATTTAATTAAAGCTGCTTTATCAAGCGCCATAAAAAATGCCTTCTTTTTTTACATTCTGTATGAAAGGCATACGATTCAAATCAATCTCTCTGCTGCTAATTACTTTAGCATCAATGAAAATATCATACTTGTCTTCATACTCGTAAATCAAATGTCGAACTTCTTCTTTAAATTTCCAGGTTATTTCTCTTTGAAAAATAAAAATCAAATCATAATCCGAATCAGTTATATAATCCCCACGCGCTCTTGAACCATAAAAATATACTCCATTAAAATCTGAATATTTTGACTTAAGCATCGAAGATATTTGCTTTATAATATTTTCAATTTTCTTGTTATTCATTCGTCAGTCAAATTTTACTACATCCAAATTACAATTTTTATTTTATTATTTCATCTGAAATTAAAGGATAGTCGCAGTTTATATTCTATAAACCAATTAAACTCTTTAGATTAATTACATTCTCTCTGGTGCTGAAACCCCCAAAATGCTCAGTCCATTTTTAATAACAATCTTTGTAGCAAGTGCCAAAGAAACTCTTGCTTCAGCTAATTTTTTTTCTGAACCAATTATTCTGCAAAAAGTATAAAACTTATGAAATGCTGCTGCAAGTTCTTCTAAGTAGCTGCATATTCTGTGAGTTTCAAAAAAGTCTGCACTTAGAATTACTTCTTCTTTAAATTGATGTAGCTTCTTTAATAACTGCTGCTCTTCAGTTGTGACAAGTAAATTTAAATTTTCATTTGATGCTTTTAAGTTTTCACCTTTCCCATCAGACTCAGAATTTTCCTCAATCATTTTTAAAATTGAGCAAATTCTTGCATGTGCATATTGAAGATAGAAAACCGGGTTTTCATCCGATTGTTTTTTAGCTAATCCTAAATCAAAATTCATGTGCGAGTTTATATTTCTCATGTTGAAAAAATATCTGACTACATCTGCACCAACTTCATCAATCAATTCATCAAGCGTTATATAATTAGCTTTACGTGTTGACATCTTTACAACTTCACCATTGTCCAAAATAGTTACAAATTGATGAATGAGCACTTTAACTTTATCTGAATCATAACCCAATGATTTTATCCCGGCAAGTACATCAGGAAAAGTGGCGTTATGGTCTGAACCGAATAAGTCAACCAACAAATCATAACCGCGGTCCAATTTCACTGCATGATAAGCTATGTCCGGGAGCCTGTATGTTGGTTCACCTGTTGATTTAACAATTACTTTATCCTGCTGATTACCAAGCTCAGAAAGCTTCAACCAGGTTGCGCCCTCTTTTTCGTAAGATAAATCTTTCTCTTCAAAATTCTTTTAAAAGGTTTTTAATCTTTCCTTCTTCGTAAAGACTGTTCTCATTAAAAAATATTTTATGCTTTATGTTTAATCTTTGCAAAGTTGATTGAATATCTTTAAATATTTCCTTCTCGGCTTTTTCTTTAAAAATTCCTTCTGCCGGTTCTTCTGAAAGCTTTTCTCCGAATTCATCATATAAATTTTTTGCAATGTCTTTTATATATTCGCCCTGATAATAATCTTCGGGGAATTCATTTTTGACTCCTAACAAATCCAAATATCTTAGTCTAACAGAATCGCCAAGGACGCGCATTTGCCTGCCGGCATTATTAAAATAATATTCCCTATCTACTTCATATCCAACCCATTCAAGAATATTTGCAACAGTATCACCAACAACAGCATTTCTCCCATGCCCTACTGTTAAAGGCCCTGTTGGGTTTGCTGATACAAATTCAACATTAGCTTTTTTGCCTTTGTACTTGTATGATTTTCCGTAAGAATTTTCTTTCGAATTAATTTCTTTAATAATTTCTGAAATGAAAGCAGGTGTGAAAAAAATGTTTATAAATCCCGCGCCGGCTATTTCAACTTTGCTGATAAACTTAGAATCATATTCTAAATTAGAAATTATTTCATCTGCAATTTCTCTTGGCTTTCTTTTTAAAACTTTAGCAAGGAGCATCGCAGCATTTGAAGATAAATCACCATGAGCTTCAATTTTAGGGACATCAAAAGTTATATTAATATCTTTAAGGTATGTTAATTTTTCAGATGCTTTCTGAAATATTTGAGATAAGTATTCTTTCAAGTTTATTCCGTAATGGTAAAAGTAAAATAATATTATTCCGATTTGATTTTTTTTGGCCTGCCGGGTTTTCTTTTAGCGACAGGCGGAGTTAAAGCCGGGTCCGTTACTTCTGTAATTTCAGCATCTCCCCAAAGCTTTTCGAGGTTATAAAATTGTCGCGAATCTTTCTTAAATACATGGACAACAACGTCCACAAAATCCAGCAACACCCAGTTTAATCCTTTGTATCCTTCTTTGTGCCAACATCTTATTCCTTCATCTCGTAAAGATTTATCAATCTCATCTGAAATCGCCTTTACTTGCGTATCAGAATCAGCGCTGCATATAACAAAATAATCTGAAACAGTAGTTAATTTTTTCAAATCAATAATCTTAACATCAAATCCTTTTTTATTAAATATCAGTTCAGTAATCTTTTTTGCTAATTGTTTTGAATCCAAATTTATTCCTTTTATTTATATGGATTTAATTGATTAAAGTCTTTTCCTATTATAATTGAAACATCTAAAAAATATTCTTTATTCAACTGCTGAATAACATTTTTCTTATCAACACCAATTGCTTCTGCAACCTTTACGGCATTTGCTTTATTCCCGGTTCTATCTATTACCATCGTTTTATCAATATCAAACGAAATATAATTCCCCATTTGCACAACATCAAAATTTCTATTACGCAAAAAGCTTGTAATTTTTTCTGCAATTCCGGATTTACCACATCCGTTCAGCACTTCTACTTGAATTATATTAGAAGTTCTATTTTTTCTTTCTAAGCTTTCTTCATTTAACTTGCTGGATTTTATATTGCTGTATAATGAATACACCACAAATGCAATAACTAATGCAAGAAAGATAAGAATAATATTAAGAAAAAGATTTGAAGCGGAAGTTTTAAACTAATTTCTTTAGGTATTTTAGGCGGAGAACTTTTTCCCTTCACTTATTCAAACTCGGTTAAAGGCAATTGTAGAATTCACTAAATGATTTTTATTTGCTCCAATCCCAATCATTATCAAATCCATTGTAAAAACTGCTGCCATAATATCCATAACCATAAGGTGAATAGTAACTGGTCGGCATATTTCTATATTGAAATGTAACATAAACATCATCCCATGGCCTATAATTTATTGCTGCTTTACTCAAATAAATTCCATTAAGATTTTTTTGAAAATTCTTTCCAAAAGAACTGTAAGGTGAATTGACAACGCTAATATCAGCTTGAACATTTAACTTATTTGATAATTTATATCCCAGGCTGTTTGTATAAACACCCATCGCCAAACCTTGATTGCCAAAAGAAGAATAAGACATGCTGAAAGATTGTTTCATAGAAAAATTATCTGAATTTAAAAATCCAAACAATGAGCCACTATCATGATTTATAATTCCATCATCAATATTTGATGTTGGAAAAGCCGGCTCTTTAAATTGCGAGAATGCAGTTCCTGCAAAAATTAAAACAAAAATTATCAATATCTTTTTCATGTCACTAATGCCTTTTTATTTAACTGAATATTAAATAAAACAACTAAGAAAATCAATCCGGCAAATGCCGGACAAAAATTATCGAACTATAAAACTTTAGTCACTTTATTTGAATTATCAACTAGAATCGTTTTAGTTTTATGCTTTTTGGCTTCTTCATCTGTCATTTGTGAATATGTAATAATTATCACTTTATCACCAACAGTTCCAAGCCTTGCTGCCGGGCCATTCAAGCAAATCATTCCGCTGTCAGCCGGGCCTTCAAGAGTATATGTTTCCATACGTGTGCCGTTATTTACATTAACAACCTGAACTTTTTCATAAGGCAAAATATCTGCCGCATCTAATAATTTTTTATCGATTGTTATACTTCCTTCGTAATACAACTCTGCCATGGTAATAGTAGCAAAGTGTATTTTCGATTTGAACATTTCCCTTGTCATTATAAGAACTTCTATATTTTTTAATATCTAAATATACTCAGTTTAGGTTTACAGTATCAAGACAAGTAAAATGACACTTACATATTGTAAACTTTTTTCGATACACTTTTTTGTATAAAATGAAGATAATTAACTAATCATGTTAATAATTTTATTTTTATAACTTGACAAACAAAAAAAGTGTTTTATATTTGCATTTACAATTATGAAAAATTTAACTGAATCATATTACAAAACAAAAAATACTTCCAATCCAAATTCTTGGTGGTGGTACGGATTATTTTTTAATATGACTCAGTGAACTTGAGAAAATAATTTTTTACCCTAAAACCCTTCTCATCTAACTGAGAAGGGTTTTTTGTTTTAAGTATACTTAAAAGAATAAATTTATGACATTTGAAAAATTTTCAGAACTTGCAAAAGATTATAATTTAATCCCGGTTTATGAAGTTATAACTGCCGACCTTTTAACCCCGGTATTAGCTTATTTAAAAATTCGAGAAAAAGGATAAGCAAAGTTTTCTTCTAGAATCTGTTGAAGGCTCTACCAATATGGCTCGTTATTCTTTTATCGGTAAAAACCCGGAAAAGATTTTTTCAAATATCGGTTTGGATTTATTTGAACTTAAAAACGGCAACAGCACAAAACATAAAATTTCCATTTTTGATTTTATTCGAAATGAAATCGAATCAAAAAAACAGCCTAAAATTGATGAGCTGCCAAATTTTACAGGCGGAATTGTAGGTTATCTTGGTTATGAAAATATTTCTCTTGTGGAAAGAGTAATAAATTTTAAGTCTGAACGATTTGATAATTATGATTCAATCTTTGGAATTTATAACACCATCCTTGCATTCGACCATTACAAACACCAAATAATTTTAATTACAAATGTAAGTGTTGACGAAAAAACAAATCTTAAATGAAGCTTATCAAAACGCAAAGAATACTTTAGCACAACTTAGAGAAGAATTAAAAAGGCCAATTGAATTTTCATCTGATTTTAAAATCGATGGAACAATCAATGAAGACTTTGATGCAAAAGAATTTTTCGAGCAGGTTGAAGCCGGAAAAAAAAATATAGTTGAAGGAGATATTTTTCAAATTGTAATTTCAAAAAGATTTTCAACAAATTTTTCAGGCGATTTGCTTAATGTTTACCGTGCACTCCGAATTATTAATCCTTCTCCTTATATGTACCTTTTAGAATTTGAAAATGAATTTAAAATAATCGGAACATCTCCTGAAGATTTATTAAAAGTACAAAATGGAAAAGCGCAATTACTCCCCATTGCCGGAACTCGCAGAAGAGGAAGAACAGCTCAAGAAGATAAGGAACTTGAAGAAAATTTAATGAACGATCCAAAAGAGCTTGCCGAACATACTATGCTCGTTGATTTGGGAAGAAATGATCTTGGAAGAATTTGTGAATATGATACTGTTGTCGTTACTGAAAAAATGAAAGTGCAAAGATACTCGCATGTAATGCATATTGTTTCTAAAGTTGAAGGCAAGCTTGCATCCGATAAAGATTCAATTGATGCTTTAATGTCATGTTTCCCCGCCGGAACAGTAACAGGCGCGCCAAAAATTAGAGCAATACAATTGATTGATGATTATGAAAAGAAATCAAGAAATGTTTACGCTGGTGCAGTTGGTTATTTTGATTTTTCCGGAAACCTTGATATGTGCATTGCTATCAGAACTTTGTTTGCTAAAGATAATACCATCTACTGGCAAGCTGGTGCCGGAATTGTAGCCGACAGCAAGCCTGAACTCGAAGCAAAAGAAGTTAAAAATAAATCGGCCGCTTGATTAACGCTTTAAAATATGCAGAGGTGATAGATGAAAATATCTGGTAATTGATAACTACGATTCCTTTACATACAACCTTGTTCAGCTTTTGGGGAAATATAAAATCAAGCTGATTGTTAAAAGAAATGACGAACTGGATGAAAACCAAATTGATGAATTAAATCCGGATAAAATTTTAATTTCGCCGGGACCCGGAATGCCGGAAGACTCTAATGCATCTCTAACTGCTATTAAATATTTTGGAAAGACAAATCCAATACTTGGTGTATGCCTTGGACATCAGGCAATGGGAGTAGTATATGGCGGGAAGGTTGTTAAAGCACCTGTACTTATGCACGGCAAAATATCAGTTATTAACCATGATAATAAAACCCTGTTTAAAAAATATTCCTCAAAGTTTTGAAGCAACAAGATATCACTCTTTAATTGTTGACAGAGAATCTTTGCCGGAATGTCTGGAAATTTCTGCCGAAACAGATGATGAAATTA
>CAVZSD010000055.1:0-15288 GCA_963777615.1 uncultured Bacteroidota bacterium | reverse complement strand
ATTATGAACATAACGTCATAATACTCTTGATTATTAAGGGCAAACTCAATGTATGCTCTTCCATGTGCAATTAACCTTTCTCTGGGATCTTGTATGCTTTGAGCAGAAAGTTGTTTTTGATAAAGCATTCCAAAACCTTCGACATGCAGTGCGTAAAAAATTGAATCTTTATCTTCAAAATATGTATAAATTGTTCCGGGACTATATTCAATTTTTGATGCAATTTTTCTAATTGATACGCCATCATATCCATCTTTGATAAAAAGCTGCATTGCTGCATCAAGAATCATCTTTCTCATTTCAGCTTTTTCTTTTTCTTTTCTTTCAGTAATACCCATTTACAAACCCTAAAAAATTATTCGTCGTGAATATATTATACAGTGTTTAATTTGTCAAGAGGATTTTAATAAATTATTTGAAGAATATCTTTTTGTCTTCAATTTTTAAACATTCTTTGTGATCCAAAAAAAGATACTTTATTTTAAATCCAATAATAGATATGGATAATTCTAGTAATTGTATTTTTAAATTTTATTGTTTACCAAAATAACAAACTTGAATCTCCTCAATCAAAAAAGATCCCTCATATGAAATCCAAACTTTTACTAATCAGCGTTTTTATTTTTGTAAGTGTATTTAGTTCATTTGCACAAGAGGAAGCGAAACTTTCTGTTACCACGATAAGTTCGAATGAAATAGTTATTGTAATTCAAAAGTCATTTCATGCAAGATATGGCGTGGCATATCCTATAACTTATAAATTTGATATCCCGCAGAATTCTATCAATTTGCTGTTAATGGAAAAATACAATTCAAGCGGGATTTGGAAACAAATTGCAGAAAAAACATCCTCTGATTTATTTAATTCCATAGAAGCTGTTCGATTTGATTATACAAATTACGTAGCGTATGCATCCGCAGTATTCTCTGGAAATTCCGATTCACTTTATTTAAAAATGGTTCATTTAAATAATAATACAGCCCCAATAATTTACAAGGGAGTTTCAAAATATTACGATAATAGGCAAGCCGCTGTTACGGTTTCCTTTGATGATTGGGAAGATTGGAACGCTCCTAGAATTCCGAAATTAGTTCATTTATTTACATCGAAAGGACTATACCTGACTGGAGCAGTAATCACTCATTTTTGTTCAGGTTCAACTTGGCAGCAAATCCAAAATGAAATTGATTCAGGTTATGTAGAAGCAGCTTCTCATAGTCAAACTCATCCTGAAACTCCTTATGCAAACCCAGAAGATGAAGTTAATGGTTCATATAATGACATTCTGAATAATCTTAAACTTCCTCCACCCTTCAGTAGTGCGGGAAAAGAATATGTATACACATGGATAGCGCCGTATGGAAATTTCGATTCAACGGTTGATTCATTACTAGAGAAATCGGGATATCTTGCTCCTCGTATTTATGCAAATCAGGATACTGCCAATCCAAGAACATATATTTATGGTGATTCAACAATAAGTTCTTGGGACTCAACTAGAAATCATTTTGCTCCATTTTTTCCTACTGTTGAACTTGGAGCGCCAAGTTGGGGAGGCGGCGATACTAGTCTTACATCATTAAACAATCTTTTTGATACTATCGTTCAAAAAGGAGATGTCTATCATTGCATGTGGCATCCGCAAGTATTAGAACCTGATATAAATAAAAGTTATTTGAACAGTCATATAAACTATATAAGTAATCATAAAAATGTTTGGTACGTGAATCTTGGAATCTTATATCTTTATCATTTAATCCAGATGAAAAATTCTTCTGGTTTGACGACTGGAATTGCTGCAACAAATAA
The DNA here is from genome assembly GCA_963777615.1 of uncultured Bacteroidota bacterium. Lineage (GTDB taxonomy): Bacteria > Bacteroidota > Ignavibacteria > Ignavibacteriales > Ignavibacteriaceae > CAVSWT01. The sequence goes on along the minus strand of CAVZSD010000055.1, from coordinate 13,478 downwards.
GGCCCCGGCATCTTTTGAATTATATCAAAATTATCCGAATCCCTTTAACCCAACAACAATTATAAGATTTACAATTCCAGAAAACAAAAGTAATGTAACGCTTAAAATTTATGATTTGCTTGGAAGAGAAGTCGGCACACTTTTAAATAAACAAGAAGCACCTGGAACTTATCAAATTAATTTCGATGCTGAAAATTTATCTTCTGGCATTTATTTTTATCAACTTAAAGCTGACAATTTTGTAATATCAAAAAAAATGATTTTAATGAAATAATTAAAATTCTAAGATTTTCACTTTATTGTATTTTGATTTAATTGTGCTCAACTAGTTAGCAAATTACATTTGACTAATTTTATATTTTAAGATGTAAATTTAATCGTGTAAAAATTAACCCACTTTTAAGACAACATGTAATAAAATTCCTTTACTGCAAAATCTCTTCGTAATTATAATCTAAACAACAGTTTTTAAGTAAATAAAAATTAAAATTTCTAGGAAATGCTACTGGCATTGTTTATGTGCACTATATCATTTTACAAAAAATTAATTGTTTTAAATTTGAAGCCCGGCATAGACTTTAACATTGTTAAACTATTTCGCCTTATTCAAAAAGGTTTCTAGGTCTAATAAATACAAAGGGAACAAAATGAAAAAAATATTTCTATTAATAATAATTTATTTTATGCTTCAATTAAACCTTTTAGCACAATCACCAAATCCAAATCCTTATTGGTCAGGTGGAATGAATATAGGATACAATACGGGATTAGGTTTTCAGGGGAACTTAACTATTTCAAATTTTGCTCAGGACTTCCCTTTCTCGGCAAGGTTTGGAATCGAATATACAAGTATGAATCCCGGCAGCCCTGAACAAGCAAGAAAAATTTTTATAAATGATGCTACAAACGGAGTTCCGGAAAAAAGCGGCAAAGTTTGGGCATTTAGATTGGATTTTCTTTACCCTGTAAAAATATTTTCATTTCATAGATCATTTTTATTTTTCGGGCCAAGGTATTCTCAATTTACAGCAGATTTTGAATTCATTGACGGGAATGAATTTTTTAATATTTCAAGTAACCAATGGGGATTAGGAATTGGCGCACAGTCTAATTTTTTATTATCGCATAGATTAGATTTAGTTCTTACTACCGGATTTGATTATTATTTCTTGGGCATTATAGAAGGCCACGATACTTCTTATGGACCTGACGGCGAAATTCTTAATGGAAGAAAAAATTATACTTACAATGATGCCGACAAAGCTATCAACCAACCTAGATTAGTTTTGAAAGCAATGATGGGATTTAATTATTATTTTTAATTTGAATTATCCTATATATGAAATGATAATTTAATTGAGCTGTTAATGATTTAACAGCTCTTTTCATTTCATTAAGAAGTTAGCTTCTTAAATATTATTAATTGTGAAAAATAATTTTGGATAAAAAGTAAAATTTATCATTTGAGAATATCTATTTTATTCTCTAAGTTCATTCTCATCCTAATAGCAAAAATATATAGACAATCTTTTCTTCAAATATATTTTATAATGCAATCTGGGATTAGCTCATTTCTTAATTTCTATTTTTAGTTAAACGACAATATTTATAATTAGGAGGCTTTATGTTATTAAGGTTATCTATGTTTGCTGCAATCTTATTTTTTCTCGGATCAAACCTTATTCAAAAAAGTAATTTTAGTAATTCAATCGAAGGGGCCTGGAATATAGTTGAAGTTCAATTTGTGAAAGCTGATGGAAAAGTTACTTCAGTTAAACCACTTGAAAGTTTAGTGCTTCTCACAAAGGATCATTATAGTTTTTGCTGGTCGTCTCATAAATCAATTTCGAATACCTGGCAAATTTCAGACAGTGAACGTGTTAGTCGTTTTAATCAATCGTTAATAAATTCCGGCACTTACAAATTTTCTGATTCTTTGCTTGTTACTCGTGCAGAATTCGCTTTAGTGCCAAAGTTTGTTAATGGAACAGCTTCATTCAGATATAATTTTTCCGGGGACACTCTTATTTTAACAGGTGTAAATGTGTTATCTTCAGATAATATTTTACACCCAATTTATGTTAGTGGTGCTCACACTGTAAATAAATTAATTAGAAAAAATTGAAAAGAAATCTTTTTTTAGCTTTTATTCTTTAAATTGTAATTCAAAAATTGGAGATCACTATGCCCCATAAAAAGCAAAGCAAAACCAATGAAAGCCGCAGAAATTTTTTAAAAACAAGTATCGCCGGAAGTATAGCGGCAGCCTCGCTTCCCACTTTGTCTTTTGCTGAAAAAGTAGTTAAGAAAATATCACCTCCAAATAAAGTTGAACCTTTTGAACTTGATGAAATTACAATTGATGAAATTAGTTTAGGATATAAATCCGGGAAATATACCGTTCGCTCAATAACAGAAAAATATATTTCACGAATAAAAGAAATTGATAAATCCGGACCGGCAATTAATAGTGTAATCGAATTAAATCCTGATGCCTTAAAAATTGCTGATGAACTTGATAAAGAGCTAAAAGAAAAAGGCCCGCGAAGCCCTTTGCATGGAATCCCGGTTCTCTTAAAAGACAATATTGATACTATTGATAATATGGAGACTACTGCCGGTTCATTGGCTTTAGTTGGATCAAGGCCTCAAAAAGATTCTCATGTTGCAAAGCAGCTTCGAGATGCCGGTGCTTTAATTTTGGGTAAAACAAATTTAAGTGAATGGGCAAATATGCGTTCTACTCATTCCACCAGCGGCTGGAGCGGACGCGGCGGGCTTACAAAAAATCCTTATGCACTTGATAGAAATACTTCAGGCTCAAGTTCAGGTTCGGGTGCTGCAACGGCGGCAAATCTTTGTGCTGTTTCTGTTGGCTCTGAAACTGATGGTTCTGTTGTTAGCCCTTCATCTTTAAATGGGCTTGTAGGAATTAAACCCACTGTCGGTTTGGTAAGTCGTGCTGGAATTATTCCTATTTCTCATTCTCAGGATACTGCAGGCCCAATGACTCGTACAGTTAAAGATGCAGCAATTTTATTAAGTGCAATGGCTGGTGTTGATGATGAAGATGAAGCAACACAAAACAAAGAAAGGAAATCTTATCCTAATTACAATCCGGATTACACAAAATTTTTAGATAAGAATGGGTTGAAAGGAGCAAGGATTGGGGTACTGAGAAAATATTTTGGTTTCCTTCCTTCTGTTGATAAAGTGATAAATGATAGCTTAGAAATATTAAAACAGAATGGTGTAATTTTAATTGATCCGATTGAAATAGATTCACTTGGAAAATTTGATGATAGTGAAAGCACTGTTTTGTTGTATGAACTAAAAGCAGACATGGCTGCTTACTTAAAACATCGCGGTCCTAATACTCCTTTTCGCACTTTAAAAGATTTAATTGATTTTAATAAAAAGCATGCTGATAAAGAAATGCCATACTTCAATCAGGAATTGTTTTTAAAGGGAGAAGAAAAAGGACCACTTACGGATCAAGAATATATTGACGCTCTGGAAAAGAATCACCGCTTAACGCGTGAAGAAGGAATTGACGCTGTAATGACCAAACATAATCTTGACGCAATTGTATCTCCCACCGATAGTCCCGCGTGGATGACAGATCTTGTAGATGGGGATCATTTTCTTGGAGGAAGCTCACAATTACCAGCAGTTTCAGGGTATCCGCATATAACAGTACCTGCCGGACAAGTATTTGGTTTGCCAATTGGAATTTCCTTTTTCGGAAGAGCCTGGAGTGAACCAGTGCTTCTAAAAATTGCTTATGCATTTGAACAAATAACACAAGCACGTAAGCCGCCGAAGTTTTTAACGAGTGTTGAATTGAAAGTCTAATAATGGGAATTTGAAAAGTCCACAACTAATTCATGTATATAAAATAGATGGACGCAAATTTGCGCCCACTACTAACTATAGGTTTAGTTGAAAATAATATCTATTCTTTACTATCTTTTCTTCTTCAACTCTGCAACCTGATTAGCAAGCTCATTTACTTGCTTTGTTAAACCTGCAACAGCCTGAATAATTTGTTCCATCAATGGGCCTGGTGAAGGGATTTTACTAGGATCGACCGCTACTCCGTCATTTTCAACTTTCTCAAATTTAGATTCTTTGATTTCACTTTTTTCAAGCTTTTCATTTTTCTCAAGCTTTTCAATCTTTTCAAATTTCTCATTCTTTTCGAGTTTTTCCGGCTTCTCGGGCTTTTCAATTTTTTCAATTTTAATTTCTTTTGCCCAGTCTTTAACTACTTCAGGAAAATCTTTATCGAAAAAATCTTTTAAAGAAGTTTTGCCTACTTCGAAGTTAGGATTTTTGCCTATCATAAATCCCAGGATTGCTGATAACTCACGAACATGTAATTCACTAAGCGGAGTATCCAAACTGATTTTAACATCAGGCCTATCAGATTTGGAAATGAAAGGTTGCTTTGACTTTGCCATACGTCCTCCTAATTTTAATGTAAATAATAACTATTAATTAATGTTCTTTTCTTCATTTATCACTCAATATTATCTACGCTATTAACATCGCTGTTAAATCTCAAAATTAATTAACAACTTTTAAGAAGTGTTAGAGCTATTATAAAGTAAATCAGCAAGCGCCTTACTAATTGGCTGGCCGCTGTTTCTTTCATAATATAAAAATCCGGGGCAAGGATTAACTTCAAAACAATAATATTTACCATCAGGTGTTTCTTTTAAATCAATACCGGTTAGTGACAGATTAAGTTGGTCAGCAATTTGTAAGCACGATTCTGCAATTTCTGTAGGAAGTGTAGTTGGTTCCATTTCTACTTTGTTGCCATCATGTCTTGCATACCTATAGTCGACTGAAGCTGAATGAACGCGAGTTGGAAAAAGCTGATCACCAACTGTATGTACCCTTACATTCTCTCCGGGAATAAGTTCTTGAAACTGAGCCGGGCCGTTTTTCAAAAGAGATAACCTGGACAATTGTTCCGGCTTCATGCGCTTAACGATTGATCTTATACCGCTTAATGATTTATATATTACTTCACCTTTGCATTCATCATAAAATTGGCGTGCTTCTTCCGCATCATTTGTAACAAGTGTGGAAGGCGTTAATAAACCACATTCTTTAATCAATAAAGCCTGGTACAGTTTACTGTTATTTGACATGCTGCCTCTAAGCCTGTTAACAACAGTACAAGGTAAATCTTCGATTAATGCCATTATACCTGAATCATATTCAAAGTATATCAAGCCCATTGCTTCAGGAGCTATGTCTGTTATGGGAGTTCTTCCTTCAGTTCCAACATATCTAATATATACACTATTTATTTCATCAAGATTTAGTTTCCAGTCATGACAAGCAATGTAACCGCTTGGGGACGAATCTTTCCAATGCCAATTTATATCATATCCGTCGGGGTACTTTCCAAGATCTAACAGCCGGTATGGATAACCGCTATCATTTAATCGCGCACATACTAGTTCAGTTACTGAATCTGCCAATCCACCGCAGATGAGAATCATGAATAACTCCTTTGAGAAAGTTGAATTACTTTTTTCTTATATACTTTTTCGCTTATTAATAACTGCACTATTTCATCTGCGATTTTTTGTCCAACTGTTTCATTAAAATGTTCGTAGAAAGGATATGGTTCAACTGTAATTACACGAATACCATTCTCCGTTTTAGCTAAAGACAACTCTAAAAAATTCAATCCTATGTTTTTAACGAAGCGAAGCAAAGCTGGTTCAAGTTTTTTAAATTCAATAGAAACTTTATTACTCCAAATTATTTTTTTACCAACTATACAAACAATTTTTGCTTCTTCATGAGGAGAAGTAAGGCAAACTGGAGTTAGCTTTTGCATTGCGGATAAACCTTTCCATTCTTTATCATTGTTTAATATAAATCTTATATCGCTGGTGAGTGGCCCATAAACAGCATAGTTCCTATTCGCTTGTACTTCTTTTTCAACATTTGTAACCAATGTTTCCAAAACAGGAAGTCCGCACTGTCGCAGTAATGGCTGCCAAAATAATTGCGGAACTCTCGGACGATACCATATTGAAGCTGGATATCTATTAACAATAGGACAATTTAAGCTCCATATCCAGGCCGAGCAGAGCGGCCTGAATTTCTGTTTGCATATAAATGTAATCATCCTGTTCCCAGCCATCGCCATCAATATTAGCAGCCCGGCGAATAAACACACCTTTAATTTGATTGTCATAAATCGGTGCTTTCTTATTCCATTGCAGTTTACTTACCGAATGCTCGCTATTTAATTTCCATGTAAAATGAGTTGGATACAAAAGAGGATTTGAAATGATATGTACTTTCTGATTACTGCCTTTAAGCCGGGTGTAAACATCAGTGCACCAAGGATCTTTAGAATCTCCCACCACCAAATACATACTCTACTCTCCTCATACAAATTTTAAACTTGGAACATTACCAATAATTTACAGAGCCCATTTGACTTCGGAACTAAATATACCAGGCGAAAGAAACAGAATTAGCATTTGTGTATTGGAAAACAACAAGAAATAGAATGGAGTGGGCGCAAAATAGATACAGATTTTTTAAGAAGCAATATGAATTGAAAAATATTTTTACTCATAGAAATGAATTTTTACATTAACGTTTTTAACTTAAATAGTTATTAAGATTTTCATTTTCTAATAGAGAATACAGAATACGATTAAAAGTGTTTGGTATTTACGTATAATAAATACTTTTTTATTCCTATAATTATAATAGAGAATTTTTTAATTAGCCTTAATCCAAGTAAGTCCTCATAATAAATTTTTTAGATTCTTATATAAGATTTACAACTATAATTATTAAAATTTTGACACTTTTCAAAAAGATAACAAATAGAAACGGAATAATTTCTATTTCTTTATCAATTTTTATTCATGGAATATTTGTAATAATATTATTACTAATTGAAATTAAATATCCTTCCGTAAAAAAAAATAAACCCATAGAACTCGATATTAAAATAGTGCTGCCGCAGCCTGAAAAAGTTAAAACTATTAAAACGCCTGCTGTAAAAAGAGAAATACATCATATACAAAAGACTAAACAAAAAGAAGCTTCGAAAGTAAAAGAAGAAAAGGAAACAGTTGTTGATACTATTATTGCTGAGCAAAAAGAAAAATTTTCAAATAGTGAGAAGGCCGATTCAACTGAAGAAGATTTAAAATTTGCAGCTACTTTATTGGATACTTTTTTAGTTCATCATCCTGAATATGCAAAGTTTATCTTACAACAGCAGGCAAAAAGACTTGCAGAAAACCGTAAGATTGTTACAAGATATGATATAGAAAGGAAAATTAATGATGAGCTTCATGAATACATTCAAAAAAATTTCCCTGAAGGATCCGAACATGCAATGAGTCCATATGGCGGTCCGGGAATGCAAATCCCAATCGATGGAATAATTGATGCAATTAGAGATGTATTTAAATAATAGTTCCAGCATTTATAAAATAAAAAATATAATAATTATAATTTCGTTATTCTATTCTTTAATTATTCTCCTGTTCAAATTTCCATTCTTAGATTGTTTTATCGTTCTTTTATTTCAAGCTTTAACTCAATACATATTTCACTTTCAAATTTGTGAAAATATACAAAATAAAAAGCGAGATTTTGAAGCTAATAGATTTTTATATTAAGCAAATGAAATTTTTGGTTAAAATTATCTTATAAATAAAAACATGAATTATAATAAATACGTCAATAGGGGCTTGTTTAGGTGCTTCTTCAATTTCTTTTGTTAGGATTAAAAAGGAAAATGATCAAATTACTATTGAAGATGTTTTAACACTTCCGCATAACGGTGACCCAAGAAATGTTTTTAAAGATAAATTAATAGAATTTACAAAAGGTAAAGAACCGGCTTTGTCGGAAATTAATACAAGAGAATTTTTAAGAGAGAGAGCTATTAGAATAGATGAGTATAAGATTTCTCCATTCGCTCAAAATGACAGCGGAGAAAATTCTATATCAAATATTCCAATCGTGGTAACCGGAAGAAAATTTAGAAAGCTTGTTAAGTTCACAAACATATCCGAGCCTGAAGCAACTGAATATGCTTTTACTTTTCTTAATAAAAATAATGAAGAATTTACCGCTGTCGCATCATTAGGCGGCGAAACTTTCATGGTTTATCCTCTTGATGAAGAAGGAAAAATTTCAAATGTAATTACCAGGAATCAATGTGCTTCCGGAACTGGAGAATTTTTTCTTCAGCAAATTAAAAGAATGAATCTCGGAATAGAAGAAGTTGTTGATATAGCAAAAGATGCAGAGCCATTTAAAGTTTCAGGAAGATGCTCTGTGTTTTGTAAATCTGATTGCACTCACGCATTAAATAAAGGAATCAGAAAGTCAGAAGTTGCTTCCGGTTTATCTTTAATGATGGCGGAAAAAGTTGAAGACCTACTTAAGAAAGTTAAACCCGGCAAAGTGATGGTTAGTTGGAGGAGTAACAAAAAATACTGTTGTCATGAATTTCCTTCAAGAAAAGATAACTGATATTCATATTCCAACAGAAGCTCCTTACTTTGAAGCGTTTGGCGCAGCACTATACGGACTTGAAAATGAAGTTAACACGATTGAAAATTATGATGATATTTTTATTCCCAGAAGCAGCTCTTTCGTATTTCATCAACCGCTTAAAAATTTAAAGACAAAGTTCAGTTCAAAACAATGGAACATCATAAAGCAAAAGACGGTGATGTCTGCATACTTGGACTTGATGTCGGCTCAACAACTACAAAAGCAGTTGTAATTAGAAAATATGACAGCCGAATTTTGGGTTCTGTTTATCTTTATACTCATGGAAATCCGATCGAAGCTTCCACGAAAATGTTATGCTGAATTGTTAAGACAAATTCCTGAAAAAATAAAAATTATAGGAATCGGAACAACCGGTTCAGGCAGACAAATTGCCGGGCTTCACGCATTAACCGAAGGAATAATAAATGAAATTGTTGCTCATGCAGCAGCCGCTGTTTATTTCGATCCTGAAGTCGATACTATTTTTGAAATTGGCGGGCAGGATGCAAAGTTCACTTACATTGTTAATAAAGTTCCTGCCGACTACGCAATGAATGAAGCTTGTTCTGCTGGCACCGGCTCTTTTCTTGAAGAATCTGCTTACGAATCTTTGGGAATCAAAGTAACAGACATTGAACATATTGCAATGAAAGCGGACATGCCTCCAAATTTCAGCGATCAATGTTCTGCTTTTATAAGTTCCGATATTAAAACTGCGCAGCAGGAAAATATTAAGAAAGAAAATATTGTTGCCGGACTTGTTTATTCTGTTTGTATGAACTATGTGAACCGGGTTAAAGGAAATAGAACAGTTGGCAAAAAGATTTTTATGCAAGGCGGAGTGTGTTATAATAAAGCCGTTCCTATTGCTATGGCAGCATTAACCGATAAAGATATTATTGTTCCACCTGATCCCGGATTGATGGGAGCGTTTGGAGTTGCACTGGAAGTAAAAGAAAAAATCGAATTAGGTTTGATGCAGCCTGGGGAATATTCATTAAATGATCTTGCTGAAAGAGAAGTAAGTTATAGAAAACCTTTTACTTGTGCCGGTGGAGCAGAAAAATGCGATTTAGCATGCTCAATAAATTTAATCGAAGTTGAAGGAAAAACTTATCCGTTCGGTGGAGCTTGTAATAAATATTATAATGTAATCAGTAAAACCAAAGTTGACGTTGATAAATATGATTATATAAAAAAACGTCAGCAGTTGATGTTTGAAAAATATGCGAGCCTACCCCCCAACCCCCTTCCCAGGGAAGGGGGAGAAGAGACATTCCGACTATTGGGATAAATCAATCTTTTCATACGCATACTATTTATCCATTGTATTATAATTTTTTCACACGGCTTGGATTTAAAGTTATACTTTCGGATAAAGTAAATGAAGAAGGTTTGGAAAGAGAAAATACTTCATTCTGTTATCCGGCTCAGGTATCATTAGGATTGTTTGCAGATTTGATTGAAAAAAATCCCGACTATTATTTCGTCCCCGAAATTTTTGAAATGTATGTTGAAGATCCGCCTTTAAATGGAACGGGCCATCACCGAATTGATTCCAACTGCACTTGTGTTTTTGTTAGCGGCGAACCATTTTATCTGAAGCAGGGCTTTAAAGATTTAATTCCAAAAGAAAAGCTAATCACTCCAAATTTTAATTTCGCAAACGGTTTTGAAAGAGAAGAATCAAAATTTATTGAAGTTGCAAAGCAGTTAGGAATTAAGGACGAAACAAAAATAAAAAATGCATTTCAATTTGCTTTGAAAATGCAGGAAGATTTTCAAACTGAACTTTATGATTTGGGAAAATCATTTACAGAATTTTTAAGTAAACATCCGGATGAAATGGCGATTGTACTTATAGGCAGGCCTTATAACGCATTCACTGAATTGACTAATAAAGGTATTCCTAAAAAGTTTGCATCAAGAGGAGTTTATGTTGTTCCTTATGATATGTTTGATTACCGCGATGAAGTTATAGATGATGATCAATACTGGGAAGGCGGCAAGAAAATTTTAAAAGCTGCACGAATCATCAAAAATAATAAGCAGCTTTACGCAACTTATATTTCTAATTTTTCCTGCGGGCCTGATTCAATTTTAATAACAACATTTCGTTCAATGATGGGAACAAAACCATCATTAACTCTTGAACTTGATGGGCATACTGCCGACGCAGGTATCAATACAAGAATTGATGCCGCACTTGATATAATAAAAAATTATAAGAGAGTTCAGCATAAAATTAGTGATCCGGATTATAGTGACTTCACTCTCGCAAAAATCGAATTTGGAAAAGATCAAGGATATTTTATTTCCTCAAGCGGAGAAAAGATTCCTTTGTCAGATCCTCGTGTTGATATTTTAATTCCTTCAATGGGTGATCTTGCTGCTCCACTTTTCGCTTCAGGATTAAGAAGTCAGGGCTTTAATGCTATCGCAATGCCGGAAGGAAATCCTGAAATATTGAAGCATGGAAGATCTGTTTCAAGTGGTAAAGAATGCCTGCCTCTTTTGCTTCTAATTGGGTCTCTTCTTGATTATATCGAAAATAAATGGGATGGAAAACAGTATATCGCTTTTTTTGTTGTGCAGGGAGGCGGCAACTGCAGAATCGGCCAGTACCCGGTTTTTATTCGCGATGTTATTAAAAGAAAAAGATTAAAAAATGTTGCAACTTTATCGTTAATGAATGATGACGGCTTTGCTGGCTTAGGCCCAAACTTCGCATTGAGAGGAGTACAAACTATAATGGCAAGTGATGTACTTGATGATGTGCGCTCCGGAATTATGGCTCATGCTGTTAATCCCGAAGAAGGATTAAAAATATTTTATGAGGAGTATGACAAACTAAATAAAGTTGTTGAAGATACTCCGGATAAAATTTACAAAGCGTTAAAGAAGTTTGCTGATGTAATTAGGAATAAAATTCCTTCAAGAATATCTATTCATCATGCTAAATACATTGCACTTTGCGGAGAGATTTATGTCCGCCGGGATCATTTTTCGCACAAATGGCTTAACAAACACTTTGCTAAAAAAGGATTCATACTAAAAGATGCATATATCAGCGAATGGGTTTATTATATTGATTATCTTCTAAAGCAAAAGCTTATAGAACCGGATACATCTTACAGGAAAAAGCTTGAAAGAATAATTAGAGTTCTTTATATGCGGATGGCAGAATATAAAATTAAAAAAGCTCTTGCAAGAAGCGGCTATTATAAATTCAATCTTACAAAAATAGATGCTCTATTAAAAAGAAGTGCCCATATTATTCCATCAGAATATAAGGGCGAACCAGGACTTACTCTTGGAGTTGCATTACATGAAACTATAGATAAATACTGCGGAGTTATTAATCTTGGGCCATTTGGGTGCATGCCTACAAGATTTACAGAATCATTGGCAGCAACGGAAATGAAAGTTGAAAATAAAATATCAGTTGAACGATTAATAAATAAAAATTACAAGCTGCCGGAAATATTTAACGGCAAAATGAACATTCCATTTTTAACCATTGAAACCGATGGGAATGTTTATCCTCAGATAATTGAAGCACGCCTTGAAACTTTTACTTTACAAGCAGAACGGGTTGCAAGCTTAATGAAAAAAGCAAAGATGAATGGATTTGGGAAAATGTAATCAGACTTAGATTTTCTTCCGACTAATTATTAAAATTATTTCAGCTTATATTTCTTTTTACTTTTCATCCAACCTTAGTATATTAAAATCCAACTTTCACTAAAAAATAATTTAATATCTCACTAACTTCGGGTTTTATTCATGAAGCTAAAGAATTCTTATTTTTATTTAAGCATAGTAATATTTTCAATAATCTCCTCAACTTTTTCACAATCAATTCCTGAAAAAGCATATTCGGAAATGAAGTGGCGGCTGGTTGGGCCCTATCGTGCCGGCTGGGGAACAGTTGCAGAAGGGATTCCTAATGACCCGAACACATTTTATTTTGGCGGTGCCGGCGGAGGAGTTTGGAAAACTATTGACGCTGGAAGAACCTGGCAGCCGTTAATGCAAAATGAATCAGCATCTGCAGTGGGTGCACTTGCAATTGCTCCTTCTAATCCAAAAATAATTTATGTTGGAACGGGGCAAGTTGCATTGCGTTATGATAATCTTGATGGTGATGGAGTTTTTAAAACTACAGACGGTGGGAAATACATGGACAAATGTCGGGCTTAAAGACACAAAATATATCGGAAAAATTTTAGTTGATCCTCATAATCCAAATAAAGTTTTAGTCGCAGCTTTAGGGCATATTTATGGTGACAGCAAAGAAAGAGGAATTTATCTTTCTACTGATGGTGGTAAGAATTGGAATCATACTTTGTTTATTAATGATTCTACCGGCGCTGTTGATATGGCTTATGACATGAGTAAACCTGAAATAATTTATGCTGCTTTATGGCAATTAAGGTCACACCCTTGGCTTGATTATTTTCTTCCTCAAAGAGGAAATTCTTCCGGAATATTCAAAAGTACAGACGGCGGATTGATTGGAATAAACTTATATGGAAATGGATTACCTAATCAACCAATGGGAAGAATTGGACTTGCTGTCGGACAAAAGACAGAAGGAAAAATAATTTATGCAACTATTGATGCGGATAATGGAAAAAGCGGATTCTATTCTTCCAATGATGGCGGCAGTGAATGGAACATGGTCAATACTGATTCGGAACTTGTAAGCTCTTACTTTTCAAGAGTAACTGTTGATCCAACAAATTCCTCAACTGTTTATGTAATGGGAAGATCAATTCATAAATCAACAGACGGCGGAAAAACCTTTGAAGTTTTCAAAGGCTCTCCAGGCGGAGATGATTATCATTATTTATGGATAAACCCTAAACAGCCTGATCATATGATAACGGCTTCCGACCAAGGCACAGTAG
>CAVZSD010000054.1:0-176216 GCA_963777615.1 uncultured Bacteroidota bacterium | reverse complement strand
GCTGTATATCATCATTAGGGATGAGAAATGGATAAAGCTGTTTTTCAAGATTTAACATTTGTTCATTTAATATTTCTTCTACTTCACTGAGTTGTTCATATTGAAATTTAGGGATACCGGAAAGCTGAGTTGGGGAATCATAATTATATTTGGCAAGCAGAAGCTGCATGGAGTTGGTAATGGATGTATGACGCTGAACTATTTTTAGTCTGGCTCTTAGAGCATCACGAAGCAGACGATTTTCCGCTGAGATTTTATGTGCAGCCGGGATATAATCCATACGAAGAAGCTGGGCTAGTGTATGGGAATCTACTTTATCGGTTTTTACCTTAGCATAGGCAATTGCTTTTACATATTTTGCATGGGCCAGTACTAAGGGAATGTTCAGGGATGTTAATAGATCATTCACCCAGTACCAGGTCATTGTTGATTCAACCGTGACAATATTTTCATCTCCAAGATCTGAAAAATATTGGATGAAATTGTGTGCAGCGTTTTTAAGATTTTCTTGCTTAACTTTTCTTCCGGATGAATCTACGGTAGTTAAGTAAGAAGTAAACTTGTGAAGATCGATGCCGGTGTAATACATTTGATACCTCCTAATGTTAAATGATTGTTTGTTATGCAAATTTAACTTTTTACTTATTGGAAATATCACGCGGCTCAAGGCGACAGCGATTTCGCTCTTGGCAATTTTGGGGTTTTCGGGTTTGTCGTTCCGTGTTTAGTTTCTTGTTCAACGTTGTTCTGTTATGAAAGATTTTTTTAATTATAAAATTTACTAATTAAATCGGCATTGTTGCTCTGGGCTGCGCCTTAGCCGCAAAGCCTACTTGCTTCCATACAAGAGAAAAAAGACTGACCTTATAAAAATAGTTCTTTGAAAAATTGTAATAAGGTAATCAATTCAGTTAAAAAGAGCATATAGCATTCCGTAAGAAAAGGCATAGTTATCCTGTAAGTATCTTATTGAAAAAGTTACCTTGATGATTTGTCCCGGCTTATCAGTGCCCCTGATCCAGTCTTACTTCCGTTTTCTAAATTGTAATTTAGTGTTATACAAATTATCTTATTCGATCCAGGGGAACCGGGACGACCGCCTTATCAGTTATTCAGAGCGTCCCGGCAAAGCCGGGGCCTCTTATGCGGCTAAGCGTGCGGTCATCCAAGGCTCCTTAAATATAAAAGGATATATGCCAAAACTTTTTACTTTATACTTTTGATTTTAATCTGCCTGGCGGCAGACAGGTTAAATAATATATATGAGAAAGAACAGAACAGATTTAACTCAAGCTGACTTTTTATATTTCTTCTTTTTCTTTAAACTCTTTGTATTTCAACTCAAGCTCAAGCAGCTCTTTTTGTTTTTCTTCCTTGTATTCATATTTATGTTCTTCTTTTACAAGAGCAACAATAAGTTTGAGGAGGTTAGAGCAAGAAGCAATAACATTCTTACGGTATCTGGGCTGTTTCATCTGGCGCTTTAGGTAACGTATCCTTATCTCGGGTATATGATTCTTTGTCTCCTCAGCCATAGAATAAATAACGGCTCTAAGCCGGTGGTTGCCGATATGAGTAATTCTTCGGTAACCGGTATACTGCCCGGACTGGGAGAGCTTAAGGTTTAATCCGCTGATTGCTTCTATTTTTTTGTAATGATCAAAGTATGATAAATCTCTAAGCTCGGCAATAAATCTTGCAGCGGTAATATCAGAGATACCCTTAAGGGAAGAGATGATGCTGAAGTAAACAGTTTTTTCAGCTAAAGCGATAAGCTGATCTAAGACATATTTAATTTGTTCCTTAAGAAGAATATATTGACCCAGCCAGCAGTTGAGTGTAATTCTTTCAGAGATAATTTCTTCATTGCATAAATTAATGCCTATGCTTTGTTTGGCAGCTTCTTTAAGTGTTTTGAGAGTAGCTTCACCATGCTGACGCTGAGAGATCTTCATAATTTCCGGAGCTTCAACAAACACATTCATGTTAAGGAAATCTTTCGGAGAAAGATACTTTGCCAGAAGATACCTGGCAGTATCGGTATCTAGGTCAAGAGCGTTTATGAACTCCGGGAAGATGAGCTCAACTTGAGAACGGATGCGCTGCTTAGTTTGTGTCATATGTTCTTTAAGTTTGTCATAAGTAATACTAAGCCGGTGCATAGCATTCTGCTCTGAAGGATACAGCCGGTAAAAGTTAAAGTATCCTTGCCTTGCACAGTTAGCAACAGCCAGGGCATCTTTAGGATCGGTGCGGGAGAAGTTGTTATTTATCTTGGGCCTCTCATGATGAGTGAACAAAGGACTGACCATAAGCACAGTGAAGCCCTTATTACAAAGGAAACAGCAGAGCTTTTGCCATAGGTTAATTGAGATCTCAACAGCAAAGACTACTTTATCCGGAGATAGATCTGAGATATGGTAATTAAGTTTATGGAAAAGTTCTTGATGAAAACCAATAAAACTATTGCTAAATTTGAAAGTGTTGCCGATCGGTACACCAATTGAATCGATGATAACGGCTTGATGTTTTTTCTTGGCAGGGTCAATACCGATAATAGTTTTACCGTTTATAAAGTGCCTTTTTGCTTCGAGGGATTTAGAGTTCATAATAATACTCCTAAATATTTTTGGTTTGGTTAAACAAAAATTACTCTTGCAAGTAGAAAGGCACAATTAAATTTTTTAATAATCTTAGCGTAAGATAGAAATCGTTATACTGCTAATCAATATAAAAAGGGTGAAATCATGAAGTACTTTTATTTTCTTATTATTTTCGTTCTCTCTTTTAATTTAACTTTAGCACAAGATTCTTCTAAAGCAAATAACAAAGAATTAAAACATGGCTTGGAGTTCCAAATTGGAAGTTTACTTAATATAACAAATTTTAATAACTATACTTTTTCTTATAGATATTGTTTAAATAACCATTCCGGAATAAGAATTGGATTGCTAACAAATATAAATAATGATGACTATGACGTTACTCAAAAATTGGATAGTATTTCAAATAGCCCCCAGGAATATTCTCACAATTATAATTTGAAAATATCAATTCAATATCTCTATAGTATTATGAATTATAACAAGTTTTCCCTAATATTTGGCGGAGGACCATTTATATCATACAGTAAACGTGATTATAGAACGGCGTCTCTCTATACCTCATACACCGTCAAATATGAAGATAAAAACAAAACGACCAGCTTTGGTTTAGACATAATTTTAGGAACGGAATACAAACTATCAGAAAATGTAATATTATCGGGTGAATACGGATTAACAATATCAAAAGCAAATTCAGATATAGAAAGTCTTCAGAGTTATAATTATACCGATGGGAGCCCAAATAATATTCGTAGCGAAAGTGGCCAAAGAAATTCATTCAATACAAATGGTTTGGGTGTAAATTTAGGTCTGTCAATTTTCTTTTAAGTATAGTGGTATAACCCGCGGCTCAAGGCGACAGCATTTTTGTACTCGGCAATTTACAATTTTTAGAGTTAGCTATTCCGTTTCGGCTAACTTGTTCAACGTAGTTGTACTAATTTAATTACTTGCAAATCGTATGTGCAAAGAAATTTACACACGGTTTGTGAAATCTTCGGCAGTTGTTTTCTAAGCGGCAATCTTATTTTGGGCAGCGCCTTAGCCGCAACACCGATATTGCAAAAAAAAAGGAGTATGTATAAATGATATCAATAAATGATAGGGTAACTATTAATGATTTAATTTTTTTACATGGGCATTTAGTCGATGCTGGTGAACTTGATAAATTAGATCAAATTTTTTCACCAGATGTAATTTACGTTTTGGAAGATTTCGGACTCGGTTGTAAAAAAGGTTGCGATTCAATTATAGATTCTGCTCTTGCACTCGGGAATGCAAATCCAATTGGACATCGTGTAACAAATGTTTTATTAAGTGAAGGAGTAGATGAAAATACAGTGAATGCAAAATCAAAATATATTGGAATAAAGGCAGACGGGACATGCGGTAGTGGTACTTATGAAGACATTTTTAAGAAAAATGATAATAAATGGCAAATTGTTTATCGAAAAGTCATTTCTAGACGGAAAGCTCTGGGAGGCAAGTATTAATAATGTGTATTCAAATAAAAACAATATAACTAACAAATCAACCCGGCGGCTTCGCTTAAGTAGGTTGGAGTTGTAAAAAGTAAGTTTAGAAGTTTAGTTTGGCTTTTGGCTGAATGGAACGAAGTTCAGAAAAGTGAGTCGCATGTTTTGCTAAGGATAAATTAAAAACTGCTTTGGCAATTTAACCATTCGTTAATTTGTAAATTTGTGTTTTGGGCGATTGGTTGATTGACACGCTGTTATGTGGTTTAAATATTTTCAGTATATTTTTAACATTTCTTAAATAATAATTATAAATCAAAAAGGAAATTATTATGTCGACTCTTAGAGGTTTAACAACAGTAAGTTATTTCGCAGAAGATCATGCTGCTGCAAAACAATGGTATACAGAATTTTTAGGAATCAAACCATATTTTGAAAGACCCGGGTATGTTGAATTCAGACTTGGCGATTATCAACATGAATTAGGAATCATTGATAGTAAATATGTTCCGGGTATTGATAGTAAAACAGGGAGAGCCGGTGTGGTAGTTTATTGGCATGTTGATGACGTAGATTCCGTTGTAAAAAAAGCAATTGAAATGGGGGCTAAGCAGTTTGAACCTACACAAAATAGAGGAACCGGATTTATAACTTCTTCAGTAATAGATCCGTTCGGAAATATATTGGGAATAATGTACAACCCTCATTATTTGGAGATATGTTCAAAATTAAAAGGTGAAAAATAATTGCAGGAAAATAAAACTGGAATAGAAGATATTATATGTTTCGAAAATTGGACTGGATGGGAAAAATGGCTTCAAACCAATGAAAAGGGATCTAAAGGAGTTTGGTTAAAAATTGCAAAAAAAAATTCTGGAGAAACATCAATAACAATATCTGATGCGTTAGATGTAGCTTTATGCTTTGGGTGGATTGATAGTCAGAGAAAGAAATATGATGATAAATATTATTTACAAAGGTATTCGCCAAGAAATTATAAGAGCCCTTGGTCAAAACTTAATGTTGAAAGAGCTGAAAGACTGATAAAATCCAAACGAATGAAAAAAAATGGTTTAATTGAAATTGAAAAAGCTAAAAAAGATGGAAGGTGGAAGGCAGCGTATGTATCTCAACGAAATTTTGAAATTCCAAATGATTTTGAGGAAATTCTAAATCAAGATGATAATGCAAAAAATATTTTTAACTCATTAGATAAATCCACACAATACACAATAATTCTACCAATTCTAAAAGCTGCCAATTTTCAAAAAAGATCAGATCTTACTCAAAAAGCGCTGATTAAAATAAACAAGATGAAAAAACCGTAATTTTTTTAACAGTAATATTGAAGTGATTCAAATAAAAACTACTTAATTAACTGATCGCCCCTACTGCTTCGCTCAGTATTGAGAGTTTGTATTAAGTTTGGTAAAAGTTCAGTTTGTTATTAAACAAAATGGTTGCTTAAGGCGCCAGGTTATTTTAGCACACCGTTAATTAAAAAAATATAAATAGAAAGACCGCTGAAAATTTTTTATGATGTCCAATTTTTAATTTCTTAAGCATTAATGGAGTATAATTTAGAATTCAATAAATAAGGAGTTGAAAATGGAATCAAGAATAAATATTAATACGAAAGGTCAAAATGTAATAAAAACTTCACCGGCCCAGTTTTCGGAAAAAGAAAAAAAATAAATTTATATTTAATTACTGAAGTTACGTAAACGTCATGCTGAACTTGTTTCAGCATCTCAAAATCGTTAATAAACAAAGATTCTGAAACTAGTTAGGAATGACAAATACTAATATTTCCCATCTTTGCGTAACTTCTGTTAATTATTAATAAATAAGGAAAGTTCATCATGAAGGAGTTTGTATTATTATTCAGACAGCCAAGCTTTGATTATAGCAATGCTTCACCAAAAGAGATGCAGGCGCTTGCAAAAAAATGGGAAGACTGGTGGAAAAATATTGATAGACAGGAAAAATTAGTCAGCAAAGGACCGCGGCTTTCAAATGAAGGAGCAGTTCTTAAATCCAGCGGTGTAATTACTGACGGCCCCTTTGTTGAAATCAGAGAAATACTAGGAAGCTTTATAGTTGTAAGTGCTGAAAATCTGGAAGAAGCAACTACATTAGCTCATGGCTGTCCGGTACTTGATCAGGACGGCAGTGTTGAAATCAGGCCGGTTTTTAGATAAGTCAAATTGTATGCACGAAGAGAAAGATTTCTTAAAGCATTTATACCGAATAGAATTTCCCAAATTGGTTGCTGTAATAAGCAAACTATATGGTTTGCAGCATATTGAGTTAGCAGAAGATATAGTAAGTGATACATTTCTTCTTGCCGCAGAAACCTGGGGTATGAAAGGCATTCCGGAAAATCCTACGGCATGGCTGTATACAGTAGCTAAAAATAAAACACTTTATCATTTCAGAAGAAATAAAATTTTTGAAAAAAAAATTATTCCTGAATTAATTTCAAGACAGGAAGAAAATCAAGAAAAAAAAGAATTAGATTTTTCATTGCTTGAAATCAAAGACAGTCAGCTTAAAATGATGTTTGCTGTTTGCAATCCTGTGATTGCCAGTGAAGCTCAGATAGGATTGGCTCTGCGTATTCTTTGCGGTTTTGGTATTGATGAAATTGCCGAAGCATTTTTATCTAACAAAGAAACTATCAACAAGAGATTATTCAGGGCAAAAGATAAATTGAGGACTGAAAATGTGAAGATGGAAATGCCGTTGGAAAATGAAATTAAAAATAGACTCGATAATGTTTTGAGAATTATTTATCTGCTTTTCAACGAAGGATATTATTCGCGGACACAAAACCATATTTTACAAAAAGATTTTTGCCTGGAAGCACTACGTCTTGGACTTCTTCTTACAGAGTATGAAAAAACCAATTTGCCTCAAACAAATGCATTAATTGCACTAATGTGTTTTCATGCATCTCGCTTTAGTGCCAGACAAACAAATGGTAATTTTATGATTTTATACGATGAACAGAATAGTGAATTTTGGAATAAAGATTTAATTAATCAGGGAATACATTTCCTTAATATTTCTGCCAGTGGAAATGAAATAAGCAGTTATCATTTGGAAGCAAGAATTGCTTACTGGCATTGTATAAATGAAGATTCAAAAGAAAAGTGGGAAGAAATTTTACATTTATATGATCATCTCCTGGAAATTAATCATTCTTTAAGTGCGGTTCTTAACAGGGTTTATGCTTTATATAAAATTAAGGGTGCAGAATCAGCATTGGCTGAAGCAGAAAAATTGGATTTGGAAAACAATCATTTTTATTTTCTGCTGCTTGGAGAACTTTATAAAAGTATTGATTCTGAAAAAGCAAAAATAAATTATCGAAAAGCATATTCTTTAGCTAAAACTGAAACAGAAAAAAAAGGTATCCTGGAAAAGATTGATGAGCTTAGTAAAAATATTTCTTAATGCTGTCCAATTTTAAAAATCTCAATCATTATTGTCATGTATTTCAATTTATAAATAAACAATAAGGATTTATAAAGCCATGACAAAGAGAAATAAAATTATTTATTGGGTTTCTACCATTTGGTTAGCATTAGGAATGGTGTCAACTGGATTGCCGCAATTATTAAAAACAAATTCTGGCCCAGGAGGAGTTGATCAAATTAAACATTTAGGGTACCCGGTCTATTTTCTTATCTTGCTTGGTACCTGGAAAATTCTTGGAACCATAGCTGTTCTTTTGCCTAAATTTCCATTAATTAAAGAATGGGCTTATGCAGGTTTCTTTTTTGCTATGTCAGGTGCAATATTCTCACATATAGCTTCAGGCGATTCGATAAGCAAGATATTTCCTTCGCTGCTGCTATTAATCCTAACCGGGCTTTCGTGGTATTTCAGATCTGACAACAAAAAATTATTTAATGCCAAACTATTGTAAACAGAATAAGATTTAAATATTCATAATAATTTTAAAGAAGAGGTCCATTATGTCTAAAATTGTTGATTTCAAAAATGTATCTTTAGCCGGTATAGAATCATCACCCGTTTCAAATTCACTAGCAGGTTTACGAGCTAATGAAGCAAGATATTTTAAGAACAAATACAATCACGATTTTACTGTTAGTCCGGCAACTAAAAGCAAAAAAACTCTTGAGTATGTTAATAAAGTGCTTGAAAATGAAAGAGGCCTTAAAATTTTATCCAAACCACTTGAAACATCTGAATTTATAGTTGAAAACATAAAATTTGCTTATGTAATTTATGAAAGCGGATTAGTTATAAATGTGATGTACACATTAGATGATCCGAAAAAAAGAGCGGTAGGATTTAAACTTTCAGAAGGGATGGAGGTTCCGGAAGAACTGGTAGAGAAATTTAAATTCGCCAGGCAAAAATCAAAACTTGCGGGAACAATTCGGGGTTCATTTTTTGTTATTAAGGGGAAATATTAAAAATGAGTTACCTGTTTTTATATAAAATTATAAACAGATATTTATTACAGTTAAAATGTGTTTTATAAATATCTAAAAATGAAAAAGGAATGACTATGCCGGTGTATCTAATAAATAGTTATGATATTGATGACTTTGAAGAATTTAAAAACTATCCGCCCAAAGTTAAACTAATCCTTCAAAAATATGGAGCTGAAGTACTAGCTTCAGATATAAATGGTGAAGCTTTAGAAGGAACTGCAAAAACAATGAATGCAATAATTAAATTCCCATCAAAAGAAACTGCAATACAGTGTTATAATGATCCGGAATACCAGGCAATAAAGCATTTTAGACTTGATTCAACCTCAAACTGTACAATGGTTTTGGTGAATCAGTTTGAATAATAAAAAATTATAAATCTAAGAAAAGAGATAATGAATTATTGGGCGTTTGTATAATTATCGGCAGTTGTTTTTTAAAAGCTACATCTGTTTTGGGCTGCGGGTTAGCCGCAACTCTGTACAGGCAAAGCAATCAATTTTACTTATGTAATAAGAGATTTCTTTTACCTTGCTGCTTTATTTTTTGCCATTAAATTTTATTTTCGCTGTTTATCATTTCTTACAGCAAAACGAATAATCCTGTTTCAACCAACGAAATTCAGCATCCGGTTAGTCATTGCAAATCCCAGGCCTGCAAATAGATCTTGAAGATACTTGTTCATATAACTTTGTAGTTTCTTTTCTAAAGAAACGTTCAAACTTTAAAGCCCATCTTTATATTATCTTCCAATAAAAACTTTTTAGAATTTTTTTAATTATTTTTAACCCGTTATCAATTAAAAATTCTTTTCCTTTTTAATGATTGAAATAAAAAACCTATATAAAAGTTTCGGCAATAAAGAAGTCCTTCGTGGGATAAATTTAAAAGTTGTACCTGGTGAAACTATTGTTATAATTGGGAAAAGCGGCGAAGGAAAAAGTGTATTATTAAAGCACATCTTAAAACTTTTAATTCCTGATTCCGGCGAAGTAATTGTTGAAGGACAGCGAATTAACGATTTAAATATAAAACAGCTTTATGAGCTTAGAAAAAAATTTGGATTTTTATTTCAAGGCGCAGCTCTCTTTGATTCAATGACTGTTGAAGAAAATGTGGGACTTTCTCTTGTTGAAAATAAAAATGGATATAGCGAAAAAGAAATTGAGAATATGGTTAACGAAAAATTATCTCTAGTTGGATTACCCGGGGTTGGAAAATTAAAACCGGCAGAGCTTTCCGGCGGAATGAAAAAAAGAGTCGGGCTTGCAAGAGCACTAGTAACTAATCCGGATTATATTCTTTATGATGAACCCACAACAGGGCTTGATCCTATAATGTCTGATTCAATCGATAATTTAATAAAAGAACTTAGCGAAAAATTAAATGTCACTTCCGTTGTTGTTACTCATGACATGTACAGTGTAAAGAATGTTGCTAATAAAGTAGCAATGATGCATGAAGGGAAAATTTATTTTGTAGGGACACCGCAGCAGCTTCTAAATTCCAACGACAAAATTATTTTAGATTTTATTCAAAGAACAAGCAAATAAAATTTTTTCCTAATTTCCTTACTTTAAATCACACCAATTTATTTTTCTTCTTTTTACTTTCGCACTGCGACTTCATTACAATCAGGCAGTATTTTAAGACCCGTAAACGGCAATGAGTTATTTGTGTAGAGGTAAAGCTATGGAATGATTATGACCGTTTACGGGTTGCAATATTTAACTCATTCTCCCATTTTGACTATAAGATTTGTTCCACTTAAATTAGTCCATTATTTTAACTTAAAATTATGGACGTAAACACACCGAAAATCGACGATTCAAATAATCACTTAACAGTTGAAACAATTACTTCCTACATAAATTATTTTGACCATTTATCCCTGTACGAAACAGAACAAGTAATTGGCCACCTTTCTAAATGCCTCGATTGTCAAAATAAGTTTAATGAAATATTTGATAAACTTTTGGATGAATCTTATAACAAGCATTCTATTAGTTTATTTAATAGTGATATATCAAACCTAGAATCCAATGAGATTTTATTTGAAGATATTTCCAGCAATTTTCGGTTATCTATTCACAAGAATAAAAATGACGAGTTCATTTTAATTTTTAATCTCATACCCCACTCTGTCCATAATAATATGATCCGTATATTTATTAATCAGCTTGGACAAACCTTTCGCTTTTTAAATGTTGATGTAAGCAAAGAATATAAGTTAGACCTGCCAATCGAGACTACGATAGACGCACTTTCCGAAATTGCAGTTGATATATTAATTACAACAAGCCGATCAAATTTTCCTAAAATAAAAGAACGCCGTTTTAACCTGGTTACAACTATCGCACTTTTGATTATCAGCGGAACCTTATTAGCAGCCTTGTTTTACTTTTTTAATAATAAGAAAGAGAGCCATGAAGTTATTTTAATGACTCATACCAGGAAAGCAATGTTAGATAATGATAATCAATTCAGGGAAAAAAATCAATCCCGTCAACGGCAAATCGATTCCTCTGAACCGTCGGAATTTGATTCAATTTCTATGACCGATTCAATATTTAATGTTAAGCCCGAAGATGTAAAAATAAGTAATGAGTTTTCACGCAACTATATTTTAGAAAGAAATGTAGATATACTTGATACTACCGGAAAAGGAATAGTAATCATCTCTCCTAATTTAGAGGATACTTTGCATGGTGCTATTAAATTGAGATGGATAGATGGAGGAGGCAATAATGCTTACAAGATCAGCATTGTTGATAATAAAAATCGTTCAATGTATGAGACAACTATTAGAGGCAACGATTTAATTTATTCGGGAAAATTAAAACCGGGGCTTTACTATTGGAATATTTTTGTTGATAACCAGTTAAAACAAACTGGTAAATTTGTAGTTGATTAAATAGTAATATTTGGATTTTAAAACAATAGAACACTGATAACACGGATTAGACGGATTCACACAGATCTGTGAAAATCATAATAATCTGCGTTATATTTTTTCTTTGAAGTTATTTGCAATTATATGAAACTGATTGAACCGAATTTATGGGTTTAAATAAAATCTTATTCATTGCTGAAGGACAGTTGGGAGATCTTTTGCTTTTAACTCCGGCAATTAGGGCTGCAAAAAAAACATTTCCACAGGCCTCCATTTCATTATTAATGATTCAGAGAAGAAATAATAATTTTAATATTGAACAAATTAATTCTTTAAAAGATTGTTTTACTTGATAATAACACGAACCCGCTTATTAACAATCCGAATGTTGATGAAATTTTTATAATAAATCAAAATGCAATACGGGCAATAAAAGGATTAAAAAAAATTAGTCTGGAATTGCAGGTTATCAAATTAATTAGGCAAAAAAAGTTTGGTGCTGTAATTTGCACTTTCCCCCATGACCGCTTTTTAATCTGGTCTTTTTTTTCGGGAGCTAAAATTAGAATCGGACAAAGTAATCAATCATTTTCTTTTCTTTTAACTCACAAGATAAATATCAAAAAAGAAGATTCGGGTGTTCTAAATTATTACCTCGAATTAGTAAAAACGCTTGGAGCAAATATTGATTCATTATCAACAGAATTTTTTATAAATGATGAATCAAAAAATTGGTTTGGCCATTTCGCTTCAGAAAATAATTTAGATTATAAAAACCAAAAGTTAATTGCAATTCATCCCGGGGCCAGCGGTGATTATAAAATTTGGCCGCCGGAAAATTTTGCGTCCTTAATTCAGCGGTTAAATGAAATTGAAAACACAAAAATTATTTTATGTTTCGGTGAAAGCGATTTAATTATTATTGAACAAATAAGAAAAAATTTATTTAAAAATGGTGAATCAAAAATAATATTTATAAATACCAGGAAAGATTTAAATAAGCTTGCCGTGATATTTCAAAAATGTTTTTTGACAATTACCAATGATTCCGGTCCAAGACATTTATCTGCAGCATTGAATATTCCAAATTTAACTTTGTTTAGAAAGTTTCATGACAAAGCATGGAAAGTTTATCCCGAAAACAATTCTACTGCAACTATTCAATCAACAAAAGAATGTGCTTTCTGCAATAAAGGAGAATGCAACGACAAAATTCCCGGAGGAGAAATGTTTGGTTCACATTGTATTAGAGAAATTACTGTTAATGAAGTTTATGAGAAAATTGTGGAGTGCTAAGCTGACCAAAACAAATTGGAACTAAATAAGCTCCTTAGTAAAATTTATTTTTTATTGCGCATTGGCATTCAATAATTTAATTTCTATTCGGTAATTATATCTCATCTTTAAGCTGCGATAAATAGGGCAGGCAAAATTGATAAAATGTACCAGTTGATTTACTATTAATAGTTCTGTGTATTAAAAGAATATAAGTTTTTATTTCATTTTATATAATAAATGAAGAAATTAAATAATAAATAAAAAATAATTGCTGCAAGAATTGAAAAATAACATTCAAATTAGTTTACGATTACTGCAGTTTAATTTAATGTTATACACACGAATAGATTATGAAACTTGGTGAATATTCAATTAATCATTTAGCAAAAGCCGTTTGTGGTGATAGTAACTATACACCTTACGTTAAAGGATATGAATTAGTTCTAATGTTTAATAAATATGGTTTCAGTGATGTTTATGAGCAAGGCTTCCCATCAAGATGGAAGTATACTGAAGATAAACTTCGAGAGTTAAACGATAGTGACAAAATTAGAAAAATTATTGAAGAGATCGTTGACCCAAGAAGATTTCACGGATTAGAAATAAAAATTGAAGATGCCGTTTCTCAGATAAATGAGTTTTTAAAATATGACAAGTATGAGCTAAAAAAGTCCGGGGAATTCTATAAAATATTTGACTTCAATGGTACTTTAGTAGAGCCAGAAACTACCAAAGGAGTTGATCATAAATTCATTCAAGAGCAAATAGAAAAGTGCAATAATAAAATAATGAACAGATTTTAGTGGCGCAATTACAAACGCAAGAACTTTAATTGAAGCAATATTTATAGAGATAATTGAAAATCAGAAAATTCTAAATTAAAAATGATGGTAATATTGATAATCTCTGGAAAAAAGTAAAAAAAATTCTCAGATTGGAAATTGATAAAGATTCATTACCAGATACAATTATTCAAATCTTATCGGGTATCGATTCTGTTGTGAAAGGATTAGCTGGCTTAAGTAATGATTCGGCAGATAGACACGCTACTAAATTTCAAACAAAAAAACATCATGCAAAATTAGCTGTGAATGCAGCAATAACAATTTCTGATTTTCTTATTAGATAGTTATTAATATCAGAAAAAATAAAGTGTGTATAACGAGCGTCTTAACACCGATCACCATTTTAGTTCGGCGGTTTTATAGTTTTTAAATCAATGTTTTAGTTAAAGATTTTGTTTTAAGTGTTCGTTCTATTTAATTAACTTACATAATCACTTGCTGATGCAAGTTAAGTGTAGTTTGTTTAATTATCGGCAATTGTGTTTTACTCGGCTTAATTGCTTGGGCGGCGGGTTAAGCACAACGTTATATTGTTAGAGTAATATTGAGAAAGAGAAGAATATTAAATAAAAGAACTAAGAACAAAATGAAACATTTATTCTCAAAAGAAAAATGTGTCTACTAGGTCACTATATAATTTCATTTAGTGCTTTCGTTGTTTCTTTAATTGCTCTTATTAAGACTGTTGAAGGTACGAAAATAAGCAATAGACCTTTTATTATAGTGGAACGGCCTAATATGTTATAGTATTCCCGATTTTGTTGAGAACCAAGATTTAAATTTTGTCAAATATTTTTTAATATTAAAAACATTGGGAATACCCCAGCATATAATGTTCATTTAAAAACATGTATAGAGATTTATGGCGATAATTTTCCAACGAATCCATTTTATGAAAAAAGTGATAGAGAATTTAACAATACCTTAGTTAAAGATGTGAATTATGAATTAGAAGTTTATCCATATAGAAAATTTTCGGCTTTAGAAGTAAATGATATAATTAAAAAGAAAAAATACATTTATGTTTACGGTCTATTTACATACTCTGATGTTTTTGATGATAAACATATAATAAAATTTTGTTATCGCCTAATGGATATAAATTTTAATGGTCTAAGATTAAATAATAATTATAATTCAGCTAATTAATCAATTCAGTATTGTTATTCCTACCTTCACTAAAATTTCGTTAGGTAAACCGGACTGTGCCTTAGCCGCAACACCGTTATATTGCAAAAAATTCAAAGAGAAAAATAAATGAACAAAATATTTTTGCCTTCATCAATCGGTTTAATATTAGCAGCTATTATTACATCAATTGTAATGTGGAAAATTGAAAATATTTGGATTCCAATTACAGCAATATTTTTGGCTTTAAGTGCAATAGTGTTTTCCTTTAAGCTAAAGATTAACTCACTAGAAAAACGATTAAATATGCTGGAAGAAAAACTTATTCAACAAA
Organism: uncultured Bacteroidota bacterium; assembly: GCA_963777615.1. Taxonomy (GTDB): domain Bacteria; phylum Bacteroidota; class Ignavibacteria; order Ignavibacteriales; family Ignavibacteriaceae; genus CAVSWT01. The sequence goes on along the minus strand of CAVZSD010000054.1, from coordinate 161,188 downwards.
TGAAAGTAAAGACAGCCAAATAGATTAAATATGTTAAATCAAAATTTTGTAATAGTTGGAACAATTATCGGTGCAATAGGTGTGTTAGCCTATCTAGTTGACACCGTTAAGGGAAAGGTGAAACCAAACAGAGTATCATTCTTGCTTTGGTCTATTGCACCACTAATAGCATTTGCTGCACAAATAAATCAGGGTGTCGGTTTAGAATCTTTAATGACTTTTAGTACCGGCTTCCTGCCCTTAACGGTATTTATTGCATCCTTTGTTAATAAAAAAGCTGAATGGAAACTAACAAAGTTTGATTTATTTTGCGGCGTGTTGTCTATTGCGGGTTTAATACTTTGGCTGATTACTAAAGTAGGAAATTTAGCAATAGCATTTAGTATACTTGCTGACGGACTAGCGGCACTTCCTACAATAACTAAGGCTTACAAATATCCCGGCACTGAAATAGCATGGCCGTGGATAGCTACTTCATTTGGCGTAATACTCACACTATTAACCCTTGACACGTTAACATTTGCTAATTCAGGATTTATTATTTATATCCTAATCGTCAATACCATTATTTTTAGTTTAGTACAGTTCAGAATTGGAGAAAAATTAGCTGGTAAAAGTATTCAATAGCTAACCATTTTTTATTACAGCTATGCAAACAAACTGATTTACAAAAGTCAGCAATCTTAGAACATATTCTTTATACTAAATGGAATGAATAAATCGCAGATGACCAATAAATCAAGCGGACGCCGTTTTCGAATTCGGAAATTTTCAAATTTTAATAAAGGTTGTTATGTTGTGTCCGCCGCGGCGGATTAATTATAAAAATTATTAATCAATTCGGCATTGTTATTCCTACCTATAATAAAGTTTTGTTAAGTAAACCGGTCTGTGCCTTAGCCGCAAAGGTATAAGCTATACAAATATTTTAGATTATAATAAAAATATTGTAGTTTGATGAAATCAAAATGAAAAAGATTTTTTAAAATATATTGATCCGATGCGCTATTCGTGATAATCTAAAGATATCTTGTTATACGTATTAGGTTTATTATTTTGTAAGCAATTTAACGATAGTATATATCTTGAAATAGTATGACTAAGAAACAAACATGGTGTGTTCATTTATATTTAGTAGTATTACAATTATTTTGATGGGTTTTAAAATGTATATTTGGAATAATTATAAATCACTTGAATAAGCGTGCAAAATTTTAAGAATATTATTTATAATGGATTATTTATATTGAAACATGAAAAAACTGGAAATAAGAGATAACGTATTACAATTACCTGAAGGAATTTCAGCAAAGGTCGAAAACGATTCCGATGAAATTATTATTTATAACTATACTGCAAAAACTGATTTTTTTAAAGGCAGGTGTATTCTGAATAAAAATGCTTTCAGCCTGGTTATCTCGGGTGAGAAAACTATGCAGTTTTCTGAAAAGAAAGTCTTTGTAAATGATAATGAAATTCATCTGCTTTCTGCTGGCAATTGCATTGCGTCTATTGATTTATCAAAACAAAAAGAGTTTAAGAGTATATTAATGTTTTTCGATGAGAATGTACTTACTTCTTTCCAGGTAAAATACGATAAGTTAATTAAACAATTAAAATCTAAATTTAAAGCTAAGACAGAATACTATATTTCATTTCAAAAGGATGAGTTTATTAATAATTTTATTTCTTCTTTGGTGTTCATATTAAAAAAAGAAATATCAAAATCGATGAAGCAAGTTAAGTTTGAAGAATTAATGCTATATCTTTTAGAAAAACATCCAAAAGAAATTTTATCTTTTATTACTCCTAAAAAGGTAGATTTTGATGATATCGAATTCAAGAAAATTATTGAAACAAATATTACCAGTAATCTTACTTTATCTGATTTCGCTTTTTTGTGCAGCATCAGCTTGTCAACATTTAAAAGAAGATTTACTAAAATATACGGAACTGCCCCGCAGAAATGGATGATTAAACGAAGAATGGAAATTGCAGCAGACTTACTAAAAAACCGCAAAGTAAAACCAGGAGAAGTTTTTTATCAAGTTGGTTATGAAAATCATTCCAGCTTTTCCCAATCATTTAAACAATCGTTCGGAATAAGTCCCAAGGATTTTCAAGCAAAAAATTTGAGCTTCTAAAAACAATCTTTGAACCAATAGCCTTAATCAAATAAAAATGATGAGATTATTTTTCGTCCTCAACTAAATCAAAATGAGGAACAAATGAAAAATATACTTGAGCAAAACAAAGAAATCGTTAGAAGGTTTAACAAAGAGTACATTGAACAAGGAAACATTAATACTTTTGAAGAATTGATTGCTGATGATGTAATTAATCATTCTGCCCCTGCAGGCATGCCAGCTGGTAAAGAAAGTTTTTCAAATTTTTTAAATGGTGTTTTAAGAACAGGCTTTCCGGATTTGAAAGTTGAAATCCTGGAACAACTTGCAGAAAGAGATTTAGTAACCACAAGAAAGAAAATTACTGCTACTCATACCGGAGAAATTTTTGGTATTCCGCCAAGCCATAAAAAAGTAGAAATAAATATAATTGATATTATTAAAGTTGAGAGATGGCAAATATATTGAACACTGGGGGCAAAGTAATTTTTCTGATGTCATTTCTGAAATTTCTAAGAAGTAAAATTTTTCACTTGCTATAAACCCAATTTCTCAAAGAAATTGGGTTTATAAACATTGTAACGACAAATACCCACTTTTCTAGCATATCATTTCTGAAGCTTTCTATTCTTCTTCAACAATTCTGTAAGTATGCGAAATCTTCACAGCCTTTTCCAGCATTTTTGTAACGCTGCAATATTTTGTTTGAGAAAGTTCAATTGCTCTTTCCACGTCATTAACCTTAATATCTTTTCCGTAAAAAACATATTCCATTTCTATTGAAGTAAAAACTTTAGGATGTTCATCTGAAACATCTGCTTTTATGTTCACTTCATAGTTTTGAAGATTAACTCTCTTTTTATTTAAGATATTAATAACATCACTGCTGGTGCATCCGGCTAATCCTAACAAGACTAATTCTTTGGGGCTTGTACCCGCATCACTGCCGCCAAATTCCGTTGAGCCGTCCATCATTACCCAATGATTTGTATCTGATTTTGCTGCGAAAGTAATTCCTTTTAACTGCTTTAAATATGCTGTTTTAGTTGCCATAAAATTTCCAATTTTATTATGTAGTAATGATAATTTGATCTTAAAAAGATTCCTTTAAAATAAATTTTTATTAAACCCAACCTCGAAGCTTACATGCTTCTGCAACTCTTGCTACACCAACTATCATTGCTCCTAATCTTGGATGAACATTTTTTTCTTTAACTGCATCGTAAACTGTATGGTAAGCTTTAGTTAATTTTTCATCCAGTCTTTTATGAATTGTACTTTCATCCCAAAAGAATGAGTATTTATCCTGCACCATTTCAAAATATGAAACAGTAACACCTCCGGCACTGGCAAGAATATCAGGGATAACATGAATCCCCTTCTTACTTAAAATTAAATCTGCTTCAGGTGTTGTCGGTCCGTTTGCCAGCTCGCAAATAATCTTTGCTTTAATCTTAGACGCGTTATCTGCTGAGATTGCATTTTCCAAAGCCGCAGGGTACAAGATATTAACATCTAGTTCGAGCAATTCTTCATGCTTAATTTTTTTAGCTCCGGGAAAATCCAGAACAGTTCCGGTTTTTAATTTATGAGTTACTAATTCTTTTGAATCAAATCCATCGGGATTAAAAATAGCCCCACGCGAATCACTAACTGCAATTAATTTCCCGCCGTTCAAGATTTCATGATGAAGCAGAGCAGCTCTCTGCCCGGCATTACCAAATCCTTGAATTGCAAATTTTCCTGTCGGATCAACCCCTAAAGCTTTGCATGCTTCTCGAACCGTAATTACACCGCCGCGTGCAGTTGCATCACGCCTGCCTTCGGTTCCGCCAACTTGGGTTGGTTTATCTGTCATCACCCCCGGCTGATGGCTGTTCATTATGGTTTCATATTCATCCATCATCCACGCCATTGTCTGCGGATTAGTATAAACATCCGGGGCAGGAATATCTTTATCAACACCTATAAAAGGAGCAATTGCACGTATATATTCTCTGGATAAATTTTCAAGCTCGCGTTCCGACATTTTTTTGGGGTCGCATTTTACTCCGCCTTTACCGCCTCCTAATGGAATATCAACAACTGCTGTTTTCCAGGTCATCCAGCTAGCTAAGGCTCTTATAGTATCGACAGTTTCCTCAGGATGAAATCTTATTCCGCCTTTAGCCGGCCCTCTGCCGTAATTGTATTGTATTCTATGTGCGTGAAAAATTTTTACTTTGCCGTTATCCATCTTTACATGCAAAGAAAAATTAATTTCTCTTTGAGGCCATGCTAATAAGTCTACCGTAGCCTCATCAAGATTAAGTAATTTAGCAGCTTCTAAAATTTGCTGCTGTGCAACTTTGAAAGAATTATAAGATTCCATTTTTAAATTCCTTAGGATTTAGAATTATTTTCTTTTTTATCCTCTGTGTTTTTATCTTCTTCAAAAACATCAAGTATTATTCTGTACCAGCAATTCTTACATGTTAATACTCTATCTACACTTAGTAAAACTTGCTGCCACGGACTTAGCTTATGACCGCAATGCGGGCATGAATCAATTATTTTTTTATTTTGTTCTGGATTTTTATTCTGCATAGACATTTTAAGTTCCCCTTATTTTTAAAGGGTTAAAAATTTTAATTAGAACAATAGCTTAAAGCTCCGGCTTAAGAATCACACCTTTATTTTTATGGCCATTCATTTTCACAGTGATTGATTTTTCAAATCTAACCTGTCTTGTATAATTCATTTTTTCAATTGGTTCCTGAGCTAGAAGCCAATCCCAATCCACAAAGTCATTTTCATTTGAATTAACTGTAAAATATCCAACCATGAACGAAGTAATATTTTGAAAGAAGTGTGAACCTTGTGAAGGCGCAACTACAAGCTCTTTAAAGCTGGTTTCGATTATTGCTTTTGCTCCTGAAATATTTTCCCATGTAACAGGAATACCAAGCCATGGATCTAAGCTTCCCCATCTTCCTACTCCAATTAACAGGTAAGGGCGGTTTTCCGAAATTAGCTGACTATTAAATTTGCTTACTTCCTTTGCAACTTCTCTTGTTTTTGATCTATCGAAAAGATGGTAGTCCACAAAAACAATATCAAAGATATCTGTAATAACACCGTTACCTAAAACCTGGTTGCTGTGACAAATTTAATTTTTCAGTTTCAAAATCCTCAACTGAAAGCTCTTCTAATTCCCGGTTAATAACCAGCGGCCGCATTTGAAGTAAACCAAATTGTTTTGGCATTCCATTAGGCACTGACATATTAACCGCAAACTCAATCTCAATAGGGGTTCCCATTCCCCAGGTACCCATGTCCAGAAGCAATTCTAAAATTTCCGGCAGCGGAAAAATTTTATGCCTGAGCACAGGCCCGAATGTAATTACTCTCATTCCTTTTCTTGATAAGCCATCTGTAATTGAATCGTTATCAGGAGAGTAAGTTGAACCGACATAATTTAAAGTTCCATCTTTTTCAGCATCATCAATATTATGCTGCTCAAGAAGCAAATCCTGTGCAGTATAATTAACTTCATTTTGAAGATTCATTTGTAATGAGAAAAAATTTCTCTGGCTGCTGTTCAGTGATTCATCGATAGAATAAAATTGAATCAAGTCTGTAGGATATTTTGGACAAAATTTAACTGTGTTTCCGCCATCAACAACCTGCTTACCTAAACCAAGAGCAACCGATACAATTCCATCCAAAGGCTTTTGCGGATGCAGCGGATAAAAATTATAAGACTTAGCAACACCTGAAAAATCCGGGTAAAATCTTTCGTTATGTTTATTACCAATCATCTTCTGAATTATAACTGCCATCTTCTCTTCTTCAAGGCGGTAAGAAGTTATCTTAATATAATCCTTTGTACTTTGATAAAAAGTTGAAGCATAAACTTTTTTAATTGTGTTTAGCAAATCATTAAGTCTGAATAAAGGATTAGGGTGATTGTTTGGAAGCATATAAGTTTTATATACGCCGGCAAAAGGATGATACTGTGAATCTTCAAGCAAGCTGGAAGAACGCACAGCAAGCGGTGTGTGTACTAAATCTAAAAAAGCAGCAAGTTCAGCTAAAATTTCTTCTGGAAATTTTTCTGCTTCCAAAAAACGTCTTGTTATTTCTTCATCATCACTGCCGTTAAGTGCAAACTTTCTTAAATTATTTTCATCTATAAATTGATCGAATACTTCAGTGCCTACTACAACTGCCGGCGGCACATAGATAATTACATCATCAAATTGTTTTCTTATGTTGTAGTTATTTATTAACGAGTTTACAAATCCCAGGCCTCTTGCCTTACCGCCCAATGAACCTCCGCCGATTCGTGCAAAGCTGCTGTCCGGATCAAATGAATCTTTAGTGAAGTCGGTTATTATTCCCCTTTGCCTGGCATGCCTGTAATTGTTTAATGTATCAACTAAATCCTTTCTTAAATTCTCTACGGAAGAATAATCAGTAACTTTTCTAGGGCGTAACTGATGCGCCAGCCAAAATTCAGTTCTTGCTTTCAGCCAGTTTGAAAAATGATTTCTTTCTGCATGAAATAAAATACTTTCTATAGGCGCTCTCTTTAGGTGCTTTTCCAATGATCTGAGATCGTTGGCTCTTCCCACTTCTGTTCCCTCTGGAGTTCTAAAAATAAAATCGCCGAAGCTGAAATGCGTGATCATAAATTGTCTCAGTTCGCTCAGAAGCAAAGCAGAATCTTTTAAGATAAAAGCTGCGTCTACATCTTTTGCATCTTCAGCATTCTCTTCCATATTTGAAAGTAGAAGAGTTGGAATATCAGGATGTTCTACCTTAACATTTTTTGTAAACTTTATGCCGGCTTTAGGATCTTGAATTCCTTCATGAGGAAAATCAATATCGGAAATTATTCCGAGAATATATTCCTTGTATTTTTGGTAGTACTCCCATGCTTCTTCATAATTAGAACAAAGAAGAATTTTAGGCCGGGCACGCATTCGTAAAAATTTATGAGTTAAATTTATACCTTCCGAAATCAACCGCCTGGATTGCTTTAACATTTCAGTATAAATCAGAGGAAGGAAAGAAGAATAGTATCTAACATTATCTTCAATTACAATTACGGTCTGTACTCCAACAATTTTTGTATCATGCTCTACGTTCAATCTGTCTTCAATATATTTTATAATAGCAATAATAATTCTGAAATCACCCTGCCATACAAATATTTTATCAAATACTTCTACATCTTTATTGCGAAGAAGCTGGTTTAACTCCTTATTATCGTGAGCTAAAAGAACCACAGGAATATTTAATCCAGACTGCTTAACAAGCTTTGCAAAATTTATAGCATGCATATCTTCGATATGCAGAGTGGTAATGATAAGATCAAAACGGTTTTCCTCTTTTGCCAGGTTTATAGCTTCTTTACCGCTTGAAACTCTTGTTAAATCAGGTGCATGACTTAAACCTAACCCCTGGTATTCGTTCCTGATTAATTCATATAACCTGCCGTCTTCTTCAAAAAGGTATAGATCGTACAGGCTTGAAACTAACAGTATGTTGCGAATACGCAGCCGCATTAAATTTTGAAAACCCTGGAAACGGTTGCCGTAACCATGCTCAATCCAGAATGCATCAAAATTGTCTTTTACTTCTTCGAAGTTGTGTATCATAAAATTTAATTGTTTTAAAAAAATTAATTAAAGCCCTCGCCGACTCCTCTCCTTGGAAGAGGATTAAGATGAGGGGAATTAATTACCCAATAAATTCTTTAAAATAAATAGGGCTGCAATTCAGCAGCCCCTCATTAACTTTTATAATTAAACAACTCCCTGATCAATCATTGCATCTGCAACTTTTAGGAAGCCGCCGATGTTAGCGCCATTAACATAATTGCCAGGTGTTCCAAATCTATTTGACATTTCAACGCAAGTACTATGAATATTTCTCATAATCATTTTTAAACGTGCATCAACTTCTTCTCTATTCCATGGAAGCCTCATGCTGTTCTGTGTCATTTCCAAACCTGAAACTGCAACACCGCCTGCATTTGCAGCTTTGCCGGGACCGTAAAGAATTTTTTCATCTAAGAAAATATTAACGCCTTCAATAGTAGTAGGCATATTAGCGCCTTCACTTACTACATAAACACCATTCTTAATAAGATTCTTAGCATCATTTTCATTTATTTCATTTTGAGTAGCACTTGGGAATGCACAATCAGCTTTATGATCCCACAAAGGATTATGGTTCATCTTTGGATCAATTGCAGTATAAACAGCACCTTTAAATTTATCTGCATATTCTTTTATTCTTCCACGGCGGACATTTTTCAAATCCATTATATATTGTAATTTTTCTTTAGTTATCCCTGCTTCATCATAAATATATCCGTTTGAATCAGAAAGAGTAACTACTTTGCCGCCAAGCTCAAGAATTTTTTCAACTGTATATTGAGCAACGTTTCCGCTTCCTGAAACAAGACATGTTTTTCCTTCAAGGGTTTGGTTTCTTGTTTCAAGCATTTCGGCTGCAAAATATACTGAACCGAATCCGGTAGCTTCAGGACGAATTAATGAACCACCCCAGTTCAATCCTTTTCCGGTCAGATACTCCTGTAAATTCATTTCTTAATTTTTTGTATTGGCCGAATAAGAAACCGATTTCTCTTCCGCCAACGCCAATATCTCCGGCAGGTACATCTGTGTTAGGGCCAATGTGCCTGAATAATTCCGACATAAAAGCCTGGCAGAAACGCATGATCTTTAAATCGCTTTTTCCTTTAGGATCGAAATCCGATCCGCCTTTACCGCCGCCCATTGGTAAAGTAGTTAAGCTGTTTTTAAATACTTGCTCAAAAGCTAAAAATTTTAAAATGCCTAAATTAACAGAAGGGTGAAATCTTAAGCCGCCTTTATAAGGGCCGATGGCGCTGTTCATTTCAATTCTGTATCCTCTATTAATATGAATTTCTCCCTGTTCGTCAACCCAGGGTACTCGGAATGAAATTACTCTTTCAGGCTCAATTATTCTTTCAAGAACTTTTGCAGCTCTATATTCGGGGTGTCTTTCAAATACTAATTCAAGTGAATCTGCAACTTCTTCAACTGCCTGGTGAAATTCCGGTTCACTTGGATTTTTAGCCTTTACTTCAGCAAGAAGATCTTTTACGTAGTCGGACATTACTGCCTCCCTGTATTTTTATTGATTATATATTCAGTGCTTTTGGCACAGTTAGCTAATTTTGTTTTGATCATGATTTAAGTCAAAACGTACCATGAAAATGATGTATGCCATTTTCACAATAATAAAATTTTATTTTTCTGGTTTTAAAATCACTCCTTTATTTTTTGTTCCGTTAATTTTAACTACTAATTTGTTTATCAAATCTTAAATGCTTTGTGAAATGATATTCTTCAATCGGCTTTTCATTATTGAGCCAATCCCAATTAATAAAATCAAAATGATTTGCAGAATTCACCGTGAAATATCCAACTTTAAATGAAGTTAAATTCTGAAAGAAGTGAGAACCCTGCGACGGAGTAACATTCATATCCTTAAAGCTTGTTTCCACTATTACACTTGCTCCTGAAATTTGATCCCATGTAACCGGAATCCCTAACCATGGATCAAGACTCCCCCACCGGCCAACACCAATTAATATATAAGGCCTTTTTTGTTCAAGAAGTTTTGAATTAATCATATTCACTTCATTTGCAACTTCACGGCTTTTGGCACGTTCAAATTTCTGGAAATCGACATAAACTACATCATATATTCCGTTCATTGCACCATTGCCTAAAACCTGCTGGCTCTGACAAATTAATTCTTCTTTATCAGGATAATCAACATTTAATTCTTCAAGTTCGTGACTTATAACCAGCGGTCTCATTTGAAGCATTGCAAATTCTTTGGGCAGCCCGCGATGCACATTCATATTTACAGCAAATTCAATTTCAACCGGAACACCCATTCCCCAGGTTCCCATTTCCAAAAGAAGCTCAAGAATATTCGCGAGCGGAAAAACATTATGTTTTAAAATTGGTGCAAATGTTACCACTCTTTTCCCCGGCCTCGAAACTCCGTCGTATACAGCATCATCTTCAACAGAGTAAGTTGAACCAACATGAAATAAAGTTTGATCTTCTTCAGCCTTCGTTAAATCAAATTTCTGAACTAATTGATCAGGCTGCTTTGTAGCTGTATCATCAAGGTGGCCATTAATTTCTAAAGCAAAAAATTCCTGCTGGGCATTCCTGATCGTTTCTTTTGTAGAAAAAAATTGAAGAAGATGCTTGGGATACTTCGGACAAAATCGAACAGCCATTCCGCCGTCAACAACCTGCTTGCCTAAACCTAATGCGACAAGCGCAATTCCATCAGAAGATTTTTGCGGCGGAACCGGATAAAAATTAAATGACTTAGCAACTCCGGCAAAATCAGGATAAAATCTATCGCCTCGCTGTGCACCAACCAGCTTTTGAATTATCACCGCCATTTTTTCTTCTTCAAGACTATAAGCAGTTGCCTTCATATAATCTTTTGCTTTTTTATAAAAAGTAGAAGCATAAACAGCTTTTATACATTGAAGTAATTCATCCAATCTAACCTGAATATTCGGGTTATTATTAGGAATCATGTATGTTTGATACACTCCGGCAAACGGCTGAAATTGTGAATCTTCAAGCAGGCTTGATGATCGAATTGCAAGCGGTCCTTCTGTAATTTCTAAATATTCGGTAAGCTTATTAATTATATCAATAGGAAAATTAGGCACATGAAGAAATCTCAAAGTAATTTCTTCATCACTTGTGGTGCTTAAAGCAAAAACATCAAGATGGTTTTCTTCTATAAAATGATCGAATACATCGGTTGCAATAACGATTGCCGATGGAACCGAAATTTCTACGCCGGGAAATTTATACCTGATTTTATTATTATTTATTAATGTATTAATAAACCCAAGTCCGCGGGCTTTGCCTCCAAGAGAACCGCCGCCAATCCGCGCAAAGCTATTTTTAGGATCAAACGATTCTTTATTAAAATCTGTAATTATTCCTCTCTGTCGAAGTTCAAGGTATAGCTTTATTGAATTAATTAATTCTAATCTTAACTCTTCCAGCGAACTAAAATCAGAAACTTTTCTCGGCCTTAATTTATGAGCCAGCCAAAATTCGGTTCGAGCTTTTAAGCCATTTGGAAAAATCATTTCTTTCAGCATGATAAACAATGCTTTCAATTGGAATGATAGCAAGCTGCTCTTCTAAAGTTTTTAAATTATTTGCTCTTGCAACTTCTTTCCCATCAGGCGTTTGAAATACAAAATCGCCAAAGCCAAAATGGTTCATCATAAAATCACGAAGCTCATGAAGCAAACGGGGCGAGCTTTTATATAAGAACCCGGCTCCTGCTGCTTTAGCTTTTTCAGCAAAATCAGGATTGCTTGACTGTAATAAAATTGGAATATCTTTTAGATTTGCTTTTACGTTTTGTGAAAATTTAATCCCTGCCTCGGGGTCTCTTTGTCCGTGATGCTTAAAATTGCTGTCGCTTATTATTCCTAAAATAAAATCTTGATACTTTGTAAAATTGTCCCAGGCTTCTTCATAAGTAGTACAAAGAAGAATTTTGGGCCTTGCACGCATACGTAAAAATTTATGTGTAAGGTTTATTCCTTCAGAGATTAACCGCTGGGATTGCTTGAAGATTTCAGTATAAACAAGCGGAAGATAAGCCGAATAAAACTTAACATTGTCTTCAACAAGAATTATTACTTGTACACCTGCAGCAGAAGCATCATTCTCAACATTCATTCTATCTTCGGCATATTTTATTATGCCTATGAGCAAGCGGTAATCACCCTGCCAGATAAAAATTCTATCAAAGATTGAAGTATCGTAATTTGTTACAAGCTCTTTTCGTTCGCGGTTATCATAAGCGAGCAAAATAATTGGGGCTTTCACGCCCGTCTTTCTTATCAACTCAGCAAGCTTTATAACGTGCATATCATCAATATGAAGAGTAGTGATAATTAAATCAAAACTGTTTTCCTGAAGCAATAATTCTACAGCCTCGGTACCGGAAGTGACATGTGTAATTTCGGGAGCTTGACTTAGGTTTAAGACTTGATATTCCTGACGGATTAATTCGTAAAGCCGTCCATCTTCTTCAAATAAATAATAATCGTATAGGCTTGATACAAGTAGGATTTCACGGATTTTATAGCGCATTAATTTTTGGAATTTTTTAATGCGGCTGCTGAAAATGTCTTCTATACTAAAGAGGCCTAACTTGTCCATTTTAGCTATTTTCGTATTCTCAAACAAACCTATATCCGTATCAATTTTTTCTTAACAAAAAATCTTCATTCTAAAATAGTAAAGATTATTAGTTTTATCATTGATAAAAACTATCGACAAAAGTTAAAGTTCAAGAGTAGGTTAAGGAAAATGAAATTTAAATACTCATGATTCCATTTTTCCATCATCCCATATTCCATCACTCCATTTAAACTAATCCCTGATCCAACATAGCATCAGCTACTTTCAAGAAGCCTGCAATGTTAGCGCCGTTAACATAATTTCCCGGCGTTCCAAATCTTTCTGCTGTTGAAACACAAGTGTCGTGAATCTTTTTCATAATTTGCTGAAGTCTTTCATCAACTTCATCACGAAGCCATGGTAATCGCATGCTGTTTTGAGTCATCTCAAGTCCCGAAACAGCAACACCACCGGCGTTAGAAGCTTTTCCGGGGGAATAAAGGATTCCTGCTTGTTTTATAACTTTGTATGCTTCCAAAGTTGTAGGCATGTTTGCACCTTCACAAACACAAATACATCCGTTCTTAATTAATTCTTTTGCATCATCTTCAAAAATTTCATTTTGAGTTGCACAAGGCATTGCGACATCAACTTTAACACTCCAGGGACGTTTGCCCGGAAAAAACTCAGCTTTAAATTGATCGGCATAATCTTTAACTCTATCATTAGCGCTGGAACGCAGCTTCAACATATAATCAACTTTCTCTCCTTTCACACCATCTTTATCATAAACAAAACCGTCAGGCCCTGATAAAGTAACAACCCTTCCACCAAGTTGATTTATTTTTTTCACCGCACCCCAGGCAACATTTCCAAAACCTGAGACAGCAAAAGTTTTTCCCTCAACTTCAAGCCCTCTTGTCTTTAACATTTCTTGGGCAAAGTAAACAGCTCCATAACCTGTTGCTTCGGGACGAACCAATGAACCGCCCCAATTTAATCCTTTTCCTGTAAGTACCCCGGTAAATTCATTTTTTAGTCTTTTATATTGGCCAAATAGATATCCAATCTCTCTTGCCCCAACTCCAATATCACCGGCAGGTACATCTGTATTGGGGCCAATGTGACGAAATAATTCAGTCATAAAGCTTTGACAGAAACGCATTACTTCATTATCACTTTTTCCTTTGGGATCAAAATCAGAGCCGCCTTTACCGCCGCCCATTGGCAGAGTCGTTAAGCTGTTTTTAAATACCTGCTCAAAAGCTAAAAATTTTAAAATGCCTAAATTAACAGATGGGTGAAATCTTAACCCGCCTTTATAAGGGCCGATTGCACTGTTCATTTCAATTCTAAATCCTCGGTTAACATGGATTTCACCTTGATCATCCATCCATGGAACTCTAAATAAAACTACTCTTTCCGGCTCAACCATTCTCTCTAAAATTTTTGCCGAGCGGTATTCGGGATGCCTTTCCAAAACTATTTCAAGTGATTCAACCACTTCTTCAACTGCCTGATGAAATTCCGGCTCGTTTGGGTTTAGTGCTTTTACATTCGTCAATAAATTATTGATATACTCTGACATACAATCCTCTTGATAAAAAAAATTAATTTAATATGGTGATATAAATATTTTAAATTTGGATTTGATTAAAGATTGGATTTCAAAATTAGAAATCATTATTTCCCCTTGATTGATTTTTTGTATTTGCAGCTTCATTAAAAAAAGAAAATTTTAATAAAATCCTTTACTCTACTAATGAAACTTAGCGAATATATATCTAAAAAACTGAAATAATTTTAGTGATTTTTAAAATTTAATGTTGAATTAAAGTTTTTAGAAGCTTAATTCTTCTTCGTAATACAGTCATAAATTATTTAAAAGATTAAGAAATAAAAAAGAAAATTTTCACAAAGTTATGCTAAGTCTACATAAAGTTTCTCAAAGTAATTACAAACCAGAAAAATCCATTAAAAAATAAAATCTCTTTATATCTATACAATTCTGTATTCTCAGATGAAATATCTTTTCTAAACCGTAAACTTTAAAATCAGATTTTGACTTTTGACTTATGCCTTTTGACTTAATTATTTAATAGATTTGTAAAAATAATTTGTTGATAATTCAAAAAAAATTGAGGCAAAAATGGATAATGAAATTTTAAAAGAAAAAATTAACCAGGCGGTTGAAATTCTAAAAGAAAAAGATATTGATATGTGGATTACATTTGTTAGAGAAAGTTCAAACATGCGCGATCCCGTTTTAGATATGATTGCGGAAATTAATTTTACCTGGCTTACGGCATTGATAATCAATAAAGACGGCGATACAACCTGCATTCTCGGTTCATTAGAAGAAAGTAACATCCGGGAAAAAGATCTTTATAAAAATATCATTGGATATAATGAATCAATAAGAGAAATACTTGTTAATTACATCAAATCTAAAAACCCTAAACAGATTGCAATTAATTATTCAATTAGTTCTGAATTGGCCGATGGTTTAACACACGGAATGTATCTTATTCTAAATGATTATTTAAAAGGAACAGACTTTGTAAATAGGTTAGTTTCTTCAGAAGAAATTATTTCAGCATTAAAAGGAAGAAAAACTACAACTGAATTAAAAATAATGCAGGAAGCAGTTGATGAAACTTTAAAGATTTTTGATCTGACCACAAAATTTATAAAACCGGGAAAAAGCGAGCTTGATATTTCAAACTTCATCAAAAATATAGTGAAGGAAAAAGGATTTGGTTTAGCCTGGGACGATGATCACTGCCCTGCTGTTTTTACCGGGCCGGAAGCTGGCGATCCGCATTCAGGGCCAACAAACAGGAAAATTGAAAAAGGACACATGGTTAATATTGATTTTGGAATTCATTACAAAGGCTATTGCTCCGATTTACAGCGCACCTGGTATGTTCTAAAAGATGGGGAAACAAAAGCTCCAGCAGAAGTAACAAAAGGTTTTAATATTATTCGCGATTCAATCCAAAAAGTTGCTGATGCTCTTAAACCTGGAGTTACAGGATTAAAGATGGATACTATTGCAAGGAGCTATATAGTCGAACAAGGTTATCCAGAATTTCCTCATGGACTTGGACATCAGGTTGGAAGAGCAGTTCATGACGGAGGTGCGGGTTTGTTTCCTAAATGGGAAAAATACGGCAATGCGCCTCTAATGGAAATTGAAGAATCGCAAGTTTTTACAATTGAACCGAGGCTGCCAGTAAAAGGTTATGGCACTTCAACACTTGAAGAAGAAGTTTATGTAACAAAAGATGGGTGCAGGTTTATTTCAAAGCCGCAGAAGGAAATTTGGCTGGTTAAATAAATGTAATTTTATTTATGATCGTATTTTAAAAAATAATTCAATGTAATTTATAGTTAATATAAAATAAAGTTGATAAGTAAAATTCATATATTATTTAATATGTTGATCTCATATTTTTAATTAAAACTTGATCCCAGATAAAAATGACAGAATTAATTACCTGGTCAAATAAATATAGTGTAAATAATTCTCTAATGGATTCTCAGCATAAAAAACTAATAGCATTGATAAATAAATTATATTTAGCTTTAATGAAAGATATGGGGCAACTAATATTCCATAATATTTTTGATGATTAGATTAAATTATACTAAATATCATTTTTTAATGAAGAAATGTTAATGAAAAAAGTAAATTATCCTGAATTAGAAATGCATAAGGAAGTACATAAAGTTTTAACAAAGCAAGTAACCGATCTCCAGGATAAATTTTTAGATGGAAAAAAACTAATTTCTTTAGAAGTTTTAAATTTTTTAAAAGGTTGGCTTTTAAATCATGTTGAAGGTACTGATAAAAAATACAGTAGTTATATTTTATAAAGCGTTTTAATTTGAGGTGTTCTAAACAATATTTAGAAATTTATTTTATTACCATAAATTATTAGAAAGTACAATTTTTTTGGTATGCCTTAAAAATTAATTGCTGATATTCTTCAAATGAAATTTCTGCTGCTCCGAACATCTTTAAATGTTCTGTCATATACTGGACATCAAGAATAACAAAACTATTTTCATTTAGTCTTTCAATCAATTTTGCAAGCGCAGCTTTTGAAGCCTGCTCAACTTTTGAAAACATTGACTCGCCAAAAAATGCTCCTCTAAAAGCAACACCGTACAAGCCGCCGACAAGCTTTCCTTTCTGCCAGGTTTCAACTGTATGAATGTGTCCTAATTTATGAAGCTTTAAATAGGCATCAATAAGCTTTTCTGAAATCCAGGTTGTTTCTCTATCAGCACAATTTTTTACGACTGAAAGAAAATCGTTATCATATTTAAATTTAAAATCGGAAGTCTCTAAAAACTTTTTTAATGAACGAGGAATATTAAAATTATCAAGAGGAATGATTGTTCTTATTTCCGGCATGTACCAATTTATCTCGCCTGTTTTTTCTTCAGCCATTGGAAAAGCACCGCTGGCGTAAAGCCGAAGCATGTTTTCAGGTTTTAATAAATCAGAGCTATTTATTTCATTTTTATTTCTCATGATAAAATTAAACATGTAAAAATTTATTTAAAATAAAAAGTGATATATCTGTTTAATTAAATTTAATTTCTTTGAGAAATTAGGTTTATAACTTCATAGGATTAATTAATATCAAAAATTTTTGTACTATTGTTAAAACACATGTAATACAAATTTACTACAAGGATATCTTCCTTATTTCTTTTTAGCATCTTACTTATTAGATTAACTGTTGTTAAAATTAAATATTTATGCAAGGGGAAGAAATTTTATGAGAAATGTTAATCAAATAGTTAAATATGAAGCCTGCCGGACAACTCAAATCATATAAAATATCCAAATGTATTTATAAATTTTGAGGCATGAATGAAAAAATTGGCTGTGATTGCTTTTGGTGGAAATGCTATCTTAAGAGGAAATGAAATTGGAACTATTGATCAACAAGAAAAGAATACTTACGATACCTGCGAAAAATTAATTAAGCTTTTGGAAGATGGATATAATATTGTAATAACTCATGGCAATGGCCCGCAAGTTGGAAATATTTTATTACGCAATGAAGCTGGGTTTAATCAATATAAAATTCCTAAAATGCCGATTGATATTTGTGTAGCCGATTCACAAGGCGGAATTGGCTATATGATTGAACGGCAAATGAGAAATGTTTTAAATGATTATCAAGTTGATAGAAATGTGGTAACTTTGGTAACGCAGGTTCTTGTTGATATAAAAGATCCGGCATTTGAAAATCCAACAAAACCAATTGGAGCGTTATTATATTAAAGAAGAAGCCGACTTGTTAACAAAAGCAAATAACTGGGTATTTAAAGAAGATCAGCGGAAACGCGGCTGGAGGCGTGTAGTGGCTTCTCCCCAGCCGATGGATATTATGAATAAAGCAATGATTAGCGAGCTTGTGGAACGCGGACATATTGTTGTGGCAGTAGGCGGCGGCGGTATTCCGATTTACAAGCATGAAAATAATCACCTTGAAGCAATCGAAGCTGTAATTGATAAAGATCTTGCATCTTCTTTACTAGCAACAATGATTAATGCAGATACATTTTATATTTTTACGGACGTCCCAAAAGTTTATTTGAACTTTAATAAAAAAGATCAAATTGCTTTAGATGAATTAAAAATTGATGATGCAAAAAAATATTTGAATGATGGCCAATTTGCAATGGGCAGTATGGGGCCAAAAATTCTTGCTGCAGTAAATTTTATTGAAAGCGGCGGGAAGGAAGCAATTATAACAGAAGCATCGCAAATTGGAATTGAAGGAAGTGGAACAAGAATTATATAACTGAAATTATTCAAAATAAGCAGCTATAAACCCGGTTTCTTTAAGAAACCTGGTTTATTAAGTCACCATATATAAAGTATCTTTATAAATTAAAATTTTCATAAAACGGAGAGAATTAAAATGGCAGTAAACATGAAAGGCAAAAGTTTAATTTCAATTAATGATTTATCATTAGAAGAAATTTACCAGATATTTGATTTAAGCAAAACCTTAAAAGAAAAACTGCTTAATTGGTGAGCCGCATAAAATTCTTGAAGGAAGAACTTTGGGAATGATTTTCTCAAAACCTTCCACAAGAACTAGAATTTCATTTGAAACGGGAATTTACCAGTTAGGCGGACTCGGAATGTATTTCGGGAAAAATGATTTGCAGCTTGGTAAAAGTGAAAACATTTCCGATACAGCCAAAGTCCTTTCAAGATATTTAAGTGCAATTATGATCAGAACATTTGATCACCAGGATGTTATTGATCTTGCAAGATTCGGTTCAATCCCTATAATAAACGGCTTAACAGATTTATTACATCCTTGCCAGGTTTTAACCGACTTATTTACAATTCTTGAAAAGAAAAGAACTTTAAAAGGATTAAAGCTTGCTTATCTTGGTGACGGAAATAATATGGCTCACAGTTTACTGCATGGCTGTTCAAAAGTTGGGATGAATATAGTGCTTGCCACTCCTTCTAATTACAAACCGGTAAAAGAAATTGTAGAGAATGCAAAGAAGAATGCAAAATATATGGGCAGCAAAGTTGAAATTTTTGAAGACCCGGTAGCAGCAGTTAATGGCGCAGATATAATTTATACTGATGTTTGGGCAAGTATGGGGCAGGAATCTGAAGCAGAAGATAGAAAGAAAAAATTTATTAAATACCAGGTAAATTCAAAATTAGTTAGGAATGCAAAAGACGATTATTTATTTATGCACTGCCTGCCTGCACACAGAGGCGATGAAGTTACAGATGAAGTTGCTGATTCAGCAAACTCAGTAATATTTGATGAAGCAGAAAATAGGCTGCATGTTCAGAAGGCTATAATGGCTGCTGATTAGATAAAAGTCAAAAGTCAAAGTTCAAAATGTTTAAAAAAATGTCTTTAATTAATGCTGCTATTTGAATTTTGACTTTTTAATTTTGACTTAACAAAATCACTCTTCAGTTTTTACTTCGTATTGAATGATATCGTAACCTTTGATGGTTTCATATGAAGCGAAAGATAACTCCTAATAATACTGCTATCATTCCAAGTAAAAATAATGCTGCTACAATGTAATCTAATTTATCAGTGATCCGCTTAAATAATTTATTCCAATAAATAAAGAAGTAAGCACAAAAATTCCTACAGCAACGGAATATGAAAATACAGCGTTTCTGACTAATCTAACTCTTAAAACTAAAGATGTAATTTGAGTTGATAAGCTTTCTATTCTAACATTTTCTTCATATTTAAATTCTTTATCGTGCTTGCTTAAATATCTCCTTCGCTCTTCATTTAAAAGACGAATTCTATTTACAACTAAAGAATATTTATTGTTCATTCCTAAAAGTAATAGTCCGCAGGCTGATATCATTAAGCCGGGGGCTAACATTAATTGTATAACTTGAACTAATTGAAGATGTTGTTTTCATTTTTTCTAATATAATAATTTTTAATAATTACTTTTAAAATTAAAGAAATAAAATTGAGTTATGAAAAATCTGAATTGAGATAAATGATTTTTATTCTATCTTAACCAATAACCAACCGCAACCCCAATGAAAGTTGCAAATGCATAACCCAGTGTTCCGCATAAAATAGCAGGAATTACTAACTCATCCCATTTTTTTGCAACAGCCATAGCGGCGGCGGTTGTAGGCCCTCCCATATTAGCATTTGAAGCGATAAGTATTTCTGCAAGGTCAAGCTTAAATATTTTTCCAGCAGCAAGAATAAAAATTAAATGAGTCAATAAAATCAATTCCGGCAAATAAAAATAAAATCGGCCCAACTTTTATCACCACCATAATATTAGCGCTTGCCCCAATAGCAGCAAAGAATACCTGCATTAACATGGTTCCTATTTTATCTGCTCCTTTTATTTTTTCGAAATGCTTTGGAAAAATAGTTGCTGCTGCAACTACTAAAGCAGTAATTATCAATATGCCTATTCCGTTTATTCCTGATAAATCTGCCAAGTGCAAATCCAACCGCACAAATTGCCAAGGCAATTGTTAATGATTTAGATAAATCCATTAAGCCTAATTTATTATTATCTTCTATTTTCATTAACGGAAATCAAATTATTTTCAGAAACATTTTCATCGTGCTTTGTTATGAAAAAATTTTTGGAAAATATTTTATAGAAGGAATTGCGAAAAGAACTATAAAATAAACCGTCATTACTAAATTATCAGCAGCAACACCGGCAGATAATAGCTCACCGGATTTCAGCTGCAGCGCTGCAGCAGTAGCAACATAATTCATGGAACCGCCGATATAAGTTGAACAAAATATTCCGGCAAGTTTCCAGCCTTCACTACCAAGATTAATAATATAAAATGATAAGAAATGTACCTATAACTGTTCCAATTGCACCAAAAGCAAACGCAATTAATGTTGGCCCGGCTTCTTTAATTATTTTTCTTAAATCTGCTTTAAATAAAAGCAGAGGAATTGCCAAAGGGACAAGATAAGACCAAACAATATCATACGCAGGCGCATCTGTAGGAATGATTGATAAGTTCGATAAAATAAATGTTCCTAAAATTGAAATTACAACTGCCGAAAGTTTTGAACCCCATTTCGTTTTTTCTGCCCATAATCCAAACCAGGCCACGAAAAATAAAATTGCCCATAGATGCCCAATGATTATCGGGTGATATTAAAATTTTATCAAACAAATTATTCTTTCACATATTTAATTGACTACTCAATAATTTCAGCTTCACCTTTACCAAAAAAATATTTAATAGCGCTTCCGCTTTTTTTAATTACATTTTCGATTTTTTCTTTTGGTGTTTTTATAATTCTTTCTCTTATAATTTCAACTATATCATTCACAATAAATTTTGTTGTGGAAATAATTGTTTGAGTTGAAGGATAAAGGTCTCGGTCAGAATTAATGTAAATGAACTTACAATAATTTTCAGTTATTATTGAAACACGTGTAAGAAGTGCGGCATTCACATAACCATCGGCAAGTGATCCTAATATTTTACTGGCAAAAGGTATGCTCTTCATACTTTCAGTTCCAAGCTTTGAATATATTTCCTGTGCAGCATATTCAACTCCCTCGGAGCCGCCAATAGCAATTGAGTAATAAACTTTTTTTGCAATAACAATTAAATCTCTATTTGTTACTCTTCCCTTGGTAAAGAATAAAAATTTCTTTTATAAGGTTTACGCTTGAAGATAAAATTAATATTGCATCAATAAATCCGTTTTGGGAAATGCTTGTGGTATAAAAAAGTCTTGATACATATTTCTTTCGTAATTAACTGGGCTTCAATTCCTAAAAATAAAATAATTTTATTATGGCTTTGTTCATCGTAATCAATGCCGTTAAAATCAAAATTTGATTTTATTAAAAATTTATTCTTTCTAAAATTGTCAATTCTTAACTTTAACAATTCAGAAATCTTCTCTTTTTCTTTTACTGGAGCATATCTTTTAGGAATTTTTAATATTTGGTAAATGGGAATGAATGCAAAATAAATTAAAAATACTGAAATTAAAGTAAGAGTGAAATAACCAAGATATGGATGAATTGATTGTGCGAATTTGTATAAATCAACTAATTCCTTAAATACTATGTAAAGAAGTATAAAGGATAAAAAGAAAATTATTTTTTTTATAGTCTTCATCCTTAAACAAAAATAATTTATTTCTAACTGTATGCTAAAATCATTGTTAATTTAATTTGTTCAGATTAAACCGCTCTGTTTTAAAATATATAATCCAAGTGTTATAGTTACAATTGAAAATAGTGTAGTAAGCAATAAAATATTTCCGGCCAAACGGCTGTTCAAACCCATGGCATCTGCCATTATAAAACTGGCAATAGCAGTTGGACAAGCAAACAAAATAAAGATAATTCCTAAATCCCCTTTAACAAATCCAAGCTTGTAAGCAGCAACAGTAGCCACCAAGGGAATGAAAACTATTTTTATTAATGTTGAGGTAAATGCTAAGCCGTGAAATCTTTTTAAAATCACTAAACTTCATAAAGCCGCCTAACCCAATTAATGCAAGAGGAAGAGCTAATGCAGCCACATAATCAACAGTATTAGATATAACATCAGGAATAGGTATTGCGAAATATGAAAATAATAGCCCAACCAGCACAGCAATGATTAAAGGGTTTTTTAATATCTCATAAAAAGTATGAGTATAATTTAAGTTTCTCTCAACACGTACAGGAAGTGTTAAAGCAATTACCGCCAATACATTATAAAGAGGAATTGTAAACCCCAATATTAGAGCTGCCTTTGAAAGATTTTCACTACCAAAAACACTTGAAATTAATGCAAGACCAACTATTGCAAAATTTCCTCTAAAGCTTCCTTGAATAAAAACGCCTCTGTCGTTTCCCTCTTTGATAAATGGATTGCTTAAAAACCAAACTAACAAAAAAGATATTATAGTCCCTGCATATACAAAAATGATAATTCTAAAATCAAGCACTTCGTTTAAGCTTAGCTTTGAAACTTCCGTAAAAATTAATGCAGGCAGAGCAACTGTAAAAACCACCTTAGAGCTCAAGCTTATAAAGACATCATTGATAAGCCCAATTCTTCTTAAAAAATATCCAAGAATTATAATTAAGAATACGGGAGTAACAAGGCCAAGAATTAAAATTAGATTTTGCATTAAGTGAAAATAAGAAATTTGTTTAAAAGTGTGCGGCTAACCGGCAAAATTTATACAGGAAATCTTTTGTTAAAATCCCCTCTCGTCATTCCATATTGGTAAACATCAACCAATTGTTCGGTGAAGGTAAGATGATCTTTGGGCATCTCTCCTTCTTTTTTAAAACCAAATCTCTCGCATAATTTTATGCTTCTATAATTTGAGGTTATAACACGCAAGAACAATCTATTTAATTTTAAAATATTAAAACCAAATTTAATCATGTATTCAACAACTTCGCTCATCAATCCTTTTCCTTCAAATTCATAAGAAATAAAATAAGCGAGCTCGCCTCGTGGAATTCTCCAATCAATATCTTTAATGCTTATATGCCCGATGCACTGATTATTTTTTTTTAACCAAATACCAAAAGCAAATGATTGCTTTTGTTTCCATTCAAAAATTTTATCTCTTAAATAATTTTCAGCCGCAACTTCATCGCCGGTACTTGCTAATATGATGGGAAAACTATCTTTAAGCCTTTCTCTATTTTTGTTAATTAAGTCGTAAAATATTTTTCCCTCGCCTTCTACATAATTTCTTAGAATAGTCTTTTCTGTATCAATTTTGGTCGGTGTAAATTGAGGAATATTGCTCATTGATTTTATCGGAACTGTTTGATCTTAAAATAATTTAATTATAATAATCTATTTTGCATCCGCATCCATCCCACATCTTCTCATAAACATCAAATCTTTTATTTAATAATTCTTCAGCTTCTTCCACATCATTAAAAAGTCTTAGGCCAATTTCATTTTTTGCAGTGATTTCCTGAAAAATTATTTTATCATCAATTTCTAAAATTCTTACTATATCATTTATTACTGTATTTTTTTCTAAAAGTACTTTAGATATAGAAAGTATTTCCGGTAATAATGAAGTATCTAATAAAACAATTTTGGAAAATGTAAACTTTTTAAAAACATCTTCTAATTTAAATTTTACTTCACCGGTATTCATAAAAATCAATTGACTAAATTCCAGGTATATTTGGCTTAACAACCATTAGAACAACAGCGATTATGGGAGCAATTAAAGCAATGGAACCCCATAAATCCCATTGATCAGCAAGTTTTTTGTACTCATCCCAATTAAATTTTGCAGCCTCACTTGCAAGTGCATAAATCTTTTTTTGCAGCGGAACAACCTTTGCCATAAAAGCTGCGCCGGAAATTATAAATAAAACTAACGACCAAAATATCCACCCTGTTGAAAGAATATTATAAATTGCCGCCAGCTGCCCCTATTCCAAAAATTAACAACAAAGTCACACTTGGCATTGTGAAAATTCTATCGGCTTTTATAATTCCCTTAAAAGTGAAGGCAATTGTTTTAGCATCTTTGGATTTTTGTGCATACATTTTCCAAAAGACTCCAACGGTTATATTGCCTACAAAAATAATTGCTGCAAAAACATGTATTAATTTTAAAATTTGATAAGCCATTTATTTATCTCGTTTGATTAAATGAATAATTGGAGGTTTAAAATAAAAAATTATCGGATAAGTGCTATACTAATCATAAAAAATAATATTTTTTGATACGGATGGATTAATAAGATAATTTAATTATTTTACATTTCACGTTTTACCACAGGGATAAATTCTTTTGGCCTGCCTAATTTTTCAATCCCGAGTAATTCTCTTGCTCTATCAAGAGCATCATCAATATTTCCAAAAATATTTTGCTCACCAATTTTATCCAGCAAACCGTATTGAGTCATTGCATATAAAGGCTGGGTGTGAACCCCTGAAAGAATTAAATGTATTCCATCTTTTTTGCTTTCCCGAAATAACTCATTTAATAAATTTAATCCGGTTGCATCTACAGCAGGAACATCTCTCATCCTGATTATTCTAACCTTCGGAGGTTTTTCAATCGACCGCATAGTGTCTGTAAATTTATGCGCTGCACCAAAAAAGAATGGCCCGTCAATTTCATAAATTTCTACATCGTCAGGCACCACTTTGTTTACAACAGCATTTGGATCCGTTTTTTCTTCTTCATCCCTAAGTTCTCTTTTAACAACACCAACATTAGAAACTTCAGACATTCTTCGCATAAATAATACAACTGCTAATACCATACCTATTTCAATTGCAACTGTTAAATCAAAGATAACAGTTAAACTAAAAGTCGTTAGTAAAACAACAATATCGCTTTTAGGACTTTTCAAAAGCTGTTTGAACACGCGGTACTCACTCATATTAAATGCAACAACTATTAATATTGCAGCAAGTGCCGCCATTGGAATTAATTTTGCCCATCTGCCTAAAACAATCATAATTAACAACAGTGTAACCGCATGTACTATTCCAGCAACAGGAGTTCGTCCTCCGTTTTTAACATTGGTTGCCGTTCTTGCAATGGCACCGGTAACAGGAATGCCGCCAAATAATGGAGAAAATATATTTGCAACACCCTGGGCTACCAATTCCATATTTGATTTATGTTTACCCCCAATCATGCCATCGGAGACAACTGCAGAAAGCAACGCTTCGATAGCAGCAAGAATTGCAATTGTTGTAGCCGGCATAATTAAATTTTTAATTGTAACAAGATTAAATGATGGGATTGACGGTAATGGAATACTGGAAGGAATATCTCCAAATCTTGATTCAATTGTTTCAACATTTAGATGAAAATATTGCACCACAAATGTTGCCAGAATAATTGCAATAATACTTCCCGGAATTTTTCTTGAGACTTTAGGCCAAAGTAATATTATAATTAAAGAAGAGAGTCCAATTAAAAATGTTTCTAAATTTATTGAATTTAAACTTTTAAAATAAAGTTCCCACTTTTGAATAAAATCTGCTGGAACAGAACCAATTTGTAAACCAAAGAAATCTTTTATTTGGCTTGAAAAAATTACCACTGCAATGCCGCTTGTAAATCCGACAACAACAGGATATGGGATAAATTTGATCATCGAACCAAACTGAGCAAAACCCATAATTATTAAAATTACTCCAGCCATAAGGGTTGCTATTGCTAAGCCATCAATACCGTATTGCTGCACAATACCATAAACAATTATTATGAAAGCACCTGTCGGCCCGCCGATTTGTACTCTGCTTCCACCTAAAAAAGAAACAATAAATCCACCAATTATAGCTGTTATTATTCCCTTTTCGGGAGTGACGCCTGAAGCTATTCCAAAAGCAATTGCTAATGGCAATGCAACTATTCCAACAAGTACACCAGCAGTTAATTCGTTCAACAACTGTTTTTTTGTTATGCTTTTATAGACAACAAATAATTTTGGTTTAAACATATTTAAGATTGCAATATTATTTTAATTAAAGCGAAGAAACATACTACTTGAATAAAATGATTTCCAATATCTAAAAACCTTAGAATGCTTTAATGATTCATTGTTTGATTGATTTTATAACTTGTAACAAATAAAAAGGGAAGCCGAAGCTTCCCTAAATAATATGTTAATTATTTATTAAATATCGTTTATTTCAATCAGAACAAGTTTTTTAGTTACCACGAAGTTTTTAGTTCCATCAGATGACACTGCATTTATAGAATATAGATAAACGCCTGATGCAAGGTTTGATGCATTAAATACAGTTTCATGATAACCTGCACTTTGAATTCCATCCGCTAATTGTGCTATTCTTTGTCCTAGCAAATTATAAATTGTTAAAGATACTTTACTTTCAACAGGCAACGCATATCTAATGGTTGTTGATGGGTTGAAAGGATTAGGATAGTTCTGGCTTAATTCAAATTGTTCGGGAACTATCCCTGCTAAGTCTTAAATACCAGTTGCGTAACCGGTTGAATCGGCAATTTTTATATCATCGAGATAGTACGCACCAGAATTGGAATAAAGGCCTATCCTTATTAAAACATTATTCTGTCTATAATCAGCTAAAGAATATTCACCTAATGTATAATCAGTCCCACTGAAGTAAGGTTGTTTAATAACTTTCCAGGTTTGCCCTCCATCGATCGAAACTTCAAAACTATAATAACCGCCGCCGCCATCTGATCTTCTAACCCAAAATGAAATGTATGGTTTAGGAGCTCCCGATAAATCTACAGTACCTTTTAATGTTATATAATTATAACCTCCATTGTTTTGAGGACAATACCATACTTGTGAACCGCTATGGGCATTTGCAATATTAATTTCATACGTACCTGTTGTCCAGTAAGACTTCGAAACACTGTCAACTTCAACACTATCAATAAATGGAATTTGAGCATGCTTATAATTGTCTGCTATTTGAATATCATCTAGATGCCATCCATCTTGTTGTACACCAGGTCCGTTTGAACCAGTAGTAAATCTTAAATAAGCAGCTAGATTGTTGAGACAAAGCACCTAAATCAAATTCTTTTGCCTCCCACAAGCCACCACTATTTCCTGTAAATGACGCTATATTAGTCCACTTTGCATTATCAGAAGAAATGTCTATATAGCCATAATCATAGTTTTGTTCAAATGCATATTTATGATTAAACTTAAGCAATGGCCTTGTGATTGTAGATAAATTCATTTGAACTACTAACCTTCTATCTGAATTTGCTGAATAATTTCCGCCAGGTGAATCTTCAAATGCATGAGTTGTTGAATGAAGTGAATCTGCGGAGTCTGCTTGTGTAACTGTCCATGGAATATCAGCAGCCCATTTAAATGTTCCCTCAAATGTCTCTGTAAATGGGGCAACTTCAGGTGTTACTGAAAATGCAGATTCTAAGTCGGCTCGATCAGACCCTTGATTGACAAATCCTTGAGTATCTTCTTCATAGATCTTTGCATAGTATTGTGTATTAGTAAAGGTAAGATCAGTTAATACAGTATCTAATGTTGATATATTGCTTACATCAAATACTCTTGTTTCGTTGTGACCATTTATATCATTAGAAACGTTGAAACCATTATTTGGGTTACTATTATTAAGATCATTATTAAGAATGCTTTGGTTTGTTGACATTACAATTCTATAAAAATTAAAGTCACTGGCAGTAGATTTACCCCATTTTAATTCCATACCATTGTTGGTTGGGTTTAACATCACAAATGATTGTGGAGTTGGGGCGTTATCGATTAATATATCATCTAAATAATATGCACCAGAATTTGCATAACCACCAATTCTAATCATAATGTTGTTTTGTCTATAATCATATAACGAAGCTTGTACCTGTGTATACTGAGCGCCAGAGAAATATGGTTGAAATAATGCTTTCCATGTTATACCACCGTCATTGGAAGCTTCAACACTTACATAACCACCGCCATTATCATTTCTCTTTATCCAAAATTGAATATAAGGATTAGGAGCGCTCGATAGATTGATAGGGCCTCCTAGTGTTAAATAGACATAACCACCACTGTTTTGTGGTAAATACCAAACCTGACTGTCGCCGGAATGATCCCCTGCAATTTTAACACTCCATGCACCAGGTATCCATTTATTTTGGGAGGTAGTGTCAACACTTACATCATCAAAAAATGGAAAGGCAGAAGTTCTGGTATTATTATATACCTGTATATCATCTAAGTGCCATCCATCCTGCTGAACCCCAGGACCGTTTGAAATAGTTTTAAATCTTATATAACCGCTTGAACCTTTTAGTTTTCCGGCATCAAAATCCCTAGACTCCCATAATCCTCCTGAGTTTCCAGTAAAACCGGTTACTGTAGTCCAATTTGTATTATCAGTTGAATATTCCAGATAACCCTGATCATTATTCTGTTCAAAAGAATATTTTTGATTAAATCTTAATACAGGGTGCTGCATATTACCAAAATTTATTTGAGCTTCTAATCTTCTATCCGCGCTAGCGGGATAATTGCCATTAGGCGAATCTTCAAAAGCATGTGATGTGCTATGCCCGGCATCAGAGGCATCATCAGTTGTAACAGCCCAGGGCATATCGGCTGCCCATTTATAGGTTCCTTCAAATGTTTCCGTAAAAGGTGCTGATTCAGCAGTAACTGAAAATGTTGTTACAAGGTCTGCCCTATCAGAGCCTTGATTTACGAGTTGCTGTGAATCTTGTTCATAAATCTTAGCATAATATTGAGTGTTAGTAAAAGTAAGGTCAGTTAAAACCATATCAACCGTTGATTTATTATTTACATCAATTACTCTTGTTTCATTCCGGCCATTTATATCTGTTGAAGAATAAAATCCATTGTTAGCATTATAATTGTTAAGATCATTATTTAAGTAAGCCTTGGTTTGTTGATATAACAATTCTATATAACCCAAAGTCACTAGCAGTTGATTGTCCCCATTTTAATTCCATACCATTATTAGTTGGATTCAATAATACAAAAGACTGTGGTGTAGGCGCGTTATCTATTAATATATCATCTAAATAATATGACCCTGAAGGGGCATAGCAGCCTATGCGTACTAAAATATTTGCTTGGGTATAATTAAATAAAGATGCTTGAACTCGGGTATATGAAGTACCGGTAAAATAAGGTTGTATCAATGCTTTCCAAGTTGAACCTCCGTCACTAGAGGCTTCTAAACTTATATATCCTCCTCCACCATCCGATCTTCTTACCCAGCATTGAATATACGGATCTGGAGCGCTGGATAAATTTATTCCGCTTGATAATGTTATATAATTATAGCCTCCTGTACCTTGCTGCATTACCCATGCTTGACTGCCGCTATGTGAGCTTACAGTTTTTATCTGCCATTGAGCTGCATCTCTCTGCCAGCTTGCATAGGATGCTGTTGTATCTTCAGCATCATCATTATAAGGAAAGGCTGCTTGAACATTATTTGTATTTAGATTACTGCCAACTTGCGCAAATGATGTGAAATTAAAAAGCAACAGAACCGAAAAAATTGTCAAAATTGATTTTAGCATAGAGCCTCCTAATTTTAATTAATTAAATATATTCAATAGTACATGAAGCGGAATTAACAATTAAATTTTACTTGAAAGTGATTTATTTATGATTTAGAAAAACCTTCATCATAAAAGCGATATCTTATCATATATCTTGAAAGAAGCTTAAAAAAACAATGAAAAAGAATTATGGCTTCTTCTTCACAATTTATGGTTATATAATTTGAACAGAGTTAAAAAATTTTATCCAGAATTATTTCTGACCGAACGATAATATTTTCATGATAAATATTGTATAAAAACACGGTTAATGATATAGAACATTTGTACTAATTTGGGCAGGAACTGAAAAAAAATCCGACTCTAAATATTTAAATTAAAACATGGATAATCTCTAATTTGATTAAATCTATATATAAAAAATTGCACAAATGAAAGTTAACTTGTTAAATTCTTTGTTAGCCAGGTTATTATCGTTCAAACGATTTCAATTATTAACAATTTTCATTCCTATTTGGTCATACCTCTGCCCTGCAACTTCATCCAAAGGGATTACATTTTCGATTTGCCTTAATTCATCTTCTGTTAATTCAATTTCAACCGATTTAACATTTTCTTCTAAATATTTAATATGTTTTGTTCCAGGAATTGGGACAATATCTTTCCCTTGTGAAAGAACCCAGGCTATTGCCAATTGGCCGGGAGTTACGTTTTTTTCTTTTGCTATTTCATTTACTTTATCAACCAGCTCCAGATTCTTTTTAAAGTTCTCGCCTTGAAACCTTGGGGCATAATGTCTGTAATCATTTTTTTCTAAATCGTCAATTGATTTATAACGCCCGGTTAAAAATCCCCTGCTTAAAGGACTATAAGCAACAAAACCGATTCCTAATTCCCTGACAGTATTTAAAATTTCAATTTCCGGTTCACGGCTCCACAAAGAATATTCGGTTTGCAAAGCTGTTACCTGGTGAACTTTATTTGCACGCCGGATTGTATTTGGAGCCGCCTCAGACATACCAATAAATCTTATTTTCCCTTCTTTTACCAAATCCGACATTGCCCCAATAGTTTCTTCAATTGGGACTTTTGGGTCAACACGATGCTGGTAATATAAATCTATATAATCTAGGCCTAGTCTTTTTAATGAGGCTTCACAAGATTTTTTAATATAGTCAGGGCTCCCGTTAATGCCTCGCTCATTGGTTTCAAGATTGCGGACAATTCCAAATTTTGTAGCAATTATAACTTTATCTCTTTTTTCCTTTAATGCTTTACCAACAAGAATTTCATTTTTAAGAGGGCCGTATACATCTGCAGTATCAAAAAATGTTATTCCCAATTCTATTGCTCTGTGAATAGTCTTAATTGATTCGGTTTCGTCAGTTTCACCGTAAAATTCAGACATTCCCATGCAGCCAAGTCCAAGGGCAGAAACTTCTAAGCCTGATTTTCCAAGAGTTCTTTTTTCCATTATTTTTTTCTCTTAAAATTTTTTAAAATAAATTTACAAAAAAATATTTTTTCAACTAATAGTGATTTTATACCGTGATTTGTACATCAAACCGGAAAAGCAAGCTTGTTCTTTATGCTAATTTTCTGAAATAAGATTTGAAAATTTACTAGCTTCTCGGGGCTTACCCCATTTTGTATATAAATCCACTAATGCCGTAATCAAACCTTTTTTAGTTTTTGGGTCAAAATCTTTATCATCTTTTATTTTATTATAATTTGCAAGCAATATTTTTTCAGACTCAGCATATTTTTTTTGTCCGGATAAAGATATTCCAATTTCGCTCTCAGTAGAAATAACCAATGAGTTTTTATCATCATAATTTTTTTTTCTGATTTGAAGAGATCGTATTAAATTAGAATAGGCTGTTGCATATTTTCCTTCAGCATTTTGAACTTTCCCAAGCCAGCCATAAGCATTCCCAAAATAATAATGCATATCATTCAACTTTCCGCTCCATATACCTATTGCTTTTGATATAAGCTTTTCAGCTTTATCATAATCTTTAAGAAAATAATAAGAGCAGCCGAGGTTAAATTCACCTGTAGCTACTTCAGGATGATTTTCTCCAAGAATTTTTTCTCTAATTTCATAAGAACTTGTAAACAAACTTACTGCTTTTTTATAATTCCCTCTTTCCTGATAAATAAAAGCCAGGTTATTCAAGTTATGACTAACATCTATGCTAGTGTCTCCAAAAAGTTTTTTATCTAAAGCAAGAGCTTGTAGATAATATTTTTCTGCGGAATCTAAATCATTTTGGTAGTCATAATTAATTGCTAAGTTGTTCATCGTTGATGCAGCTTCCTTACTTTCTTTTCCGAATATCTTTAATGAAATATTAAGTGATTCTTCAAAACTTTTTTTTGCGTTGTCGAACTGGTATAAATCCATTTGCAGGGTCCCATAATTATTTAACGCTTCTTCTAAATTTTTTTCATCTTTCAACGCTCTTAATGATTTAATAGATTTTTCATAAAAATATTTTGCTGTATCAAGATTGCCTTTATAATGATAAGCTAAAGCAACATAATTATAACTAATTGCGGTCTCGGAATTATTTTCGCCGAATAAGGAATCTCTTAATTGAAGTGCTTCTTTATGCTGAAAAATTGCATCTTCATATAACCCTAAACTTTCATAAGTTTGCCCAATTGTTGACCTAACTTCAGCCTCAATTTCAGGCTGGCTTTTTAATTCAGTGTATATTTTTTTTGAAGCTTTATCAAGAATATCTTTTATCTTCAAATCTTTACCTGCTATAGTTGGATCAGCAGAAGATAACATTTCATTTAAAAAATTATTTATATGCTTAGTCTTAGAGGCTTCAAGTTCTGCTTTGTCTCTTTCTTTTGAAGCAATGTTTGCCTGCCAAATAACCGTAACAACACCTCCTACAATCAAAATATTTATGACTAAAATAGCTGCAACACCTATTGCGTGCCTTTTTACAAATTTACTTGTTCGGTAAAAGATAGAATCACTATGTGCACTTACTGGACTTCCTTCAATATAATGTTTAATGTCTTCTGCAAGCTGCTGAATTGAGCTGTATCGCCTTTGCGGATCTTTTTTTAAAGCCATTAAAATTATATTATCGATATCTCCCGACAATCTTCTTTTTAATTTTTCAATATTACTGCTTCTAAGAATGCTTATTTCTTCAGGAGATATTTCAAATGTATCACCGTCTTCAGTAGCTGTTTTATTTGATTTGGTTATTATTGTGCTGGGCTTTTCAGGATGCACTAATGTAATTACTTTTTCAACTTCATGAGGAAATTTATTCTTAAAGCTGTAAGGCAAATGCCCGGTTAAAAGTTCATATAGCAAAACACCTAATGAATAAACGTCGCTGGCAGTTGTTATTTTGCCGCCTTTAACTTGTTCAGGGCTGGCATATTCAACTGTCATTAGTTTAGCGCCCTCTCTAGTAAAAGCCATTGTGTTAGTGTTTTGTTCTTCATCTAATAGTTTCGCTATTCCAAAATCAAGAAGTTTTGGAGTACCGTCTGAAGTGATAAGAATATTACTTGGTTTTAAATCTCTATGAACTATTAAATTTTGGTGTGCGTAATTAACGGCGGAACAAACTTTAATAAAAAGCTCTAATCTTTGATCGACAGTAAGCTTATTCTTATCACAATAGTCTGTGATGGGCATACCGTCAATATATTCCATAACAAAAAAAGGAAGCCCGTCATCAGTGGTTCCCCCATCAATAATTTTAGCTATGTTGGGATGATCAAGATTCGCAAGCGTTTGCCTTTCATGCTTAAACCTTCTGACAATTTCATCAGTATCCATTCCTCTTTTAATAATTTTTAATGCCGCAGATTGTTCAAATTCATTATCAGCTCTGCTCGCAAAATAAACATAAGCCATTCCCCCTGTTCCGATTTTTCTTTCAATTTTATATACTCCGAATTGTTTTCCAATAAATGGATCTTCTTCATCAATATTTTGAAGGTAAGTTAAATCAATTCCCGGCTCCTCTAAAAAGTTGCCGGAATTTTCAAAAGCAAATAATAATCCTTAACTATTTCATGCTTAATCGATTCATTCTCCGAACATTCTTTTTCAACAAAATCATAACGCTGGCTTTGAGGCAATTCAATAGCCTTTTCAAATATCGATTTGATTTTTTTCCAGTCTTGAATATTCATTTAAAAATTAAGTGATAACTTGTAAGAAATTTTATTTAGGCTTTGCCCATAGACCTATATAACCATGCTTTTGCTGTGCTCCATTCGCGTTTAACAGTGGCAGGAGAGATATTTAAAATCTCTGCGGTTTCTTCAATTGTAAAACCGGCGAAAAATCTTAGCTCAACAATTTTGCTTAGTCGTTCATCAAACATTTCTAATTTTTTCAGTGACTCATCTAAGGCTAAAATTTCTTCATTCTTTTCATCTGAAATAGAAAGTACATCATCAAGAGATAAATTAGCTTTATCTTCTCCTCTTTTAATAGCCTGTCTTTTTCTTGCCCTATCAACCAGGATTTGCCTCATAGAATTTGCAGCTACTCCAAAGAAATGTCCACGGTTTTGAAGAGATAAATTTTCATCACCTACAAGCTTAATATATGCTTCGTGTACCAGCTCGGTAGTCTGTATGGTTCTTTTGGAATATTCGGATCTTAAATATTTAGACGCCAGCCTCCTCAATTCATTATAGACCAGCGGAAGCAAAAGATGCATAGCATCATTGTCCCCCTTATTTATATCAACAAGTAGTTGAGTAACATTTCGATCAGACATTAACGGCCTATTTAATGATGAAGTTGAACAATCATTTTAAAAAATGTTTTATTTGTTTCTAGAAAGGGAAATCGCTTAATATCAAATGTTAATCATTCAATCAATAAAAATATAAAAAATTATTTGTTAACTTTCTTCAATTTTAAGATTAATATTGTTCTTTTTAAGATATGAAAGGATATAATCGAAACATATTTTATTCTCCCCTAAAAATTCCGGCGGGGATATTCCCTTTTTTGTATAGATATTTTTAGCAACTAAATTTGCAGCGGCTGTACAGGTATAGCCGGTTGTTCTAGCCATTGAAGTTGTATTTGTAGATGTTTCGAACTCGTCATATAAATCATAAACATACGTTTTATTCTTTTTATTTTTTAATCCTTCAACTTTTACTTTAAGAATTGTAAATTCTTTTTCATTTTCTTTTAACTTCCAAAGCGGTAATAATAGTTTTACAGTTAAATCCATCGGACGAACTTGTTCGCCATTTTGTAGTTCGATGAATTCTTCGTCAAAGAACCCTGTATCTTTTAAAAGCTTAATATTGTTTACATGACCCGGATAACGCAAAGTTTTTTCTATCATGTTCGGTATTTTCATAGTCTTAATTAGCGTTCTTAAGCCATCAGTATTGAAGGCTTCAAGTGAACCGACTTTTTCGAACTCGATTATTTCAACATCTGTCAAAGCAGGCTTTACTACCAATTTACTGTTTTTAACAAACCTGGCGGGACGTGTGTATTCTTCAATAACATCAACAGGAGAAAAAGGAGCTTTGTATTGATAAGGTAATTTTCTTTTTTTGGGTAGTCCTCCCACGTAACATTCGAATGAATTTACTTTCATTCTTTTATTATAATATCCTAAAATAATGCTGCTTAAGCCGGGCGCTATTCCGCAGTCAACTATAGCAGTTACATTCTTTTTCTTTGCCAGCTTTTCAAGCTCAAATGGATCTTCGCTAAAAAAAGAAATATCAACAACATTTTTTGATTGTTCAATTACTGTTTTAATGGTGTCGAAACCCATAAATCCGGGCACAGCACATACAACCAAATCACAACCGCTGATTACCTGCTTAATATTTTCAGGAATAAATAAATCAGTATGTATAGTTTCAAGCTTATGGAATTTTTTTAACTTCCTCAATTTATCAGTATCAATATCCGCAACTTTAACCTCATAAGATTTTGAAAGATCAACAGCAATGGCACTGCCAACCATTCCAGCCCCAAGTACTATAATTTTTGTCATAAATTGTCTAAAGTTTGTTTTGACTAAAAATATTAAGTATTAATCAACAATCCTAAAACAATTTAATATAAAATTCTAATTATTGCATCTGGTATGTATGAACATCTCTTTGCGGAAACGGAATGCTGATTTTATTTTCGTCAAAATCGTTTTTAACTTTTTCGATTGTATCAAAATAAACATTCCAATAATCAGGTAATTTAATAAACGCTCTTACTGCAAAGTTTACGCTGCTATCTGCCAGTTCTTTTACAAGTATTTGCGGAACAGGTTCAGTAAGAATTCTCTGATCGCTTTCAATAATATTTTTGATTACCGATCTGGCTTTTTTAATATCATCGCCATAACCAATTCCGAAAATCCATTCCGCCCTTCTTGTATCATTGGCGCTAAAGTTCTTTATTGTATCTCCCATAAGCTTACTGTTTGGAATTACCACTTTAATGTTATCCGGAGTTTTTAATATAGTATATAAAATTTGAATTTCTTCAACTGAGCCGGCAGAGCCTGCTGCATCTATAAAATCACCTACTTTAAATGGGCGAAAAATTATTAATAATAATCCTGCTGCAAAATTTGAAAGCGCACCCTGGAATGCAAGTCCAACAGCTAATCCGGCAGCACCCAAAACTGCAATGAAGGATGTTGTTTCAATACCGACTTGTGAAAGAGTTGCCAGGATAACAAATACTATTAGCAAAGTATATACAACATTTGCAGAAAACGTTGCGATTGTAGGATCAACATCTTTCTTTGCAAGTAATCTGATTGTGAATTTTTTCAAGGCTTTTGAAACCCACAGCCCAATAATTACAATCGCTATATGCAGCAATAATTTTAATGCCATAAATTGTAGCAAATTCCTTAAG
Source organism: uncultured Bacteroidota bacterium (assembly GCA_963777615.1). GTDB lineage: Bacteria > Bacteroidota > Ignavibacteria > Ignavibacteriales > Ignavibacteriaceae > CAVSWT01. Next base: position 124,380 of record CAVZSD010000054.1, on the reverse strand, counting down.
TTGAGGCAGCATACTATCCATGTTTTTCCCTTTCAATTAAATTAGTTAATTAAAAATAACGAGTATTTATTCGTCGTACATTGTTCTCTGTAACACATTATTTTTTTGTTTATATTAAATATGAATAAAAATATTTAGAGGACACTTACTTGTTAAAAAAATTCGACCAAAAAATTACTGAGGGGGCTTTATTCGTCGATCACTATCAACTATTAATGGCTCAATTATATTTTAAAGATCATCTTCATGAAAAAACAGTTCAGTTCGATCACTACTTCAGAAATTATCCTGATTACGGTTCGCACAAAGCAGGTTATTGTATTAATGCAGGGCTTGAATGGCTTATTGACTGGATGGAAAATACTTCATTTAGGGAAAATGATATTGAAATTTTGAAAGCACATAAAAATTCAAATGGCGAAAGATTATTTCACGATGACTTTTTAGATTGGCTTAAAAAAAACGGCAGCTTTAAATCACTTAACATTAAATCGATTCCCGAGGGAAGAGTTGTTCATCCGAATGAACCTCTTACAATTGTGGAAGGTCCCGCAGCTATCGCACAAATTTTTGAAACTGTACTTTTAAATGATTTAAATTTCCAAACTTTAATTGCAACTAAGGCTTCCGGATAAAGGAAATAGCCAAAGGTCAAATGTTAATTGATTTTGGTGCACGACGAGCGCAGGACAGAGGAGCCATAGCTGCTGTTAGGGCAGCATTAATTGGCGGCGCTGATTATTCTTCGAATGTTGGCATTTCACATTTGCTCGGATATCCGCCAAAGGGGACGCATTCACACAGCATGGTTCAATTATACCTTGCTTTAGGTAAGTCTGAACTTGAAGCATTTGAGGCTTTTGCGAATTTATATCCTGACGAATGCGTTTTGCTAGTTGATACCATCAACACTATTGAGAGTGGTATTCCAAACGCAATAAAAGTTTTTAAAGATTTGAAGAAACGCGGCCATAAACCGATTGCGATTAGATTGGATTCCGGCGACCTTGCTTACTTAAGTATAATTGCAGTTCAGATGCTTGATAATGCAGGATTAAATGAAGTTGGAATTGTTCTTTCAAACGAGCTTGACGAAATGAATATATGGCAAATCATCAGTCAAATAAGAGAAGATGCACCAAAGCATAAAGTTGATCCAGACAATTTAATTAAGCGGTTGACTTACGGTGTCGGAACAAGGCTGATTACTTCTGAAGGCGACCCGGCGTTAGGCGGAGTTTATAAGCTTGTTGCGGTTAAAGATAAAAATGAATGGGTTCCGGCGATAAAGATTTCAGAGTCAGTGGAAAAAATTCCCAACCCGGGGAACAAACAAGTGTATAGAATTTATGATAACACAAACGAAGCTACGGCAGATTTGGTCTCATTGATTGATGAGAATATTATGGAAAGCCAGAGAATAAATTTACGGCATCCGTTTGATCAAACTAAAAAAAGAGCTTTGGATAAAAATCATATTAAAGATATTGAGCCGCTGCTTGTAGATATTTATAAAAACGGCAAGCTTGTTTATGATTTCCCTTCGATTGAAGATATAAGAATACAACGCGAACAAGATTTGGACAGGCTTGATACCGGAGTTAAAAGATTAATTTATCCGCATCTTTATCACGTTTCCATTACTCCTGAAATTTGGGATTTGAGGAATGAACTGATTAACAAGCTGAATAATTCGAATGGCGTTTGAGCTCTTTTCTATGTTCTTACTAACCGGCAAATTAAGAGACAACGTTAAAATTAAAGATGACATCTTTGTTTTTATAATAGAAATTGGAATAAACAATATTTTTATCGAACAGCTTGAATACCAATTTTATTTATAAAAGATGTCATCTTTCATTGCTGCTAACACGAGTTAATTAGATAAAAAAGTCTCCACCAATTCTTCGAATTTTTTCATTTCACAGCCAGGGCCTAAATGTCCGCATTTATTATTGAAAATATAAATTTCAGAATTTATTATTTTAGCGATTTCCATAGCCGGATTTGGATTAACCATATGGTCAGTTAAATTAACAATGATTAGCACTCTTGCTTTAATATACTCTGCAGCCAGTTTCATCGACTCCGCAAACTGCGAAGTAATATCCTGCTGCATCATTGCCTTTAATTGTGATTCCCAATCGTAGGACTTGAAATACTTCTTTTGAAACTCATATCTTTCATCCATAAATGAATCAACATCTTCTGGATTCGTTTGATTTACTCTAAATTGAGGAGTCTGAATATTCAATGTTTGAATATTAGTAATATCTTTAATTAAATCATCTTCACTTATATTGTATTTATGGCCTTGTTCAATAATATCTAATTCAGTCTTCCAAAGAAGCAAATCGTAAGAAGTAAGCTTTGGCGATCCCACATAGCTGACTGCTTTATCCATAAAATTCGGATAAGAAGTAATCCATTGAAATGTCTGCATACCTCCCATCGAACCGCCTACTACAGCATAGATATGATTTATTTTTAAAATTTTAGTCAGCAGTTTATATTGTGAGCTGACCATATCCTTAATATTAAAAACCGGGAATATTGAATCTGGCTGCTCTTCGCTGTTTGAAGGTGAAGAAGAAATACCATTACCCAAAGCATCTACGGCAATTACAAAAAATTTATCCGTATCAACTAATTTATTTGGGCCTATTAAATTCAACAAATCTTCACTGTTTCCGCCAAACCATGTTGGAAATAAAATTATATTTGATTTGTCTTTATTCATCTCACCCAAAACTCTGTACCCGACTTTACAACTGATGATCGTCCCCCCGTTTGTGAGGCTCAAATCACCAATGTCTGCTATTTTCAAATCTCCTTGTGAAAAAAGATAGGAAGTGAAAAATACGATTAAACAAATAATTAGCTTAAAGTTTTTAATCATAGCAAAACACCTCAAGAGTTAGGTTAAAAATAAAAATCATGTGGTATTTAACATACACAGGATTTTAAGCATCTTCAAAATATTTTTATGTTTAAGTTGAAATTTGATTGCTTCCCCAGCGTCAAAGTTGCAGAGAGCTAAAAATGTTACAGTAAATAAAAATCGATTTTAAGATCTATTTTTTTATTGAACATTTCGCAGCAGTAATTAAATATGATATAGTAGATTGCAGACTATTCTTTTACCTTTCCCGGTTTGAATTTTTGCCTTTATTCTGGTGATTTAACTTGCGCAGTACTTTCAATTCCAAACAAATCATATGGCTGTTTAGTAAAATTGGCATTAAACAAAACTGCTATAAAGAAAATATATATAACGAATCCAAAAATAATGAGTAGTTGAGCCACGGATGTTTTTTGAATTTCCTGTTTTGATTTAACTTTACAAATTTCACCAGGGCAGTATTGAGCCTTCTCCTTATAAAACATTGAATAGAATTTACATCCAATACAAATACCAAATGCCGTTTCAAAGAATAAAAATATTAGGCAGGTAAAACAGATAAGACCTGTAATCGGGCTGAATGCATTTACTATTATCAGGTGAATGAAAATTGTCGATGCCAGTATCACACCAATAATCCAGGCAAACTTTTTTTGTTTAGCACCAACATATTCAGGTACCTGGTTCCTTACCATCAAACGGCCAATTATTAATGAAGGCGAAAATTTAGGATTAATAAATACACGAATTAAAATATCAGTTAAGAATATTGTTACTGCATACTTTAGTAATATAAAGTTACCTGTAAAAATAACTTTGAGAATTGAGACAAACATCAATATAAATAACACCCCCGCCGCTGCTCTTATTTCCCTCTCATTTAATACCTGTATGTTATACCCCTTAATCGTTTCGCCGAATTTTATAATTTTATTCATGATAAGTTCCTTTTCGTTTTCTCTTTTTCAATTAATTAATACTTTAATATCAGGATAACCCATCAACCTGAGAATAAAATAATTGATGGCTGCTTCGCCTGGATCATCTGAGATACAAACTAGCTCAGCATATCTTGGGACACCAGCCTTAACAAGGATGTTCCATAGCTCTTTCGCAGGTTTGGGAGTACCAATCTCATTTAGTAAATCCGCATATTGCACATGAACGACATTACTTTCCTTTGAATCAGGTACATCTTTACTAGAGGCTATTAATACCTTTGGAAATAATCCATGAGTACTTTTCAAATCTTTTATTATTATTCCCTGCCTAAAATTTAAAGGATAGTTCGTTGGAGCGATTGATAAATCTTGAGAAGTTTTTTTAATCCTAACTATGGTTGTATCATTTGTAATTGGGAAACCAAGTTTTGCCCATTTATCCATTGAGTCTATTAAGAGCGAGACTTTTTTCTGATTCAGTTTCTCAAGCATTAAGAAAGCCAAAGCAGATTCTTCGTTTATTCCCTGAATCTGAAATTACAACTGCCTCTTGAGATGAATTGACTCCAGATTGACCGAGAATTTCAGCCAGCTTGCTTAGGTTACTTAAATTGCTTTTAAAAACATTTGCGGGAATATTTATCGCAAATGGTACATGCCCATGGTTAAACGCTTCCGGGGAACGAATATCAATTATGCTGATATTAGATTTTCCATACATCCTTAACATTTTCCCACCCCAAAACTGTAACCAGTTTGTTTCTCTCATTAAGAAGGGTGCATCATAAGTCCAGTATGGTAGTTCTCTTTCATCGGATAACCAGTCGAGCTCAGAACCTGTATAAAGTTTAACCGTTGGATAATGCAAAATAAATTTAAGAGCGAAAAACGGAACGCTGGCACTTATCCCGCCGCCGCAATGAGAATAGATACTCTGTTCAGGTTTGATCTTAAAATAGTCAAGCATTTTTTTGATTTCATCCGGTGACTTGAAGGTCCTATCCTTATTATAAAAATCCGGGCTTGGCAGTAAGACCGCATTAGGGATATGGCCAGCTTTATCAAAAGCGCAAAGTTCACCGAAGTGCCAATCAGCTCCTAACGCTTCCACCAAAACATTATTAGTTGTATCTCCGGATGCTGTTAAAAATTCAGGGAGATTGGCTTTCACTTCTTCATTAAGCTTTTTAATTTCAAAAATCCCCTTCAATGGGAGAGATGTGATATCCTGTGTTACAGGGAAACCTTTTTCCTGCCAACTGGAAAGCTCCTCCATCAAGAATGAAAAGATTTTCTGGTGGAAATCCGTAATAATAGAGTGAGAAAAATTGCCTGGTAGCGAATATCGAACCTCCCTGATCATATATTACAATCTTTTTCCCGGGACTAATTCCCCATAACTGATAGAGCTTTTCTATTTCAGCTACGGGACTTTCCTGAGACCCATAGGTAAAGAAATCAACATTTATTGCTCCGTGTATATGATGTTCATTATAGATTTTTACTGGTGAAGCATCGAGTATAAGAACATTAGGGTTGTTTAAGTTTTTTCCGAGCCATTCAACTTTAACAAGATTGCCACTAATTGCATCTTGTGCATTTAAAGGTTGAAACAAAAGCAAAGTGCAAACGACGGCAATAATATTAAAATACTTCAAAAACTTTGATATGTGTGTACTTGACGATGAACTCTTCATTTTTGTCTCATTTAGGATTTCTTAAATAATTTTTCGCGGTATTCATTTTATTTTTTCCTTCTATTATTACCTTTAGCAAAAATTCTCTTAACTATCTTTGTCTGTTGTGTCTTACTTCTTTCTGCAAGAATATCGAATTGAATAAAGAGGTGAAAGAGTGTGTCAACGGAAAGCAGATTGTGGTAAACAAATAACAAGTTACGTCTACTAATTTTCTGGGTTACCACTTATAAAATATTTATGTTAATGATAAAGCATATTAAATATTTTAGATGTGATTTATACTTTTATTTCAAAATCTACGATGATTAAAAAATAATTTGAGGAACTGATTTAATACATAACACAATGAAAAAACTCTTTGATGTAAAGAACCTGAAGTTTTATTTATGGGCTGGAGTTGGCTATTATATCTTTGCTCTCATTATTAACCTTTCCCGAATCACCCCGGTTCGTTTCTGCTTTGGGTTATAAATGAAGTTTGGAAGTCAGCTTATATTCTCGTCGTTATTTATCTTTTCTTGGAGTTCACTCTTCCCAATTTAAGCAGAAAAAAAATTTTCAGATCACTTGCACTTTTAATTGCACAGTTTTTTTTATTTTCTTTTATTTTTTATTCATGGCTACTTCTTGGAATTCAGCTTCATATCTATACGGATTTTGTACATTATACTTCCTTTACGCATGGAGTTGGAGACCAGTTTGGCGGAAGTATATTTGCCATATTTATTTTTGGAATTTCAAGGCATGTCTATAATTTTACAAAGCTAAAACAGGCAGCACAGCAGCTTCGGATTGAAAAGCAGGAAGCAGAATTGAATTATCTCAAGTCGCAAACGAACCCACATTTTTTATTCAACACTTTAAACAATATATATTCGCTATCAAGAGATAAATCCGATTTAGCACCGGAATCCATTTTACGCTTATCCAAAATATTACGTTATATGTTTATGAAACCAGTGGTGAGTATATAGCAATTGAAAAGGAACTTAAAATTATAGATGACTACATTGCTCTTGAAAAATTGCGCTACGATGAATCATTGCATATTAATTTTAATTATGATATTGAAGATATGAAACAAGCATTACCGCCTCTGTTGTTGATACCTTTGGTAGAAAATGCATTTAAACATGGTGCTTCCGAAACAAGAAGCAGTCCATTTGTTAATATTCATCTTTCAGTTAAAAACAGGCAGTTAGCTTTTCTTGTAAAAAATTCTATTGATGTAGAATCCGGCGAGCCAAAAGTAAAAGAAAATATCGGCCTATCAAACTTAAGGCGCCAGTTGGAATTACTTTATACTGATTATGATCTTTCAGTACAACAAGGCAATTCTGAGTTTACTTCAATTTTAAAAATTAATCTTGCAAGCCATGTCTAAAATAAAATGTATTATAATAGAAGATGAGCCGTTAGCCGTAAAAATTTTATCCGATTATATTTCCCAGGTATCATTCCTTGAATTACAAAAAACATTTAAAGACGCTATACTCGCAGCAGAGTATCTTCGGGATAATCACACTGATCTTATTTTTTTAGATATTCATCTGCCAAAGCTAAAAGGAATGGCTTTTTTGAGAACACTCTACAAATCCGCCTTCAGTTATTGTAACTACTGCTTATCATCAATATGCAGTTGAAGGATTTGAGCTTAACATAACAGACTACCTGCTTAAAGCCGATTGAGTTTGAGCGATTTCTAACAGCAGTTAATAAAGTTAAGCCTGTACAAAGAGAAAAACAGCCTATAAATGAAAGCAGCGAAATAAAAGATTTTATTTTTATAAATGTGCAGAAAAAGAAAGTTAAAATTTTATTCCCTGAGATTATCTATATTGAAAGCCAACGAGAATATATTAAAATCGTAACAACAAAAAAAACATACATTTCAAAAATGAGCACTAATAAAATTGAATCCCTATTACCATCAAATCTATTTAAACGGATTCATAGATCATTTATAATTTCAATTGACAAGATTGAATCATACACAGCCGAAACGGTTGAAGTTAATGGGATCTCTATTCCTATCGGCAGGGAATATAAAAATGTTTTTGAAAACTTATAGCCCTTATCTCCATTACAAAGTAGTTCGCAGTCTCCTTAAAATTTTTTTATAAAATTACCTGGTTTACTGCTGTCACCTTTCAATATTGGTTCACCTGTATATTTGAAGAATCATTAGCAGAATAAATGTCCAATTTATTTTTCAATAGCGAAATGGTACGCATTATTGCCATATTCTTGTACTATGCTTTAAAAATTTATTTATTATTGTGCTTGACTTTTGGAAAGAACCACATCCGCGTATATTTGCACTTATAATTACTTTCATATAATTCAGAATCCGGGTATTCCGGAATTATTCAATTTATTCATATTAGAAAAACAATGACAGAAATTCTTGTTAAACATATATAGCGGCTCGCTTTCAATAGGTAAATCACAGGTTTCAAATACGGTTAAGCTGCTTGGAGGAAGGGGCAACGATTCCATTTATTTCCCGTTATAGGAAAGAAGCTACCGGAAGCCTTGATGAAACAGAAGTATCGGCAATTGAAAAGGAATGGAAACGACTGCTTGATTTGGTTAAGAGGCGTGAAGCTATTCTTAAAAGCATTAACGACCAGGAATTGTTAACTCCCGAATTAGAGATGAAAATAAATGATTGCTGGGAAATGACAGAACTTGAAGATATTTATCTCCCTTACAAACCAAAAAGAAAAACAAGAGCAAGTACAGCGAGGGAAAAAGGATTAGAACCTCTTGCAGAAATAATTATGACGCAGAAGGAAGAGCATATAGAATCGATTGCAGAAAAATATATAAACGATGAAGTCCGGATATTGATACTGCATTAGCAGGTGCAAGAGATATTATTGCAGAATGGATTAATGAAAATGCAGATTCACGTAATACAATTAGGCAGCTTATTCGAACTTGAGGCAATAATCAGTTCAAAAGTAATTGAGAAAAAGAAGGATGAAGGAACCAAGTATACTGACTACTTTGATTTCAGCGAACCGTTAAAACGCTGCGCAGGCCACCGTATTCTTGCAATCCGCAGAGCCGAGCAGGAAGGAATTTTGCGGGTTTCAATTTCAATTGATAATGAATCCGCAATTGAAAGCCTTAATAAAATTTTTATAAAAAATAAAAATGAATCCGCCGTACAGGTTGAGCTGGCAATTAAAGATGCTTATAAAAGATTATTAGCCCCATCAATTGAAACTGAATTTAGAAATAGTTCCAAAGCCAAAGCCGATGAAGAAGCAATCCATGTATTTTCCGAAAACCTTCGTCAATTGCTTTTAGCTCCCCCGCTCGGGGAGAAAGTTACAATGGCAATTGATCCCGGTTTCAGAACGGGCTGTAAACTTGTATGTCTTGATCAACAGGGAAACCTGCTTACATTACACCACTATCTTTCCGCATCCGCCGCAGCCAAAAACAGACGAAGCATCGCAAATAGTAAGAGAGCTTATTAAAAAATATAAGATAGAAGCAATCGCAATTGGAAACGGAACTGCAGGCAGAGACACGGAACAGTTTATCAAATCTCTAATTGGAAAATCAGACTCAATGCAGAAGTCTTCATGGTAAATGAAGCTGGAGCATCTATTTATTCTGCATCGGAAACTGCAAGAGAAGAGTTTCCTGATCTTGACCTGACTTACCGCGGTGCGATTTCTATTGGAAGAAGGCTGATGGATCCGCTTGCCGAACTTGTTAAAATCGACGCAAAATCAATCGGCGTTGGACAATATCAGCATGATGTTGATCAGGATAATTTGAAAGATGAACTAAACCATGTAGTTACTTCCGTTGTGAATAAGGTAGGAGTAAATTTAAATACTGCAAGCAAGCATTTGCTAAGTTATGTTTCCGGCATCGGGCCGAAGCTTGCAAAGTCAATAACAAACTACAGGCGTGAAAATAAATCTTTTCGTTCACGTAAAGAACTGATGAAAATAAGCGGACTTGGGGCTAAAGCGTTTGAACAGTCCGCAGGTATTTTTAAGAATTCCCGGCGCAGATAATCCGCTTGATAACAGCGCAGTTCATCCTGAAAGTTATTCCATCGTTTCAAAGATGGCAAAGGATTTATCTCATCCTGTAAAATCATTAATTGAAGATGCGAAGATCCGTCAGATGATCAACATAAATAATTATATAACCGATGAAGTTGGCCTGCCGACTTTAAAAGATATAATGCAGGAACTCGAAAAACCAGGACTCGATCCGCGCGGTAAAGCAGAAGTGTTTTCATTTTCCGAAACGATTAATGAAATAACAGATTTAAAACCAGGAATGCGTTTACCCGGAATAGTAACTAATCTTACAAAGTTCGGTGCATTTGTAGATATTGGAATAAAGGAAAACGGCTTGCTGCATATTTCTCAAATTACAGATCGATTTATTAAAGATCCCGCTGAAATTTTAAAGTTAGACCAGAAAATAACCGTGCGAATTGTTGATATCGATATTGAAAGAAAACGAATTCAATTAAGTATGAAAGAAGGTTAGTTTACTTAAATGGCAAGGATTAAAAATTAACTTTCCCCTATCAATGGACAATTACGAGTTAAAATATAAAGGTATCAACAAGATTGAATCATGCATAGCCGAACAAGTTCAAATTAATTAAATACTTATTACAATTGGTAGAGATATAATTTTGTTTAGCTATTCACATAAAGCTTTGTAAATTTATCCTTATACTTAAAATTTAATGATTGATCCGGTTCTGCAAGCCCCTCTTTAATAAGGTGAGCATTTAAAAATGTTTTGTTCTTCAAATATAAATAACACATTAAATTATTATCATCATCATATTTTTGCTTGTCGTACTTCATAAAAACTTTTTGGCCTTTAGTTTTATTATACAAGAAATTTGGTTGCTGCACCATTTGCAGCTTTTTTCTCTTTTACTCCAATTAAGCCTAACAACTAAGATCGTTATTTAATTTAATTAGCTCAGGGCTAATAATTTCTTTTACTGAATAGTATTCTTCTCTCTTACCACTATTTTTATCTATTTTTGATCCAAACTGTAATTTTTTCGGATCAACTTTTTTATCAAATTTTTGAAAGTCTACAAAGCGATATGGAATTTTTCGAATTCTTTTTCTACATCAATATTTATTTTATCTTTCATAAATTCATAAACTGTTCCTGATATATCTGCTTGGTTATATATTGAGCTTTGTCTTTAGCAATCTCTATAAATTCAGGATTAATTTCATATCCGATTGAATTTCGTTCCAAATTTCTTGCGGCAAATGAAGTTGTTCCACTTCCCATAAATGGATCTAATACTGTTTCACCTTTGAATGCAAACATTTTAATAAGTCTTTTTGGCAACTCTTCCGGGAACATTGCAATATGCCCGTCTGTTTTGCGCCGCCAAAATTCCAATGGCCTGAAAAATATTCTTTCCATTCTTCAGTTGTCAATTTTGATTGTGTCTTTTATTTCTTTGCTGACTTTTTGCGGTTACCTAATTTTTTAAAAATTAAAATAAATTCATAATCTATAGATATTATTCCATTTCTTGGTGTTGGAAAACTTCCCATTAAAGAAGCTCCACCGGTTGTATTAGTAGTAGTTTGCTTTTGCCAAATTATGGCTCCCATATAGTCAAAGCCAATGCTTTCACAAAATTTTATTATCTCTGTGCGTATTGGAATTACTTTGTAACGCCCATAATAAACTGCTCGAGCAAATTGATCGCCAATATTTATACATAACCGACAACCATTATCAAGAACCCTATAACATTCTTTCCAAACAAGATTTAGATTGTTAATATAAGTCTCGTAATTTTCGTGATAACCTATTTGGTTCTCAGTCCCGTAATCTTTTAATTGCCAATAAGGTGGTGATGTGATTATTAAATTTATCGAACGGTCAGAAATCAAGTTCATTTGCCGGCTATCGCCGAATACTATTTTATGTGTTGTCTTCAATTAATTTTATTTTTTTGAAATTTATCTAGTAATATAACTTTTTCATGCTGGATTTGGAATCCCTTTTAGCACTGTCTTCTATATGACATTGAAATCAGCAAAGCAAAAAATAAATTAAATATTAATAACTGAAGTTATGCAAATAATATAAGAATAGAGGTTGTCATTCTCTTGCTAATCGGGATTTCGGAAGTATTATTTTTTTACATCATAAATACCGGCATATTATCCCAGCTCATTTTAATTATAATATGCCGGCAATAAATGGAAAGTTTATTTCAGCAATACAATTTTTTTAATATCCGAATAATTTCCCGCTGTAATTCTGTAGAAGTAAACTCCCGATGCAAGTCTTGAAGCATTAAAATTAATTTCATGTATGCCTGCACTTTTTATTTCATTAACAAGCGTGCTTACTTCTCTTCCTAAAATATCATAAACTTTAAGCGTTACTTTTTCTTCCTTAGGAATTTGATATTTTATTTTCGTGGTCGGGTTAAAAGGATTCGGATAATTCTGGTAAAGCTTAAATTGTTTTACAGTTAATATATTTTCATCAGAAACATCAACTGCAACTGAGTCCGTTCCGTAATAAAATATCTTTGCCTGAAATTCATTTAAACTTATGGGAAAATTACTCCGCTGTGCACGTAGGAATTTCCTGCACAGTTCCATCAATTAAATTTGTTAAATAATATTTGCTTGTTCCATCCCACGGCAAACCGCTTATATCAATTGAATCTGAAAGAATTGCATCTTTAAAATTTGCGGCAGTTATTAATAGATTATTGCCGCTTATTGATGCATAAGAATAAACTTTAGCCGACTCGCTGTTGCTCAGTCTTGTCATTTGCGGATTGTGAACAAACTGTTTTCTTATCTGAATTAATTTTTGAAAATACGGCCTGATATTATCTGGATCGCTCCAATCAATTTTCCCCCGGTTAGTTGTTTCCCCAACCTCCCCGCCTGAATAGATTAATGGGACACCATTTAAAGTAAATAAAATTGAATGTGCTAATTCAGATCTTTTTGAATCGAATGAAGATGTCATTCTAACTTCATCATGATTTTCAACGAACTGGAAAGGACGAGCATAAGAATTATAATGCCGCATGACTTCATTATTAAAATCATCAATAGAATTTGTTCCGGAAATTGCCCCAAGCAGCTTGTTTCTTAAATCCCAATTATTTGCTGAGTCAAATCTCTTTTGAAAAAAAGTTGAATCGGAAGAAGAAGCTTCAGCTTCAAGGAAAACTTCGGGCTTAATATTTTTTAATCTCTCACGCCATTCCTGCCAGAAAAGATTGCTTCTTTGTTCAACTCCCCATGCCACATCACATCTAAAGCCGTCAATATCATAAGTTCTAACCCAATGTTCGGCAACATCAATAAAATATTTTCTTACATCCGGATTCTGGTGATTTAAATTTGGAAGTGTTGCCCAGTCAAATAAGTAATCAAAGTTTGAATTGCCCGGCTCGCCGCTCCAAATATAAAAATCTGCATAAGGAGAATACTCGCGGTACTGAAATACATTCTGCATAAAGGGATGCTGAATTGAAGTATGGTTAACCACAAAATCAAGTATCACTTTTATGTTTGCATTCTTCAGTTCGTTCATCATTTGCTTAAATTCTGCTTCGGTTCCATAATCTTCTTCAAAACCGTAATAGTCGGTTATTTCATAACCATGAGTAGTGGGGCCGGTGTAAATAGGCATAAACCAGATTGTGTTGACTCCCAAATCTTTCATATAAGAAATTTTATCTATCACTCCTAAAAATCCGCCTTGATCTGAAAATGATCTCGGATAAATTTCATAAACTATTGCATTATCAATCCATGCAGAATGCTCATTGATACCGGGAATTCTAACAACACCGTTTTCAATTTTTACAAAAATTCTTGCTGTTTTAGTTCTGTTCTTTGAGTCCCTTGCCCTAACATTAAAATAATATTCTCCATCAGTGGACGGCATTGTTACAACAGCAGTAGAACCAGTGGGAGCTATATTTGCAAGTGAAGGATTGCGTAGATCCTGTGACCAGGTAAAAGTTAAATTCAATCCTTCGGGCGATGATGCCGCCGCTGTTAAAGTAACTTGTTTATTTTCTACTGTTCCGCTTACTGTAATGGCTGGAGTATTATCCGGATTGTAAGAAAGTACAATTGTTTTTGAAATTGATGTAAAGCCTTTACTGTCTTTAGCGCTTACATAAACACTATTGTCTCCGACTTTCAAAGTTTCGGGGACAGCAAATTGACCATTGACAACTGATTCGGAAGTTTGAACACCGTTATAAAAAAACAACATGGTATGTATTGAAGTATCACTAAGCTCACCGTGAATTGTAACTTCGGGATGAAAATATTCAACGCCGGGAGTTAAAAAAGTTATTACCGGCCCGTAAGTAGCAAGGCTGTCGGAGATGTCGGTAGATTTAAGCGGAAGTATTCCTCTTCCCTTTCCATCAAGCCTGACAAAGCTTGGACCCATTTTTTGTCCTGCCGGGATATAATTTGCAAGCATGCGATTTTGCCAAAAACCGCTTCTTATAAATGCGGCATCGTAAATATCCGGATCTTCATCCGTATCTACTCCTCCGTCACTTGCTGTTACTTCATAACTGTTTCCGCTTTTATCTTCTGCCGCAATATATGAGAATAAATAAATATATCTTTGATTTGTCCAACCGGAAAGCAGACTATCCAGCAACTGCAAACTAACTTTAAATTTAAATTCATTGCTTGTCGCGGCATCATTATTAACATCAATTAATAAATCACTGTAAGTTAAAGGGCTGCGGCTGGTTATAAATCTATTTTCTTTCGAAATATTTTCATAAGCATTGCCGGGTGTTCCTATCAAAGCCATCAACCCGTTATTCTGCCAATCGAAAGTTTTTATATCCAAACCAATAGGATCGCTAACAACTGTTGTGGTGGGATTTGCAATTATTATTCCTATCCTTGTTCTATCGGAAATCTTTCTCATCTTAATATTGAATTGAAGAGAATCATGTGTCGGGGTTTCATCAATAGTCGTGGAGAGTATATCACCCGAACCATCATCAACTCCAGAGGGATAAGTATAAGGCTCATCATTAATTGCATCAACAATTAACTTGCCGGTGCTGTTAGAGTAAACTCCGTAAGAATAAACTTCCTGTGCCGAGACGCCTTCCATATTTGAGTACATAACTTTTACTGTATGTCTTCCTTCACCCGTAAAATTTATTGAAGCACTTAAGAATAAACTGTCTGCATAATAATTGGATGAGACTAAATTTCCATCAACTTGCATTTGAATAGTTGATTGATCAACTCCGGCAGATTTCACTCCCGGCTTTAAAAGTGCTTTGAAGTATACTCCGGATGTATCTTTTTTATAAACAGTCTGTTCTGGCGGAGTAATTAGTTTAATGCGAGCTATTGAATCGGCAACTGCATCAACTAAATTATTATTATCAGGTGTATCTGCATATTTAGGTTCATCGGGATCGTTTACCCAAAATTGACTGTTCAATTTCATTTTATATTGATAACTGCCTGCTTCAATATTCACTGTCCCTTCCCACAAATCTTTGGCTGCATTATATTTTAATGGATTTAAAGCATCATTAAAATTATTGAATTCCCCGGCTACCGAAACATTCTTTATGTCTTGAGTTAGAAATGATTGTGAATTATTTGCATCGTAATAAAAATCCACCGGGACAATATAAACTACATAGTCAGGGTCTCTTTAAAATTTGAAGTTCTTGAAGCTGTGCCCGCAGATGAACTTATTTCTACAGTTACGGTATGATCGCCTACATTTAAAGTGGGATTTGGCTGATATAAAAACTCTCGTTTAGCAGCGTTATAATATTGTCCAGGATTAGTAAGAGGAGTTCCGTCAATTGTTACTTTAAGTGAATTTAAATCCAACGGGTTTCCAGGGGTAAAAGCAAAAATGGCGCGAATTGGTAAACCTGCATCAGTAGTATCAACAAATTTATTCCCTTTTGAATTCACATCCCTTGGAAGCAAATAAGTAATCATCGGGTCTTTAACTTCCAGCATAGAATTGTTATTATCATTTATATTTATTTCAGGGTTGTCGGGGTCAGTGTACGAAAAACTCCAATTAGCATCCATAACAAACTTGTAATTATGAACAACGCCCATTGCAAGATCGATAGTAACTTCATATTCACCGTCATGTTCGGGGTCAGTCATATTATCTTCCGACAGATTATTTTGCCAGCCGTTAAATGTTCCGGAAACACGCAAAGTATCAAAAGCTGTATAGTCAGGTTTAAAGTGTAAAGTAACAGGAATGGTTTGTGAATAAATGTCGGATGTTATTAAAAGAGGAAGTCCCAACATAAAAATAAAGTAAAAAATTCTTCTCATAAAAATACTCTCCTTATAGTAATTGGAAGGATTTTTTTATCTAAAAATCCCCAAACAATTGATAAAACATAATGAGATTATGAATTAAAAACTATAAGAAAAAAATGAACTCTCTTTTTATTGCAGATTATGAGATAATATTTTAATTTGAGTAAGCATTTTACGGATCAGTAAAGTGTTTTAATAAATAGGTGAGCAAATTTTATCAACTTTCAGATAAATGAAAACAGCTTAATTAGAAATAATTATTAATTCCATTAATTAAATCCTTGTGAAGTTCAGGGAACAGTTATAAACATTAATTTTATATTATTATGAACTTTAATTACAAAAATATAGTAAAGACTACTTTTGGAGTAGGATTTTTTATAGTGATTATTGTAGTCCTTGTCCAGCTTAATTCAGGCTCTAAAAAATATTCCAGTTCGCCTGATCTTCAAACATTCTTAGATAATGCAATTGAGTCCGGCATTACTAATAAATCATTTGACAAAGACGATCCTTTATTAAAGAATAGGCAAATTCTTATTTCATCATCCATCAATGAAAATGTAGCCAAGGAAGTTACTTCTAAATTATTATATCTTGACAGCATCAATCACGATTCAATATCTGTTTTAATTTCTTCAAACGGCGGATGGGGCAATTGTGCGAGGCAGATAATTGAAATGTTCGGGTTAATTAAATCGCCTGTAAATACTATCGCAGTCGGATATTGTTATTCATCCGCTTCTTTAATCTTGGTTTCGGCTACAGGCAGAAGATTTGCCGCTCCAAACACCCTAATAATGATACATGCTAATCTGGCAATATCAAAAGAAGAGCAATCACAAGAGAATTATTATAACCACTGGTATGAAGATGTCTGGAAAAACTCAACTAATATTCCATCTAAATGGTACCCAATGACAAACGACAAAGAATATTATTTAAATACGGATGATGCAATTAAATACAAGGTTATTGATCAAGTGAAAAAAAAATTATAATAGTGAAAAGTAATTTTCCGGACTTGATAATTTTGAATAAGCCAAAAATATATAAACGAAGGGAACCATAAGAAAAATATTTAGTTAAAAAATAGAATTAATAAAATTCTATTCTGACTAAATGAACTTTTTAATTTTTACTATCCTAATAATCTTTACCCAATTAATCCAATCACAAAATGATTTTTACTTTAATTTATCCAATGCTGCCTGTGAATTAACAAAACAAAAAGTTATTTATGACCCAAAATATTTTAAAATATCCTACCCAAATGGAGAAATTCCCAATAATAAAGGCGTTTGTTCAGATGTAATTATAAGAGCTTATAGAAAAGTTGGTATTGATCTCCAAAAAGAGATTCATGAAGACATGAGTGCTAATTTTTCACTTTACCCCAAAATATGGGGACTTACTTCAACCGACACAAATATTGACCATAGAAGAGTCTCCAACTTGATGAGATTCTTTTCAAGAAAAGGAAAAGTTTTACCTATAACCCAAGATTCAAAAGATTATCAGCCGGGACATTTAGTTTGCTGGAATTTAGGAAATGGTAGAATTCATATTGGAATAGTTGTAAATTACAAATCCGTTGATGAGAAAAGAAATTTAATTGTTCACAATATAGGTAGTGGTCAAGTTTATGCAGACTGCCTATTCGACTATAAAATAATCGGGCATTATAAATATAAAAAGTGATCGGGAATATTATTATGAATGATAATAAGGGTATTGAATTTTCCCCTACTATTTTTGAACAAATAAAAAAGGGAAATAAAATTGAGGCAATAAAAATACTGCGAGTTGAAAATAATTTGGACTTAAAGACGGCGAAAGAATTAGTAGATAGATTTTCTGTTGGAAGCAGTGATTCAGAATATAACTCAGAGGTCAAAACAAACATTAAAATCTCAGAAAATGTTTTAAGCTTATTAAGAAAGGGGAAAAAAATTGATGCTATAAAAGTACTGCGGCAGGAAACCGGGCTCGGTATGAAAGATTCAAAAGAAATGGTTGAAAAAGTTTTAAG
The DNA here is from genome assembly GCA_963777615.1 of uncultured Bacteroidota bacterium. Taxonomy (GTDB): domain Bacteria; phylum Bacteroidota; class Ignavibacteria; order Ignavibacteriales; family Ignavibacteriaceae; genus CAVSWT01. The sequence goes on along the minus strand of CAVZSD010000054.1, from coordinate 106,441 downwards.
TGAAAATACGGAGGTTAATGAGATATATTCTGCTAACACCAAAGAAGCTGTTAGAAAATTTTTCTTTGTCGTTTCAATTTTAATTTTAATTTATTTGATTTTCTATTTATTAAAATGATTTGTTACAAAACACTCATGTAATGGCCTGTGAAAAAGACTGTGCACGAATATTCTATGGTTTGAATTATAACAACAAAAAATTATTGTTTTTTACTTTTTATTTCTAAATACTATTCAATATTTTCTAATAGTACATTCATAAAATAATGTATTAAAAAAAAGCTTATGTTTGAACTTCACCCAAAGTTAAAAGAAGATACATTTTTAATTGGCTCATTTCCTCTTTCGCTTCTTTTGTTAAATAATGATTCGAATTACCCCTGGTTTATCTTAGTACCGCAGAGAGAAAAGATTAGTGAAATCTTTCAGCTTAATGAATTGGATCAGTCTCAGCTTATAAAAGAGTCTTCATATCTTTCAGAACTATTACTGAAAAATTACCGTCCTCATAAAATTAATATAGCCGCACTAGGCAATGTTGTTCCTCAGCTTCATGTTCATCATATTGTCCGTTATAAAATTGATGCAGCCTGGCCTCAGCCGGTTTGGGGTAAAGTTCCTCAAAAACCATATTCTGATGAATTAAAATCTTTTGTTTTTGAAAAATTAAAAGGCATCTTAAAAAATAATTTTACTTTCAATATTTAATTCATTACCATTCATAAGCTATTAATTTTGATAGATAATTTTAAGAGAATTCTTAAAAATTAACTTCGTCTGAATAGAATTTTTAATCACGAACACTTTCTGTAAGCTTTAGTTAATTATTAAAAGAATATTTAATTAATTATTAGGAGGTTGTTATGCCGGTTAAAAAATTAAAAATGTTCCTGGATAAAAATAACATAAAATACATTTCGATCACCCATTCATCAGCTTTCACTGCACAAGAAATTGCAGCTTCGGCCCATATTCCAGGCAAAGAAATAGCAAAAACGGTTATCGTCAAAATTGATGGTAAAATGGCAATGGCTGTTATACCAGCATCATACAAAGCTGATTTGGATTTATTGAAAGACATGCTGGGAGTTGAAAACATCCGCTTGGCGAGTGAATATGAGTTTGTTGATAAATTTCCCGGATGTGAAATTGGAGCAATGCCTCCTTTCGGGAATCTATTTGATATGAATGTTTATGCAGCAGGCAGCTTGGCGGAAGATGAAGAAATTGCGTTCAATGCAGGCACACACACTGAACTGATTAAAATGTCTTATAAAGATTTTGAGAAATTAGTTCATCCGAAAGTATTTGAATTTTCTTATTTATCAAGACTATAAAAAATATTTGCTGTGACTGTCCAAATCATACAAATAAAAAAGGGAATCTATAAACCATCACGAATATAGATTCCCGCAAACTTATATCCTCGGGGAGTAAGGAAAGTACCGTATTTAATTTAAGATGTGAGACAAACTCATAATTAAAAATTAAATCACTGTTTATTTGATTCTAGTGTAAATACACCGCTGACTATTTTCCAGCCTTCTCCGTCATTTACCAGCGATAGGTAACCGGTTTGCTTAACAGACGCATCCGAAATAGAAATCTTTGCTGTTGCAACATTATCATTACCGTCAACCGAAGTAACTTCCAGGTTTCTCTTCCATCCTCCTGCTTTACCGGATTTAACCTGTTCGATGAATTGATCACTTGTCTGCGTTGAAGTTTTATTTGTAATTTTATTTACAGTTACCAGCATGGCATCAGTGAATAAAGTTTTCTCAAGTGAGCCGGCATTGCGTGTATCTGTGCTTTGGACATAATTGTTAATTGTTTTTTCAATTTCATCCTTTTGAGCCGGTTCGTTGGCAAAACTGGATGAAGTGATCATGAAAAACATCAATAAACAAACAAAAGAATAATAAAATCTTTTCATAACAACCTTCTTTTTAATTATTATTATAAATCTTATGTTTAATTAATTATATAACGCCGGTTAAACTATCAAAAGTTGCTACGAATGTTTTCAATTATTATAGCAGCGGTAGAAATAATCTTTGTTCGGCTTTAAAATTATTTGAGGGGAAGTTTGGATGTATAAACAGAATATTTTGAAATATGAACGGTTATTATATTAGATATATTACAGTGAAAAAAGATAAAATAAAGGGGGTTTCAATTTGTGCAGAAAATAATAAGTTCTAACACATATGTAAAGCTATTGATCCAAAAAATAATCATAAAATTCTTCTACTTCTTTCATTTCGGATTCGATTTATCGCGCAAAAAGTATTTCTCCTGCTGTCTCATTAAGTGCTGATATACCAACATCAATTAATCTGATTCCGGCTGGAGTCAAAATAATATTATCAAAATGCCGCCCTCCATATCCGGAAGGCCTTTTGATGTCTCGATGACAAAATCCTTCTTTATGTAAATGTCTTAGCTCATCAACAAAAACAGAATATAAAGTTTCTCTTGCTTCTTTTTCAAATGACCTTGGCTCTAAAATAGTCAATCTTTCCATAACAAGGATTTGATTATCTTCATCAATATCAATTCTCATAAATTTTACAACGAGATCATTTATTTTATTAGCGTATTGCATATTTCTGGCTTCAACAGATATTTCTACTCTTGATTCAGGAGTAAAAATTTTCCCTGCCTCGGTTTTAGATAAAGCAATAACCACATTGTTATTGCCTCTCGAAAGTTCATTTGGATATTTATATAAATTCATATCTCAAATTTAATTATTTAACGTGCAAGTGAAAAATGAATATCATCAACAATAGCTTAATGTTTTCCGTATTTTTATTTCATCAGAATTAATTTCTTCGTATCTGAAAATTCCCCGGCTTTCAGCCTATAGAAATATACGCCACTTGCTAAACCACTTCCATTAAAAGTTACTTCGTAATTTCCAGGCTGCTGAACTTTATTAACAAGTGTTGCCACATCTCTACCTAATAAGTCATAAACTATTAATTGCGTTAAAGTCCCTCCTTTGGAGGGATTTTGGGAGGCCGGGATTGAATATTTAATTTTGGTAGTTGGATTAAAAGGATTAGGATAATTTTGATACAAAGTAAATATTCCCGGAATTGATATTTTTATCTTTAGTGCTTAAAACAAATTGTTGAACATTTATATTATCAATTACCCATCCCCAGCCTGTAACAAATTCATCTGCGAAAAGCCTGAAGCGAATTAATATTTTATCGCCAGGATTAAATTTATCAAGCAGGTTAATATGATGTTCCCTAAATAATGCAGAATCCGGAGAAATGTTTGAATTAAAATTATTGCTCCATGTCTGATCATATTTTGAGTCATATCCTTCACTTAAAGGAACCCAATTTATTCCGTCTGTAGTGGCTTCGGTTATAACATAGTCCCAAAAATTTGAATCACCGTATATAGAACCGGGATCACCTGGTTCCATCAAAGCTATGTCATCATAAGAAAAATTTGCTCCTACTGAAGCCACAATAATTGGAACAGTTAAAGTGTAAGTGAGGCTTTGTTGATTTTTATAAGGATGTACTGTATGAATTGCAGGGTTTGAAAAACCAGGGTAATCTTTTATCTCAAAGCCGTTCCCTATAAAATCATTTGTAGCTGTATTAAAATTATTTACATAAAAATTTTGTGCCTGCTTATATATAACAGCCGAAATATTTTTTGTTACCGAAGAATATTCAATTCCATTTTTATAGCTTGAAACAGAAACACTGATAATTCCTTCCTGTGTAATTGCAAATTGAATTATCGTATCTTTATTTGCGACGATGTTCTTTCCTAATGCGGCATATTTTAAACCGCCAACCTTTACAACTGAAGAATCATATAATGATCTTAATTTTATATCTATATTCAAAAAACCATTCAGATCTTGTGAAAGATTTTTTATCAGGGGCTTATAAGTTCCGGAACTTCCAAGTGCCGGAATTTTAACCGACCATATTCCCCTGCCATGACTTCCGATAACAATTTCATCCTCCACATTTGTCATCGACCAGATTGCTACCGAAGGTAAACCATTGTTAGCAGCATGCCAGCTTATGCCGTTATCAGTTGATTCAAATAAACCTATTTCTGTCCCTGCCCAAATAGTATCCGGCGACTGAGGCATTACCAGTAAATCATAAACAGCTACATCCGGGAAACCATTCGTACTTACAGTACCGCCTCCAAAACCGCTAATGTCTTCCCAGGTTTGCCCAAGATTTGTAGTACGAAGAATTTTTGGTTTTCGTGCAAAAGAAAATAAAGCAAACGCAGTTGAATCTTGAGAGGGATGAGTTGCAAGTCCTGAAATTCCTCCCATTGTTGTAAGCCCATATAAACTAGTGGGAGTAAAACTTTCTCCTTTATCTACTGAAACATTTATCTTCCCGGATGCATCCATTTTTGAGCCTGCCCATACTATATTAGGATTAACTTTTGAAACCTTAACATCGTGGAATGAACTTATGCTGCCCCAGTTGCCTGGTGTAATGGCAGTCAATTTCCAGCTTTCGCCAAAATTTGTTGATTTCCAAACACCTTGCTTTCCAACAGCAAAAAGTAAATCCGGTTCAATATTTGTTTTTCCAACTTTTGTTATAAAAGGTGCACTGCCGGAACCAACGTCCGATAGACCAGAAGTTGCATCGCTAAAAGTCAATCCGCCGTCCGTTGATCTTGCTAGTCCATTATATTGGGAACCGCCGATTATTTTTAATGGGTCATCAAAATTCCATGATGTTTCGTATCCATCGCCACCGATTTGAAAATTCCAATTTGATAAAGAAGTAGAATTTTCAGGAGAGCGCCATGTACCGTTATCCTGCATTCCACCGATATAAGCGCTGCCTCCCGGCATTTTATCCACGCCATAAAATTCAGTTGTGTTTAAGCCATTTGTTGGAGTTGTCCAATTAGCTGAGCTATCGGAAGATAGGCCAATTCCGCCATCATTGGAATTTAATATTCTAAAAGAAGTACCATCACCTTTTATTATAACCAAGTTATGATTATCAACATGCACAGTGCCCGTTGATAAGGCAGTTGTCTTTCTTTTATTTGACGGCAGAAGATTAATTTTATATAATCTTACTCCCCCGACATAAACAATATTTTCATCGTATGGATGAGCAACAATTGTATTATCATACCAGCCCTGGGAAGAAAGCCAATTTGGTTCAGTACCATTTTCAGATAGTCTTTTGCCACGAGTTTCCGGCATCTGTTGAAACATATAAATTTGAAGTAGGGTTTCCTTCCGCTGCTGCAAATATTTTATTTGGATTAATAGGAGAAATTGCAAGTTCAAATCTGCCTGTAGAATCATCCATTCCATTATTGACTAATTTCCATGTCTCGCCGGCATCGGTAGATTTGATGATTCCCCTTTGGTCAATTGCGCCAAATAAAACATTAAAGTTGCCCGGGGTATTTATTATTTGCAAAACTTTATTAACTCTACCAAAGGCTCCGGCAGTTGTTTCATCATAAACCTGATACCAGGTTGTTCCTCCATTGATAGATTTAAATATCCCGGATTTATTATAAAAATTTGAGCGGTATCTTCCCGAAGAAGTGGAAGCCAAAACAATGTCAGCATTATTTGGATCAACAATTATCCGGGAAACATTATTAAAATTCAGATTTCCAATAGTGTTTGTAATTTGATTCCAGGTTTCGCCTCTATTAGTTGACTTCAGTAAACCATCTCCGTTAATTACATCAATGTTAAACATACTTTCCCCTGTTCCAGCATAAATTATATTATGATTGGAAGGAGCCATTGCCAATGCAGATACCGCTAAATTAGGGTTGTCGGGAGTTAAGTTTCTCCAATGCTGTCCGGCATCAGTTGTTTTCCAAACTCCACCACCCACGCTGCCGACAAACCAAGTATTACCTGCCGCATCATCAGGGTCAACTATTAATCCTCTTGCTCTGCCGCTTACATTTCCCGGCCCTCTTTCAACCCACGGCAATATTGAATCAAGTTTTTTTTGAAGGCGGTTTTGTTGTTTAGCTTTTTCCAATTCAATTAATTTATAATTAGAAGGATAACCTGATTTCGTTTCTCCAAAAGGAATTTTCATTTCGTTTAAAATCTGAGCAAACTTATTAGGTTCATCTGCATCAACTTCACTTTCTTCTGTCTTGCGAAGTTTTTTAATTTTTTCTGAGAACCTATTTGATAAATATGAGTTAAGGCTATTATGATTTCTTAAACTGATCAAGCCGGAAATCATCTGTTCAGTGGAATAATCTAAATTGAAAGTTATTTTAGCTATCTGAATTTGCAGTCCGTTTAAAAATAAAACGTAAAATCCAGCAGCAATTAATAATATAATAGTAAATTTGGTTTTCAAACCGACTTCCTTATATAAATAAGTTAATGCAGAATTAAATTACTTTTTCTAATATTTTTTCAAGCTGAACATCAAAAATATCTTTGAATGTATAAGGCGATTCAAAAGCGATGACCATACCGGGAATTCTTTCAATTTCAAGTTGTTCATTATAATTTCAGATGAGCAATTAAATAATAAAGTTGCACACAAAAGTATAAATATTCGTGCTGCTTTCATTTTTAGATTGAAGTTATCCAGTTTTCATTTTAGAAGCAAAGTAAAAATTTGAATTACTAATTATTCTGTTATACACCAATTTATTGAATTGACCATTCCTACAAAAATACTACCTCTTAAAGAATAAACAATTCAGCATAATGTAAATAATTTAAATTATCACCTGTAAAAAAATAATAAATGTAAGGTAACCTTTTCTGCTTAACTTGGTCTAATATAATAAAACAAACGGAGGGAAGAGGATGTACAGAGTTTACCAAAATTTAATTAAAATAATTTTTGCTTCAATTTTTATTTATTCCGGTGCAATTGCCGCGGACTTAAATGGCCAATCAGATAATTTATCCAGTCTTCATACTATCAAGGAGAAAAGTTTTCCCATCCAGCCGGGGAAAAGCTTGAACATCGAAGCTGCATTCGGCGATGTTTTAATTACCACCTGGGATAAAGCCGAGGTTTATGTCAAAATATTAGGAAATGATAAAGCAGAAGATAAAGTTACCTTTTTAGTTCACAACGATGAAAATGAAGTTACTATAAAAGCTGAAAGTGAAAAAAATATTTTCAACTGGTTCGGCAGCGGCCCGCAAATGAGATTTGAAGTTAAAGTACCTGTTAATTTTAACACTAAAATCTCTACCAGCGGTGGAGATATTAAAATTGCCGATGTTCAAGGAAATAATTTTCTCAGAACTTCAGGTGGTGATGTAACATTAAAAAACACCGATGGAAATTTAAAAGTTTCAACTTCCGGCGGTGATATAAAATTATATCAAACCAAAGGAACAATGGGAGTTTCTACTTCCGGCGGAGATATAAGAGCAGATGAATTTGTTGGAAATATTGATGCAGAAACATCAGGCGGTGATATTTATTTAAATGGAAAAGATGCCTCAATAAATGCGGAAACATCAGGCGGAGATATCATAGTGAAATATACCGGCAGCAACAAAGGAATTGAATTGCACACTTCAGGCGGAGATATAAGCGTTAGCCTTCCGTCTGATTTTAATGCGAAAGCTAATTTATCATCTTCCGGCGGTGAAGTAAGCTGTGACTTTAAAGCAAACAATGCGGATAAAATTTCCGAATCAAAATTTAGAGCTGATATAAATTCCGGCGGAAATAAATTGATTGCTAAAACTTCAGGCGGTGATATAAGAGTAAGAAAAAATTAAAATCTGTTCATATTATCTCTCCACCAAAAGCGCTGTGATGCTATAAGGCCTCCACCCTTATAAATTTCGCGGCGCTTTTTTTATTTCAATTTGATTAAGATATGCTTGTAATAATTTCATTCTTTTAATAGCTTTACATTAAAAGAATATGACTGAAAAATTAATATATCATTTTATAAACGACGACGATTTCCTTCATATCTCAAATAAGATTAAAGAATTTGAAGAGCTAACCGCAGGTGAAATCAGCGTAAGCATAAAAGAAAAGAGAAAATTTTCGCAAAGGAATAAATCGATTAAAGAGATTGCGGAAGAAGAATTTTTTCGTCTGGGTATTGATAAGACAAGAGACAAAACCGGCATTCTTATTTTTTTAATGCTCACCGACAGACAATTTCACATAGTAGCTGATAAAGGAATTCATGAAAAAGTATCTGATTCAACCTGGGATGAAATTAAAAATAAAATTCAAGACTTTTTTATTAAAGGAAAATTTGCAGATGGTCTAATTTGGGGAGTTGAGGAAGTCGGGAAAATTTTAGCAAAACATTTTCCGATTAAGCCGGATCATACTAATGAAATTTCTAATAGGGTTGTGTTGAGCTAACCAATCATTACTTTTCTTAACGTAAGAAAAGTAACAAAAGAAACATGCACTTTAAAATAAATTCTAAAATTGTACTTTACATGTGACATTCTATCTTTTACATAAAAAGAAAAATAACTCAGTCGCTCCGCTCCCTCAAACAGATTTTTCTTTTTGTGTTATCTTTATATTTTCACTGAAGTCAGTCAGTACAATTTTTAACGAATTTCTTTTAATGTGCACATTTGCAATTACATCATTGCATTTGTCATTCTATCATTTCTGCTTAGGAAAATTTCGGTGGGTTTTTACTTTGAAATAAAGTTCATTTTACAAACTTAACAACTTCTTCTTCTGCTGATTGGATATCATCAGCAGTGTCAATTTCAATGCAGCGAAATCCTTCAACATCAACTACGGCAACTTTATTATTCTTTTGAATTGCTTCTTCAAATGCGGCTTCATAAAAATGATTAACTTCTTTTCGCCTTAACATTTTATCTTCTAAAATTTCAAACAGTTTTTGATTGAACTCTTTATCTAACAATTCAATTCCTATTGATTCACCAATAGCTTCTTTTGGATTTACAACTTTACTTATTTTCGTAATAAAATTTTCTTGATCAACAGTTACTTTTATTTCTTCTTCACCCAAAACATGATCAGAACGGACGGCAAGGCAATTTTTGTGTCCTGATGTAATTAGTTTGTTAATAATCCTACTATCAAAAATTATGTCGCTGTCTAATAGTATAATATCATTTCCTAAAATAGAATCCTTTGCCAGCCAAAGAGAGTAAATATTATTTGTAGAATTGTAGATATCATTTGTAATGAATTCAACATTTAGTTCAGGGAAATTCAGCCCAACAAAACTTTTTATTTGTTCTTCCAGGTAGCCGGTTACAATTACAATATCATTAATTCCATTTTTTAAAAGATTGTTTAATGTTCGTTCAAGAATTCGCTGGTCGCCTATCTTTAACAGACATTTAGGTATGCTGTCGGTTATTGGACGCAATCTTGATGCTATCCCGGCGGCTAAAATTATTCCTTTCATGACCGCGCTGCAAGCTTTGTTGATGAATTTACATTCCTTTGATAAAGGTATAAGAGAAAAGTTAAAATATTGCCAACAGTAATTAATCCGATTAAATAAATATCTATTCTATTTAAAAAGGCGGTTATAATAAGAAATGATATTTCTGTTGTTGGGCCGAGATATGTCCACAAATGAATTATCAGTTTATTCTTTTTATAGAAGTCAGCAGAATCATATTTTTTGGTTTCGGATTCAATTGTGCTCGAAGAAAACTTTAATTGCACAGCAGAATATTTAAAGTAAATCCACAACATAGCTTTGTCGAATGTTTTTCCCTTTTGTTTTACCAACTTATCATATTCTTCTCTAAAAAATTTCAAATCTTCACCGAGCATACTCTTTCTATTTAAAGCATAATCGAGAAATCTGTTCCTGTAATAATCTAAAATTGATGAATGTATAGCGTTGCTGATTCCGGCGGCTACTGTCATTGCCCACCAGAACAACGGATTGCCGGAATGGCTCGCAAATCCAAACCCAATTCCAAGATAGGCGGCGGTACTGACAATGTAATCACCAAAGCCATCCAAAATTCTTCCGATGTACGTGCCGTTCTTTTTTAGCCTTGCTAATTGTCCGTCGCTGCAATCGAGCACGTCATAAATAATGAAAAACACTCCGGCTAAAATGTATAAAGTTGGATTAGCTAAGCCAAGCATTATACTGCCCAGAACTCCGAATATTATTGAGACAATGGTTAAATGATTTGGAGTAAGATTTGTTTTTAAAATTGATTTAACAAAAATAAAAGCAAGCGGACGATAAAATATGAGGTCGAGGATTTCCTCAACCTCAAGCATTTTTAAGGTATTTTTATACTCTTCAAATAAAGTCATTATCAAAGTCTGGTATTACAAAATTCTTTAATAGCATCAATTACCATTCTATTTTGTTCCTGGGTGCCGAGCGAAATTCTTAAATGAGAATTAAGCAGCTCTTCATTCATAAATTTTACGATTAAATTTTTCCCGGTTAAAAATTCTTTTAATGAGGTTTTTATTTCTTTTGGAATTTCAACTAAAATAAAATTAGCGTTTGATTTAAAGGCTTTAAATCCAGGAAGTTTGTTTAATTCATTAAAATATAATTGCCTGTCTTCACCCATCTTATTTGCAATATCCTGATAGTAATCAGCTGAATCCAGTGCAGCAATTGCTACTTCCTCATTTAACCTATTAAAACCTAAATATCTGTTTGTGAATTTGGCAAGATTTTTATGATTCTCTCCTACCAGCGCAAAACCGATTCTCATTCCGGCAAGTGCATAGTATTTAGAAAAAGTTCTAATTACAATTAAGTTCGGATATCTTTGAATTAAATCTTTAACATATTCATTCGAGCTGTTATACCAATAAGCTTCATCAAGAACAACGATTGTATCTTTGAAAGCCTCCAGGGCGATTGATAAATTTTCTTTTGAAATTGAATTGCCGGTGGGATTATTAGGTGAGCTAATTAAAATGACACTTGGCTTTTCGTTCTTGTAAAGTTCTAACATGGCTTTAATATCATAATAAAAAGTGTCCTCGCCTTCAATTAATGGATATTCAACATTTTTACCGTTAACTTCATCTGCCATTGCTTTATAGTACCACCATGAATAGGTTGGAATCATAATCTTCTGGCTTTCATTCATATAGCATTGAACAACCTGCTTTAAAAGATCTTCAGCACCGTAACCAAGTAAAACATTTTTTTCATCGATATTAAACTCTTTAGCCAATCTTTCAGAGAGAATACTCTTTACGCCTTTTGTGAAGACTTTTGAGTAAAAGCTAATCTTTGTGAGATCAGCATTTTTAAGGATATCAAAACATTTTGGGGCAGGTCCATAATTGTTTTCATTCCTATCAAAGTATATAATTTTATTATTCATAAAAAATTCAAATTTGTAATTTAAATAGGTAATTAAAGTTTACTGCACCGGACAAATTTTACATCCTTTTTGCAGAAAATAATTTAACAATATCAACTAAAATATTAAAAAGGTTTCTATTACTGAAATTAAATTTTAAGAATTTATTTAAGCTGTTATGAGGATATAAGAACGGTAATCTGTATATATGAAAATCAATTAAACGATTAATAATTGAATGGCTTTAAAAATAAGATAAAGAGCCACTAAAAGTAACACCACACCTAAAGAACGAATTATTATGTTAACCAGTTTAAGATTTAATCTTTTCCTAAATTTTACAATGGTTCTTGAATAAATTGATAGCCAAAGAAAACTGCCGAATGCGACAGAGAACCCATAAACTGTTCCTAACAACAACGGATTTAAAATTTCTTCTTCAGGTGTACCCTGGTTTACATATTTTAATGAATCAGTTGGAAGATTTTTTAATTTCTTTAGTTCGGAACCGGACATTTCTCTTATTGTATTTACATTTTCCTTAATGATTAAATTTAATCCACCGGTATTAAGCCCGATTGAAGAGACAAAAGAGAATATTAAAAACGTCGAAGTCAGCCAGCCTAGGAATAGAGAAGGATTTGTTAGATTAATTAAAATACCTGTTCTCATTCCCCCTTTATTTTTCAATTTATCATTTACTACTGTTTTTTCATTTGGATTATCAAGACTGAATTTTGTTTTGATAATTTTAATGCCAACACCAATTAAAATTGCACCGCCGGCAATTAACAAATAAGGTATTATAGGCTTGTACAAGGAATAAAGCGATGAAATGCCGAAGACAATAATTACAATATAAATGAATTCGATTATCGAAGCTCCAATGGCAGTACGAATGCAGTAACGAAGCCTGCCGCTTAGAGCATTTGAAGTTACAATAACATTGATAGGGCCAGCAACGGGAATGGAAAATATAAAACCAGCGCTAAACCCGATAACAACAATTGTGATAAGGGCTTCTAGCATAATTTGCCGGCATTAGTATAAATTTCAAATGATAAAATTTCTCTTTATCTCCATATTCTAAAACTACAAAATTACAAAATCTGGATTGAAACAAAAATTTTAAATTGACTTATTTTCAAAATGAAAATTGAATTATTATTGAAGTCTTACTAAAGATAATGATGAAAAATAAAAGCAATTCTATGAATTATAATCTCAATTAATTATTTTTCTTTTAATGAATTCAATAGAAATAAAAATTACTCATCATTTCACATTTAACTTGCAGAGGGAACAGTGGAAATTCAATTTATCGGCGCAGCACAGGAAGTAACAGGTTCACAGCATCTATTAAAAGTTAACGGCAAAAAAATTCTTTTAGAATGCGGTATGTATCAAGGCCATAGAAAAGATGCATTTGAAAAGAATAGAAATTTTATTTTTGATCCTGCTGAGATTGATATTATGCTGCTTTCTCATGCTCACATAGATCATTCAGGCAATATTCCTAATCTTGTAAAGAATGGTTTTAAGGGAATTATATATACAACCAGCGCAACAGTTGACCTTTGCCAGATCATGCTTCGAGATTCCGCTTACTTACAAGAAAGAGATATCGAGTGGGTAAATAAACGAAGAGCAAAACATAAACAAAAATTATTCGAACCTCTTTACACTATTGATGATGTTGAAGCAGCATTAACACTTTTCGTTGGGGTTCAATATGATAAAGAAATTGAAATTGTTCCGGGAGTAAATGCTGTATTTAGAGATGCAGGGCATATACTTGGTTCGGCAAGTATTATGCTTGAAATAGATGAAAACGGTAAAAAAATTAGATTAGGTTTTACCGGCGACCTTGGGCGTGATGAAATGCCAATACTTCGCAATCCAAATATCATGCGGGAACTTGATGTTTTGATTATGGAAAGCACTTACGGCAACAGGCTTCATTCGGTTAGTGATGAAGCGGAAGAAGAATTAGCAAAAACAATAAATGAAACTATAAATCAGAACGGTAAAATAATTATTCCGTCTTTTGCTGTGGGAAGAACTCAATTATTAGTGTACATGCTTCATAAACTTTGGGACCAAAATAGAATTCCTCAATTTCCTATTTATGTTGATTCTCCTCTCGCAGTTAAAGCAACAGATGTTTTCAGGCTTCACCCCGAATGTTTTGATAGAGAAACTTACCGGGTTTTCATAGAAAATCATGAGGACCCATTTGGCTTTGGAAAGCTTAACATACATTCAAGATGTAGAAGCTTCAAAAGCATTAAACACAGATAATACTTCATGCGTAATTATTTCAGCATCGGGAATGGCGGAAGGCGGAAGAATACTTCATCATCTTAAAAATAATATTGAAGAAAAAAGAAATTTAATTTTATTTGTTGGTTATGCTGCAGAAAATACTTTAGCAAGAAAAATTATGGATGGCGCAGAAGAAGTAAGTATTTTAGGAGATGTTCATAAAGTAAAAGCAAAAATTAAAAAGATGGACTATTTCTCAGGCCATGCAGACCAAAAAGGATTGTTAGATTACTTAAAGTTTAGCTCCCTGAAAAATTAAAAAATATTTTTCTTGTTCATGGTGAACCTGAACAGTCTGAAGTTTTATTGGAGAAGATTAAAAGCAAAGGTTATAAATCTGTTTATTACCCGGTGCATGGACAGAAGTTTGAGATATAGGCCCACCCACAAAGTGGCAAGCCGAAACCTCCCAAGGGGAGGGCCGTCTTAAAATTAATATGATTTATACTATTTAAGATACAAACCCAGTTTCTTTGAGAAACTGGGTTTGTTTATTCCATTTAATCAATATAAAAATCCCAGAGGTTTCTAAGAAATCATTTCATTAAAATCATCTTCTTTGTTTGATGAAAGTCGTCTGCTGTCAAACTGTAAAAATATATTCCGCTTGGTAAATTTCCTGCATTAAAAGTTACTGTAAAGTTCCCTTCCGGCTTTACTTCGTTTACCAAATTAGCAGTCTCTCTGCCAAGAATATCGAAAACTTTTAAAGTTACAAATCCCTGCTTTTTTATTGAGTAGTTGATTTGAGTTGATGGATTAAACGGATTTGGGTATGCAGTTTCTAAAGAATATGCTAAGGGGCTATTTAAATTTTCATCAGGCGAAATATTATCTTTATGAACGACAGCGTCCTCAATACTTACTGATTCACTTGATGCTGAAACTTTTCCTTGTGTATCAATTACTCTTATCTTATAAGTTACAACATCCTCAAACACAGGATTTATGTCAACATTGTAATCAATAAAACTGGTTGTTGAGACCTGGGCAATATTGTATTCCCAATAACCACTTTCGGCTCTGTCAATAATATAACCACTTAAATCAGGTTCCAAATTTGCAATCCATATTAATCCAGGATGACTATTATAATTACTTACTTGTAAATTTTGTGGTTTTGAAGGTACACCATCATAAGGATTAGTTAAATAAAATTTTGCATACAAATAATTTCCATATTGGTAATATACTTCCATTGTAAAATTGTTTGTAGAACCTCCCCAGGTATTTGTATATGGATTACTTTTAGGGGAAAATACATTATTGTAAGTAGTATTAAACGAATTATTCATTCCATAACCATTTAAATAATCCCCGCAAGTTAGCATGCCCTTCATTATCTATATAAGAATATAAGTTTTCTGATCCACCGCCACTTTTTGGTATCTTATCTCTATTATTATAAGCAGCTCTGTTTACACTGGTCATTTTAAAAGATGGCGAGGCGAAAGGATTGCCAAAGCAATTTTGCGAAGATGGATTGCTCCAATTCCATCTGCCATTTGACGTTTCTACACGCATTATATCAGTTTGACTATTATAATATCCTCCTTGATGCAGAACAAATATTCCTTTATCATTTGGATTAGTAGTTACATCATCATAAATATTCAACTTCTGATGGTTTTCAAAATAGAAATTTTCATAAGTGCTTCCGTTTGATGGATGATATTCATAAGCAGCGCCAGAGGTAACGTAATCGTTCATAGGAGCATTTAATATATCTCCAGTAATTTGTGTTGGATTAATCCATCCAAGTTTTTCTCTTTCATAAGTATTAGAACATAATGGAAAACCTGATGGGGCAAGCATACCCCAATATTCGTGAGTAACACCACTATAAGGATGGCTACCGCCAAAAAACCAGTGAGAAACTTCATGAATAGCAGCATGAAAAGTATACTTTTGACCTTTTACTCCCTTACATTTGATGTTACACCTGAACCAGCGTCACCATCCTCTCCATCCTGTCTGAATTGTCTTTGTACCATTTTCAACCGTAAATGGACCTCATTTCCAAGATCAGCGATACCATACCAACCTGTTCCCCAAGGCATTCCTCGCCATATCATTATAATCATATCAATGTTTCCATCTGGTTGATTTGTATGATTATAATCGGAATTATAAGTCCAATTATCATATTGGCTAAAATTAATTAATGGATCAACTTTTTGTTGAAGTACCTCTTTAGTAGCTAAAAAACGATTCGAATTATAATAAGACCTATTATGAGGAGTTTCAACTGACACAGCCTGACCATACACATGGAATGTTCCCTAATGACATTGTATTATAATAATTGGTCAAATTAATTAAAATTTGTTGATCCAGTTTGCATTTTCGGATCGATGTAAGTATCCCATCCTATCAGGATTTCCCCCAACGGGCCAAAATCATGTGTTTCTGTATCATCTTTAAAACGTGCAAATACAACTAAGGATTTTTAATGTCCCTTGAAGAAGTTAAATAAAGGCCTCCAGTTTGACTTTTGAATATTGAAGCAGCTTCCAGTTGTCCCACATATATATTCTTCATCAGTTGCATAGGATAAATAACTATTTAAAAAACAAATTAGAATTAAATAAGTAAAACTTACTTTTCCTAAGTAACAGTGTATTATTTCTCATTGCATTTGTTCCTTTATTTTAAAAGGATCATAGAACGGGTTAAATATTTGTTGATTTGTTATTAATCGATAAAAATAAATACCGCTTGCAGCTTTACTTCCATCTTCTTTTGTTCCATTCCAAATATACTTTATGTTTACCTACATTAATATTCTTTGTTATCAACCAATCTATAAACTTCTTTTCCTAAAATATCATAAATGTATAATGAAATATTTGATAATTTTAATCATTTCAAAGATAATGGTTGTGGATGGATTAAATGGGTTTGGAAAATTTTGATAAAGTTTAATGTCTGAAGGCAAGTAATCTATGTTTTTCATTTACTGAAACAAGTGTTGTGTCTCCATAAAGAGTATCATTTATATACTGCCCCTAATCACATGATAATTTCATTTGCTGTCTCTCGCAACTCAACTTGATATATTAGTCCAAATCCATCTGCTATTATCTTCTGTTCCCATATCTAAACCCATTGTATCGGTAATATCTGAACCACCATAATACCAAATTCTCATAATTTTAGTTTCCTTACCTAAAACATATATCTTTCTTCTTTTCCATAACTCTTGCTAAATCATATCCTGAACCTCCGATTTTAGAATGATCATATACTATCCAAATATCACCTTGTTTTGCATCAAGTTTATAAACTAAAAAGCTATCATATTCACTTTTATAACCAGCAAATGATAATCTGTACACATAATTTTTCACTGTATCTATGATATATTTTGTAGTATCAAAAAAAGGAGTGTACTTACTAGAATTGATATCCCGTCCATATTGAGTTATATGGATAATACCTTGTGAATCAGTTGAATCAAAAATAGTAAAATTCTGCAAATGTATCAGGAGGAAAACCAAAATCAGTATTCAGTATATTCCCACATATCACCTGTTTCATGTGGAAAGTAAAATGGTTTTGTAGTATCTTGTGCAAAGGATGTGTAAGGAATAAATTATTAAAGCTGCAAGTATGGTAAATACTTTTTTCATACTCATTCTATGTCCTATGGTTTATAAATAATTGTTTTAAAATCATTATTATATTTTTCTTCTTATTTAAGTGAAACCAGTAAAGAACTTATGCTTATAATATGAAAGTGCATTATGGAAGTAAAACAATAAAGAGAAGTAAAATCGTAATGCTATAGTAAGATTTGAAATAATTACCCAGGATAAGCATTTAAGAATTGGATTATCATAAATTCTCCCAGAGAGAGAGAGAGAGAGAGAGAGAGAGAGAGAGAGAACGAGAAAAATTTATGACTTTTAATTTTCAACCCTAATTCCCTTTAAAGTTTGAAAGAAACGTAACTTTAATTATTTAAAGAGTCAAATTAATTTTCTGTTAAGAGATTTTTTTTACTTATCCATTACAAAATGGAATTTATCATTTTAATAAATTGATTTTATTATAATTATAAGATTTAAAATCTTTCCAACAACTGTTTACTTAATTTAACAGCAAATTCAGCATATCATTTAAGTCTTTACATTGGTTTGATAATTGCATTTTTATGTAGCAAAATTAGTCTCTTTTTATTAAATAAATAAGTCGATGGCATGATTAAATATTTACTGAATCTTAAATTTTTTATTTCACTTTTGTTTTCGATTAACCTTTCATTTATTGAATCTTATCCGCAAGGATTTTTACATACATCCGGGCGAAATATTGTAAATGGAAATAATGAGCAAGTTCTATTAAAAGGAATTGGATTAGGCGGTTGGCTTGAGCAGGAAGGTTACATGCTTCAAACATCGGGATTCGCTAACTCGCCAACAGAAATAAGAAATAAAATTGTTGGCTTAATTGGAGAAGCTAACACAGATAGTTTTTACCAGGCATACTATAAAAATTTTCTCAATAAAAAAGATGTAGATAAAATAGCTGAATGGGATTTTAATTCAATTCGCCTTCCCATGCATTACAATCTTTTAACTCCAAAAGATCAGCCTGGAGTTTATACTGAAAAGGGTTTTGCAATGATTGACAGTTTACTCGCGTGGTGCAAAGAAAATCGCTTGTATTTAATATTAGATTTGCACTGCGCACCCGGCGGGCAAAGCAACGATAACATAAGTGATTATCAAAGCGGAGTTCCTTCTCTCTGGGAAAGTGAAGAAAACAAAACAAGAACGATTGACCTCTGGAAAAAATTAGCTGAGACGATATGCAAATGAAGAATGGATTGGCGGTTATGATTTGTTAAATGAACCTCATTGGGATTTATCTCCCAACAATCAGCCCTTAAGAGATTTATATATTAATATAACAAATGCAATTAGAGATATTGATACCAACCACATAGTCTTTATTGAAGGAAATCAATATGCAACCGATTTTAATGGCTTAAGTTCGCCGTGGGATAATAATTTTGTTTACAGCTTTCATAAATATTGGAGTAATCCTGACCAAGGTTCAATTCAATATTTAATCAGCTTGAGCCAGCAATACAATGTTCCGCTTTGGCTTGGCGAATCGGGAGAGAATTCTAACAAATGGTTTACAGATTGTATTCAATTAATGGAAGCAAATAAAATCGGATGGTGCTGGTGGCCGCATAAAAAAATTGAATCGATTGCCGGGCCGCTTTCAGCAAAAGAAACCTCTGAATATAAAGTGCTATTAAATTATTGGAACAATGGCGGAACAAAACCATCTGTTTCTTATGCATTAAATGCTTTGTTAGGAATGGCTGCAAATTTAGCAATAGAAAAATGCGAGTTTCATCCGGATGTAATTGATGCCATGTTCAGGCAAATAAATAATACTGAAACTATTCCTTATACTGATTGAATAATGTGCCGGGAAGAATTTATGCTGTCAATTATGATATGGGACAAATGGGAAAAGCTTATCGTGATAATGATTACCAGCAAATAAATGGCTCGTCAATGACAGTCTGGAATCAAGATTATACATTAAGAAACGACGGCGTTGATATTGAAAATTGTTCCGATTCTTTTTCAAACGGATATGATGTTGAGTGGATTGGAACTAATGAATTTTTAAATTATACAATTAACGTTACTGAGACAGGCTTTTATAATGTAAATATTAGAGTTGCAGGAAATAATTCCGGCGGAAAAATTTTATTTAGAGTAGATAATCATAACGTAACAGATTTTATTGATGCGCCGGTTACCGGCGGTTGGAATTCATGGAAAACTATTTCGGATACGAGCAATATCGAATTAACTGCGGGAACTCATCTTTTACAAGTGAATTTTTATTTCGGCGGATTTAATGTTAATTCATTTGAATTAACAAAATCATTGGTAAGTGTTGAGGACAAACAAGAAGTAATTAAATCCTTTAAAGTTTATCAAAATTATCCGAATCCATTTAATCCAACCACAACCATTAAGTACTCCATTCCTTCCTCTCCCCTTCCCTTTGGGAAGGGGCTGGGGGTTAGGCTTGTTGTTTATGATATCCTTGGGAACGAAGTTGCGACTCTTATAAACAAAAACCAACAGCCTGGGGATTATGAATTTAATTTTGATGCAAGTAAATATAATCTTTCAAGCGGTGTTTATTTCTTTAAGGTAAGTTTGAATAGCATAGAAGTGAAAATAATAAAAGCAATATTGCTTCAGTAAATTTTAAAATTACATAAACAATTTAACGACACGTTATAAACCCAATTTCTTAAAGAATTTGGGTTTATTTATTCCGAACCTCAATTATTAAATATAAAATTTTCATCGTAGAGACGGGGCATGCCCCGTCTTTACAACCAAAATTATTACATTTGGTAAATCTTTAGTAGAGACGCATCGCTATACGTCTCTACAACTTGTTATAAAAATATTTTTGAAATAAAAGTAGGTTTAAACAAAAAAAAGACGCCTGGTTTAGACGTCTTTTTAATTTCTTAATAATTATGACTTTGTCAGCAAACCTTTTATATGTTCAATATACGATTGAGCGCCGCCATCCTGGTAACCGGTATAATTAATAACCTCACCATTACTATCCAATAGAATGATAGTAGGAAAACCTTGTATACCATATTTTTGGGCCATTTGACGGTTATAATATACAGTTTCTTGCGACTGTTCAATATTTTTAGGGAAATCAAGTTTTACAAGCACAAGATTTTTATTTGCATATTCAATAAATTCTTTTTGAGTAAAAACTTCTTCACTTAATTTTTTACACCAAATACACCAATCTGAACCAGTGAAATCAACTAAAATTGGTTTATTTTCTTTTTTTGCTACTGCTATAGCTGATTCAACCTTCTCATTCCATTTTAGTTCTGTCGCTGATGATTTATTATTGCCGGTTGTGTTAATAGCAAAAACAATAGTTGATATAAATGCTAAAAGAATAAGTACTTTAACAAATGATTTCACACCAGTCTCCTTTTTGTTTTTTGATTTTTTCACCTTTGTCATTTCAGTTCCCTCAATTTCAAATAATTATCAATTTAACTTTTTGGAACATTTGATTCAATAATAATAAAAAAGATTCACAAAATTATCACCGCAGTAAAAAATTATTGGATAAATAATTCCCATAAACTCAATTTCTTTAAGAAATTGGGTTTATTATTAAACAATAATATTGTTAAAAAAATGTATTCTTTTTGTGATGGAATTTTTACTTTATTTAGTAATATTTTCGATACAGAAATTTTAAAGATTGTGAAAGGCTGCGAAGAGTTATGAAAAAAATATTTTTGTATGTATTGTTTCTTACATTCAGCTTAACGTTAGTATCATTAGGAAATATTGGATTAAAAGCAAAAACAAAAATGAAAGAGAAAAAAATGAATACACAGGCAGAAGCAAAATTAGATACAGCCACTTTTGGTACAGGCTGTTTTTGGTGTTCGGAAGCTATTTTTGAAAGAGTAAAAGGAGTAAATTCGGTAGTCTCAGGCTATTCCGGTGGGACAGTAGAAAATCCATCTTATAAAGAAGTATGTACAGGAAATACAGGGCATGCAGAATCTGTTCAAATTACTTTTGACCCGAATGTAATTTCTTATGACAAACTTCTTGAAATATTCTGGAAGACACATGACCCGACTACTTTAAATAGGCAAGGTGCCGATGTTGGGACACAATATAGGTCGGTTATTTTTTATCACAATGAAGCTCAAAAAGAAAAAGCAGAATTTTATAAAAAGAAATTAGAAGATGAGAAGATTTGGAAAGACCCGATTGTAACTGAAATTTCTCCATTCACTAATTTTTATAAAGCTGAAGATTATCACCAGGAATATTATGATAATAATCCGAATCAAGGATATTGTGCTTTTGTGATTACTCCAAAAGTTGAAAAGTTTGAAAAGATATTTAAAGATATGTTGAAGAAATAAAAGTGTGTCATTCCGAACTTGTTTCGGAATCTATTGTCATTCTCTTTCATCAAAAAGATGCTGAAACAAGTTTAGCATAACAAGGCGAAAAAAATAAAAAGCATTTAAAATTATAAACCCAATTTCTTAAAGAAATTGGGTTTATGTAAAAATGTAGGGGCGTTTAATTAAACGCCTCTACAATCATATTTAATCCTGATAATCTAGCACAACATCTTCGCGGTTTTTTCTGCCGAATATTTTTCTTCCTAATGCCGGCACTTTTATTTTTAAGTTTTCCATCATAGTATAAACTACAGGAACTAAAATAAGAGTTAAAAACATTGAGCTTAACAAGCCGCCTATAATTGCCCATGCTAAACCGGATTTCCATTCGGAGCCCGAGTCAGTTGCTAAGGCTAACGGAAGCATACCGATTACCATTGCTGTTGTGGTCATAAGTATAGGCCTTATTCTGCTATGGCCTGCTTCCATCAAAGCATCAAACACATTCATTCCTAATTCTTTTCTCATTTGATTTGCTCTATCCACCAGTAGAATAGCGTTCTTACCAACCAATCCAATCAACATTATTATACCAAGAATAGAAAAAATGTTTAATGTCTTCATTGTCAAAGCTAATGCTAAGAATGCACCAACCATTGCAACCGGTATTGATAAAAGGACTACAAATGGATAAATATATGAATCATACAAAGCTACCATTACCATGTAAACAAAAAGTATAGCCGCCATCATTGCCAGTCCAAGACTTCCGAATGATTCGGCCTGATTCTTCAAATCACCTTCATAAGCAACATCAACACCTGAAGGAAGGATTCCTTTTGCTAATGCGGTTTTAATATCAGCACCAATACTTCCGCTCGGCCTACCGTTAACCTGCGCAAATACTGTAATTGAATTTATTCTATTTCTTCTTTGCAATTTTGTCGGCCCAGTTGTTTGATAAATATCCGCGAACTGCTGAAGCTCGATTGCCTGCCCCTTTTTATTTAAGAAAGTAAGATCTTTAACATCCGATATTGTCGAACGGTCAAATTTGTCCAGCACAATTCTTAAATCGTAATCATCGTTGCCATCTCTAAATTTTGAATCGTCGTCTCCGGTTAGGGCCACACGTAATGCAGCACCTACATCTGCAATCGTTAATCCGAATTGCGCTAATTTTTGCCTGTCAATATCCACACGAGTTTCAGGCTTACCTTCTTCGGCAGACAATCTAACATCTGCAGTCCCACGAATATTTTGTAAAGTTTTCATTAAAATATCGGCACCTTTTTCAACATCAGCTCTGTTCGGGCCGTTTACAATTAATTGTATTGGAGTTTGGTTTGCTGTTCCAAAAATTCCTATTGGGTTAACACGGACTTTCAACCCGGGGATTTTTTGAGCATATAGTTTTATCTTTTCTCCAACACCGTCAGTAGAAATATCTCTTTGGTCTTTTGGAACCAAAGCTACATCAAGTTCAGAAGAATTATTTGAAGATTGTCCCAGCAAGCCTTCATTAGAAGCACCTACAGTAACAAACACTTTTTTAACTTCAGGTAGATTAGTTATATATCTTTCAACTTTCTGAGTAACCAGGTTAGTATTTTCAAGGGAAGCGCCTGGCTTGGTTTCTAATATAACCGCAAACTCACCACGGTCTGATTGAGTTATAAACTCGCTTCCAATAAATCCTGCAGGAGCTAAACCCAAAGCAAGTATAAAAAGAACTCCCGATGCCGCAATTACTTTCCATCTATTATTTAAAGCCCATTTTAATACTTGAAGATAATTTTCAACTAACTTTTTAAATAAAGATTCAAACCCAAGTGCAAATTTTCCCATTAAAGAATTTTTAGATAACTTTTCAATCTTTCCTAACCTTGAAGCCAAAGCCGGGGTAACAGTAAAAGAAACAAAAAGGCTTAATAAAGTTGATATAACTACTACAACTGCAAATTCTCTAATTATATTTCCAATCAAGCCGCCGGTTAATGCAAGTGGAACAAACACAACAACGTCAACCATAGTAATAGACAATGCTGCAAAGCCGATTTCATTTCTTCCTTTTAAAGCTGCAGCTCTTTTTGGCTCACCTTTTTCAAGATGGTGATGAATATTTTCAAGTACAACTATTGAGTCATCCACAAGAATACCAACCACCAGCGATAGACCAAGCAAGGTCATTAAGTTCAATGTATAACCGAACATGTACATTACTATAAAAGTTGAAATCATGGAAGCAGGAATTGCAAGCATCACAATAAATGAATCTCTGAAGACTGTGCAAGAATAACATCATTACAATTGCAACAAGAATTACTGCTAAGCAATAAATCAAACTTAACACCGTTTGCGGCATCAAGTGTAAATTGAGAACCATCCTGTGCAATATCGAATTTAACATTTTCAGCTTTATAATCTGATTCAATTTTAGTGAGTTCTGTCTTTACAAGCTTAACTACATCAACTGCGTTTGCATCAGTTTGTTTTTGAACTAAAACACCTACGGAAGTTTTTCCATTAATTCTATTTATTGTGGTGTAATCTTTTTGCCCGTCTTCAACTTCGGCGACATCGTTCAACTTTATATCACTACCGGTTTTTGATTGAGAAATCACAAGGTTTCTTAAATCATCAACTGATTTCAAGTTTTCCTGCTATTCTTACAACCAACTGGTCTTTACTGTCCTCAATTTTTCCGGTAGGATAATCCAAGTTTGAAGCTTTTACTGCCTGTACAACTTGAAGAATTGATAAACCGTAAGAATGAATTTTATCAGCATTCAAGTTTACTTTTATTTCTCTTTCATCACCACCGACTAATGTAATTTGTCCAACTCCTGCAAGTTTTGCCAGCCTCGGCTGAATCCTATCTTTAATGAACTGGTAAAATTGAGTTGACGGCATTTTGCTTGTAACACCCATTCTTAATACCGGAATTTCATCAAGTGCAAATTTTGAAATAGTCGGAGCTTTAGCATCAGCCGGAAGCTGGGATACAACTTCATTTATTTTTCTTTGCGCATTTTGAAGAGCAACATCTATGTCTGCCGATTGAAGGAAATTCACCATTACAAAAGAAACACCTTCGCGATGAAGTTGCATTAACCGCATCAATTTCATCAAGAGAAGAAATAGCATCTTCAATTGGTTTTGTAACCGATGTTTCAACTTCATTTGGTGAAGCACCGGGATAAACGGTAGTAATAGTAAGTACCGGCGGTGCTATTTTCGGCAGCAATTCGTAACTTAGCTGGGTATAGCTGTATATACCCAGGACACTTAACGCGGCAAATATAACCACTATAAGTGTTGGCCTTTTTATTGCAAGTTCTGTTATCGTCATTTTCTTATACCTTCTAATTTATTTAATTAGTCTATAATAATTTATGATTCTCTTTTCTGGAGATGCTGAAACGATTTCAACTATGACTAATTATTTATTGAACTATCGTTACTCTATAATTATCCACAAGATTATTTTGACCGTTTACAACAACGGTTTCACCTGCTTTTAATCCTTTTAATACTTCAAGATTTTTATCGAATGTGCTACCAACAATAATATTTCTTAAATGAGCAGTGCCATTTTCAACAACAAATACCTTGAGCATCTTTTACACTTCCGATTAATGCATCTCTCGGGATAAATAATTATTTCCCTTTAGAACTTGAATTGAAACTAACACTGTACCAAACATTCCGGCTTTTAACGGATGCTCTTTACTGTTTGGAAGTGATATTTCTACCGGATAAGTATGTGCTTCATCGCCTTTATCACTTATTGTTGAAATCTTTCCTTTGAAAGTTATACCGGGATATATATCTGTGCTTACTTCAACAGGGTCCCCGACTTTAAGCTGGAATACATTTTTTTCGCCAACATTTAATTTTACTTTTAATTCTGCAATGTCAACAATGTTTGCAACCGGAGTACCTTTTTTAACATAATCACCCATATCAACTATTCTTGAAGTTACAACACCCGAAATAGGTGCTGTAATTTTTGTATTGCTATATTCTTTTTTAGCTACAATGTATTGAGCTTCGGCAGATTGATAAGCAAGCTTAATAGATTCTCTTTGAGCATCGGTAACAGCTTTTTGCTGATAAAGAGCTTCGTATCTTTCAAAATCTTTTTTAGCTTTTTCATAATTTACTTCTGCTGTTTTGAAAGCAGCCAATTTTAATTCGTCATCAAGCTGAATTAAAGTTGAACCTTTTGCTTTATAGTCTCCAACTTTTGCATAAACACCAACCACTTTACCTTCAGCTTCTGAAACAATAGCTACATCATTATTAGCATCAATAGTTCCAACTAAATCAAGATTTCTTTCAACAGCTTTATTTTGAACTGCAGCAACACTTACAGGGTAAGCATCTATTTTTTCATTTTTACTTTTTGCCTGAAGCTTTGCTTTATTATTTAATAGGATGGCAATTATTCCGCCAACTATCACAAAGGCAATCAAAAAATATTTTAACTTTTTCATTTTATTAACCTTTCCTTATGCTTTAATCTCTTTTTATTTACCAATTGATTTTTCTAATTGTGCAACAGCTAATTCGTAATCAACCAAAGACTGCACATAATTTGTTTTAGCTTGAAGCAGAGCAACTTCTGCATCGAGTAATTCTGAATTAAGTGTTAATCCATTTTTAAATTGCTGATCTGTAACTCTATAATTTTCTTCTGCCTGTTTTACATTATCATTTGCAACTGCAATACTTTCTTTAGAGCGCATCATTTCCAAATAATTATTTGTTACTTCAAGCGTAACATTATCTTTTAAAGTTTTATATGAATCTTTAGCCTGTTCATAAGTTGCTTCAGCCTGTGTGGTTTGGTCTGAAGTTGCACCCCAGTTCCACAAGTTAAATGAAGCAGTAACATTTACATCCCAGGTTCCTTTAAATTTATCTTCCGTTGGAAAAATTCTTGTGATTAGGGCGAGCATAATTGTAATCGCCCGGTTAAATATATTTGAGGGAACCATCCTGATTGCGCCATTGTAATTCCGGATTCAGTAGCCTTAATTTTAAATTCCATTGATTTCAATTCCGGCCTGCTTTTCATAGGCTTTATTTACCAGCACATCTAAATCATCATTGTCACTTTTCATTCAGGATTTACCGTGTCAGCAATATCAATTTTTGTTGAAAGCGGTAATCCTATTATATTATTTAAATTAATTATTGCAATTCTGCACTGCATTGTTTCCATCAATTTGTTTTAGCTTTGCATTTGCCAATTGAACCTGAACTTTTAACAATTCATTTTTAGTTGCCAAACCCTGGTCATAAAAATTCTGCACATCTTTTAAATGTACTTTTGTTTGTTCAACATTTTCATCAATTACTTTTTTAACTTCATTTGCTTTGAATAAATTCCAGTAAGCTTTTTTAATATTATACACCAAATCATTTTTATCGCGATTAAAATCTTCTTTCACAGATTCCAAATTGTACTCAGCAATATCTGAGTTAGCTTTTAACTTGAAGCCTGTAAAAATAGGCTGCTGAAGAGTAAGCTTAACGCCATAGGTGTTTACTATATTTTGATTAAGTTCAAAATCTCCAAATGGAGTTGATATTGAATAAGGGTCAATGGGACTCAATCTTGTATAATTTGCATTTAGTGAAAGTGAAGGTAATCTTACAGCATTCATTTCACCTAATCGTGCATCGGCAGAAGTAACTCTCCATTGTAGCTGAATGGATTTCTTCACTGTTTTCCAAACCAATTTTTACACTTTCGTCCAAGGTAAGCTTCTTAACTTCCTG
The DNA here is from genome assembly GCA_963777615.1 of uncultured Bacteroidota bacterium. Classification (GTDB taxonomy): domain Bacteria; phylum Bacteroidota; class Ignavibacteria; order Ignavibacteriales; family Ignavibacteriaceae; genus CAVSWT01. The sequence goes on along the minus strand of CAVZSD010000054.1, from coordinate 79,055 downwards.
CGCTAACGATAAATTATATGTCAGAAGTAAAAAACTGACAAGATAATATTATATTTTGAAATTTTAACTTCACTTGTTATATTCTCCTTATCTTTCATTTTCAATTGATCACTTATTCTCTAACTATTTGATTTTTGTTCTTCTTCCACTAAATGATTTTGATATTTTTCTCGTCCTTCATCAGTGAAAATTCCTATGAATAAAGTTGAAACTATTGTATCAAAAACCTGCTCTGCGGTTAGAGGCAATTCCGAAAGGACTTCGGGAACCAAAATATTATGTATTGCACTTATGTAAATAAGCATAACAACTTCTTCATCCAAATCTTTTCTTACTGAACCTTTCTTAATTCCTTCCCTTAATTAATCTTGAATATTTTTCACGAATATATTTTTTTCTTGATTCATTGACTTCAGCCCAGATCTCTGGAATATTTTTTTTCAAATCTTCAAATAAAGGCCCCCGCATATTTGGCAGTTGAGTTCTAATAAAATTCATCATTGAAGATATCTTTTCAATAAAGTCTAGGCTTTCATTTGCCCATAGTTTTTCCAGGTAATCATCTATATCACATTTTTTACTTTCTATAATTTCTTTAATTATCTGTTCCTTACCTTCAAAAAATTTATAAAGTGTTTTTTTACTCATTCCTATGCTGTCTCGCAATTTCCTGCATAGTTACTTTATTAAAGCCAAACTGAGTTAAACAGTTCATAGGATTTTTTAGGATCCTGTCTTTTATTTCAATTTCTGTATGCATTTTTTTCTCTACTTTCCTTCTTAAGATACCGATTATGTATTATTAGTTTCCATTTTAGGTATTCGAATTATCGCTTATATTTTCCTTATTTTACCATTTTTTTATTAGGAAACCAATTATTGTTTATTTGGTTTCCAAACATAAGGCAAAAAATTTCACGTGTCAATAGAAATTTTATTCTAATTTTTTATTGTGTGATAAGACTAACTTTTAGTGTGATGAGCGGTTTGAAAAATTGAAGAAATTTATGAATCTGAGTCCATAGCTTTTTCATAATGGTCTTTGAATTTTTTAACAGCTTCGAAAATAGACTTAGCAATTGCATGCTGGCCTTTTGCGCTTTTTAAATAATTTGCATCTTTTTTATTGGAAAGAAACCCTGACTCAATTAACACACTCGGCATAGAAGCTCCCACTAAAACATAAAATCCAGCTTGCTTTACTCCCCTTGAAGGGACAGAAATATCTTTACTAAATTCCTTATTTAATAATATCAGAAAATTTTTCGGAATATTTCATATAAGAAGACTGAGCCATTGAAACCAAAATAAAATTTTCATCTGTTAACGCCTTGTATCTGCCGGGATTATCTTCATATTGAATTACGCTGTTTTCTCTCTCCGCAATTGAAATCGCTTCTTTGGTTCTGCCTGGGCGCAATAAATAAACTTCAAATCCGGATGCATTTGTTGGTTTTTTTGGTGTTGAATTGCAGTGAATCGAAATAAATAGTTTTCCGTCATTTTCATTTGCAATTTGCCCACGTTTATACAGTTCAACAAATTTATCAGTTTTCCTTGTATAAACTACTTTAACATCTTTCATATTTTTTTCAAGCAGATTTACCAAGCTTTAATGTAATTCCAAGATTTACATCTTTTTCTCTTACACCATTTACTCCAATTGCACCGGAATCATGTCCTCCATGGCCGGCATCAAGAACGATGACATCAAAATCCCATTTCTGTTTATTTTTTTCTTTTTCATTATTATTGGAAAATACTTTATTGTGCAGGGTAATTAAAATATCATTGCTGCCTGATGCATTTATAACTTCGCTGGTTGAATATTCTTTCCCAACTTTAATTTGTATTACTACATCAGATTTAATGTTGCTTACATTTAATTCTTTAACCAATCCTTCATCTTTAACTCGATTTAATGCATTAGCATCAGCACTGCAATTTTTTAAGATGATAGTTAAAACATTACTTTTATATGAACTGTTATAAGTAGAAATTTTCTTATCACACTTTAGTCTTATTAAGGTACCATTAGCTTTTTCATCTAATGTCAGATTGGAAATATTATAATTTTTTGGTGTTATATTTTCTTCCGGCGGTTTTCATTTTGCCGTAATTCTTCGGAGTTTTGTTCTCCGGTTGTATATTCACTTTCAGCTTCGGGATCTAAAGCTCTTCCTAAAATCAATCTATTAGGCCCATTAAAAATTAATTGTCTTCCCAATGCTTCCTGTAAAATATCTAAAGAATAAAACAAAGGAATATAAATTTCATTATTGCTGACAAATGTGTTTACCGGAATTTGTATAGCCTTAAATTTTTTGGTTTGTATCAATTAAAACATAAAATGGATTTTGTGCCGTTATTTTTAAAGCTTCTTCCGGTCAAAGTCTATTTTAATTTTTTTGGTGTCTTTGTTGAATTTATAATTTTCGGAAAGAGCATCCGCAAATTGTGAAATTGAAAAATAAATTGTTCCATCTTTACTTTGAGCGGAAATAAAATTGCTGCCGATTGCAGTTATAACTTCCAATCTTGTAATTGACTGCCCAAATGATTGAAAGGAACAAAAGAGCAAAATGAAAATAATTCCGCTTAAGGAATTGTGTAAAATTTTATTCAGACTAATCATTAAAAGCTTATCCAATAAAAGGAATCATAAAACCTGATTTAGTTTTATATGCCTTAAATTCTTCTCCAAAATGTTTGTTCATCAATTTTTCTTCAATCGATGCTCTGAAAATTATAAATGGAATTTGGAATAATGCAATTGGCAAAATCATATAGCTCATAACTGCAAAGCTTGCACCTAAATCCATAAGAATTTGTGAAATATATTGAGGATGCCTTACAAATTTAAAAGGACCCTTTACAACTAAGGCTATGATTTTTGAAGATAACAATTTCTTGCGAATAATTTTCTCCTAAAGTTTTATAAGCCCAAACCTGAATCCATGAAAATACAATATAAACAGCAAGACCAATTAATCGTAAAGTATAATTCTCCTGAGTGTATTCCAATGTTCCTAATTTGAAATATTCCCAACACTAAGCCAATTAATGTTAAAGTAGCTAAAACCAGAGGTAAATTTTGAAGATATGTTTTGGGTTTATCTTTAGCAGCTCCGACAACAGAACGAAGTCCTTTTTTTGCCCCCGATACATTTGCCCCGAATGTTGCAATTAAATTTAGTCCCGCAATAATATTTATTGGATCCATATTTTTAAATTTAAGTAATTTCTAAAAAATAATTTACCTATATAAGATAATCATTTAATTAAAATCTTTTTAGGTGCTTAATTGAAAATTTAAATGAAAGGTTTAACTTTAAAAGAATTAAATGCAGCAATGTAAGACATTGATAATTACAATCGTGTAAATTAAATGAAATTAAATTTCTTTCCGTGCTTTTTCATTATTGATTCCCATTCTTCAAGGCTTAATTGTTCCGATTCATCAATTAACATGATTGGAATATCATCTTCAATTCTATATCGCCGCCTGGTTTCTTTATCAGTTGAAACTAATGTATTTCCTTCAAGAACTAGATCAGCTTTTGTTTCAGGACAGCAAAGAATATCTAATAAATCTTTACTAATCATTTTTTTTACTCCTATATAAAGATTTTTTGTCAATATTATATTTAATAATTATTTCCTAAAATGATTAACCGATCAAATATAAAAAAATATTACAACATATTAACCACAAATTACCGTTACAATTTTTTCAGATTAGAAAATTTAAATGTAAATTTTAAGAAGAAAAAAATATTTTTATTTCTAAATGAGGGAGAATCATTTGAAAAGAATCAGCGTGTTTTGCGGATCAAACTTAGGCAATAACGGTGCATTTATCTCTGCAGCAAGAGAGCTTGCAAAAGTACTGGTAGATAATAATTTGACGTTAGTATACGGTGGCGGACGTCTTGGTTTAATGGGTGAGATAGCTGATGAAATGCTGCAATTAAAGGGAAAAGTAATCGGCGTAATTCCTAAAGCATTGGTTGAAAAAGAAAAAGCTCATTTGGGAATTCCGGATTTAAGGATTGTAAATTCAATGCACGAAAGAAAAGCTTTGATGGCAGAATTGTCGGACGGCTTTATAGCAATGCCTGGTGGAATTGGCACACTGGATGAATTTTTTGAAATTTGGACCTGGGCACAAATAGGCATTCATAAAAAGCCCTGTGCAATTTTAAATATAGAAAATTATTTTGACCATTTAATTACATTTTTAAATCATGTTGTGGATGAAAAATTTGTATTGCCTGTTTTCAGAGAAATGATTTTAATAGAAAATGACCCGGCTTTATTAATTGACAAGATGAAAAATTACAAAGCACCTGATAAAACTATTTAATTTATTTTTTACTTATTTCCTTAAATTTAAAGCATCCTTCAACATGGTCATTAACCATTCCAACTGCCTGCATATATGCATAACAAATTGTTGATCCAACAAATTTAAATCCTCTCTTTTTCAACGCTTTGCTCATTTCGTCGGATTCCTATTGTCTTAGCAGGAACTTCTTTTAAACTTTTAAACGAATTTATTTTGGGTTTACCGTTTACAAATTGCCATATATATTTATCAAAGCTTCCAAATTCCTTTTGAATTTCTAAAAATGCTTTTGCATTTTGAACAGCCGCATTAATTTTTAATTTATTCCTGATAATTCCTGGCATCATTTAAAAGCCTTTTCAATTTTTGCTGGTTTGTATTTTGATATCTTTACAGCATCAAAATTATCGAATGCTTTTCGGTAGTTTTCTCTTTTTCTTAAAATAGTTATCCAGCTTAAGCCGGCTTGTACACCTTCTAAAATAATCATTTCAAAAAGTTTTCTATCTTCATGAAACCGGGATTCCCCATTCTTTATCATGATATTCAAGATATAATGGATCGTTAGTTGCCCAGCCGCACCTGTTTTTTTGTTTTTTATTCATTTTATGTTTTTAATATGTGAAAAAAATAATTGATAGTGGAGTTATTTTATTAAAAATTCATAAAATCTTTTGTATTTTATGATGTTTATATATTGCTTTTATTTATAAAACAATAATTCTGATCTTAGAATTTAGAAAAATTAAGATTTAATTCTCTTCCTAATATAATTTTCAAACATAAAAATAATATTTTAATTTTTACTATTAATTATAAACCTGTTAAATGCCGAACAATTTAATTAAGCTAAATAATTTATTCCAAAAGTATTTTAATATAAAATTAATTGCCGGATTAATCATCCTCAGTGCCTGCCATATTTTAATTTATGCTTCGGAAGGTGATTTTAAGTTTGATAGAATTTCAACTGAAGACGGGCTTTCTCAAAGCACAGTATTTTGTATTACACAAGACAGTAAGGGTTTTATCTGGATTGGTACGCAAGGCGGCTTAAATAAATATGATGGTTACAACTTTACTGTTTACAAATATAATCCATTCGACTCAACCTCCCTATCAGACAATTGGGTTCAAGCAATAGTAGAAGATACTTCGGGAAATTTATGGATTGGCACCCATAGCAGCGGAATTTATTTTTTCGATAGAGATAAGAAAGTATTTATTGACTACAGAAATAATGCTTACGATAATAACAGCCTTGTTAACAATCGCGTTTGGACTCTTTACCAGGATAAAGACGGCTATTTATGGATTGGAACGAGTGGAGGATTAGATAAGTTTGATATTAAAAATAAAACCTTCACTCATTTTAAACACGATCCCAATAATCCCAACAGCTTAAGTCAAAATGCAGTTAATGCCATCTACGAAGATAAAGATAGTATTATGTGGCTTGGAACGTGGGGCGGCGGTTTAGTTAGATTTGACAGGTTCAACAACACGTTCAAAAACTTTTTGTTTGAAAGCGGTAATCCTTATCATCATGATTCAAGAATTAAAGCAATTATTGAAGATAGGATAGATGGACAATTATGGCTTGGTTCAATCAGAGAAGGGTTAATCAGGTTCAATAAAAAAGACGGTTCATATATTCAATATTTAAACGATCCGAAAGATAATTCAACTATCAGCCATAGCTCGATTATTTCATTAGCCCAGGACAAAACCGGGAGTATTTGGGCGGGCACTTATGACGGCGGGTTAAGCAGGTTTAATAGAAAATCTCAAACATTTATGAATTTCCATCATGACCCTAAAAAAGAATTAACAATTAATGATAATTGGATTCAGGCTTTATATGAAGATAGGTCCGGTGTTTTATGGATAGGAACTTCCGATGGAGTTAATAAATATATAGCCAGCAAACAAAATTTTAAGAATATTCAAAATAATCCCAACGATCCGACCAGCATTGTTTCTAATGACATAAATTCTGTTTATGAAGCAAAGAACGGAATTATATGGATTGGCACATGGAACAGCGGATTAGTAAAATATGACAGAATTAAAAATACATTTAAGACTTACAGAAATATTCCCCGCAATTACAGCAGCTTATCAAGTGATATTGTGTTGAAAACCATAGAAGATAACGAAGGAAATTTGTGGATAGCAACAGCTGCCGGGCTGGATAAATTCGACAGGTCTAAGGAAATATTTCACAATTATTATTTGACAGCTAATGATCCACAAAGCCTTAGTTTTAATAATATTTCTACTATTTTCCAGGACAGTTTCGGAGTATTTTGGGCCGGAACCTGGGGCGGTGGATTAAATCGCAAAGATATAAACAAAGATAAATTTAGTCATTATCATTACATACCATCTGATTCAACTAGCATAAGTGACGAGTTAATTACATGTTTTTATGAAGACCACGAAAAAAATCTATATATTGGAACTAATGCGGGCGGACTTAATCTTTACTTGAGAAATATAGATAAATTTAAAAGATATGAATACAATCCGGATAACCCTTATTCACTTAGCAGCAATACAATAAATTGTATTTATGAAGATAAAAACGGAATGATGTGGATTGGCACTCTGGGGGGAGGATTAAATCAATTCGATAGAAAAAATAAAAAGTTTTATCATTACAGTGAATTACAGGGATTGCCGGATAATTCAATATTCGGAATTATCGAAGATAATCATAAGCATCTTTGGTTAAGCACAGGAAAAGGGCTTTCAAAGTTTGACCCGGAAACAAAAAAATTCATCAATTTTGATATTAAAGATGGGCTTGGCAGCCAGGAATTTAGTTTAGCTGCAGCTAAATTAAGAAACGGGAATATTATTCTTGGTGGAAATATAGGTGTTACTATTTTTAATCCGGACAGTATTTATATAAATAAATTTAACTCACCATTAATCATCAAATCATTTAAAGTATTTGATAAGGAATTAAAACTCAACAAAGCAATATCTGATCTTAAATCAATTGAACTAAACTACAATCAAAATGTGTTTTCAATTGATTATGCTGCATTAGACTTTATTCGGCCTGATAAAATTCAATATGAATACATGCTTGAAGGTTTTGATAAAAACTGGATAAATGCAAAAAGCAGAAGAGTTGCTTATTATACAAACCTGGACCCGGGACGGTATAAATTTAGAGTAAGAGCAAGTAATGGGGTTAATAGATGGATAGAAAAAACAGTGCCGTTAGACATAAGGATTATTCCCCCATTCTGGTTGACATGGTGGTTTATAACTTTGTGTATACTTTTGGTTATTGCAATTATATTTATGATTTTCCGCTATAGATTAAATAGACTACTGGAAATGGAACGTCTTCGTACCCGTATTGCTGCAGATTTACACGATGAAATTGCTTCGAACTTAAGCAGCATTGCAATGTTCAGCAAAATTATTCAAGATGAATCAAATAGTCTTACAAAAACTTCAACGGCAATGCCCCAGCTTCTGGATAGAATTATTTCTCTTTCGCAGGAATCAGTTGTTGCTATTCGCGATATAATTTGGGCTATTGACCCTAAAACCGAAACTATTCATAATCTTTTATTAAGGATTAGGGATGCATGCATAAGCACTTGCAGGGCAAAAAGTATTTCATTTAAATTTATTCTTCCTGAAAAAGAATTGTTGCCATCGGAAAACCTTTCGCCGGAACAACGTAAAAATCTATGGCTGCTTTTAAAAGAAGGAATTAATAACGCAGTTAAACATTCGCAAGCAAATGAAATTTCATTAGCAGTGACTTATAACGGCGGCCATCTTAAAGTTATTATTAAAGACAACGGCATAGGTTTCGATATCGCAAAGCATTATGAAGGAAAAGGTCGTACGACGATGAAGAAAAGAGTAGATGATCTACATGGAAGGTTAGATGTAATTTCAAAATCAAACGAGGGAACGATAATAACTATTATACTTGACTTGTAATTATAGAACAAATGAACTATTGAAGAACACTTATATTATGTTAATTTTTACGATGTGGAATTATCGAAAATAAAAACAAAAATAAAATGCCAATAGCCGTTGCAATTGTTGATGACAATAAAGATTTAAGGATGGGAACTGCATACGTTCTCAGTTCGTCACCTTCTTTTAAAGTAGTTGGCACTTATGAAACAGCAGAAGGTTTAATAGAGGCATTTGACGATAAAATACCGGATGTAGTATTAATGGATATTGAACTTCCCGGTATGAATGGAATTGAAGCAACCGACATTCTAAAAAAACAGCACCCTCATGTTCAAATAGTTATTCTTTCCGTTTTTGAAGATGATGAAAATGTTTTTCAGGCAATTTGTGCAGGTGCCTGCGGATATGTGGCAAAACCTGTAATGCCTGCTCAAGTTACCGATATGGTTGAACAAGCTTTTGGCGGAGCGTCTCCTATGTCGCCTCATATAGCCAGAAAAGTTTTGGAGATGTTCAAACATCATTTACCGCCTCCTAAAGCAGATTATAATCTAACTGAACGCGAGCTTGAAGTGCTTGATTTTCTTACCAGAGGTTATGATAATAAAATGATTGCAGAAAAATTATTTTTAAGCACTTATACCGTCCGCGCGCACATAAGAAACATTTATGACAAGCTGCATGTACATTCCAAATCTCAAGCTGTTGCAAAAGCACTAAAGGAAAGAGTAACTTTCAAAAAATAGAATCAAATTCTATTTCCATTATTTGCTGATTACCCGTATAGTCTATTCTATCTATAAAAAATCATCATTTTACATGAAATTGCTTAAAGAATAGTTCAGCTTATCTATTTCGAACCATACACCTTCTATTTAATTTTGAGCATCCAAAAAAAACTTTTCCAGGCGCTGATTTATACAAGTTCAGCAGAAAAATAATAAATCACTACAAGTGATTATTGGCAAATAATAATAAGGATTCTTGATATGTATGAGTTAAGAAAAGCATTTAGAATAGAGGGGATTGAAAAAGCTAATAAAGAGATAAGGGCTTTAAAGCACACCTTAATATGGTACGGTTTAGGCGCCATAACTTATACCATTCTCGCATTAATATATTTTAACAAATAACATAATTTATTCGATAGGATTATTTATGAAAAAACTTTTAAAAGTCAGCGGGATTATTGTTTCCGTTATAATTATCGGACTGATAGTCGCATTAATTTATTTTAACAGCACTTACCCCAAAGTTAGTCCGCCTCCCAATATAAAAATTATATCAACACCTGAAAAAATAGCCCGAGGTGAATACTTAGCAAACCATGTAACAATATGTATGGACTGTCATTCAACCAGGGATTGGATGAGATTTGCAGGCCCTATTGTTAGCGGTACGGAAGGAAAAGGCGGTGAAAAATTTGATGAATCCCTTGGCCTCCCAGGGACCATTTATGCAAAGAATATTACACCCGCAGCTTTGGGAAACTGGTCAGATGGAGAGTTATTAAGGGCAATAACTATGGGCATTAGTAAGAAAGATGAAGCCATGTTTCCTATGATGCCTTATATGAATTTTAATCATCTATCAAAGTATGATTTGGAATCAATCATTTCATACCTTAAAACTTTAAAGCCAATTAAAAATGAAGTTCCGGATTCTAAAATAAATTTCCCGGTGAATTTGATTATTAAAACTTTGCCGTTGCAAACATATAAAGCTTCTAAGCCTGTTGATAAAAATAATCCAATTGAATATGGAAAATATTTAACTACTATAGCCTCTTGTGCAGATTGTCATACTCCTGTAGATAAAGGTGCTCCAATAAAAGGAATGGAATTCGCCGGCGGGCATGAATGGCCATTGCCAAGCGGCATTTTAAGAACTGCTAATATAACCCCTGATATGGAAACAGGAATTGGCCCATGGACAAAAGAAATGTTTATATCACGGTTCAAATCATTTGCTTCCGATAGTGCAAAGCATATTCCTGCTAATGCATATAAAGAATTCAATACTGTTATGCCCTGGACACTCTTTGCTGGTATGACAGAAGAAGATCTTGGTGATATTTATGAATATTTAAGAACAGTAAAACCAATTAAAAGTAAGGTCGTAAAATTTACGCCGGCAAAAAATCAATTTGCTAATGCAAGATAATGTTTTGAATAAAAAATAAAATCTGCATTAATTTGATAGGGATAGTTAGATATAGAATATTTATTTTATAATTTAATTATCCCTTTTTTATTTTGCAGGAGCATTATGTATTATGATCAATTTATTGCCAAGCCGGATTCAAAAATCTTACTTTCAAAAATACCTACAACTTTTGATACAGATTCAATAGATAAGAAAGAAGCAAAAAAACTCGTAAAGAAAAACATTGAGAAGCTTACTGAATTGCAGGGTAAGCTGTACGCTGATGATAAATATTCAATGCTCATAATTTTCCAGGCGATGGATGCTGCCGGAAAAGACGGAACCATTAAACATGTAATGAGCGGATTGAACCCACAGGGAACTCAAGTTTTCAGCTTTAAGCAGCCTTCGCAAGAAGATTTAGATCATCCATTTTTATGGAGAATAAACAAAGCCTTGCCCGAAAGAGGCCGAATAGGAATTTTTAACCGTTCGCATTACGAAGAGGTACTGGTTATTAGAGTCCATGACCTCCTCCGGTATCAAAGAATTCCCAAAGAGTTAATCGGAAAAAATATCTGGCAAAGGCGGTATAATGAAATAAATAATTTTGAAAAATATATTAACGATAATGGAACAATTATTTTAAAATTCTTTCTTCATGTGTCAAAGGATGAACAAAAGAAACGATTTTTAGATAGAATAGATGACCCATCAAAAAACTGGAAATTCTCTGAAAGCGATGTAAAGGAAAGATCGTTTTGGGATAATTATCAAAAGTGCTATCAAGAAGCTATTAGCGCAACAAGTAAAACTCACGCTCCCTGGTTTATAATTCCCGCCAGATAAAAAATGGTTTATGCGTTTAGCAGTTTCAGATATTATCACTGAAACTATGTCAAGATTAAATATTGATTATCCGAAGCTTGATGAAGAACATATAAAGAATCTTGAAAAATATAAAAAGAGTTTATCGGAAGAAGAGCTGAAATAAAAAGTAAGACTAAAAGTGAGGCTCACCCATGAGGTGAACCTCACTTGAGATTAGTCTCACTTGAAATGCTTTAAGATTTAAATTTTTATTTTCTTAACCTCAATTTTCTGTTTTGTAGAAAATCCAAATAATAAATATGCAGGACATGTTCCCATTAAAGCTGTTGCAAATGGTAAAATACCAACAAGTCCCCACCAGCTATTAAAGATTATTCCTAAAATACCTATTGCCAATCCGAGAAAGAACCTAATGCTTCTGTCAATCGATCCAAGATTTTTTATCATTTTACACCTCTGTTAAATTATTGGGAAGTATTATTATGTTGAATTCCTTATATAAGCAAAACATCATACCGCCTGTAAAAGTACAAACAGACGGTATGAATCTGGAGGACATATCGGAGCTATTAATTCTTAACACGAGTTACCTTCCCCGTTGTACCATCAATTCTAATTTCATATTCTTGATTATAGTTCGTTATTAAAAATCTATATTCCCAGCCATCTCCTTCTCTTTTTAATTTCCAATAAACAATATTCCCATCTTTAGCTGCTAAAGCATTGCTTCTAGCTTCCGAGTAAACAACCGCCCCATTTTCCGGATCTAATTCATAATTAAATGGCCCGGTTAATCCTTGAATCTCTTTTAATGTTCCATCGGATTTATATTCAAATTTCACAACTGCACCATTTATCGTGACGAATTTCACGTCCCATTTGTAATCACTTCCATGATGCCCGGAACTGTCGTCCCCATGATGGCTCGTACTGTCATCTCCATGATTATCGCCGTGATCATCATTTCCGCGGTGAGCTGTGGTATCATTAACTTCTAAAAAATCGCAATATTCAATTTGACCATTTCTTCTCATACTATTCATTACCTGGTTACTAATTTGTTCTTTGGAAAGTTTTGCTGCTGTATTTGATGATTGTAAACTGCTTACAGAATCGTTGATAGATTCATTACAAGCGCTAAAAAATAAAACTGCTGAAGAGAAAATTAACAAGAGAAAAAAATGATTTCTTTTCATAACTATTACCTTAGTATTTTTTGATTAGACTTGATTTACTTTTCACTTTTATTGAGATCTCAAAAAATATAGTGGAAGGGTTTTATTAAAGGGGACAAATGGTAAATATTTTGGGATGACCCGGAGATGTTTAATTCATACCTAATAAAAAGCCGGAAGCTATCCGGCACAAAAAAAATTACACAAGCATATTAAAGTTTGAAAGAAAAATTATTAAACTTTTATCTTTTCAGCATTAAATTTTCTTTTCGGTTGAAAGCCCTAATAAAGAATAAACCGGGCAGCTTCCCATTAGAGCAGTTGCCAAAGGAACAATACCGATTAAACCTAACCAGCTTTGTCCAACAATACCCCAGCCAAGGATTAATACACCTAAAATAATTCTAACTACTTTGTCTGCTGAACCAACATTCTTTTTCATTTCCGCCTCTTGAAAAGTTAAATTAAAAAATACAAGGATATGATTCATAGTATTGGGAAAGGATTCATTAAAAAGGCAGTCTCAAATAATAATAATGTATGATTAAAAGGGAATCAGCAATCTTCTTTCATATAACAATCTTCATCTTCCAATTCAACTTCAACTGTTACGTGTTCAATTGACATATCTTTAAACGACTCCCTTATCTTACGTTTAATATCAATTATCTCATCCATGTTTTTTACATTTTCTACAACAACATGAATTGAAAGAACGTGATGTTCCCCATCCTGTGACCAGATATGTGCGTGATGTGTTGATTTAACTTTACTAATAGACTTAACTTTATTTTCAATTTCTTTTATGCTGATTTCTTCAGGAACGCCTTGTAAAAATATGAATATAGTTTTCTTCAAATTTCTTACAACATTAAATAGAACATAAAGTGTAATTAAAATTGAGAGTGCCGGGTCAAGTATATGAATATCTTTTACAAGCAAAACAATACTCACTATCAAAACTGCAACCCACCCTAAAACATCTTCAAGTAAATGCCAGGTTACTACTCGTTCATTCATGCTTTTGCCGCTTTTTAATTTGAGAACAGCAGCACCATTTATGATTATTCCCCCGATGGCAAAGTAAAGCATGCCACTTGCATTTGTATGTTCGGGGTTAAAAAGCCTGGGAACTGCTTCAGACAAAATAAATACTGAACCAGTGACCAGCACAATTCCATTAATTAGTGCACCCAAAAGCGAAAATCTTCTGTACCCAAATGTAAATGTCTCATTACTTTTTTGTTTTGATTTATTTTGTAAAAACCAGGCAAGTCCAAGTGAAAGGCTGTCTCCTAAATCGTGCAGTGCATCAGAAAGTATTGCAGTGCTGTTAGTCCAAAACCCACCCCACACTTCGATAATTGTGAAAAAGATATTAAGGAAGAAAGCAGTTTTTATATTGGAAGTGCTTTTGCTGTCAAGGTCAATATGATTGTGGTTATGATTATGCGACATAAAATATTTTTAAAACAATTCCTTAATTCTATCAGCCGGGCGGGCAAGTATTGCTTCATCACCTTTTTCAACTATCGGCCTTTGCACTAAATCCGGGTTTGAAATCATTAAATTAATTAATTGTTCATTTGTATAATTTTTATTTTTAATATCATAATTCTTTATATGCTGTTTCATTTTTTCTTAGTAGTTCTACTGGCGTTAAATCCATTTTCTTCAGCAAAGTTTTTAGTTTCGCTTTTGAAAACGGTTTTATATAGTAATTCACTTTGTCAAAATCTACACCATTCTCAATTAATATTTTTGAAACGTTTCTGCAGGTAGTGCAGGTAGGCTTTTCGTAAACTGTAATTTTTTGCATAGCAATACGCCTAAATAAATTTATATATATGTGTAAATGTAATTAATTAGAATTGAAACTTACAGTGAATGTAGTCCCTATGTTCTTTTTACTCTCCACAAAAATATCGGCGTTTACAAGCTCAGAATATTTTTTTGCAAGAGCCAGCCCTAACCCATTACCTTCAAATTTTCTTGAGTAACCAATTGATTCCTGGCTAAAAGGCTTAAATAAATGCGGTATATATTCTTCGGCTATGCCTATCCCGGTATCTTTAACTGAAAAAGAAATTTTATCATTACCATCTTCAAATATTAAAACATCAACACTTCCTTTTAAAGTATACTTCAAGGCATTATCCAATAAGCAAATAAATAATTGTGATACAAGATATTCATCATTGGAGATAACCGGCTTACTTAAATCCGAATGATAATTTAAAGTAAGACTTTTCGATTCGGCCGTAGAAATAAACTCATTTATTATTTTATGAAACACATCCGATAAATTAAATTTTACATGATGAACTTTGTAAGAACCAGCCTGCATTGAAGACATATTAAGAATCATATCAATTGTTCTCATTAATCTTTTTCCAGCGCTGTCCATTCCTTCAAATAAAATTAATAAATCTTTATCCATTTCCCTCTTATATTCTTCTCTTAATATATCCGAAATATTTAAAATTATATTTAAAGGAGTTCTTATTTCGTGTGAGACTTGATTTAGAAATGCAGATTTAAGCCTGTCTGATTCTTCAGCTTTTTCCTTAGCTGTTATCAACTGCATTTCGGCTTCTTTTAATTTATTTTTTTCTACTACTTCCTGCAAAGCTCTGTTAATCGCCGAATGCAGACGGGTAGTATTATCTTTAAGAATATAATCTGTTGCGCCGTTTTTAAGTAAGTCCACTGCATTCTCTTCACCAATTGTTCCGGAAATAAAAATAAACGGAACTTCTTTATCTATTTCTCTAACAATTTGCAATGCCTCTTTACCTGAAAAAGATGGAATCTTATAATCACAAAAAACCAAATCAAACTGATTTTGGTTTATTGCCCTAATAAAATCGCTTTTATTGTTCACTAATTTTATATCGTATGAAACTTGCATTTCATTCAGTTTAGCTTGTAAAAGCTCTGCATCAAAAGGGTTATCTTCAAGGTGAAGAATTTGTAAATGTTTTTTCATTTATATCTCAATTTATTTCATATTCCCGGAGGGGGTTTCATTTATTAATGCCCAGAAAATACCAAGATCTTTAATAGTCTGAATAAATTTTTCAAAGTCAACAGGTTTTACCACATAGGAATTAACGCCTAGCGCATAACTTTTAACTAAATCAATTTCTTCGCGTGAAGAAGTTAAAATTACAACTGGAATGGATTTTAATTGTTCATCTGTCTTAATAGCACGAAGTAATTCAATACCATCAACTTTAGGCATTTTCAAATCAATAATTGAAACAATTGGATTTTCTTTAGTCCTTCCTTCAAATTTTCCCCTGCAGTTAAGATAGTCAAGAGCTTCTTCACCGTTAGTCACATGAATAATATCATTTAAAATATTAGATTCTTTAAAAGCCAGCAAGGTTAGTTCAGCATCATTAGTATTGTCTTCAGCAAATAAAATGTTTTTCAATTTTTGCTCTCGCTTTCAGTTTTAATATTAAATTCAGATACAGTAAAATAAAATGTTGCCCCCTCATTAAGCTTACCTTCAGCCCATACTTGCCCGCCATGTTTAGAGATTATTTTATTCACGGTAGCTAGCCCAATACCTGTTCCCTCAAATTCATGATTGCTATGGAGCCGGGAAAATACACCGAATAATTTATCATAATATTTCATGTCAAACCCTACACCATTATCTTTTACATAAATGACATTTCCTTTTATATTTTCTTTAATAAAACCTATATCAATTATTGCTTTTTCTTTCTTTGAAGAATATTTAACAGCATTTGATATTAAATTATCAAGAACAACTTTAATAAGTGATGAATCACATTTCTCAGTTGGTAAATTATTTAATCGCCAATCTATATTTTTATTTCTAATATCCGGCTCAAGCTTTTTTATGGAATTTTTAACAATTAAATTTAAATTTACATCTTCAGTATTAATTGCAGTTCTTCCCATCTTGGAAAATGTTAATAAGTCGTCAATTAACTTACCCATTTCCTTTGCGGATTCCTTAATCAAATTAAAGTATCTTTTGTTTTTTTCATCTAGGTTATTGCCTAGATTTTTTTTCAATATATCTAGAAATCCGCTAATATGCCTAATTGGCGCCCTAAGGTCATGTGAAACCGAATATGAAAATGATTCGAGTTCCCGGTTACTCTCTTTTAATTCCTTATTCAACTTTAATGTTGCCGCTTCCATTTGCTTTCTTGCAGTTATATCTTCTGAAATACCAAGCAAGTAAGTAGGTTTACCTGTTTCATCAAATAACCCTAACTTTTTAGTATACAAAGTTTTTTTAGTTTTGTCTTTAGTTTGAATATGTTCCTCTTCAATGGTCAAAAGTTTTTTTGATGAAAGCACTTCTCTGTCTTTAGCGGTAAAAAAATCTGCTTCAATTTTAGGAAATAAATCATGATCGTTTTTACCGATTAACTCAGTTCTATTATAACCTAACAGCTTTTCACCGGCTTTATTAAACAAAGTAAACCTTAAATCTTTGGCGTCTTTCAAAAATATCATAGCAGGAATATTTTCAATTATTGAATTTAATAAGTCTTTAGTTCTTTTTAATTCTTCCTCATACATTTCTTTGTTGAATAAATCTTTTTGTATTATGCGGAATGCTGCAGTAAGAATTAAAACAACAACTATAATTGAAAATGAGAAAATTACTATATCTTTATTTATGCTTTTTTTAATTTCATTTTCTTTTAAATGATAAAAGTGCTTTCTCTTTACCCCTCATTTGAGTTAATATAAAATCTATCTGCTCAATTAAGTTTTCACCGTGGTTTGTAGCTATCATAGTTTGAGCTTTTTCAAATCCTTCATTCTTTCTAGTTTGCAAAACCAGGTTATAAAATGAAATCGTCTTTTGCAAAATAATTTTAACTGAATCAATTCTATCTTTATAATTAATTTTTTTTAGACCTAAATCATTGATTACATTTTGTATCACTGTAAGTTTTTTATAATTAGAATCAAACATCAAGTAGTAATTTTCGTTACCGGTAATAACATAACCCCGTTCACTTATTAAAGCATCTTTCATTAAAAAAGAAATTTCATTAAGAATCCCTGTAAAGTAAGATGATTCAGTTAATTGTTCATTTGTATTTCTTAGTTTTAAAGTCCCTTCATAGGCAATTAAAATTATTGAAACAATCAAAGAGAATGCTAAGCCGAATGATAAAATCAATTTCCTTTCTAACGGTATTTTAAGTTTTTTTATTTGGGAATCTGCCAAATCCTTTTTGTAATAAATCAGCATTAGATTTATTCCCAACAGCAAAAATGATATGGTTGTATTTAATGCCATCGTCGGCATTTTTACCCCAACATAAAACAAAGGTGAGCCAATAATATATCCGAATAAGAAAGTTAATGTTATAAAGCATACTGAAATTCCCAATGCACCGGCTATACCTCTATAAATAGGAGTTGTAGATTTAAATATTAAAAAGTATGCTGAGAGAATAGCCAGCAAAAAATTAGCCGACGTAAAAAACGACATTTTATCAAAGTTTGAAAATATAAAAAGAGATGGGGTTAAGCTCGTATCGAACACAAATTCTAAAAATCTAATCCCCGAAAGCAAGAGTGCAAAAAATAATATAATAAATAAATATATTTTTAAAACTTTAAGGTTATTGATTAAAAATATGATAAGGGTTGAAATTAAAATAAAAACAATTGATGTATTAGGACCCATCGGAAATAGGTTTTCATTCAAGCTTGTAAAAAGTTTAAAGTGAATTACCCATCCTAAAAGAGAAAGCAAGGAAAAAAATAAAATTACCGCGGTAAATAGGTTTACTAAAGTTTTAATTCTGTTCATTGATTTTCAAAAAATAAAAATCAATTGAAAAATAGGCTGTTAACTAGTTTAACAGTTTTGAATTAATTATCGAACCATGATCGAAGTTATATCTTATGAAAAGTAATAGAAATATATCAAATTAATTTTATGGAATTTACTTTAAATACTTTTCATACCAATTACATCTTTGCTTATCAACTTCTTTTCTATGATTTTTAAGAAAATGGTCACCATCTTCAAAAATCATTAGCCTAAATTTATAGTTTAATTTAGTAAAATTTTTTGCCAATTCAATTGACTGATTAACTGATATTGTTTTGTCAGAACCTCCGTGTAAAATTAAATAATGAATGTCCGGCAATTCATTCACAAAATTTATCGCGGATCTTTTTTCCAATTCGTCTTCAAAATTTTTCGATCCGATTATTTCTTGATAAAATATTTTTAACTCAGGGTGTTCCAAAGCATTTTGTTTTATGTTTGAAATTGCCCCGCTTAAAATTGCACATTTAAAGTTATGATTTTGTTTTAAAGTTAATAATGTCATCATTCCTCCACGACTCCAGCCTTCGATACCCCATTTATTTTTGTCTGTAAAATCTAATTCATCTGCCAATAGTATCAGGTTTAAAATATCATCAACGTCACATCCACCAAGTTCCTCCCTGCCTTCACTTCCCGCATTGCCCCGATATTGAGACATAAACACTACATATCCCCATGAAGCAATTTGGCCAAATATTCCTCTCGCAGTAAAATGATCAATTGCGCCTTTATTGCCGTAACCTCCGCGGTTCCAGATGATGCATGGGAATTTTTGATTTGTAATTTTATTATTCGGATAAGCTAAATAGCCCTTTACTTTTAAACCATCTGATAAGTAAGTTATTCTTTCAACTATAGAATTATTTAATGCATCTTCTCCCCACACGCTTATAATCATTTTATTTTGTGGCTGGTTTAAGACAATTTCTTCCCGGTCAATAATTTTTGAAGTCATGTTTTCTTTATACTATATACTTTATAAGTAAATGGAATAAAATCCATTTTAATAATAAAAAATAAATTAGCAATATTTTTTCACTTAAGAAATTTTCAGTTGATGCTTTTTCAAAATTTCAATCTTAATTCCGTTTTTTATACATTGAATGACAAATATTTATTTCAAACAAATTACCTTAAATTAATATGCAGGAAAAATGGGTAGAATGGAGCCAAAGAATCCAAGCTATAGCACAAATTGGCCTAACTTTCAGTGACAATGAATTTGATATTGACCGCTACAAACAATTACAGCAAGTTGCAGCAGAGATGATTTCAGAGCATACAAATCAAAAACCTGAAACAATCCTGGATTATTTTAACAGTGAAACCGGGTATGCAACACCTAAAGTTGATGTACGGGGAGTAGTTTTCAAAGATGACAAAATTTTATTGGTAAGAGAAAAACTCGATAACTTATGGACTTTGCCAGGCGGCTGGGCAGATGTTTGCACTTCGCCATCTGTAAATGTTGAAAGAGAAATTTTTGAAGAGTCTGGGTATGAAACAAAAACAAAAAGATTATTAGCTGTATATGACCGTGCTCTACATGGCCACAAACCGGATTTGCCTTATCATATTTACAAAATGTTTTTTTTATGTGAATTAATTGGCGGGGAAGCTAAGACAAGTATTGAAACATCGGAAATTAAATTTTTCGGTATAAATGAAATTCCTGAACTTTCCAGTACACGTATTACTGAAAAGCAAATTAAAAGAATGTTTGAGCTAAAAGATTTGAACATTACTGACTATGATTAAATAACAAAAATAAACCCAATTTCTTTAAGAAATTGGGTTTATGAATGATAAGTTTACTGACTAGAATTATTTTATCATCATCATCTTTTTAGTTGAAACATAATCTCCCGCCACCAATCTATAAATGTAAACTCCGCTTGCGTATTTTGAACCGTCAAAATTTACTTCATAATATCCCGCTTCCTGCTCTTTGTTTACTAATGTTGTCACTTCACTTCCCAGTATGTCATAAATTTTAAGTTGCACTAAAGCCTCCCCTTTGGGGAGGTTTGGAGGGGCTATTGTATATCTAATTTTTGTAGTTGGATTAAATGGATTTGGATAATTTTGACTTAACGAAAACTCTTTTGGGGCTGCGTACTTTATTACAAAACTTTTCTTCAACATAATTCCATTATCCGAGCTTATCATAAAATCTATGGTGTCTTGTTTATTTACCGGTGCTGAAACGTTTATATCAAACTTAAATGTTACTTCCTTTTCTTCCCCGGCTTTTACGCTGTCTATAATTTGACTTTCTTTATCAAATGTGTAATTAGCTTTTAACTTGCTGTCCCTTGATACAATCATTTTTACTGGCTTGACAAGTACATTTGTTGCATTTTCCATTTCTGAAATGTTTGATAATGTAATTGTTATTTCGTTGCCTTTTGTACCGGGGGTAACATCATAAACAGTTTGTCCAAAGGACTCTGTTGGAAAGGATATTCCAGCCACGGTTAGAATCATTACAATAGTGAATATTTTAATTTTCATTTTAAGCTCTCTAATTTTTTAATTGCTTAATTATTTCATTGTCAAATTTTTAAATAAATTCTTTCCTCGAAGCTTCCCCTTAGGAGAGGTTTGTCCGAAAGACTCCTCTGGAAGAGGGCTTATTTATGGCAAACTAATTTCTACAATTGGATTATCGCCAATGTTTTGCTGCTTATCTTGACTTACTCCATTTGCACTTGCTCTAAATGTTATGTTTGATGGAAGCAATTCTTTTGTTGCTTCGCCGTTTGCTGTCGTTCCAAAATTTCTCCATGCACCGGCATAATATTTTACATCCGCATTATCCACCGGCTGGTTTTGTGCATTATTTACTTTTACTGTTGTCAATACAGTTGAAAAGCTAACAATGCTGTTAGTTCCTATATCTTGCTGCTTATCATTTGAAACAAATTCATAAGTCATTCTGAAACTGTAATTATTTGGAAGCAGTTCTTTTGCTGCAACTCCATATACAGTTGTACCAAAATCTCTCCACGCCCCAGCATAATATTTAACCGTTCCCTCATCTATCAAATTACCAGTGCTATTTTGCAATTGCACATTTGCATTTACAGTTTGGAAAACAATTGTTGAAATTGTACTAATATCTTGCTGCTTGTCGTTGCTTCCATAAGCATAAGTCATTCTGAAACTGTAATTGTTTGGCAGTAATTCTTTTGCTGCAACTCCATTTACAGTTGTTCCAAAATCTCTCCAGGCACCAGCGTAGTATTTAACTGTGCCTTCATCTATAAGCGCACCAGTACTATTTTGTAATTGTACATTTGCATTTACAGTTTGGAAAACAACATTTGGATTTGTACCAATGTCTTGCTGTTTGTCATTACTTCCATAAGCATAATTCATTCTGAAACTGTAATTATTTGGAAGCAGTTCTTTTGCTGCTACTCCATTTACAGTTGTACCAAAATCTCTCCATGCACCAGCGTAGTATTTTACAGTGCCTTCTTCGTTAATTAAATTGCCCTGGCTGTTTTTTAGCTGCACAACTGTATTTACAGTTTGGAAAGTAAAAGTGTTGTTTTGTGCAGGCACATTTGAAACGGTTTGTGAGCCATACTCATAAGTCATTCTTAAGCTTAATGACTGCTTGTCTGTATTAACAGCAAAAGTACCATCGCCGTTGTTTACAGCATCCTTCCAGCTTCCCTCATAATATTGAAGCGAGCCACCGGTTATAAGATTGCCGGTGCTGTTGGTTAGCTTTACTGTGAGGTTTGCTGTGGTTTCTTCCGGTAAATTATTTAGCAAATATTCTGTGTTATATTTTATAAGAGCATACGCTTCGCTAGTTAAATTAGAAGTGCTGTCAACATCCACATCTTGAAGGACCTGGTTTAATGTAGCTTTAACTCCGGTAATATTATTTTGTTGGAGCTGGGTTTTGGCAGTGGTAAAATAATTCGTATACTTATCTGCAGAGGTTTGGTTTTTAATCCAACCAAATAAAAAAGATTGGTTACAATAGCTATTTATTGTATCAACAATCCCTTGTATATTTAGTGTATCAAATAAATTTGTAGGCCCAATTGTATGACTTTTATTAGAATTAGTCATTATATTATTATAAAAATCATCAAAGGTGACTACATGTCCATCCACAGTATCTATTAATGATGGAGTTTCATTATACGCTTGAATGAATGATTTTATTACCGATGGCAAATAAAAAGATCTGAAACTACAATATACTGAACTCCCGATTTTTACAAAGTTATTTGTGGAACTAATAGTCGGATATTGTAGATCCTCAAACCCGAACAAATCATTTAACTCAACAGAGTTCCATCCTTTAGGTGGAAAATTTGCATTTAATGAATCAATATTAAGTTGAAAATAGGTTAAATAAATTTCTTGCGTGCTTGTGGAAAGATTATGTATCCAATAATTATAAGTATACCCTGAATCACTTTTATTTACAGTTGCATTTATTGTTGTATTAATTTTATTTTGAGTCAAAAAATTATATTCTTGCGGTTGCGGCATTGACAAATTAAAAGAATAATTTATTCCATTCCAATAATAAGTAACAGATTTTGCAACTTTATCTCCTTTAGCGAAAACCCACAACCCCCTGATTTCAAAAATACCGTCTCCATTTACATCAACAAAATCAAATTGTCCATAACCAGTAAATGAAGTGATGGTAGAGATACCATTTTCATCTTCTTCCGAAATAAGTCTACCATTATTACCATCCCAGGAATAGATATACAATTTCTCCAATCCATTTGATGATTCAGTATATTCGTCTGCAGCAAATATTAAATCAGTATTCCCATCTCTGTTAATATCTGAGATAGAAAAAAGTGAAAGTGCATTCATAAATTTGAAATTAATTGTAGTATCAGAATCCCAAATAATTGCACCATTACGGTAAACACCAACTAAGCCTTTCGTTATTTCAACGCTATCATATTTTAAACATGTAAATACTATAGCATTATTTAATTGATTATACTCATCGTAAATTTTATGAGGCAGTGGATATCCATTAAAAGGAATCTTGCTTGAATCAATATTATATATGTTCTGCACAATCATTCCGGGACCATATTTTGATGATACACTATTATTAATTTCATTTAACAAAAGTGGATCCATTATTAATTGTGGATAAACTAATTCTGTTGAAATAAGAATTGTCAATAAAATCAATATAAAATTTTTATAAATCCTTTGCATCCTTATTCCTTTCTATTTAATAGGTGAATATGCTTTTGCAAAATTCAAAACTTCACTTGGATATGATGTTATTGAATTCCAAGAAGGCCAGACATCATCACTAAATGTACCTTCAAGACCATCATCCCAATTTGCTTGTTTTTCTTTTTTATGCTCATCTAAAATCGCTTTTTTTAATAAATATGTTAAATACTTTATAGCCCATTTAAGATTAACTGTTTCCAATAATTTTTCTGGTAGATTATCATTATCAACTGGATAATTTACTCCGTACTTCGTAGCAATAGCAGTTGGGTATGTAAGTTGTATTAAGCCATAAGATGCAGCTATTCGTGTTTGAGCTTTAATATTTGTTAACCCTTTTTTTCCCCCAGAAATACCACCGTCCCATTCATTCTTTAAAAAATTGATAAAATTTTCTCTAGCTTCATCATTAGCTTTTGGTTCATTCTTAGGATGTTTACTGATTTTATATTTTTCATAAGATGCTTCTAGATATTTATTATATTCAGTTTGAGGGTCTTTATATACCCCATAAAATGACAAAACTCCATGTTCTTTTGTTGAGTTTTTTGTCGCGACCCTTTTTCCATATTTAACAACATCATTATTTAAAGATTCTAATTCTGAATATTGTTCAATCATATCCCAAACACTTACAGGGCTTGTTGGAAAGTTAAAGTCTTTAACGACGCTATAATTTGGAGCCGAAGGATTGAATGTTGTCGCATCAGGTTTGATATAGTATAAATTAGTTTCTAAACCAGGATTGTTGCTAAATGCTCGAAATTGAGTAGTATATGGTTCATACAAATAAGTAGGATAAAATGGGTGGTATGGACTTGTTTCCTTTCTCATTTGACCTTTTAAAAATTGGGGAGGTATGCCTTTTTCACCGCCATATTTAATACAAATCTCATCTATATCAATAGTGTTATTATCAACATCAACGCTTGTTTTGTCCTTCGTTCCTAATTTGGTAGGTTTTATAACTCTCAAAGTAAACGTTACAACTTTTTCTGCTAATGCGGCTACTAATCTTACTGAGCATCTCCTATAAAATTGATCTAAACTTTCACCAGTTTCTTGTGCTTTCCAGAACCTACCAATTACACGTATCATCCCTTTTATATTTCCGTTTGAAAAATTTTTCATTCCTACAAAACCATTTTTATCAAATTCAGGATATTTTCTTTCCCAGTACACAACCGGATCTTCGCCTTTATTTAAAAGAAATTAATGGAGTATTTCCCCAAACTATATCCTCTTTAACCCATTCCCAACCATTATCTGCAGCTGGAAATGCTGGAGCTTTGCCATAATCTGTTTTTATTTCTACAATCTTTAATTTCCCATCACTATTCTTTTCTACACCATAATATTTCGTTTCCCCAAGCATAATTTCATGTGGGTAAATATTCCCTTCAGTCTTTTTAACTCTATCTGCAGTCATATTCCCTCCAAAACAGAAATTACTTTCAGTTTCAGGAGCAGTTGAAGAAGTGATTCTTTGTATTAGCTTATCTTTGTCTTTTTTAGGTAATATTAAGTTTTCTATTTTACTGGCAATTTTCTTCCCATTAGAATCTTCAGCCGTGGCTTTCTTTTGTTGTTTAACTTGTGATGAATTTTTTACTGGTTTAAATCCTATTATTATATTATTTACTAATCCCACATTTAATTTCACTACCCCACTGTCAGCTGTTGAACTTGCTACAAATTTTATAGTATCCGGATAGATAGGAACGTCATAGAAATAATTTGATAAACTATCTTCTACTAATATACTGCCCATATCACACCCATCGACAACCGCAATCTCAACTGTTTGGTAGTGAGGAAAATCTTCTAAAGTACCGTCTGAATTTATTTTTTTAATTATTATATCTGCAGTATCACCGGGTGATATTGTTTCTGGCGTAAATTTCACATATAATGGAACCGGGTTAATCATAACAGTATCTGTTTGAGCATTTCCAAGTAACTCATATTCTACAACCACTGGTACGGTTGTATCCGGCAAGTTCTTATTATCAAGCTGCAATCCGTAATTATAATTATAAATATCTGCCAATTTGATTTCTATATCATCCCCTACCAAAGAAGAGGTTAAATAGCTATAAAATGAAACATATTCACTACCCTGAATAACTTTCAAATGTGCTTTCATCGAATCATCGGCACCGGAAGCATCGGGATTAGGGGTTAATTTAAAATAAGCAATATCGAAATCATCAAAATTATCTTCAATTATTGTAAATTTACTTTGTGGATGAATAGTCCTTATATCATTTTTTACTATCCCTTGTAATGAAGCTGTCAAAGTAACTTCTTCCGGTTGTGCATTATAGGGCAGCTTGGAAATTATTGAATATGAAGATGGACTTCCTTCATTATATTTATAGCTAAAACTGTTCCCTACAAATTGTTTTGTTTGATAGTTATAAAATTCAGCATCAGTATTGTTTAAGCTCATTGTGACTTGTGATGTAGAGTCCCAAACATCGCCGCCTTCACATATATTATGATCTAATTGTGGTACTACCGAAAGACGTACTATATCAAAATCCCTAAAGAAAGTCCACGAAGCGTTGCTGCAACTATTTATATTTCCATAACTGAAACCTCCTTGATTGCAACTTTCAAAATTGCTAACATAATATCCATTGTAGTACCACTTAATTGAATAACAGTGTGTCTGACCATCATCAAATCCCCACCCAGCCTCAAAATAAGTTTGACCAGGAACATCCGGTATTTCTATAATACAGCTGTCTCCCGCGCATTCGCAAGTATGTGCCGTCCCATGTGCAAGACTTATACCATAATGCCCGCCAGGACCGCTAAATACAATTCTCAGAGTGGCGCTAGTAGCATAGTTTGCCGGGGTCACAACTTTTGTTAATGGGTTGATTTCCACCTTCTCATTTATTTTTATTTGCGCGTTTAAATTACTACTTAAGATTACAAATGAAATTAATATTGTAATAATAATCGATAACATGCTTGCATCCGGCGGCTGCCGGACAGAAACTGGCTTGCTATTTCAGCAGTCGGTTTGAACAATAGTTGAATTGTTTCCCTCATTTATACCCCGCAATTTATTTCTTTGTCTTTTATTTTTTTATTTAGTAAAAAAGCTTGTGTCTTTTTAATTTAGTCTTTGTCTGGAGTGCTGCCCCTTTATCGTTGCTTAAGTTATTTTCAACTTTGCGGTGCATAAGTAAAAAAAAAAACGATTTTGTCAATAGGGAGTTGGATTGTTTTTTTTTATTCTTATTATATTTTATCCGCCAGTTGCAGAGATTGATTATAATGTTTACAGAATTTAATATTAGTCATGCTTAAAAATTAAAAACCCAACTTCATTTTCAGAAATTGGGTTTTCCCACCTTGCTATTGATTCGATAATTATTTCAAGAGTGTCATCTTTTTAATTTGAGAAAAACTACCAGCTTCCAATTTATAGAAATAGATTCCGCTTGGTAAGTTTTCAGCATTAAACTTTACACTATGTTCACCTGCTGTCTGGAATTCATCTAATAAAGAAGCAACTTCAACTCCTAAAATGTTATATATTTTTAATTCAACATTCCCTGGCTTGATAGTACTATAAGAAATATTTGTTGATGGGTTGAATGGATTGGGATAATTCTGGTACAACTCAAATTTTTGGACAGTGTTGGTAACATGATCATTAACTCCAACTGTTCCGCTGAATTCCAAATCATCAATCAAAGCAAAAGAACCAGCGTTGCCCCCGGTCGCACTGGTATCACCACCAACAACCATCCAAATTGAAGCTGAGTCAGCCTGCTCAGAAGATGCATAATCAATAGGAATAGAAAATTGCGTATAAGCGGAAGCAGCAGCAGTAATAGCAATTTCACCTCCGGCAAGATAATTACCTTTGCTATACAAGAGTACAGCAATAAAAAATTCATCGCCTCCAACAGGAGAAAATTGGTAATATCCAGTTAAGTTTCCATAAGATTTATCAATTGGAAAACCGCTATAAGGAGATGAACCAGACCATAATACAGGAGGTACTACAGCCACAGAAAATGGGACTACTATTAATTTTGCTGCAGAAGCACCTGAATGGCTTGTATTAGATTGAACTACTGATTCAAGTACTTGAGGTACATTATTGGTAAACCATCCGTCAGGATTTCCACTTGTCCATGCTTCAAATCCGGGATTAGGTATCTGCCCCAATAGTTGGAACGAAACAAAAAAAGTAAAACAAAATACTAGTACTAATTTTTTCATATAACTCCTATTAGTTGTTAAAAACAATTATTTTAAACAATAAAGTTTTTCTGATAAATGCTTTCAATTTAATTTTATCATTTAAACATTGAGATAAAATTTCATAATTACTTTTTTATCTCTTTCTAAAATCATAACTTTTACCAGTGATTAAGATTAACATAGAAAGTTAATTATTATCATTAAATAGTTCATTTAGACTATTTTTAAATAATTAAAACAAAAGTCGTTAAATTGAGCGCCGACCCATATAAAAAAATATTAGAGCAAAAAAAGCGTATAGAAAAACGAAAAGCAGAGATTGCCCTTAAGAAGAAAGAACGAAAAAAAACTAAAATTATCTGGATTTCTATTGGTGCTGCTTTAATTATTCTTGTTTCACTTTTAATTAACTTCTCTAAAAAGAATGAAATGCCTAAAGGAAATAATTTTAATAAAGATGGAGAACTAATTTTTCTTGATACTATATCTCACGTCAAAATGAAAGTAAATGTTGAAATAGCTGACAACGAATATACACGGCAAAGCGGATTGATGAATAGAGATTCCCTAAAATTAAATGAAGGAATGCTCTTTATTTTTCCTAATTCTCAAATTCAAGCTTTTTGGATGATGAATACTAAATTTCCATTGGATATTTTTTACGCAGACTCAAATAAAAAAGTAATTACGATTTATAAAAACACTGAACCGTTAACTAAAAAACTTTATCCATCAAATGCTCCTTCAAAATATGTTGTTGAAACTAAAGCTGGTTTAGCTGATTCGACAGGGATAGTTGTAGGAGATGAGATTCGATGGTTAGAAATACTTAAGAAATAATTAATTATAAATACTTAAATTTCAAAAACATTTTTAAAACTTAATGGGGTAATCAAATGAAAAAACTTTTTTTAATAATTGTTTTCATTATAACTCTTCAAATTTTCCCGCAATCAATTGACAAGAATATAATTGATAACATTATAGTAAAATCTTTGCCAACGGATGGCCCCGGTGGTTCATTAGCTATTATGCGAAAAGGAAAAATTGAATATGAAAAGGCTTACGGCTTTGCTGATACAGAAAATAAAATTCCTAACTCGGTTAATACTGTTTTCCAAATTGGTTCTGTTTCAAAAGAATTAACTGCAGCAGCAATATTAATGTTGATTGAAAAAGGTAAACTAAGTCTTGATGATACCCTGACGAAATTTATCCCGGACTTTATTGAGCCGGCAAATAAAGTTACAATTAAGAATTTACTGATTCATAATTCAGGAATTCCAAACTACACAGAATTGCTTGATAAACCGTTTAGCTGGGAATCAAAAAGTTCGCTTGACGATATTATTGGTTTATTAAAAAACCGGAAATTTGATTTTCAGCCGGGAGAAAAATTTAAATATGATAATTCCGGTTATGCAATATTAGCGTATATAATTGAAAAAGTATCCGGCATGAGTTATCCGCAATTCATGAAGCAAAATATTTTCCTGCCTTTAGGGATGAAACATACTTTAGATGGCGGTGATA
The DNA here is from genome assembly GCA_963777615.1 of uncultured Bacteroidota bacterium. GTDB lineage: Bacteria > Bacteroidota > Ignavibacteria > Ignavibacteriales > Ignavibacteriaceae > CAVSWT01. The sequence goes on along the minus strand of CAVZSD010000054.1, from coordinate 49,738 downwards.
ATGAAGATATTGGCGAAAGAGCAAATGGCTATACATTCGATTTAAAAAATAGAAAAGTTAAAAAAGCAGTGTTCACTGAATTTGCGCAATTAGCAGGAGCAGGTTCAATCATTTCTACGGCAGAAGATATTGCAATTTGGGATGAAGCAGTTGAGCAGAAAAAATTATTATCGACCAAATCCTGGAATGAAGCATTATCAAAACATGTTGAAGCAACTATGTTCGGAGATTCAACTTATTACGGCTATGGCTGGGTCATACAAAAATATTACGGACACAAGCTGATTTGGCATACAGGCGGTATGGCTGGATTTCTTTGTGCTAATTATATTTTTCCGGAAGATAATTTAACCATAATCTTTTTAACCAATGATGATTTTATACCACCTGCCGGTATTGTTCATGAAATTGCAAATTACATTTTAGGGATTGGTACAGAACGAAAGGAAGCCAACATCATTATCTTCCGCTCAACTAAAGATGTATGAAGGTGTTTTTGAAAATCCTTTTACAAAAATAAAAATTGAAGCAGAGAATAATAAGTTGAAGTTTACTCCGGTTGGGATTCCGTTTCATTCAATTGATTACATTCCTTCGTCTAATACTACATTTTATGCTGAAGGCCAATTCGGCAAAAAAGCTGTCTTCACTTTTGAAGGTGATTCAGTAAATGAAGTTGAAATTAATAATACTGTGAACTCAGTAAAATATTTCCGGGAAGGCCATAAATTAAGTGATTCAACTATTAACATAAGTGAAGAATATTTACAAAAATTTATCGGCAAATATAATTTTTCAAATATGAATACAATGCAAGTTTATGTTAAAAATAAAAAACTAAAAGCTGCCCTGCCTGGCCAACCAGAATATACTTTACTTCCGGTTGATTCAACTACTTTTGACCTTGGAAATTTACCAGGCTTTAAAATGATTTTTGATATAGATGAAAATGGGAATGTTACAGGTGTAACTTCAAGCCAGCCGAATGGAAATTTTAAAGCAAACAAAACTTCAGACAAGGTTGATATTCCTGAAGAAGAAGATGCATTAAAATTAACGGAAGATGAAATGAAAGTATATGAGGGCACTTATGAATTTACACCAGGCAGCGAACTTAAAAGTTTATATTAAGGACAGTGAATTAAAAGCCTTAATTAAAGGCCAGCCTGAATATACTCTTGTTCCAACATCAAAAAATGAATTTAAATTAAAAGGATTGGAAGGATTTAAAATTAACATTTGAAGAAAAAGGAGGTAAAATAATTTCCGTTACTTCCCATCAGCCCAATGGGGATTTTAAAGCCACAAGAAAAGAGAATTAAACTACTTGAAATAGAATTATTTTATAATATTTTATTTTCCCAAAATTGCTGTGGGCTTAATATTTAATTTTAAAGTTACATGAGTTAGCAATAAAGCAAAGTTCATGCGCTTTATGATGTAACTCATTTGCTTTATCAATCATTGATTTATCTTTTACAGTTACAATAGGATAAAGAGTAACTTCGGTAAAATGCCCGCTGCCGTCTGAAGTTTCATGTAAATTTCCAATTGGATTATCTTGATAATCAACCACAACAACTCCGTTATCTGCACATAAATGCAAATACCAAAGCATGTGGCAGGAAGAAATAGAAGCGACAAATAAATCTTCCGGGCTGTATTTTGTTTTATCTCCTCTGAAATTTGGGTCTGATGAACAAAATATTTCCGGCTTATTATCTGATAGTATTGAATGCTCTCTACCATAAGCTGTGTAGCTGGAAGTGCCGGTTCCTTTGTTGCCTGTCCATTGCGTAGTTACTTTATATTGATGATTTCTTTCCATTATTTACCTAAAGGTTTAATTGAATCCCAAAATATTTATTAACTAAGCAAATGTGTACTTATTGCTATTCTGTTCCATGAGTTTATGGTTACATTTATCATTATGATTTCAGAGATGCTTTTGTCATCAAAATATTTTTTTAAGTTTTGATAAGTTTCGTCTTTAACACCATCAACAGAAATATGAACAACTTCTTCTGTAAAAGCTAAGATTGCTTTTTCTTCATCACTAAATAAAGGAGATTCCTTCCAGGCGCTAAGGGCATAAATTCTTTTTTCAGTTTCGCCTAATTTTCTTGCATCTTCAGTATGCATATCAATGCAATAAGCGCAGCCGTTAATTTGTGATGCTCTAATTTTTATCATCTCTCTATGAATTGGATTTATGTTTGTAGTGCCGCTATAATTATCTAATGCCATCATTGCTTTATAGCCCTCAGGATTAACTTTTTTAAGACTCATTCTTTGTGTTAACATATTTTTCCCTTTTAGTTCAATTGTTTTTTGTTTTAAAGAAATTTAATTCAATGAACTATTTTAAAACCTCAACTTCTTCCGGTACAATTAAAAGCATAACACATCCTGTCTTACTCCATACTGCATGCTTTCCGTTTGGCGGCGTGTACAAATAATCGCCGGCAGATAAATTTTTATTCCCAAATTTAACTTCACCTTCAAGAACAAAAACTTCTTCACCGGCTGGATGATTATGTGCCGGATATTTTGCACCGCTTTCGAATTTTAATAGAAATACCGGTGGCCTTTTAGCAACTTCATCATATCTTAATATTTTTACGAAAATTCCATTTGTATTTATGCCTTCTTCAACCAATGGCTTCCAATACATTGTGTTACTTTTTACATGATGAGGAAGAATTTTTTCCACTAAATTTTCTTTTACTTCATTTATCATTTTGATTCTCCTTTTTTCCATTTTTCAGAAACATTTTTCCCTTTTTCAAAATCGTCAACCACAAGAATTAACTGATTTTCATGGTCACTATACATTACTTTAATATTAACTCCGGCATCTGCCATCATCCGGGAAATTTTCCCCAATTGTCCTGGCTGTCCTTGATTAAGCCGTTGTATAATAATTTCATTATCATTTAAAACTTACAAAATCATTTTCTTCAAGCACTCTTTTCGCCGAAGCAGTATTTTCAAACAAAAAATGTGCAAGGCCATAATCATTAACTTCAAAAACACCACCGCCTAAAATGCTGATACCGACTTTTCCAAGCACTTCACCCATCTTAGCTAAAGAGCCAGGTATATTCTTCATTTTAATTTCTAAGTCTCTCATTATATTATGCTCCAAAAATTACTTGTAACTAAAATTTATCAGGAAATAAATTATTTAACTTAATACATATTTGTTTTATTATTTCGTTGGATGTAATACAATAGCAGATGCATCAATCATATAAATATCACCTAAACCATTGCCAGGAGAATTTAATCTTTTTGAAAACTGCTTTATATTTTCTTTTTGAGGAAGCTCATTTGATATTTCACTTCTGTTGCTTCCAAAGAAAAAATATTTTCCATCGCGTGTAACTTTTCCTCCCCACTCAAGTGATGATGAATTTATCGGCTTGGGAAGCTTTTTTGCTTTACTCCAATTTCCATTCTTATTATAACTTATGTAAAAATCTGCATTAGTTAATCCATTAGGAATGGTAGCCATTAAAATTATATAGCTTTCATCAGGGGCAATGAACGGTTCGTATTCATTATTTTCAGTATTGATTGAATCGCCTAAATTTTCTGGGTCAGCAAATTTACCATTTACAAATTTGGCGGCATAAATATCAGCTTTGCCTTTTCCGCCTTCTCTTGAAGAGCCAAAATACAAATCACCATTATCTGCAAGTGTAGGATAATATTCATCAGCATCGCTGCTGATTGGGCTATCCATATGAACCGGTTTTCCCCAACCAGAAGAAGAGCGTTCTGTTTTCCAAATATCCCAATCACTTTTAGCCGGACCTTCTCCATTAATTGGACGGGTTGAAATAAAATAAATTGTGTTTCCATCTTTTGTTACAAAGGGGTCTACATCTAAATATTTTCCAGAGAAGGAAGCAATTTTAGGTGAAGTCCAAGTGCCGTTTATTTTATATGTAACACATATATAGCAGAATTGTGCATCGGGTGTACATTTCAAAAAATATAGAGTGTCTCCTGATGGAGAAAAAGCAGGATGCGTTTCGTATTCACCTGTGCAGATGTTTCCTGATTCAAATATTTTTGGCGTGTAATCCTGCGTAAATACATTACGGTTAAAAATAAAAGCAAGAAATACAATGAGTAATTGATAATAATTTTTCAAGGATTCTCCGCTATTATATTGATGTAATTATTCCCGCCTGCATACATTAATTTATGGTTAAGAATAGAAATTGGTATTCCAACCATAAATGCCAGGTATGCCATACTCACAAGCAGGCTCTCAAAGTTGTAATTAATTTTTGGGGAATTTGAAATTCGCATAACAATTAAATTCATTATTGCCCAAATGAATAAACCGTAAATAATGCCTATTACAAATTTATGTTTTCTTAAAAACCAGGTATCAGGGTAAATAAGAAAGAAAAATAATGTCCATATATTTGTTAATAAATAATGAATGGCTATCCCTGCAGCTACCATTAAAAAGCCGCTTTGAAAAGCTGTTTCTCCGAACACCATGCTGGCAGTATATTTAAAAAACATATCAAGCCCTATATTAAAAACAATATTTGAAAAAACTATCGCAGCAATTGCATCGATAGTACCTATCAAAATAGTTGAATGTAAAATAATTCTAAATGGATTTTTATTAAAATAAAAATCATCAAATAAAAATTGCCGCGGCATATAAGTATTCCTTTCTTATAACTGCGGACATATACTTTTGCCCGCTTTAAGTTTACGTACTATCCATTATTTATAATTTGCCTCCGCAATTAAATGTTTTTATTTCCTTTTATAATTATCAATATACCACGGTGTTGATATATCATCATTTAAAATTTCATCTCTAATAGGTTTTTCAGTTACGGTTTTTAACGGGATAACTCCCGCCCACACATTTAAATCATAATCATCTTTTTCATCAACCGGCGGCCCGGTTCGTATTTTAGCAGATGCTTCATCAATTTTAAATTCATAAACTGAAGTGATTCCCAATTCTTTTTCATTCGGCTTTCTTGCATCATCCCATCTTCCAGGAATAATATTTTCCGTGATAATATTTAATGCATTCATTTTTTCATCACGACCGACAATCTCTTTTCCTTTACTAAAAATTATAACAGACCGATAATTTATTGAATGATGAAATATGGAGCGAGCTGCTACAATTCCATCAATTATAGTTACGCTTATGCAAATATCTTCACCCGTTCTAATTGAATTAAGCATTCGACTTTTAACCGAACCATGAATAAAAAGTTTGTTATCTTTTCTTCCATAAGCTGTGGGGATGATAAATACTTGCTCATCAATTTTGAAAGCGACATGACAAATGAAAGTTTCATCAAGTATTTTATAAATAGTTTCTTTATCATAAACTGCTCTTTTGGGAACCCTGTTTACTTTTGTACGTTTTGTTTTTTTTAATTCTTGCAAACTAACTCTCTAATTTTTTTAATTGGTACATTTTTCATTTTCTAATAATTTCATATCAGCTTGTTCTTTAATTTTCTTTATGGCATTACTATCAATTGAATTCATATTTGCTACTGCAAGGCTTGCAATAATTAAAATCCCGCCGGTGATTAATTGCCAGGTGATTTGTTCATGTAAGAAGATTACTCCCAATAGAATTCCGCCTAAAGGAAATATATAAGTAACCATCGTTGTTCGGGTCGGCCCAATTTCATGGATTAGGTAAAATACTAAAACGAAAGCAAAGCCTGAACCAACTATTCCAAGAAATAGTAAAGCAATCCAGGTCATTTTAAAAGTTGGAATTGGAAATTGTTTTTCTGTAATAAATACTGTCGCCCACATAATTATGCTTGCAAAGAACATCGGTCCGGTACTTCTTAAAATTCGAGGAGTATTTTGAGTAGTTTTCCTGATATATACTGCACTTCCGGCATAACATATAGAAGCAAGAACAATAGCAGCTTCGCCTAAAAGATTACTTGATGAATTGCCAACATCTTTACTTAAAAGAATAATTATACCAATGAAACCAATTATTAATCCTAAGATTTTTGATAGAGTCATCTTATCATCTTTTAACAAAAAATGAGCGATGAAAATTGTAAATAGTGGAACCATCGAATCAATGATTGCAGCAACGGATGAATCAACTGTTTGTTCGCCCCAGCTTATTAAGAAGAATGGCACAGCAAAATTTATTATACCAATTAAGATAAAAGGCTTCCAATCTTTAAAGTCCCGCGGCAATTTCACCTTTTGTATTGCAACCACTATTGCACCAAATAAAAAACCTAACCCAATACGAAATGCAACCAAAGTAACAGGACTTACTTCCTTCAAAGCGAATTTAATCCACATGAATGAAGAGCTCCATATTAAACCGACTAATATAAATGCTGCCCAATGTTTTGGCTTCAAGTTTTTACCTTTATGATTTTAAAATTTTTATTTACCTAATCTTTAATTACACTCTCATGTCAATCGTAAAATGTCAGGAGAAGGTTTGAAAATAAACCCAATTTCTTAAAAAAATTGGGTTTATAAAGTGTCGACACATATTTGATACTAAACTACAATGCTAATGTACTTTTATGAATCCCGGGAATAAATCCTTCTTCAAATATTTTAACAAATGATTTCGGAGTTAATACATCAACTTTCTCCGGGAATTTTTTCAACTCAATTGACTTATAACCCGAAAACGACCAAAGAAATATTTTTCCTAAGCTTATCAAATATGCTTCACCATTAAAACTAAAAAACGTTCCGCCGGGAAGCTCTTTTAGTTTTGCTATATAGGTTTTCTTCTTTCCATTTTCAATTCTTTCCGAATGAATTATTTCATCAACCTTTTCAATTATAACTTTTTCATTTTCAATATTCAGATTAGCTTTAAGCCAAATCTCTTTAAATTCATGAAACCTTTCCCGCCGGCATTCAGCACAAGGCCTGTGCCCTGCTGCAAATGCTGATGCTTCATCAAAAAAAAATAACTCTGTATATAAGCTGGGTGTCATCACTTCTCTGTTTCTATTTTTGTATTTAAGTCTGCAAGTTATCCATCGTTTAGTCAGATAATTTCTAACAATTTCTTTTTTGTCATTATGAATATTTCCACGGTTTCCTAAAAAGGTACCTCGTTCAGAAGTCCTAATAATATTTCCCCAGGGATTTACTCTATTTTGTAATGACACTGTTACTCCTAAACCAAGCCAGAAAATAAATCATTTAAATATTTAAGCTTTGCTTCTTCATCTCGTTTGGACTTAATGAACTTCAGCCAGGCATTTCGCTCATGCCAAACTATGCCAAGTTCCCAAACACAATAAGTACCTTTGTGATTATCTTCAAACTCAATTTGTTTATATATTTCTGATTGCTCAACTTTTTTATAATAAATAGATTCCCACATTTCATTAGTATTTCTCCAGGTTGTAATTAGAAGAAGCAAATAATCACCTGCTCTATGCAGGATTACAAAACCCAGTTCGTTCTTCAACTTTAAACTTCCGGATTTTAATTCATCTTTTATAAATTCTCTTGTCTCAAAAATTTGTTCTTGATTTATGTATGAATTTGGTGGAAAAAGATTATACCATTTAAAGCAGGCTTCACTTATAATTAATGGCTCGCCCGGTTCAACTTTCTTTTCATAATAATTGTATTCTTCGGGAATAACATTTCCAATTTCATTTAAATTTGGAATCTTAGTTTTTGATGAGATTTCAATCATTATTATACCTGTTCATTCTTCTAAAAAATAATTCTAAGCTATGGCTCTTAAACAAAAGCATTAAAATATCTTTCTTATGATATTATATTAATTTGCTTATTTTGTGATTTTATTGAAAGTAAAATATTATGATTGAGGCCTTTTCAAAAGAGCCAATATTTGATAATATTGTGGTGCCACTTCATTAAAAATTTATGCCGAAAGAAATAGAAGAAATACCATTAGTTTCACTAAAGATTAATTATGATTTGGAATTGCCTTTATATAAGCAATTATACAATACTTTTAGGCAATCAATACTTGATGGTAAGTTTTCTCCTGGACAAAAATTACCGGGCACGCGTTCACTTGCTGCAGAATTAAAAGTGTCACGCAACACAGTTGCTTTAGCATTTGAGCAATTATTAATTGAAGGTTACATTAAAGGGAAAACAGGTTCGGGGACATTTGTAAATGAAATACCGGATAACATTTTAAATTTAAAAGAAAATAACCATAACAATAAATCAAAAACTAAATATCCAACTAAGTTAAATAATCAATTAAACACTTCGGAGATAATTCAAAGAAATACCGTAAGTGAAGAAATTCTTCCTTTTCAAAATGGAGTTCCATCTTTAAATGATTTCCCCATAAAAACCTGGCTAAAACTTAATAATCAAATTGTTCAAACATTTTCAAATATACATTTAGGTTATGGTGATGCTGCTGGGTACAAACCGCTTCGAGAAGAAATTGCTGCTTACTTGCGAACATACCGTGCAGTTAATTGTACTGCTGAACAAATAATAATAGTGAATGGTTCCCAGCAAGGATTGGATTTAATCGGCAGAGTTTTACTGGAACCCGGAACAAACGTCTGGCTTGAAGACCCGGGGTATTTTGGAGCGAGAGCTTCTATGCTTTTTGCGGATTCGAAAATATTTCCTTGTCCTTTGGATGATGAAGGATTGGATATAAATTATTCATCTAAAAAATATCCGGCTCCAAAATTAATTTATACTACACCTTCACATCAATTTCCGCTTGGCATAACTACGAGTGCGGCAAGAAGAATTGAGCTTTTGCAATATGCAAGCAATAATAATTGCTGGATTATTGAAGATGATTATGACAGCGAGTTTAGATATTTCGGCGACCCGCTTCCTTCCTTACAAGGTATGGATAAAAATAATTGCGTACTTTATTTAGGTACTTTCAGCAAGGTGCTTTTCCCTGCTTTACGGCTTGGTTATTTAGTTTTGCCAAGCCCTGAAATGGTTGATATTTTTGCTTCTGCTAAATCAATGATGGACAGGCAATGCCCGGTTTTTGAGCAAATGATTGTTACGGAATTTTTAAAACAAGGACATTTTACACGGCATATTAGAAAAATGAGAATGCTTTATAAATCGCGTCAGGAATTTCTAATTATTGAAATTGAAAAGGAATTAAACGGCATTTTAAAAATAAACCCTTCGCCAGCCGGTATGCAGATTATCGGGTGGCTGCCTGAAAATTTAAAAGATAAAAAAGTTGTAGAAGCTGCAAAGAAAAATAATTTAATTGTTAATGCTTTATCTGATTATTCTATTAAATTTTTTAAAAACCCGGGATTGATATTAGGCTACACTGCTTTTAATGAAAAAGAAATTAGAAGTGGCATAAAAAAATTGAAACAAGTTTTGGAAGGGTTTGGAAATTAAACAACTGAATTAATTCACACATTAAATAAAAATAGGGATTGTCATTCCGAACTTGTTTCGGAATCCCATTTAGAAGATGCTGAAACAAGTTCAGCATGACGTTTGCAAAATGTCAATTATCTAAAATGAATAATATCCGTATCAATTGGTTTATACCCAAGCAGCCTGCTCATAGAAAGGATTTGCCCTTTATGATGAAATTCATGTGTAACGGCGTGGGTAAAAATTTGTATTGGGGTTGTTTTCAAATCTAAATTATAATTTGGAATTTTTCCTGATATATTTATCTCCAAATCATCTTTATACTTTTCAATAAATGCCTTAGTCAACTCGTTGATTTTATCAAAATGCTTTTTTACAGTGTATATTTTATCAATCAAATAATTATCGTTGGATGGGAATCCTTTTCCTTCAATAAAATTTTTTAGATAATATTCATAAACATTTGCAATGTGAATTAATAAAAATTGAATACTCCTTCCACCAAAATTTTCATGTTCTTTAAGAAAATCCTGCTGCGATATACCTTCGCAAAATTTTAATAGCCTTCCCCTCGAGTCTTTTACAAATTCATATTGAGTAAACAATGTATTCATTTTTATATCCTCAATTATTTTAAACTAAATTTATGCATTAGAAATATTTGTCGGTTTGAGCTTACCGGAGACTAACATATTCGAATAAATTCACACTTCGACTGGCTCAGTATGATATCTCATATGTCGTTTTTTCATATTGCATAAATCGGATTTAATGAACTAAACCAAGTGCCAATCCTATAAATCCAAATGCGCCAAATACTGCGTGCACTATGATTGATATTGAAGTATTTTTTCTTATTTGCACAACTGCCGGCAAAATAAAGAAAATTGGAATTGCTGCAAAAACTAAATCAAAACCCATAGGGATATGGAAGCCAGCCCAAAATAGCCCATGCACTAACCAGGTCCATTTTTTATTTAATAACTCCTGTCTTGGCTGAATATATCCTCTCCACAAAAATTCTTCCCCGAAGATATTGAAGAAGAAAAACAACGGCCAGACATATAAAATCCACATCATGCTATTTGACAAAGGCATATTTTGGAAGAAGAAAGGAGTTGCATCAAAACCGAGCTTGGGCATTACTATTTTAGCAATTAAAAATGAAGCAAGTGACAAACCAATAAAAGAAATAATTGTCCAAATCCAGTCAACTCCGGATAATTTTTTAATCCGCATCCGGTTAAGCAAATCTTTTAATTTATATGAAGCAGCATCTTTCCTGCTTAAATAAATTGCCAAGAAGAACATTGGAAATAATACTATTAACCCAACGCTTAAAAAATATGTAATCTCAATCGGGAAGATTTTTAATTTATCAAGATTTGGAATAGCAATTCGGCTGGCAATATAATTTAGAATAGTGGGGATTCCGAATAGCCAAATTAATTCAAACCAGGTTAAAGGTTTTAAATTCATCATTTATAAATGAGTTAATTATTTTCCATATAATTCTTCTTCAACCAATTCACAAAGAATGTGCGCAACGGTAATATGCCCTTCCTGAATTCTTTGTGTATTTGGGGAAGGAATAATTATCGGCAAGTCAACTAAGCCTTTTAATTTGCCTCCGCTTCCACCGAGAAAACCAATGGTTTTCATTCCTTTTTCTTTTGCTTTTTCAACTGCCTTTATAATGTTTCCCGAATTTCCGCTGGTTGAAATTGCAATTAAGACATCTCCATCATTACCTATGCCTTCTATGTTTCTGGCAAAAACATTTTCAAAACCAATATCATTTCCGCCTGCAGTTAAATTTGATGTATCGGTTGTTAATGCAATCGCTGGTAAAGCGGGCCGTACAATAGTGTGGCTTAATCTAATCATAAATTCAGTTGCAATATGCTGGCAATCTGCTGCGCTTCCGCCATTGCCGCAAAGTAAAAGCTTTCTATTATTTTCATATGCATTAACGACTAAATCAACTGCTGCTAAAATATCATCAGAACATTGTTCTTTAATTTTTAATTTAGTTTCAGAACTTTCGTTTAATGAATCTTCGATAAATTTTTGTTTGTTCAAGAGTTCCTCTTTTTATACAAGAATTTTTATAAACAAAACTTTTAAACTTTTATTGGAATGTTTACATGAACCGCTTCCGCAAATTGTTTTATTAAATCCCAATTATTTTCATTTTCAAAAAAGTTTCCGGTTACAATTATGTTTGCACCGTTTTTAACTTTTTCTCTTGCCGTGTTAGGAGATTTAATTCCACCGCCGACAATAATTGGAACACTGCAATATTCTGAAACTAATTTTACCATTTCATTAGGCACTGTCTCACGTGCACCGGAACCGGCTTCAAGATAAATTAGATTCATCCCGAGATACTCAGAAGCTAAAGCAGTCGCTGCTGCTATTTCCGGTTTATTACGCGGAATAGGTAAACTCCCGCTCATATATTGAGCTGTGGTAGATGTTCCCGATTCAATCAAAACGTATGCTGTAGAAATAGCTTCTAAATTTGCTTGTTTAATAATAGGAGCGGCTAAAACATGTTTCCCAATTAAGTGTTCAGGATTTCTTCCGCTTACTACTGATAAAAATAAAATAGCATCTGCAAATGACGTAACCTGGTTTATCGCACCGGGAAAAATAATTACCGGAAGCTTTGTAACGTTTTTTACTTTTTTGACAAATGTTTCAAAGTTTCCATCAAGCATTAAGCTTCCGCCAATTAGAAATCCATCAACACCAGAATCTTCACAAACTCTGATAAATTTATCTATGTTATCACCGACTAATTTATCAGGGTCTAAAAGGATTAAATAAGCTGCTCCTTTTTGCTGAATCGTTTTTAATATGTTTTTGTAAATATTCATATATAAGAATTTAATTTATGCTGAACTTGTTTCAGCATCTTTTGTAAACCAACATTGAAAGACAATATCAAATACTTGGATTTGTCAGTCTATAGCCTGTAGAAAACTGATATTTCAAAGTAAGTTTATATCCTAATTTAATTGCATATTCGTCAACTTAATTTTATTTTTTAATACCGTAACTCTTTTAAATCTAATTAGCTGTCAGAATGAAAACGTTAAAGTTATTTCTACAAACAAGCCCTTCTCTTAGTAAGAGAAGGGTTGGGATGAGTTCAGAGATTGACTGCTATCTTGAACCCACTCCAACCTCTCCCTTGAAAATGGAGAGGCTTATTATCAATAAAAACTTAACATTACAAATTCTGTCCTTACAAACTTTCTTTATATTCTGATTAAAATTATAATAATACTTTTACTTTACAATATTTTTTCTTCTGCTTAAGTTGTCGCTTATGCAATCTTATCGGAACTCAATGTAACAGTATGAATTATTTTAAATGTTTGCTCAGCTCTCAATTGTTCATCATCTTTTTAATATTCCTCAATGCTTGTTTAATTCGCTGCTCATTTTCCACCATTGAAATTCGAAGATAACCTTCACCATACTCGCCGAAAGCAGCACCGGGTGAAGTAACAACTTCAGCTTCATCAATTAATTTTTTTGAAAATTCCATCGAACCCATGCTTTTATATTTTTCAGGAATCGGAGCCCAAACAAACATGCTTGCTTTTGGTTTATCAACTTGCCAGCTAATTGCATTTAATCCATCAACTAAAACATCTCTTCTTTTTTTATAGACTTCAGAAATCTTTTTAGTTACAGAATGAGGTGAATCCAACGCAGCTATTGCCGCAACTTGAATTGGAGTAAATATTCCATAATCATAAAAGCTTTTAAATTTAATCAAAGCTGAACAAATTTCTTTATTCCCCACACAAAATCCAACCCGCCAGCCTGCCATATTATAACTTTTTGACATTGTAAAAAATTCAACTGCGACATCTTTTGCGCCAGGCACTTGAAGAATTGAAGGAACTTTTGTTCCATCAAAAACAATGTCGCTGTACGCCATATCATGTACAACAATCATTTCCGTTTTCTTTGCATAAGCAATTATCTCTTTTAAATAATCTAACTCAACCACAGCCGTAGTTGGGTTTGCAGGAAAATTTAAAATCAGCATTTTGGGGCGCGGCCACATGTCTCGAGTAATTAAAGAAATGTCAGGTATAAAATTATTTTCTTTATTAAGTGGAATCGAAATTACATTTGCGCCTGCTGAGGTCACTCCATAAATATGAATTGGATAAGTTGGATTTGGTACAAGTACAACGTCGCCTTCATCAAGCAGAGCAAGACATAAATGTGAAAGTCCTTCCTTACTGCCAATACAAGTTACTGCTTCTGTTTCAGGGTCAATATCAACATCAAAATCTCTTTTGTACTTTCGTGAGATTGCTTTTAAAACCCCAGGAATTCCTTTTGATCTTGAATAGCGATGAGTTTTAGGGTCGTCAATCGTTTGCTTTAATTTATCAATTATAAATTTAGGTGTAGCTTGATCCGGGTTTCCCATTCCTAAATCAATTAAATCTATTCCCTGTTGTCTTTTCTTAAGCTTAATTGCATTAAGCTCGGAAAATAAATAAGGAGGCAGACGGTCAAGTCTTTTTGCAAAATTCATAGAATAAGTTTAGTTGGAAGTTAAAAATTAAAAACTGTTTTAATTTAAGTAACTGAAAAATAAATAAAAAATAATTTAATGTATTTAAATGCGGTTAAAGCATAAGAGGTTTTTGACTTTAAAAATTAACCATCACATTTCTGTAAATATTATAATCAATCAGTAAGCCGCCGGACAAAAAATAATATACAATTTAATTTTTTTCTTGATTCGTTTTTATTTAAATGATAAGTTTCAATTGCCTCTGAATGATTAAGGGACTGACAAAACTTTGGGGATGCTAAGTTTTTACTATTATCAAAAGTTTAGGTCAATAATAATCAAGAGGGAGTGATGCATATTCAGATCAATGGTAGAGGGAAACTATTTGTCTTACTCATCCTGCTTATAGCAGCGAGCATTAAAATATTTCCACAAGTAAAAATAAATGAAAAGGTGGAGATAAATCCTTTAACAGAAGCTGTAATGCCGTCAAACTATGCCACAAGTGCTGATCTTAGAATTGAATTTACAGGTGAAGGTGGACATTACGGTATTACTATTGGAGGCCATACTTATTCTTGTGATGGTAATTGCACTATAGAAATTCCTGATGTTCCCGGAGGTTTATACTTTGAAGCTGGCTGGGGTTTTTATGATGGTCAATCACATTGCTATACAATTAAATGGTACTATAACGGCTTTGTAGTCAATAATATGAGTAGATGCGACAAAGGAGCATTTAGTTACGGGCATATAAATGAATGTGACGATCCTGTGAACTGGTGGACTTTTTTAAGAGATTTTGATATAGTGCGTCTTTCTGTAGTTCCACAATTAGACCATAATATATGTGAAGGCGGCGATGTTTGGGACTCTACATCACAAGTTACAATGAGCTTAAACAATACTGATGCTGAGTTTTATAACTATCAAACAAAACAATTTGTAGGTAGCAGTTTCAGCTATAAATATAATGAAGGAAGTCCATCTTCATATTCAATAATTTCCAAACTACCCTATAATGCACAACCGGAAGAAGTTACTTTGACAGCTACATTACAAGGTATAGTAAAAAATGATATATGGACTATTCATCCACAAAGTAAATTTACAATAATTGAAGATAATTTTGATGATTTCGATATTGCTTATTTTAAATTAACCCCTCATCCCGATGCTTCCGGTGCCGATGATTCGATGAAAGCACATTTGAAAGTTATTCAGGGTAGTGAATATGTTTCATTTTATAGTTATTTAACCTCTTCTTTGGTAGGGGATGATATACAAATCAAATTGGCAGATATTTATAATTATAATTACGGATTGCAGCTTGATAATAAGGACTTGCCGGATACAACCGTACCAGTGGTTGTAGAATATGAATTACTTGGAAATGCTCAAATAGATACTGTTATGATTAACCCGGTTCCATTATATGTGAAATTTACACCGGAAACGATAGCACCTGGTGATACTGCAGATATAATAATTAAAAAAATAAATTCAGACGGTACTTTAGAAGATTTTCCTCACTACCAAACAGTTGAGATTGCGGTTGTCGATGGGTGTGATATGGGCAGTATATTAGTAGAAGATAGTTTATCAAATTATTTCTATGACGTTCCTATCTATCCGGATACTATAAAATTTGTAGCAAGTTCAACAGCTGACAGTGGGGTAGTGAAATTAAATGTGGGACTAGTAAATAATATAATAATAGGATTTAAATCAGTAAAAAATTCATCACAAGTTAAACAACAAAAGAAAGCCACGGCTGAAGATACTAATGAGAAAAAAATTGCCAGTAAAATAGAAAACTTAATATTACCTAAAAAAGACAAAGACAAGCTAATACAAAGAATCACTTCTTCAACTGCTCCTGAAACTGAAAGTAATTTTTGTTTTGGTGGAAATATGAATACAAGGGAAATTAAGGATGCAAGTGTTGATATAAATAAACCAGAATTAATAATAATAGAACCAACTACAACAACTATAGATAAACCTATAACTGCTGAACCTTCAATGCCAACGTTAACTGTAAAAGCACAAATGAAAAATTATTTGAAAGGTGAATTTACTTTTGATTGGGAATTTGAAGTCTATTGGACAAATAATGACCAGAGTCCGCCAAAAACATTTAAAAAAACTATTAAAGGAAGTGAACCAGGTCTTTTATCAGGTATTTCTACATGGAATATTAATTTTGGTAATGATATAGTAGGAGGCAATAAAAGTATTTTAACAATAACTGCTTATACAATCCCATCTGCTATAATTGGAAAGGAAATTATTAGTAAAAAGACAATAGCTAATCCATACAAAATATTAGGAAATAATCCAGATAAAGATCAAATAAAAAATTATATAGCTTCAAATTTAACTGGGAATAAAATATTACAGATGCAAATAATAATATTTAAAGAAAGTTCATGGCATCAGTTTATCAATGGGTATCCATTTATGAATACAAGCAACCCACGTTCACCTGATTGGGGATTAGCTCAATTACACAAATCAAATCCAACATTAGCTGAGATTTGGAATTGGAAAGAAAATATAAATTCTGGAATTGAAGTTTTAGCAAAAAAATATGCAATAGCAGATGAAAAATATAGAAACCTTAAAAAACGATATCCGGATATTAAATACTATACGGAAGAGCAGTTGTTGACTCAGACTTCTCAACTATACAATAGTAACTATGAATATAATAATTGGCAACCCGGCGATTTAAAAAAAGGAACTGAAGGGAGATGGTTGCTAAATGATGACCGAAGCGGTTATGGTGATGATGCCATAAAAAAATATAACGATGTAAAAGATGGTTCTCCATATTTCGATGGTTGGTAAAATAAATTAAAAAGGAAATCATAATGAAGAATTTAAAATTTTATTTATCGTTGTTTTTGATATTATTTATTTCAAAAATATCAGCTCAACCATATTATTATTGTAAAACTGAATATATATTAAGGGATTCAATATTTAATAATCTTAAAAACAGTATACTTAAAGTAAATCTAAGTAATCCTTTAATAAGTGATACTCTATTATATAACCATGGTCAAATAGAAAATATTCTAATTGACAAAACAAATAATTGGATTGCGTTAAAAAATTCGAACCTTTTAGAAATTGTTGATATTAATAATACAGATATTATTGATACTCTTTCAAAAAATTGTTATGGATTAGAAAATTTTAATTATTCCCCCATATTAAATAAATTTATTATTCTTTTTGATAATGACGAACCACCAAATTATAAAAGCCTAATTATTGCGGATGTACAGAATCTTTCTATTTCAGACACAATACCTTTTGAATTGTACGAAACCGCTTATAACTATTACCTTTCAAAAAGTAATACTGAAATATATTTCTTTGATATTGATACACTGACTCATTTTAGAAGAATTAGTATTTATTCAATTCTTGAAAAAAGAATCACTAAGAGAGTTATATTAGATTCACTTGGCATTTCTACGCCATATAAATGGATTGAAGATATTAAAAATGATATTGCTTTGGTTCTTTGTGGTTTTGAAAATAGCAATATAAATGATGATTATTGGTTTTGTGATAGTTTAAAAAATTATATCGCAGGCGATACTTTATATTTGCCATACAGGACAAGAGGTTTTCTACTTCCAAATTCAAATTATTATTTAATCGAAAAAGTTCCTTACGATTCAACTAAAATTGTTCCGGAAATTAAAACTGGGAAATTTTCTATATACAGATCTTTTACTAACAAACTAATCGCAAATATTGTTTTACCACCAGGTGGCAGAATATTAACCTTCGATAACTTCCCTAATAACTTTTATTATTATATTGATTCAACAAAAGAAGCTTACACTATTAATGTAGATTCTTTAACTAATGAACAGACAAACTCAAACCTCACAGTAAAGCTAACCAACAGCGCAGGCAGTCTTTTAACCGGCGGCTCGCTTCAATATTATGAGGGTGCATGGAAGGATGCTGTAAACAATGGTGATGGAACTTTTGCAGTAAATACAGACAAGCAGTCATTAAGCTTAAGAATGACTTACGAACATGGAACGCAGACAGTCTCAAATGTGCCTGCACAGAACAACACTTTTACTTTCCAAACTGTAAATACAGTTGTGCAGTTAAAAAACAGCCATGGCAATTTGATTAACGAAGAAGGCACTGTAAAATATTACGCTGGTGCGTGGAGAGACTTTGGAACAACAGTAAATGGAGTGGCATCAAAAGAGCTTCTTCCAAACAATTACAGTTTCAGAATGACTTATGCGTATGGAAGCAACGATAAACAACAAGACATCGGTACAAATCCAACTGTTGTTTTCCAAACTGTAAATGCAAATGTACAACTTAAAAATAGTGCGGGAAACCTCATTGATGAGGGAACGGTTAAATATTACGCCGGAGCGTGGAGAGATTTTGGAACAACAGTAAATGGAGTAGCATCAAAAGAACTGCTTTCAAATAATTACAACTTTAGAATGAGTTATGCCTATGGAAGCAATAACAAGCAGCAAAATATTGGGGATAATCCTACGGTTGTTTTCCAAACTGTAAATACAAATGTGCAATTACAAAATAGTGTGGGTACATTAATAGATGAAGGCACTGTAAAATATTATGCGGGTGCCTGGAGAGACTTTGGAACAACAGTAAACGGAGTTGCATCAAAAGAGCTTCTTCCAAACAATTATAGCTTCAGAATGACTTACGAATTTGTTTCAAATGATAAACAGCAAAATATAGGAAGTAATAGCATTGTTAGCTTTTCAACTGTGCTATGCACAGTAAAAGTAAATAATGCACAAAACCAGCCGGTAGATAATGCAGATGTAAAATATTACGCCAGTGCATGGAGAAATTTTGGAACAACAATAAATGGCGAAGCGACAAAAGAATTGCTTCCATCAAATTTATCATTCAGAGCTAGTGCTAATGGAGTAAGTCAGGATAAGCAGCAAGATATTTCTTCAAACAGCACAGTTGAAATAATTTTAAATACCGGACAGTAAATATAGAATATGATTGAAGGATTGGATGATTGTATGCATGAATGATTGAATGAAAAACAATTACGTAATAATCGCTATGCGATAAAACAATTTGACAATGAAACAATTAAGCAATTAAAAAATTAGAGAGCTTAAAATGAAAATTAAAACACTAACTATTGTAATGATTCTAACCGTGGCTGGAATATCCCTTCCAACGGAGTCCTTTGGACAAACTGTTTATGATGTTACTCCCGGCACAAAAGATAATGAGATAACAATTACATTATCAAATATATCCGAAATGGAAAATGCAACGAATGTACTTGTTAAGCCTGTAAAAATGATTGTATCAAGGGACAGCAAGGTAAAAGCTAATTATACATTTGATAAGGAAAGTCAAATTGTAGACAGCGTAAAAGCCGGTGAAGAAAAAGCAGTAACATTTAAGTTTGATATAAACATTTCAGCACCGGTAAATAAACAAGATACCATAGATTTTATGATTAGCTCGGATAACGGTGTAATGCTTCAGAAAACATTTGTAATAAAATATGCAGCACCAAAGGAATTTTCATTGAGTCAAAATTATCCAAACCCATTTAATCCAACTACAAAAATTAGATATACAATTCCAGCCTCCCCAAATCCCTCCAAAGGAGGGACTTTAACGCAATTAAAAGTTTATGACATTCTTGGAAAGGAAGTAGAAACACTTGTAAGCCAAGAGCAAACAGCGGGATATTATGAAGTAAATTTTGACGGCTCAAGATATGCCAGCGGAGTTTACATTTATAGATTGGTGGCGGGAGATTATGTTTCAACAAAAAAGATGATGATGATAAAATAATTCTGGCAAAAAATTTATCATATATAAACCCAATTTCTTGAAGAAATTGGGTTTATAAAACATTGAGTATTCAAATTAGTTGTATTTCAAATCATATGCCCCGCCATTTTTGCCTTCCTTGTATTTTTAGGCTAAATCAATTAAGTTTCAAACCTAATTATCTCTAAATTTTATCCAATTTTCGCCATTTTTGGCTTCAAAGTTATTTTTATAATTCTATTTATGGAAAACCATCGCTATGCGAAAAGTAACTCAAAAGGTTAAAATTTTAAATTGAATATGAACAATCCTTAAACGAGGTTATCCGAAATGAGTAATGGAAATAAAAAAGAATTAGATATTATAGAAACTGAAAATAGGGAATGGCTTTATTCACTTGATTATGTTCTTCAACACGGTGGTCCCGAAAGAGTAAAAGAATTATTACAGCAGCTCCAAATTAGAGCGCACAAATACGGAGTTGAAATCCCATTTACTGCAAACACGCCATACATAAATACTATCACAAGAGAAAAGCAGCCGCCGTTTCCAGGCGACAGAGAAATTGAAAGAAGAATCAAAAGCTTAATCCGCTGGAATGCAATGGCTATGGTTGTAAGAGCAAATAAAATAGAAAGCGGAATCGGTGGACACATTTCTACTTACGCCTCTGCTGCAACTTTGTATGAAATTGGCTTCAATCATTTCTTCAGAGGAAAAGGAGATGAATATGAAGGCGACCAGGTTTATTTTCAAGGACATGCTTCGCCTGGAATTTATGCACGTGCCTTTCTTGAAGGGAGATTATCAATTGAACAATTACAAAATTTTCGCAGGGAATTGAATCCCTCCGGCGGACTTTCATCTTACCCGCATCCCTGGCTTATGCCGAACTTCTGGGAATTCCCAACTGTGTCAATGGGACTTGGACCAATCATGGCAATTTATCAAGCACGCTTTAATCATTATTTGGTTGATAGAGGATTAAAAAAATCAAGCGGAAAAGTGTGGTCATTTTTAGGTGATGGCGAAACTGACGAACCAGAAACACTCGGTGCAATTACACTTGCTTCAAGAGAAAAATTAGACAATTTAATTTTCGTTATCAATTGCAACTTGCAAAGGCTTGACGGCCCGGTTAGAGGAAACGGAAAAATTATTCAAGAGCTTGAAGCTATTTTTCGCGGTGCAGGCTGGAACGTAATTAAAGTAATTTGGGGAAGTGATTGGGATCCATTATTAGAAAAAGACAAAGACGGAAAATTAATAAAACGGTTGGGCGAAGTTGTAGACGGACAGTATCAAAAGTATTCTGTTGAAAGTGGTGAATATATTCGTGAACACATGTTTAGTGTAGATCCAGAATTACTTGACATGGTAAAAAACTTAAGCGACGAACAGCTAAGAAAAATGAAACGCGGCGGACACGATCCTGAAAAAGTTTTTGCAGCATTTAAAGCAGCCGTCTCACATAGGGGGCAACCGACTGTTATTCTCGCAAAAACAATTAAGGGTTATGGACTTGGTGAAAGCGGCGAGGGGAAAAATATAACTCACCAGCAGAAAAAATTAAATGAAGATGAATTAAAAGAATTCCGTACAAGATTTGGAATTCCTATATCCGATGAAGAAATTGCAAAAGCGCCTTTTTACAGGCCGGATGAAAACAGTCCTGAAATGCGCTACATCCTGGAAAGAAGAAAAGAGCTTGGTGGTTTTCTTCCGTCAAGAAAAACAGATGTTCGTCCCATTAAAACTCCGCCTGAAGAAATCTTTGAAGAATTTTATAAAGGAACCGAAGGCCGTGATGTTTCTTCCACAATGGTTTTTGTTAGAATTCTTGCAAAGCTTTTAAAAGATAAAGAGCTTGGAAAATATGTCGTTCCAATTGTACCCGATGAAGCAAGAACTTTTGGAATGGAAGCTTTGTTCAGGCAGGTTGGAATTTATTCTCACGCCGGACAGCTTTATGAGCCGGTTGACAGCGCCAGCCTTCTTTATTATAAAGAAGCGAAAGACGGACAAATACTTGAAGAAGGAATTACCGAAGCCGGCTCCATGTCTTCTTTCATTGCTGCCGGAACAGCTTATGCTACTCACGGATTAAATATGATTCCATTCTTTATTTATTATTCAATGTTTGGCTTGCAAAGAATTGGAGATTTAGTTTGGGCTGCCGGCGATATGCAAGCCAAAGGTTTCTTGGTTGGCGGTACTGCCGGAAGAACAACTCTTGCGGGTGAAGGCTTGCAGCATCAGGATGGCAACAGTCATCTTTTAGCATATACAATTCCAAACCTTGTTACTTATGACCCTGCTTATGCTTATGAAATAGCGGTTATCATTCGTGATGGAATTAGAAGAATGTATGAAGAACAGGAAAATGTTTTTTATTATTTAACCGTGATGAATGAAAACTATCCAATGCCACCAATGCCCAAGGGTGCCGAGAAAGGCATTGTTAAAGGAATGTATAAATTAAAAGCTTCAAAAAAGAAAACAGCAAAACTAAAAGCTCAATTGTTTGGAAGCGGAACAATTCTGAATGAAGTAGTTAAGGCACAGGAAATCCTGGAAGAAGAATATAAAATTGCTGCGGATGTTTGGAGCGTTACCAGCTATAAAGAATTACGTAAAGATGCACTCGATGTTGAAAGATGGAATATGCTTCATCCAAATGAAAAACAAAAAGTTCCATATATAACTCAAGTTCTTAAAGATGAAGAAGGAGTTTTTGTTGCTGCTTCCGATTATGTTAAAGCTCTGCCTGATTCGATTGCAAAGTGGTTTCCAAGCCATCTTACTTCACTTGGGACAGATGGTTTCGGAAGAAGTGAAGGCAGAAAAGAGCTTCGTGACTTTTTTGAAGTTGATGCAAAGCATGTTGTGCTGGCAACACTTTCATCGTTATATAATGAAAAGAAAATAAAATATAATATTATTGAAAAAGCAATTAAGGATTTGGAAATAAATCCGGCAAAGAATAATCCAATGCATACATAATCAATGGTTGCTTTTTAATAATTAGAAATTTTTAATTAAGGTTTAAAATGGCAAAAGAATTTAAATTACCTGATTTAGGAGAAAATATAGAATCAGCCGACGTATTATCGGTATTGGTTAAAATCCGGAGACCAGGTCGAAAAAGAACAAAGCGTAATTGAAATCGAAACAGATAAAGCTACAATAGAAGTCCCTTCTTCAATTACAGGAAAAGTAAAAGATGTTTTAATCAAACCAGGCGATAAAGTTAAAGTTGGCCAATCAATTATGACATTTGAAGACAGTAATGGAAAAGCTGCTGAAGTAAAAACTGAAAATAAAGTAGAAGATAAGAAACAAGAAAAAGCTGAACCTGAAAAGAAAGCTGAAAACAAAACAAAAGAAACAACAGTAGTTAAAGAAGAACCAAAAACAAAAAAATCCTCCGGTGGTTCTGTTGTTGAAGTTAAGCTGCCTGACCTTGGAGAAAATATCGAGTCTGCAGATGTTTTAAATGTCTTAGTAAAACCCGGTGACAGCTTAGAAAAAGACCAGGGAATATTAGAAATAGAAACAGACAAAGCGACTATTGAAGTTCCATCTTCTGTAGAAGGAACCGTAAAAGAAGTATTGGTTAAGAGCGGAGATAAAGCCAAAGTCGGACAGGTAATTTTAAAAGTAGAATCTACTGCTGTTGAAAAGGAAGTTAAAAAAGCTGAGCCAGTCAAAGAAGATAAAGTTGAACAAAAAGAAACTAAAACAGAAGAGTCTTCTGTTGATAAAGAATCCGCAAAAGGTGAAATAGAAGAATTCCATCCGGGAGAAATTGATGAACAGCCGCCCATTAGAAAAAATGCGGCTCCTGCTGCACCTTCGGTAAGAAGGATTGCAAGGGAAATTGGTATCGATATTCAAAAGGTTCCAGGCACTGGCCCTAATGGCAGAATCTCAATGGACGATGTTAAAGGTTATGCTAAAAAACTAAATGAAGAAAGAGAAAGCGGCGGCGGATATTCTTCATTAGGAATTAAAGCGGAAAATTTACCTGACTTTAGCAAATTTGGTGAAGTTGAGGTTAAGCCGATGAATAAAATCCGTTCTGTAACTGCTGACCATCTTAGTTATGCATGGAATGTAATTCCTCATGTTACACAGCATGATAAAGCAGACATTACAAAGCTTGAAAAAATCAGGAGACAATTTAATCCTAAGATTGAAAAAGCCGGAGGCAAATTAACTATTACTACAATCCTGCTGAAAGTTATTACTTCTGCTTTAAAAGTATTTCCTCAATTCAATAGCAGTATTGATTTGCAGAAGAAAGAAATTATCTATAAAAAATATTTTAATATCGGGATTGCAGTAGATACACCAAACGGTTTGATTGTCCCGGTATTAAAAAATGTTGATAAGAAAAATTTAACAGAGCTTTCCGTTGAAATGAATACACTTGCTGAGAAAGCAAGAATACGAAAAACATCTCTTGAAGAACTACAGGGGGCATGTTTTACTATTACCAATCTTGGTGGAATTGGCGGAACATCTTTTACTCCGATTGTTAACTCCCCTGAAGTTGCAATTCTCGGAATTTCAAGAGGAAGTATTGAACCTGTTTACAACAACGAAACCGGAAACTTCGAGCCAAAGTTAATGCTTCCGTTATCCCTTTCTTACGACCATAGAATCATTGACGGTGCAGATGCCGCAAGATTTTTGAGATGGGTTTGTGAGGCGCTTGAGCAGCCGATTAAAGTTATGGTTGAAGGGTAGGAATAGTTCAAGAGTAAGTTTAAAATTAAGTCATTCAAATGTCATTAAGTGGTCATTCGTCGTTTTAAATATGAATGACCATAAAATTTTATGAGGATATAAATGTCAAAGCAAGTTACAGTTATCGGCGCAGGGCCAGGTGGTTATGCTGCTGCTTTCTATGCTGCCGATCTCGGAATGGAAGTTACGTTAATTGATAAAGATAAAAATCCAGGCGGCGTTTGTTTGTACCGCGGATGTATTCCCTCAAAAGCTTTACTGCATGTGGCTAAGCTGCTTCATGAAACCGAAGAAGCTAAAAACTGGGGAATTGAATACACAAAACCCAAAATTAATATAGATAGATTAAGAGAATGGAAAAATGAAGTAGTAAATAAAATGACCGGAGGCCTTGGCCAGCTTTCAAAAGCAAGAAAAATAAATTATGTACAAGGAACCGCAAGCTTCATTAATTCATCAACACTTAAAGTTGAAAAAGCTGACGGCGCAACAGAAGAATTAAAATTTGAAAATGCAATTATTGCTACCGGATCAAGAATAACAACAATTCCTTCTCTTTCAATTGATAGTAAAAGATTATTGAATTCAACCTCTGCATTGGATTTACCTGAAATTCCAAAAACACTTTTGGTAATTGGAGGCGGATATATCGGACTTGAACTTGGTTCTGTTTATCAAGCTTTGGGTACAAAAGTTTCTGTTGTTGAAATGATGCCCGGACTGTTACCAGGTGCAGATAGAGATCTTGTTGCTCATCTAAGTAAACGCATTGAAAAGCAGTATGATAAAATTATGCTTAACTCAAAAGTGCTTGAGTTGAAAGAAACAAAGAAAGGAATAAAAGTTAAGATTCAGGATAATGAAGGAAAAACTACTGAAGATGAATATGAATATGTTTTAATGTCGATTGGCAGAAGGCCTGAAACAAAAGGACTTGGTTTAGAAAACACAAGAGTACAAGTTAATGAAAGAGGATGGATAAAAGTTAATAAGCAAATGCAGACAGATGATCCCAATATTTATGCAATAGGAGATATTGTCGGCGAACCAATGTTAGCGCATAAAGCATCACATGAAGGCAGAGTTGCTGTTGAAGTAATGAATGGGCATAAAGCTGCATTTGAGCCGCTTGCAATTCCTGCAGTAGTTTTCACTGACCCGGAAATAGCCTGGGCTGGATTAACAGAAAACCAGGCAAGAGAACAAAATATAAAATATGAAAGTGCAAAATTTCCATGGGCCGCTTCGGGACGTGCAACAACTCTCGACAGGTTTGACGGAGTAACGAAATTACTTATTGACCCTGAAACAGAAAGAATTTTAGGCGTTGGAATTTGCGGGCATGGGGCAGGTGAATTAATTGCAGAAGGTGTTCTTGCAATTGAAATGGGTGCTAATGCAACCGACTTAAAAATGACAATTCATCCGCATCCGACTCTATCTGAAACTGTAATGGAAGCTGCAGAAGTTTTCTTTGGACAAAGTACTCATATTTACAGACCGAAGAGGAAATAATCAAAGTTTAAGTTCATGTTCAAGTTCAAGATGTTTTACTTAAATTTACTCTTGAACTTGAACTAATCCTTCCGCATCAATAATTGGCAAATCACAAACAAAATTCTTACAAATGTAAATTGTTGTTTTACCGTTTACAGATTTTAAATCTTTTATATAATCTGAAATTTTTTCTATCTCTTCACCCTTCAAGATAACAACTTTATTTGGATTGAATTCATCTCGAATCTTCTTTATGAATTCATCCTTAGAATTATTTCCTTCAACAATAACAATTTCATTCGATGGCCCGATTGCAAAATCCAAAGCACATAAAAACTGAGTAAATGCGGAAGGTGAGTTTGAAATGCTTTGTGAAAAAGCTTTCCCAAGTAAGGATGCTTTCACTTCAAGTTCAGTAATTCCAGTAATTCTGGCAAGCCTTAATAAATTTAACGCTGCAATAGAATTCCCGGATGGAATTGCTCCATCGTATAAATCTTTTTGACGGACAATTAATTTTTCTGCTTTGTCTGAAGTAAAAAAGAAACCATTGTTTTCATTATCCCAGAAATGTTTCAGCAAATATTCATTCATCTCGTTTGCAGTATTTAAATATTTAAAATCAAATTCGGTTTCATATAAATCAATTAATGCCTGGATGAAAAATGCAAAATCATCTAAGTTGGCAATGATTCCGACTTCCCCATCCCGATACCTGTGTAAAAGGCTTCCATCTTGAATTCTCAAATTATTTAAAATAAAATCCACAGATTTTTTAGCGACTTGATAATATTTGGTTTCATTAAATGTTTGAGCTGCTTTGCATAATGATGAAATCATTATTGAATTCCAATCCGTTAATATTTTATCATCTTTATAAGGATGGATTCTTTTTTCTCTTTCATTAAAAAGTCTGGTTTGAATTTTTTTAAAAATAATTTCTTCTTCTGAAGTTAGTTTGTTTTTTAGGTGAGGAATATTTGTTCCGTTTAATCCACCATGGACAGAATCAATCCAATTACCTTCATCTTTTATTTGAAATTTATCTAAAAATGATTCTGCATCTTCATTTAACAATTTTTGTAATTCATCCTTTGTCCATATATAAAATCTACCTTCTTCTCCTTCACTGTCAGCATCTTCCGCAGAATAAAATCCACCGCTTATATCGGTCATATCTCTTAAAACATATTCAAAAATTTCCTCGGCTGTTTTCTTGTAAAATTCACTCTTAGTTATTTGATACAATTCAATATAAGCATTTGAAATTAACGCTTGATCATAAAGCATCTTTTCAAAATGAGGGACAAGCCATTGCTGATCAGTAGAGTAGCGGTGAAATCCAAATCCAATGTGATCATAAATTCCTCCCAAACGCATTTGAGTTAATGTTTTTTCAACCATTTCCAACGCTGATATATCATTGTAACTTTTATAATATCTTAAAAGAAAATTGAGATTATGTGGAGTTGGAAATTTTGGTGCTGAGCCGAATCCTCCGTATTCTTTGTCAAATCGATTCATCAAATTTGAAAATGCTTTTTTAAGAATCTGATCATCTAAATTTACATTACCAGGAAATTGAGAACTTTTTAAAACTGAATTAGAAATTTCATTCGCAGATTTTAATAGATCATTTCTTCTGCTTTGCCATAATTCCTTTATTCTTGGGATTAACTGCAACATTCCCATTCTTCCAAATCGTTCATTCTTTGGAAAATAAGTCCCGGCAAAAAATGGTTTTTTATCCGGCGTCATAATTATTGTTAAAGGCCAGCCTCCACTGCCTGTAAGCATCTGGCAAATGCTCATATAGATTCCATCAATATCAGGCCGTTCTTCCCTATCAACTTTTATTGAGACAAAAAAATCATTCATCAAAGCTGCGACTTCCTCATCTTCAAAAGATTCTTTTTCCATTACATGACACCAATGACAGGTTGAATAACCAATTGATAAAAATATTGGCTTGTCTTCGTGTTTCGCCTTTTCAAAAGCCTCATCACGCCAAGGGAACCACTCAACCGGGTTATAGGCATGCTGCAATAAATAAGGGCTTTTTTCTTTAATAAGCTTATTGGGTTCTTTCATAAAATCTTTTCAACTTTTTTTTTTGATATATAAACCCAATTTCTTAAAGAAATTGGGTTTATAAAATAGTAATTCGAAACTAACATAAAAATTAATCACAAAGTAAATTACTTTGTTATAGTTTCAGTTTTTTGATAATTTTAATCAAGATAATATTTTTTTACAGTTAATCATAGAAATTTATGACTAAATCACAAATATGGGTAGCATCTTTTTTAGTACTTTTTTTAATTTTATTTTTTTTGGGAAGAGTTTCGAAAAATGTAGACACTGAAAACGGGCAAGCCGCAACCAGCCCAATGCCTCAAACAAACATGACATCTGAAGAATTAACCGGCGAGCAGTTAGTTTCACAACTTGGTTGTGTAAATTGCCACGGTTCCGATTTGAACGGAACAAAGATGGGGCCTTCACTACATGCTGTTAAAGATAACTGGTCAAGAGATAAACTCATTAATTATTTAAGAAATCCATCTTCATACATGGATGCAGATAGATTCAAAGAATTTCAAAAACAATATCCAGGGGTAAACATGCCTTCATTTGGAAACATACAGGTAAAAGAATTAGGGAAGGTTGCAGAGTATTTACTGGGGTTGTAAATAAATACTTAAATTTAAATAAAAAAATGCGCTTAGATTTTTAATCCAAGCGCATTTTAATTTTTAAGTATTTATCTATTAGGCAATAGTAATATCTTTATCAAGATAAACATCTTGAATAGTGTTCAATAACTTAATGCCTTCAGCCATCGGACGCTGGAAAGCTTTTCTCCCGGAGATTAATCCCATTCCGCCGGCTCTTTTATTTATAACCGCTGTTTTAGCTGCTTCTGCAAAATCATTTTCACCTGAAGCACCGCCGCTGTTTATTAATCCGGCTCTGCCCATATAATTATTAATTACCTGATATCTGGCTAAATCAATTGGATTATCAGAACTTAAATCAGAGTAAACTTTTTTATGTGTCTTTCCAAATTTAATTGCATTAAATCCACCATTATTTTCAGGAAGCTTTTGCTTAATAATATCAGCTTCAATTGTTACTCCAAGATGATTTGCCTGCCCGGTAAGATCTGCGGATACATGATAATCTTTATCTTTTTTGAATTCTGGATTTCTCAAATAGCACCAAAGAATTGTTGCTAATCCCAATTCGTGAGCAAATTTAAATGCTTCACTTACTTCAATAATCTGTCGTGCACTTTCTTCTGAACCGAAATAAATTGTAGCACCTACCGCTGCAGCGCCCATATCATAAGCTTGTTCAACACCTGCAAACATTATCTGGTCAAATTTATTTGGAAAAGTTAAAAGTTCATTATGATTAATTTTTACTATGTAAGGAATTTTAGGAGCATATTTTCTTGCGGTCATTCCGAGAACACCAAGAGTTGAAGCAACAGCATTGCATCCGCCTTCAATTGCAAGCTTAACAATATTTTCAGGATCAAAATATTGGGGGTTAGGTGCAAAGGAAGCACCTGCACTATGTTCAATTCCTTGATCAACAGGAAGTATTGATACGTAACCTGTGCCTGCTAATCTTCCGGAAGAAAAAATCCATTGTAAATTTTTAAGTACGTTTATATTTCTGTCAGTTTGAGCAAATACTCTATCGACAAAATCCGGCCCGGGTAAGTTAAGTTGTTCTTTAGGAAACTTAGCTTTATATGTTAATAATGCTTCAGCATCGCTTCCCAACAATTCTTTTAATTTCTGTGACATGCTAACTCCATTCTAAAATATTTTATTCAAAAAATTAAAATTCAATAAATGAATGTCTACAAAAATAAGCCGAAATCATTTGTTATTCAATTTATTCTGAATGAAGTCAAATATATTTTTTGCGTGAGAGCGAGAATTTTCAATAAAAAGCCTATTAGTTTCCATTCCGGCGCAAACAACACCTGCCAAAAAAAGCCCCTCTTTATTTGTTTCAAAAGTATTAGCATTACAAACAGGTTCGCGATTTTCATTTTTTGATATTTCAATCCCGCATTTTTCAAGAAAAGAAAAATCAGGCTGGTATCCTGTCATCGCTAAAACAAAATCATTTTGAATTGTAATTAATCCTTCCGGTGTTTGAACATCAACTTCATCTTCTCTAATTTCTTTTATAGTAGAATTAAAATAAGCCTTAATTGATCCTTCCTTTATTCGATTTTCAATATCCGGTTTAACCCAATATTTAACTCGCTTATTTATTTCACTTTCTCTTATAACCATTGTAACCTCTGCACCTTTGCGGTAAGTTTCAAGTGCAACATCAACTGCTGAATTTGCACTTCCAACAACAATTACTTTCTGATTAAAATAAGGATGAGGGTCATTATAATAATGCAATACTTTTGAAAGTTCTTCTCCCGGAACATTCATTAAATTTGGCTTTCCATAAAATCCGGTTGAGATAATAACTCTTTTGTTAAATATTTTCCTTTGACTGTTATAACTTCATAGATTCCTTCAGACTTATTTACATCTTTAACTTTTTCATAAAGATTAACATTTAATTTCCATGACATTACAACCCTTCTGTAATATTCAAGTGCTTCACTTCGGGTTGGTTTTGGTCCGTGGGAAATAAAAGGTACTTCTCCAATTTCCAATCTGTCTGAAGTTGAAAAGAAAGTCATGTTAGCAGGATAATTATAAATCGAATTAACCAGGCAACCTTCTTCAAGTATTAAATAATTAATGTTTCTTTTTACAGCTTCAATTCCGCAGGCAAGCCCAATCGGGCCAGCACCAATTATAATTACATCATATATATTTTTATTCATTTTATTTCCGTTGGATACTTAAATTATTTTTTACAAATTTAATAATTTAAAACATTTTAACTTTAAATAATTGCATAAAAAAGCGGCACAATTATTTCCAAACACTGAAAACATTTTTGCCACCGAAAAGGAGAATTTTAAAAAAATTATTTACTAATAATTTGAATTAAGCTACTTGCAACAGTTTCATTATTTTTATCTAACAAAAAAACTCTAAAAAACCCAGGTTCATCAAAACTCAAATCGCTATTGTCGTTTTGAGAAAAAAAATATATTTATATCCGGCTGCACATCGTAAATCAAATTTTTTATAAAAATCAAATTGATTGGTTTAAGAATTCCATTTGTCATATTGAATATGGCAGTCTTTTAATCCTAATGCAGTAATCACACTTTATCATAATTGTTAAATAACCGGTTGTAAATCTATCACTGACTCCAACTTCACCACTGTCTGTATATGCCTGGCAAAAATAAAGCACCGGCTCACTTTGAGCTATAACTATCGAGTTAAAATCCAAAACAATAATTGAAATAAAGATAAACAGAAATAATTTGGACATTTTCATAAACTTATCCCTCACTTTTCCTTATTTTTGTGTTTCAATAAAATTGATTTACATTGAATTAAGATTTAATGACTATTCTTTTAGATTTTACAAAATGAATTTTTATTCATTAATATTAGTATACAAAAAATATTTTCAATAAATTAAATAGGTTATTGTGCATAAATTTAAACATATCTGCTTTGACTTAGACGGAACTCTCGTTGATTCTTATTTAAATATTTACAACACAACTCTTAAAGCACTAAGAGTTTTAAATATTAAAGAGCCGCTTCACGAAGTTGAATTTCAAAAAAGAATCGGGCATCATTTTTTAGACATCTTCAAAGACTTAAATATCCCCGTAACAGATGTTGAAGAATTTATAAATATTTATAAAAGCTATTATTTTGATTTTATCGATAATTCTAAATTATACGAAGGCGTTGAAGAGACATTAAATAAAATAAATTCAGTCGATATAAAAATCTCACTGCTTACCACAAAAGGACAGGACCAGGCTGAAAAGATAATTAATCATTTTAATCTAAAAAAATATTTTTCTCTTGTAATGGGAAGAAGAAACGGCCTGGCAATAAAACCTTCTGCTGAACCATTACAATTTATTTGCAAAGAATTAAATGTTGAACCTTCTCAAACACTTATGGTTGGCGATTCAGAATTGGATATACAATGCGGGAAAAATGCTTCAGCAAAAACTTGTGCGGCTTTATACGGATACCGTTCGGAGGATTTTATTAAGCAGGAAAAACCAGACTATTTGATCTCAGGAATAAAAGAGTTAATGAAATTTATTTAGCCGCATGTATTAAGAAATTATAATCTTTTCCAAATGCACTATATATTTACATCTATTTAATTAAATTAACACTGATAAAATAATTTCCTCAATAAATAATTCAATCTTTATTTTTATTAATGGGCGGTTCAGAAATGAAGCTTAAAATATTTTTCGTCTCTTTATTTGCTATTCTTTTTTTCATTCCTAATATCAATGCTAAGGATTATAAAAAACCAAAATTAGTTGTAGGAATAGTGATTGATCAAATGAGATACGATTACCTTTATAAATTTTATCCTTACTACAGTGAAGGTGGTTTTAAAAGGTTAATAAATGAGGGCAGCAATTTTACTTTTGCGCATTTCAATTATGTGCCTACTTATACTGCCCCGGGTCACTCTTCAATATACACGGGAACTACTCCTTATTACCATGGAATTATTTCAAACAACTGGTATGATAAAGTCGCGAAGAAGACTATTTATGTTACAGATGATTCAACAGAAAATACTGTAGGAAGCGAAGATGGCGAAGGTAAAATGTCACCAAGAAGATTAATGGTTACAACAATAACCGACCAGCTTAAAATGGCAACAAACGGGGCATCTAAAGTAATTGGAATTTCTCTAAAGGATAGAGCTGCAATACTGCCGGCAGGGCACATGGCTGATGCTGCCTATTGGTATGATAATAATAATGGTAAATTTATTTCTTCAACTTTCTATCTAAAGAAATTACCTAATTGGGTAGATGAGTTTAACTCAAGAAAATTGGTAGATAAATATATGTCAAAAGAATGGGAACTCTCACTGCCAATGAAAGATTATGCATTAAGCATGCCTGATCAAAGTGAATATGAAAAAGATGTGTTTGATGAAGGGGAAACAACTTTTCCTCATTCCTTCAATAATATAAAAGACAAAGAAAAGTACTCCCTTATGGAAACAACTCCCTATGGGAATCAGATTCTTTTGGAATTTGCAAAGGCAACTTTAAAGAATGAAAAAATGGGTGAAGGAAAATATACTGACTTTTTAGCGATAAGCTTTTCTTCTACTGATTTTATCGGACATGCTTACGGACCAAATTCGGTTGAAGTAGAGGATACATACATAAAACTCGATCAACAAATTGCAGAGTTACTTGCTGCATTGGATAAACAAGTTGGGAAAGGAAATTACATTGTTTTTCTTACTGCTGATCATGGAGTTGTTGAAAAAAACGGGTATAGAGAAGAGCATAGACTAAATGGCGGCGGACTTGGAATGGAAAAATTTGATGATTCTCTTTATGCATTTTCTGAAAGAAATTTTGGGAGCAAAGATATAATTGCCAATACGTCACAAAACCAAATTTTTTTCAATTATGATTTTCTGCATTCAAAAAATTTAAGTTTATTTACAATCGAAAATTTGTATGTAGATTATATAAGAAATAATTTTTCAGATATAACGGAAATATTCACAAGAGACGATTTGGGAAAAATTACTCCCACCAGGCTAACTACAAATTTAATATTGAATGGATTCAATCCAGTCCGTTCAGGTGATATTGCTTATGGACTTCAAGCCGGATTGTTTCCGGACAGAATTTCAAAAGGTACTTCGCATGGGACTTATTATTCCTATGATACTCACGTACCTATGCTTTTTTACGGCTGGCACATTCCGGCGCAAACTGTAAACAAGCCGGTAGTAATAATTGATATAGCTCCAACTATTGCTGATTTATTAAAGATTACTGAACCGGATGCATGTTACGGAATTCCGTTAATAAAATAATAGATTGTTATTTTGATAAATATTACAAACCCAATCCGGCAATCGACGGATTGGGTTTGTTTTTTTAGTCCAGACAAATGAAATTTTAATTTATTTTTTATTTGCAAAAGAGAACTCTATCCAACCATACAATTATAATCTTGACATTGTAATCATATAATATTTTTTTGAATTAATTTTGATATTTGACTTTTGGATTTTGACTTTACATAACTAAGTTCTTAACAATTTCATCACAAACTGCATATCCATTTTTTGTGAGAGAAATAAAATCCTTGCTTATATTTAATAGATTTTTACTGCTTAGTTTTTTTATATAGGAATAATTCTTATCTATCCAATTGCTATCAAAATTATTTCTTAACTCATTTAGATCAATTCCTTTGCTTCTTAAAGCGAGCATGATATATTCATTAAATTTTTGTTCCGTTTGTGAGTATTTCAAAATTAGCAATAGCATTTCCTTTGGAATCAATTTCTGAAATATATTTTTTTAAGCTGGAAAAATTCCACCAGCGCTTCCCGTTCACAAAAGAATGAGCAGAAGTTCCAAAACTTAAATAATCATTGTATCTCCAATACGCATTGTTGTGCCGGCATTCATATCCAGGTTTGCAAAAATTTGAAACTTCGTATTGATAGAAATTTTTTGAAATCAAATAGTCAATAGTTAATTCATAAAGCTCTGCATCGTAATCTTCATCTTGAATTTTAACTTTGCCGTCAATTACCATTTTGTTTAAAATCGTTCCGCGCTCAAGAATTAAACTGTAAGCTGAAATATGATTAATTGGCAGAGACATAGCTATTTCTAAATTATGTTTCCATTTATCTTTTGTCTGTCCGGGTAAATTAAAAATCAAATCAAGATTGATATTTTTAAATCCGGTTTGTGAGCATTATTAACTGTATCAATTGCAGTTTGTTTATCGTGAATTCTTGTTAAAAATTTTAAGTCATCATCATCAAAAGACTGAACACCAATGCTAATCCTATTTATTCCAATTTGGAGAAAATCTTTCAACTTGGATTTATTGACTGTTCCCGGATTTGTTTCCATTGTTATTTCAGCATCACCGCTAATTTTAAAATTATTCCTTAAAGAATTAATTATTTCTTCAAGGTATTTCGGCTCCATTAAAGATGGTGTTCCCCCGCCGAAAAATATTGAGTTGTATATTCTATCATGCGAATAAAAATTAGAATAGTATTCAATTTCCTTCTTAATGGATTTTAAGAACGGCTGAATATTATCTTCAGTTATAATGGAATAAAAATCACAATAGATACATTTGTGATCGCAAAATGGGATATGAATATATAAAGCTGATTTTTTCACTTTTTCTTTTAATATTTTTCGTAAAAATAACTTTTAAACCGCGCAAAGAAAATCCAAAATTCTATTGCATGATTGAAGTGATTTATATTAAATTATTTTCTGATTAGTTTTAACTTAATATCAATTCTCATCAATAAATTTCAAATATAAAAATATGAACAAAAATAGGCTTGAAGCATTCAGCGATGGAGTTATAGCAATCATTCTCACCATAATGGTGCTTGAATTAAAAATTCCTAAAGGGGATGATATTTCAGTTTTAGATCCCCTACTGCCTGTGCTGTTAAGTTATATACTCAGTTTTTTACACATTGGAATTTATTGGAGCAATCATCATCACATGATGCATCTCGTTTCAAAAGTGAACGGAAAAATTCTGTGGGCTAATTTACATCTTCTCTTTTGGCTTTCTCTTCTTCCCTTTGTAACCGGATGGATGGGAGAAAATTATTTTGCACGTACTCCGGTAGCATTATATGGCTTTATATTACTAATGGCTGGCATGGCTTATTTTATTTTAGCAAAAAGCTTAATTAAGCTTAACGGTTATGATTCGAAATTAGCTATAGCATTTGGAAATGATTTTAAAGGAAAAATTTCTGTAGTGATTTATATTGTCGCCATAGCTTTAACTTTTATTAATTCATGGATAGGCTTTGGGATTTATACTGCCGTAGCAATAATGTGGATTGTCCCTGACCGCAGAGTTGAAAGAGTAATTCAATAGTAAAAAAATAATTCATTTAGAGATTAAATTCAATTATTCTGCTATCGCAATATCATTACAAATTTGATTGACAATAAATTTTATTTCACTTTGTCCGGTTATAAATTCTTAATTTAAAGCTATATTATCTATTAAAATAAAAGGCGGCCTGCATGAAATTATATCTAAATAAGTTTTTATACATCTTTATTCTTTCCTTTATCTGCTTAAGCTGTTCTTCATTAAGCAGCTTTGACCAGACTGCATTGGACCAGGCAACAATAATTAAAACAATTTCACTTTACCTTATGGGAAATGCGACTAATCCATATAATGATTTTAAACCTCAGATCGAAGATCTTAAAGAACAATTAAATATCGCATACAAATATGAAAAAGGCAGAACTAACAATGATGAAAGTTCCAAGCAGTGGGAAACATTAATAAATCCTAATGGAAATTTACTCGGCGGATTTCTTTCCCGATGGCAATCAAAAAATAAATTAAGCGAAACATTTATAAATCAAGCAAAAGATTTAGTAAGAAACGGGTTTGATGAAATAATTGATCTTGAAAGCAGTAAAAAATAATTTTATAAGGAGAAGATATTATGCCTTCTTTTGATGAAGTCTGGAATGCATTAAAAGTAAATGTCGTTAAATATTCTGAAGATAATTGGAATGAATTCAAAGATGATGCAATTAGTGATGGGAAGGATTTTTTAGAAAAATGTAAAGATGATTTAAAGCGGTGGTCAGACTTGCTTTCACAGGAAAAACTAACTCAAGATGATTTTGAATGGCTGCTGCTTGGCAAAAAAGATTTAGCCGAAATGGAAGCTTTGAAGCAAAAGGGTATTGCTAAAAAAAAGCTTAATAATTTTCTAAAGGGTTTATTGGACACTGTAAAATCTACAGTGATTGAAATTATAAAAACAAAAAATTAATAGTAGGATCACTTTTGTTAATTCAAAATCACATTAAATAGATGATCAAATAAACTGAAGGATTGAATAAATGAATAAACAAAAAATTCCCGAAGGGTATCAGGCTGTAATGCCGTATTTAATATTAAAAAATGCACAAAGTTTTTTAGATTTCACTAAAAAAGTTTTTGGAGCTAAAGAAAAATTCAAAGAAATGAGAGATGAAAAAACTATCAGGCATGCAGAGATTGACATTGACGGCAGTGTAATTATGTTTGCCGATAGTACCGAAATATATCAACCAAGAACTACAGGCTTATTTATTTATGTAGATAATGCAGATGCAACCTACAAAATTGCTTTAGCTGAAGGAGCTGCCTCTATATCAGAACCATCCGATCAAAGCTATGGAAGAAGCTGCGGCATTGTTGATCCTTCCGGGAATACATGGTGGATTACTTCATTTTATAATTGTCATGCTATAATTATTATTAATTTAATAACCTGCAATTTCTTTAAGAAAATGGATTTGTATAAGCAAATTCCGGTTATTAGGACCGTAATATTTGGAACTAAAAAATACATGTTTAATAAAATATTTTATTGCTATGTTAATGCATCTTTTTCCAAAATATTTTGATGAGTTAATCTTTTATGAAGAAGGTAATAATTTTATTTGCAGCTTTATTTTCAACTGCCTTTTCACAGTCAATTAGTTTTGACGGTAAACCTGAGCTTTTTGCCCCTGATACAATATGCACTGATAAATCCGAAGTTAGAATTACATTTACAAAAGATGGACGAACAGCACTCTGGGGTGCAATTGGTTATGATAACGGAATTGGAGGATGTGATATCTGGATGTCGATCAAAACCGGTAAAGGAGTGGAGTATTCCTAAACCTGTTTCATTTAACACTACTGCAGATGAATTTGACCCTTATTTTGCCCCGGATGATAAAAGAGTTTATTTTCTTTCAAATCGAGAAGGCGGCTATGGCAGGATGATATTTATTATGCTGAGTATGATTCAACCAGAAAAATATTCGGTAACCCGGTTAATATGGGAACACAATTTAATACTTCCGGAAATGAAGACTGCCCTCAATTTCGCCTGATGGCAAAAATTTTCTGTTCAGTTCTGATGGCTTAGGTGGACGAGGAAAGCATGATATCTTTTTAAGTAAAGCAACCGGCAAGAATTGGGATCCGCCTCAAAGTATAGATATGTTGAATTCCGATAATGATGAGTTGTATCCTATTTTTTTACAGGATAATAAAACTATTGTCTTTACAAGAAGAGTTGATCAGTATGAAGGCATTTTGTATATAAGCTTTGTACAAAATGATTCGTATTCATTTCCGTCAAAGATTGAAGAAACGATGAACATTCCAGGGAAATTTAATTTCGGTACTTCTATTAATCCTGCAGACAGCTCATATATTTATTATTCAACTCAAATAGGGTATAACTCCAAAGGAAAGTCAGATATATACAGAATTAAATATAAGCTAATGAAATTTTAACATTTGATTTAAAATAAAAAAACTGCCATAAATTCAATTAGGACAGTTATTTTAATTTTAATATTGACAATTTCAGTAATTACAATTCCGTATCCGCTTCAAATACCATATCAATAACACCGTTACTTATAAGGTGCAATACCACCTGTTATATTTTGAACTTCTATTGTTCCATTAAAACAAGTGTTTTGCAAATTGCCAAAATAATCATTCATCGCCTGTATTTCATTTTGAGTTAAAGTCAAAACAAATGCTTTATTAATATAATCTGATGGATTTACATTGGGGATTGTAACTGAAAACAAAGTTGGGCCAAACTGACTTTTTACAGTAACGACTAATATCACCTATTAAATTCGGTGCTGCTACACCACTTGCTGTAACTGATTTTGTTCTGTATGCTGCCTGAATGAAAGTTAAACTTTTGGCTTTTTCACTATAATCCTGGTAAGTACTTGATTCTTGATCAATGCAATAGTTGCCTGTTCCTGAAAATGCTGTTGTTATTTCCTGTTAGCAATAATCTGTTTTGATATGGGAATATTTACCGGGAAATTATTGAACTCATCACATCCAATATTTATAAAAGCAAATGAGATGGTAATTAAACCGGCTAATAAAATAATTAAATATTTTTTCATTGTTTCTCCTATGATTAAAATGCAAAGGTCAATCCGGCTGTAGCAACCGGTTGTGATGATAAACTAAAATCAGCATTCAACACAATAATTGCAACTTTAAGGGATGCACCAATTGTCGCCCTAAATGTATTATCTCCGTCAATTTCTACACTCGTATCTTTATCTTTTCTTAATTCCGGGTCCCCGCTGTTAGGATCACCTTTAATTGTATAATCAATATTTACTGTTGTACTCTCGTACTGCAGTCCAAAATATGGTGTAAATATGCCAAATGTTTTACTAACATGGGCATTAAATGCTATATTTTTAACACTAAATAGATTTGTAATCTCAAACTTATTATACATTATTTGGGCAGCAGCATCAATTGGAATTAAAGGAATGTATTGACTTATGCTATGGGCAATTCCAATTCCAAACATACTTATTTTATTTCCTTCATCCGTTTTAAGATCTATTTCCGGGAAATATCTTAGCAATAACCTCAGTTACCTAAAAAGCTTGCTGAAATTTGAGGGAGCCCAAGTGGAACAGCTGAAAGGTTAGTTCCGGGAGGAGTAACGATATATCCATCTGGCCCGGCATAATATCCGCCTCTGTCACCGTAGATTGTTGCTGCCGGAATATCTGCGGTATAACCATCTGGTAATTCCGGCGTGAAAGTTTTTTGATCCTCAGGAACCAACATCATCATACCTCTGATGCTGAATGAAAATCCCCAGAATGCCGGGATATCGGCAGTGTAATAACCGCCAGAGTTCATTGCAGTTCCTAAAGAAGTTGCAAATGGTTTAGCATACACTTTAAGATTAGTTTCCGTCAGCAGTCCGAACCTGTCTTCAAACTGAGCCATTAACGATCCTGTAAAGATCAGTATGAAAACCAAAAGGAGTAATCCTCTTTTCATTTAAGTCCTCCTAAATTATGATTTTTATTTGTTTAAAGAATTTAAGCATTACAAGAGTTAAATGAATAGACTTTTGTGAAGTCATTTTTCATATTGATTGGAAATTACTTTAACGCATTTTACTGCCTAGTTACATTTCAACTTTAAACTAAATATTGCAATCATTCTTATCAATAACGTATTCACGTTAAATCGAAAAAACTAAATTATAACTTTATCTAAATATGACTAATTAAATACTTTGATGCTACAAAATAAAATATTTAAAAAATAAAAATCGATATATTTATTTTGTGGATTATGTGACTCCTGATGACAAATAAAATGCCATGATAAAAGTTTTATAAGAATATATTGCAGATATTCGTATTCCCTTTTTGTTAAGAAAAAGCAACTTTTTATAGAAATAAAACTAATTCTTTATCCCCATCAATTCTTTTGCCCCTTTTAAGCTTAACTTCGGTAATATTTTCCCCGCTCATTAACTTTGCTACTTCTTTAATTCTATCTTTTTCATCAAGCATTTTGATTGAACTAACAACTCTATTTTTTAATTCAACTTTTTCCACAGCAAAATGAAAATCACCTGCCCAGCAATTTGAGGCAGATGAGTAATAGAAATTATTTGGTGATATTTTGCTAATGATTTTAAAGCATTACCTACTTTTTGTGCAACTCTTCCGCTTACACCGGTATCTATTTCATCAAAAATTAAAAGCGGAAGCTTATCATTATTAGCAAAATTGTTTTAAGTGCAAGCATAATTCTTGAAATTTCTCCGCCCGATGCAACTTTAGCTAAAGGCTTTTAAATCTTCGCCGACATTTGTTGAAATATAAAATTCAACTTCATCAATTCCATTTGAATTAAATTTATAAGATTCATTTTTTATGATAATAAATTCCCTATTCTGATTTATCAGTCTTCGATTGAGAAATTTTAATTTCAAATTCTGAATTAACTATTCCTAAATCGTTAAGAACTTCTTTTACTTGCTTGGAAATTTTTTTACTTGCGTCAATTCTTTTATTAGATAGGATTGATGCTGCTTCACCGCAGCTAATTCTGATTATATTTATTTGCTTTTCAAGAGCAGATATTTTTTCGGAAAAGTTTTCTGCTAATTCAAATTCATCTCCTATTTTTTTTCTATGCTGAATTATGGAGTGTATGGAACCGCCAAATTTCTTCTTCAAAAGATTAATCGCCCCAAGTCTTCCTCTTATTTCTTCAAGTCTTTTTGGTTCAAGATCAATTCTTGAATTATAATTTCTTATGAATTCTGAAATATCCTTTATTAAAGCAATTGCACTTTCACTTTCATTTAGGGAATCAGAAAATGATTTATCAATATTAACTAGTTCTTCCAGATTATTTTTGATTTTCCCCAGCAATATCAACAATTGAATTTTCATTTTCATATAATTTAGAATAAATATCCTGAAGTCAGCTCTAAAAGCTTTTCAGAATTTTCTAATATATTTAATTCTTCAGCTAATTTTTCCTCTTCACCTTCTTCAGGTGAAACTGCATCAATTTCTTTTATTTGAAATGCATATAAATCTTTTTTCTCTTTTAGTGATGCTTCTTTTTCTTTTAAAGATTTTAATTCATTTATAGAAATTAGAAAGTTCGTTATAATATTTTTTATAATTATTTAATTCTTTATCAAAATTTCCAAACTCATCAAGAAATTCAATATGAGTTTCAGTTCTTAATAAAGTTTGATGTTCATGCTGGCCGTGGAGATCAACAAGTAAATTACCCACATCTTTAATTAATGTTAATGCAACCGGAGTGTCATTTAAGAAACAACGATTGGCTCCTTTTAAAGAAATTTCCCGCCGCATAATAAGTTCAGGCTGGAATTCGATATCATTTTCTTCTAAAATCTTTTTCACTTTTTTATTTTGCTCAACATCAAAAATTCCTTCAACTACAGATTTGCTTGCGCCTTTACGTACCACTTCTGTTGAAGCTCTTTCACCAAGTAAAAGACTCATAGCATCAATTAAAATTGATTTGCCTGCACCGGTTTCGCCGGTTATTATATTTAAGCCTTTGCCAAACTCTACATTAATCTCTTCGATTAACGCATAGTCTTTAACTTGTAATGATTTTAACATATTTGAAGTAATTTTTAGTTGGGCTAATTTAGATGATTTTAAAAGTAATTTCAAAGATGAAGGATGAAAGTATTTATATATCAAAATTATGCATTAACTTTTAAAATGTGAGGCTCACCTTTTGGCATTGCCATCACTTTGTGAAAGGTGAACCTCCCTTGTCTTTATTATAAACGGCATCTTTGAAAAAAATTCTCCCATAATTAACCCCATCAATTAATTTCTTCCATAGTTAAATAGGTGCTAACTATATTTAAAATTAGTTTACTTACAGAATGATAAGGTAATAAGGTTAATTTTAACGATCTATTTTGTGTTACTAAGGTTCTTTTTATAAAAAAATAAGGTTTTATTAATTTTTATTCACTAATAGCAAAACAATAAAATCTCTTTTTATAAGACCTTATCAATTCAAAAACCTTAGTAACAATAAAAGCAAAACTTCACTTGACCTTATTACCTTCTTTTCTGTATTTGACACATATCGCCACATATTTTTAGACAGTAACTTTTTTAATAATTGTTTATATCAGAAATTATTTTCTAAAATAATTTTTAGCCAAATAAATCCCGCAAATAGTTTTGGAATCGATTATTTCTCCATTCTTAATCATTTGTTCAGCTTCATCAAAAGTTAATTCTAAAACTTCCATCCCGTATTCTCCCTCTTCTCTATTATAATCTCCAGGCATTAAATTTTTAGCTAAATATAGATGTAACATCTCAGTACAAAAACCCGGAGTTGTTGCAATTGCTCCAAGTTTAATTACATCATTGGATTTATAACCTGTCTCTTCCTGAAGTTCACGTACAGCGCATAACATCGGGTCTTCATTTATTTCTAATTTGCCTGCAGGCAACTCTATTAAAAATTTTTGTAGCGGATATCTAAATTGTTTAACCAGAATTAATTTTACCGGCATCGTTTATAGCAGCCATGACAGCACCTCCCGGATGTACTGCCACTTCACGAATTCCTTCATTGCCGCTGTTATAAACTATTTGATCGACTTGTAAATCAAAAACTTTTCCTCTAAATAATATTTCACTTTTCTTAAGCTTAAAGTTCATTGTTTATCCAATCATAATTTATTTATAAATAAAAAATGAGGCTGTCTCAAATATCTAAATCTGTCAGGCTGAGCTTGTTGAAGACTGATGTTTTCTAACAATTTCACACTTCGACGAACTCAGTGCGACAGTATAAATTACTTTTGAGATAGCCTCAAAAAAAGGGTAATTATTTAAAATCTAAAAATAATTAATCTCTATGATCTGTATTTGGAATCATAATAAGGAATCAATTCGCTGCCGAGATATTTCATCAATGCAGTTATCACTCCCAGGTCATCAAGATAACCGACTAAAGGGGTAATATCTGGAATTGCATCAATTGGAGAAATAAAATAAACTAATGCAGCAACGACTATGGCTTTTCTATGCCATGAAACGTACGGATCTTTCATGTACTTGTACAAAGCTAAAATATCTTTTGCGAATGAAATTTTTTTACCGACCCGTTCAAGTTTTGTCCATAAATTTTCTTCAACAAAATGAATTTGCTCGGCTGTTTCTTCTTCACTTTTTCCGCCAAAATCCAGTTCGTCAAAAGTTATTTCATCTTCGTTTTCTGTTGTGTTCATTTTGTCTCCTTTATTTTTTGTATTTATCAAACCAATCGAA
Source organism: uncultured Bacteroidota bacterium (assembly GCA_963777615.1). Classification (GTDB taxonomy): domain Bacteria; phylum Bacteroidota; class Ignavibacteria; order Ignavibacteriales; family Ignavibacteriaceae; genus CAVSWT01. The sequence goes on along the minus strand of CAVZSD010000054.1, from coordinate 5,858 downwards.
AATAGAATTCCACCACAATCTTGCATTTTGCGGCTTGGTAACAAAATGATATTCATCAGGGAACAATATTAATTTACTTTCCACGCCAAGTCTTTGCAGATATGTAAATAGTTGAAAAGCTTGTTCTTCAGCTACTCTAAAATCGTTTTCTCCTTCCACAACAAGCATGGGTGTTTTAGCATTTTGAATGAATCTTTGAGGATTCCATTTTTCATAAAGCTCTCTATTCTCCCAGGGTGTTCCATTAAATTCCCATTCCGGAAACCAGAGTTCCTCGGTTGTTCCCCAAGAACTTACTGTATTAAAAACACCGTCATGTGAAACCAAAGCATTAAATCTATCTGTATGGCCTTCGATCCAATCAATCATGAAACCGCCGTATGAAGCCCCGGCAGCAAATGTATTTTTAACATCAATATATTTTAAATTCTTTACCGCATAATCATAAGCATTCATTAAATCAGTGTAAGGCCTTCCACCCCAATCGTGCGAAATATCATTTGTATATTGCTGTCCGTAACCTGTACTGCCGGTAGGATTAGGAGCAACAACCACATAGCCTTTGGAGGCAAATAATTCTGTGTTCCATCTGTAATGAAAATCATCCTCCCAATGACCTTGCGGCCCGCCATGAATTAGAAATATTAATGGGTATGTTTTTGTTGAATCAAAAAACGGGGGTTTAACTAAAATAGATTGTACCTCATAATCACCAGCACCTTTACTCCAGATAGTGTCAATTGGAATCATTTCAATTTGTGAAAGAAACTTTTGATTTAGATGAGAAATCTGTTTAAATTTTTTCCATCAGTATCCATAGAGAAAATTTCATAAGGCAAAGTTGATCTCTGCTGCATAAAGAAAATTGTGTTATTATTTAATGAAGCAATTATATTTTTATTGCTTCCTTCTTTTAATATTACTGAAACTTCTTTTGAGCCTATATTAAGCTTATATATTGAATTGTATATTTCATTATTTGCTGTAAAATAAATAGTCTTTGAATCAGGCGACCAGGTAAATTCTCCAATTGACCTATCCAGGCTATCTGTCAAATTTGTTAAAGTCTTACTTTCCCTATCGTATAAAAATAAAAATGCCTGATCCGATTCATGCCCTGCAACAAGCATTGAAGTGAAAGCAATGTACTTACGGTCAGGAGAATAAATCGGTTCACAGTCATTTCCCTCACTTACGGAAATCTTTTCTGTCGGCGTGCCGCTTTCTTTATCTAAGTCATTAAGTTCAACAGTAAAAATATCGTTGTTAGTAGATGTAGCAAGATGATCTGATTCATTCATTGTAAAAGCTACTTCATTTCCGTCAGGAGAAAAATTATAATCATTATCGCTTCCCAAAGCTATTGGCGGAACATCAAAATCACTTCCAAAAGTAAGGTCAATAAAATCTTTCGTATTTACATCAAGTAAAAATAAATGACTTCTCTTATCATCTCTCCATTCATTCCAATGACGATACATTAGCTCTGTTATGATTTTTGCCTTAACCTTGCTGGTGTCTTGCTCTTTGATTCGCTGCTTATTGCAGGCATCATCAGGGCAATCAGGATAAACAGACGAAACAAATAACATTTTACTTCCATCGTTTGACCATCTAATTCCAGAAACATCTGTGGAAAGTTTTGTTAATTGTTTTTCATCTTTCCCGTCAATATTTGCCGTCCATATTTGATTCGATACGAGATAAGCTATTCTCTTTCCATCAGGGGAAAACTTTAGGCCGGTTTCATTCTTTAGCTGAATTCTTAAATGGATGAAGATTTGTCCCATCAGAATTTATTAATATAGATATCCGAATTGCCTTTATTAGCCTCCATACTGATAAGATTGTACTTCAAATACTATTTTTTGACCGTCAGGCGAAACATCAAAATTTTGTATCCGTTTCATTGTCCAGAGGTCTTCAACAGTCAAAGGATGCTTTGTTTGTGCAAAAAGTGAAATAGAAAAACCAGCAAGAATTAAGAGCAATTTATTCATTATTTCCTCGTTTTAAGATTTTGTCAGTCATTCAAAAATACCTGAACTTGTTTAGAAAGGCAATGAAAAGTGAAAGGCAGTGTTTTGGTTTTTTGTTAGAATTGTGTTCGACAATTTAATCCTATTCGAAAAATTATTATTAAAGTGTTTGTTTTTTTGTTTAATAAATCATGAACTCTCTCACATCTCTCCCTTACAAAGGGAGAGACTGATTGTTAGTAAATCTTTAATATTTACAATTCTATCAAGTTAAAAAATAAAAGTCATTACTAACAATAAGCTGAGTCCTTTTATATCAAATTCGTTACTCAATCTAAAAATTGTATGATACATTTTTTGTTACTCTCTCTTTAATTAAGTTTGAAACATAATTTAAAAATCTATTCTGCAATTTATTTAATAGAAAAATACATTTTGAAACAAAATAATTTCATTTTCTTGCCCGGGCTCGAAAAACAAGTTGAAGCACTAATTAAAATTGTCACAGAAAAATGTGACCAAATATTAATAATAGGCGCAAACAGCGAAGAGATAGCAATCGCTTTGCAGCAGTTTTATAGTGCGGATGTTTTTGTTATTGTTGATGATAATGAGTCATTATTAAAATCCCGTTTGCTGCTTTCAAATATGGAAAGAATTTCTGTTAGAATGATGGATTATGAAAATACAGATTTTCAAAAAGAGAAGTTTGATTTGATATATGCACAAGCTTCTATCTCAACTTTTAATCGTAATAAGATTTTAAAAGAGATAAAACGAATTTTACTGCCGAATGGAATTTTATGTGTTAGTGAAATAATAAAATTATCAAATACTCAACCCAAGTTTATTTTAGATATTTGGGAATCATCTTCACTTTCTCCAATGAATAAAGATGATTTGGAAAAATATTATTTAAGCAAAAATTTTACTATGAATTATAAAGAAGACTTGTCTTATACATTAAAAGATTTTTATTTACACGGAATAAATCAATTAAAGGATAAAATACATTCTCTATTCGATAATGAAAAAAGCTATTATAAAAAAGTTTTGAACAAAATCAGTCATGAAGCAAATGTTTATTTAAAGCTTGGCGGGGATAAACACATCGGTTTTGAAATGCTAATCCTTAAGAAAGAAGGTTAATGAAAAAAGGCGATTTAATAGATTTAGAAATTGATAAGTATGCTTTTGAAGGGAAAGGAATTTCAAAAATAAACAAGCAGCTGATTCAGCCTTCAGCAAATCAAACAGATGAAAAAAATTATGTAGTTTTTGTTAATGGCTCTTATCCAGGGGATAAAGTTTCTGCACGATTATTAAAGATAAAAAAATCCTATGCAGAAGCTAAAGTTGAAAAAATAATAACTCCATCCGAATTAAGAATAAAAGCAAGATGCAAATATTTCGGAACTTGTGGAGGCTGCAAGCAGCAGGACTTGAATTATGATGACCAATTAATATATAAGCATCAGCAGGTAAAAGAAATTTTTGAAAAGCTCGGTGGATTTAAAGATTTAAATATCGAAGAAATAGTTCCTTCAGAAAATATATTTTATTACCGCAATAAAATGGAATTTTCTTTCGCGGACAAAAGATGGCTGACAAAAGATGAAATTAATAATGAAAATATAATTGATAGAGACTTTGCTCTGGGTTTACACATTCCTAGAATTTTTGACAAAGTTTTAGATATTGATGAATGCTTTCTTCAATCCGAATTATCCAACAAAATAGTAAACTTCACACGAGATTTTTTTAAGAAGAGAGAAACAACAATTTATTCAACAAAATTTCATCGCGGGTATTTGAGAAATTTAGTAATAAAGCTTTCACTACAGACTAATGACCTGATGGTTAATCTTGTTACGGGTGAAGATAATGAAGATTTGATGAAAGAATATTCCGAAAAATTATTAATAGAAGTTCCGCAGATAACTACTATAATTAATAACGTTAATTTAAGGAAAGCTTCTGTGGCTATTGGTGATTATGAAAAAGTTTATTTTGGTTCGGGTTATATTTATGATTCTATTGGCACATATAAATTTAGAATAAGCGCCAACTCATTTTTCCAAACAAACACATTGCAAGCAGAAAAGCTTTATCAAACAGCACTTGATTTTGCTGAACTAAAAGGCAATGAAATAGTTTATGATTTTTATGCCGGTGCCGGGACAATTTCAATTTTTGTTTCAAGCAAAGTAAAAGAAGTATACGCTATTGAAACAGTTGAATCATCAATTAAAGATGCGGAAGAAAATATTAAGCTGAACAATATTAATAATGTAAAATTTATTCCGGCTGATTTATACCAGCCTTTTTATCCAAATGTTGAAGAATTAAATTTACCTAAACCAGAAGTTGTTATTCTCGATCCTCCCCGAAGCGGAATGCATAAAAATACAGTTGATGATGTAATTAAGCTAAACCCAAAAAAGATTGTTTACGTAAGCTGTAACCCAACAACGCAGGTTAGAGATATAAAATTATTAACAGAGAACGACTTTAAATTAATTAAGATGAGACCCGTTGATATGTTTCCACATACTTTTCATATTGAAAATGTAGTGTTACTTACAAAGTAAGGGGTCCATCCTTACTGCCTTAGGAAAGTTTGAACGACTTACCTATATTTTTTATCCTAATTAAAAGTAAAAAGTTCTCCTTATTTTCCACTTATTCATTTGTTTCTTATAATTGAAGATTATACATTTACCTTAAATTTAATTGAAGAATTACCGGATAAGAATAAGGGATAAAATTTAAAAGTCTAATGTTTTTTAAAAAAACAAAGTCCGCTTCACCTGTAGAAAAACTTACTGGATCTATTAAAGTATTTATTCATATTAATACCAAAGAAGCTGAAGAAAGATTAAGTAACGAAATTCTATATCTTCCAAATTTCGGTTTAACTTTTCAGTATGAAATTTTCAGCATTTTTATAGTTGATTATTGTATTACTATGAAAATAAAAGATACGGAACTAAAGGACTCGATATTAGAATCATTCTACAATAAATGGAATACGTACTTTAGCGATGAACAATTTAGAATTCTTAAGATAAAGTTAGATAAGTATGCACAGATTTTAAGAAAAAATAAAGAATGGCCTACCATCATTAAAGATTTAGGTTTTACCTTCTCACAAAATGTATTAAAAAAAGTAGATTTAATTTTAGTATCAAGACTAAGCCTAGAATACTCGCTGTTAAAAACCGAAGTTGAAAAGCTTATTGATGAATCAAAATTAAACAAAGACAATTAATCTATTTAGGTTAAAAAATTTTTATAATTCCAATTAACTTTTGTTAGTATCTAAATCTCGATAAAATTGTTTATGTAAGCAGCAATCCAAACACACCGGTAAGAGATAAAAAATTATTTCTATAGGTATGTAGGGGCGTTCAATTGAACACTCCTGCAATTATTTCTTATTATCCACCATCAACACAAACTCCCCTTTCAAATTTCTTTGTTCAGCTATTTTTAAAATCTCTTCTGCAGTGCCTCTGAAAAATCTTTCATCTTTCATTGTTAATTCAAATGCAACCACAATTCTTTTATTCTTTCCAAAAACTTTTACTACATCATTTAAAAGAGCTTTTAACCTGTAAGGCGTATCAAGTATTACAATCACTTCATTAATATTTTTTAAGCTGTAAAGCTGCGATCTTCTTTCATCTTTTTTGGGAGAGAGCCAGCCGTAGTAATAAAATTTTTCAAAGTCCATTCCAGAGCCAATCAATGCTGATAAAAGTGAATTGGCACCCGGCACAGGAACAATTTTTATGTTTTGTGAAATGCAAACTTCAACAAGAAGGTGTCCAGGTTCAGAAAACAAAGGTGTTCCGCAGTCTGAAATTAAAGCCGTGG
>CAVZSD010000053.1:0-58087 GCA_963777615.1 uncultured Bacteroidota bacterium | reverse complement strand
ACATATTATTTTTAGAATCTTTAAAGATGCTCCAAATTATATCGCTTTTTATTCCCAGCTGCTTCGCTGAATATCTTGTGAATTTATCTTTACCAACATCATAAATGTTAAACCCTGAAGTCCAGGTACCTATCCACAAATTATTTTCAGAATCTTTTGTAATAATAGAAATACTATTTCCGCTAACGCTATTTTTATTATCTGGATTAGAAGTGTAATGAGTATATTTTCCTATCACAGGATTATATTTATCAAGTCCATTTTCCATTGCAAACCAAAGATTACCGCTGGTATCATCACAAATATTCCAGATAAAATTATCGGATATGCTATTAGTGTCAACTTGATTATTCTTAAATATCTTAAATGAGTATCCATCATATCTATTCAAACCATTTTCAGTTCCGAACCAGAGAAAACCTTTTTTATCCTGAAAGATTGAATATACGCCCGATGAAGATAGACCTTGTTCAATTGATATCTTTTCAAAATTATATTTGGCAGGAAACGGCTGAGAGTAGATAAAAAAATAATTAGCAAAGCGTACAAAATAATATTTGTATAAAAGCAATTTTAGCTTTCACTGTTTTGAATGTTCCTGAAAATAATTAATGCGGCTGGAATTTGATTAGAAAATCATAAAAAAAATAATACTAATCAATATCTAATTGGAAAAATATTCTTTATAAGAATTTTAGCATATGCCCTAACCGGAAAAGTTCCTACGCCTTTAAATTTAGGAGGCACTGCAAAAACTTAAATCCGCTTTTAGGAAGTTGATTTAGATTTGTTAAATGTTCGACAATAAGAATTTCATTTTTTAATAGAATAGAATGAACAGGCCTTCTATTTGTGCGGGTGTCATCAATATTGTGAGAGTCAATTCCAACAAGCTTAACTTTTTTTCCCTTCAAGAAGTTTGCTGCATCTTCAGTTAAGAAAGGATGATTTTCATAATATAAATCAGCTTTCCAATGTTTGCTCCAATCAGTATTTACAAGTACAGCTTTATTTTCCAATTCAATATCTTCAAAATATTTTTTATCAACCGCTAATCCATTTTTCTTGTTATCAAATTTTATAACGACTGCATCAAGTTCGGCAAATTTTTCAAGATTTGTTTCACTTAAATCTTTTCCGTTCTCGTAACGGTGAAATGGACAATCAACATAAGTCCCGGTATTTGAAACCATTTCAATTTTACCAATTTGAAATTCAGTTCCTTCTTCATAAAACTCTCGCGATTTTTCTCTTGATAAATAATCACAAATAACCGGGGCTGGTAATCCTTTGTAAGTTATTAAACCATTTTCAATTGTATGACTTAAATCTATTAATTTCATATTTACTTTTCATTATAATTAAAAGGGGAAATTATTTTGAAGCAAAATTGGGTAATATTATTTAAAATTCAAATTAAAATATTTATTCTATTACTCCTAATTGTTTCATAAATGAAAGCTCATCAGTCAGCCGCCAATGTTCTATTATTTTTCCATCTTTAATTCTTTCAATATTAATTTGACTAACATTAAATTGTTTACCTGCCGCTTCAATTCCCCATAACTTTTGTTTGTGAGTTCCTGTTACGTTTAACCTGGATGCAACTTTGTCTTCAGTAATTATTAAATCCAAAATATCATAATGCAAGTCAGGGAAACCGGTAAACATTTCTTCAATTATTGGTTTCAATCCTTTGGGGCCTGGCTGAGGGTTTGGAATGCTTGGGGAATGATTAATATAATCCTGAGAAATAATCTCATCAAGAAGATTTAAGTTTCTGTTATTCCATATATCATTAAAATATCTCTCAATTAAGATTTTATTTGTTTCAATTACATTTTGGTTTGACATTATAATACTCCTTGTAAATAATTTAAAACACAATTATTAGTGACGCAGTAAAAATGAAAATTCAGTTTTACTTTGTCATTCACCCGGGTTAATAAATTATTGCAAGGATAATCTTTTTCTAATTCTGCTAAGCGATTGTGGTTTAACTCCCACAAAAGCAGCAATATAATATTGAGGTATGCGTTGTATTAGTTCAGGAGAGTTTTTAACCAATTTCAAATATCTTACTTCAGGCGCAATCAGAATATAAAGAAACAATTTGTTTTATTGATTCGGAATATTCTTTTTCAATAAACAGCCTCCCGAATTTTTCACCTTCTTTAATTTCAGAATAAAATGTTTGCAAATCATTTTTTGAAATTACCAACAGCTTTGATTCTTCTATGGCAATTATATCTTTTGTTGAGGGAGACTCATTCAAAAAGCTGTCATAATTGCATATGAAATCTCCTGTCTTTGCAAAATTAGTAATTACTTCATTGCCATCTTTGTTTATTGAATAATACAGCAAACCTTCTTCAATAAAACCAAGCTCATTACAAACATTTCCTTCTTTTAAGAAATAATTTTTTGAAGAGATTATTTTAGTTTTGAACAATTTAGGTATTAGTTCTGCTTCAGAAGAAGTAAACTTAATGTAACTCTTTATTTTTTTGATTAAGTTTTCGTACATAAAATTCAAATACCCAAATAGAGAGATGTCCTCTTTATAACCAAGTGATTCTCTAATATTTTATTGATATTGTTGTATTTTAATAATTCTTACCTTAAGAAATAAAGATGACATCTCTCTATTTTTTTGGTTGAGCAACCAATGTAATTAATTATACTTGAGGCTGTGCGCCAAACTGCTGCCATTCTTCATAAGAAGGACCGTAAATCCCAGGAACTTTTAATCCGGCAGCACGCATTATAACAGTCATTTGGGCACGATGATGAATTTGATGTTTAATTAAAGCAGATAAGATTTTTTCTTTTGTCCAGGTTTCGTGAAATACATTTACTTCTTCTTTCAACGTTTCATTTGTCCATTGTTTTGATAAAATGTCAATTAACGCATCTGAAACTGATTTATATTTATCTACAATTATTTTTGCCTGAACCGGATAATTTTCATCATAATTTACCGCTTCAAAATTATCTCCTATGCTTTTAATTGCTTCGCCAATTTGTGCGGTAATATGCCATGCTAATCTTCCAAGCGTTCTGCCTTTAGCTGAGATTTTATGATTTAAAGTTTCATCTGTTAAATTGGAAAATATTTTTATTGTTGATTCACTCTCATATTTCCAATCACTTAAAAATTCTTTTACTGTGTGATACAATGTTACTCCCTTTAATTTTTTGAAAAAAATAATTCCTGTTTTATTTATTTTAATCTATTAGTCCAATAATCAGGTTTTTGTTTTTGATGCATGATAGCTACAATTACAATTCTGTTAGGCCTCAAATTTTTATAGATAATACTATATGGAAATTTTTTTAAAATGAAACGCCTTGTTCCTCTATGATATTTAGACCATAATGTTGGAAATATTTTTATGTAATCTATTCCCCTACCAATTTCCTTTACAAATAAATCTCCAAGTTTTTCTTCCTGCTTGTTATACCAATTTTTTGAATTGCTAAATTCATCCATGGCTTTGGGATGGAATTGAATTCTATTCATAAAAATTTCTTTTTAACATCATCCCAATCAATCAGGTTTACTTTTCCTAATTCAATTTCTTCTAATCTTTTATCAATTTCCTCTTTCCATGCATTTTCTATTTCTTCGTCAATATTTAATTGCAAGCTTTGAAATAACTTCTCTGCGATAACGGCTCTCTGCTCTTCCGGCAGCTTTAATGCTTTGTTTAATATTTTATCTGCTGTTTCCATTGGTTTCCTTTTTTTATTCAAAATTAGCTAATTTTTTTTTCAATTCCTTTAGATTTTCTTTCCCATCTTTTTTTTAGTAATATATCAGGTTAATCTTCTACTTGTTCTTCCTTAAGCTGTTAATTCATGATTTAGGTTACATCAGTTAAATTGTGACATATTCACCACTTTGTGGGAAAATATTTTTATTGTTGATTCACTCTCATATTTCCAATCACTCTAAAAATTCTTTTACTGTGTGATACATAAATGCCCCCGGATATTATTATAAATATTTATCTTCAAAATTACACAAAAGAATCTTAAACTATAAGGCACTAAAAATATTTATAATTATATTTTGCCAACCAATTCATTATTTTTCAAATGCTCGATGATTTAAAATAAATTATAAATTGAATAATATTTCAAATTCAAAATTAGAACGCGGTTTAGGATTAAAAGAAGCCACAGCGCTTAACATGATTGACATGGTGGGCATTGGGCCTTTTATTGTCTTGCCAATTGTTATCCAGGAAATGAACGGTCCGCAATGTCTACTTGCCTGGATTTTAGGTGCTGTTTTATCTCTAATGGATGGAGCCGTTTGGGCAGAACTTGGGGCAGCAATGCCGGCTGCGGGTGGCAGCTATGTTTTCTTAAAGGAAATTTATGGGCCAAAAAGCTGGGGTAAATTATTTTCATTCCTTTTAATCTGGCAAACTATCTTTCAAGCGCCGCTGGTTATAGCTTCCGGTTCAATAGGGTTTTCACAATACTTTACCTTCTTATTACCTTTGAGTCCTTTGCACCAGAAAATTATTTCGGGGCTTTTGGTCATTACTATCGTTCTTCTTCTTTATAGAAAGATAGAAACCATTGGCAAGATTTCTTTATTCCTTTGGATTGGAGTTATAGCTACAATTTTATGGCTAATATTCGGAGGTAGTAACTCATTTCAATCCAAAGCTTGCTTTTGATTTCCCCCCAAATGCATTTGATTTTTATTTTATCTTTTTTGTGGGACTCGGCAGCGCATCGGTTCAAACGATTTATACTTATCTCGGATATTATAATATCAGTAACCTTGGTTCCGAATTAAAAGAGCCGGAGAAAAATATTCCCAAAAGTATTTTTATTTCCATTATTGGAATAGCAATACTTTATCTTGCTATGCAATTAAGTGTGCTTGGAGTTATTCCATGGCGTGAAGCTATTGGTTCAAATTTTTTAGTCAGCACTTTTGTGCTTAATATCTATGGGGGGACAGCTGCTGTAATTATTACTTTATTAATATTATGGATTGCTTTCTCTTCTTTATTTTCCTCATTGCTTGGTTATACAAGAATTCCATACGCAGCAGCAGTTGATGGAGCGTTCTTTAAAATATTTTCTCATACTCATCCTAAAAAACATTTCCCGGATCATTCCTTGTTAATTCTTGGAGCTATTGCTTTTATTTTCAGTTTGTTATTTAAATTGAAAGAAGTAATCAGTGCTATACTTGCCATGAGAATTTTAATTCAATTTATTGGACAAGCGGCAGGAATTATGATTTTAAGAAAGAAGAAGCCGGCATCATTTTTCCCTTTAAAATGTGGTTGTATCCATTACCAGCTTTAATTGCAATATTAATGTGGGTTGGATTGTTTCTTTCGACAGGAACTTATTTTGCTGTTGGCGGAATTATTGTAATGGCAATTGGAGCAATTGCATTTTTGATTAGAGCAAATGTTAAAAAAGATTGGCCGTTTGAGTTAAAATAATTTTCAAATGTAATTAGATGTAAAAAAAATTAACTCGAAAAGTATTATAATTCTATCGCTTGAGACGACAGGATCTCCTGGCATTAGGTATGTAAAACAGTTTGGTTTAAATTAGAAAATCTAAATTACGGGAACCATGTACCACGCGGTGTATCTCTATAGTCTTACGACGAATAATATAGAAAACAAGATATGATTCTATTATCTGTACACGGTAGCCGTATTCACGAAGTTTGGGGTGTCGGGGTATTCTTCCCAAAAGAGGTTGGTATTCAAGTTGTCCGATACGGTCATTTAATTTTTCTACGAATGAAAGAGCACGCCCGGGACTATCCTTTGCAATAAATTCCATAATTGAAATCAGATCATCCTGTGCTGAAGGAAGGTATCTTAGCGTATATTTACGCTGCATTAATCTTCTTGCGGAGTTTATTCATCATCTGTTTGTGGGTTATTCCTTTTTCGCCGGCAGCAGACTGTGCTTGTGCAACTCCCAGTTTTTCAAATAAATCGGCACGTGCTAAAAGACGTTCATAATGTTCTATTGTCATTACAACAAGATCGCCTTCACCATTCGTAGTTAGATAAACCGGCTCATCATTCTCATGGCATATAGAGGTAATTTCTCTTGTACGATGTCGCAGGTGTTGAAATTGATTTTATAATAGGCATCCGATAACTCCTTTTATTTAATTGCCACAAATTAGTACCAAATTAGGGATATAATCAATTATCTATCTTTTCCAGATAATTCTTTTATAGATATACTATCGTGATGGGCAATAGTTTTTTTGTGATTTGCCATTTGATATTAGTTAATCAAAATTTCTGGAATATTTATGAATCCTCTACAAGGATTCGTTTTGTGTAATGATATCCAATTATTATAATTTTGCCCTCTACAAGGGCTGTCATAATTAAACATTGTAGGTGTATAATTATTGTAAACAAAAAATTACAAAATTATTGGGCATCCTTGTAGAGGATGAATAATGATGTAGCTTAAAACAATTTACAAAACTTGTTTGTCAGAAATACTTATATCATCCATTCGTATTGCTTTTCAAATATTATCACTAAAATAAATAATTCTTAAAATGTGTAAATCCTCATAAGAAACTTCACCATCAAATTTTTCATGAATTGGTTTCAATGATACTGTTCCCTCACTTTTAAATGCTATAAAAACTTTTTTCTGAATTTCTGGTGAAACAGTAACTCTTTCAAGCAGACCGTCAATTCTAATTTTATTTCCTTCGTTAGCATATCTTGCAAGGTGACTAATAATTGTTTGTTCTTTAACATTATAAATTTCTGCAAGCTTTTCAATTGTAGTCCCGCTATTAAAAGCTTCAGCAGTTATGCATGTTTTGGCTTGTCAAATTCTCTTTTTGTGGAGATTCAGTAGCTTCTCTTTTCCCTTTTATTTTTTTTCTAACACAATAATTTTTTATTAACGAGATAAAATCATCCCCAAAGCTTTCAAGCTTTTTACTTCCCACTCCGCTTATTTGCAAAAAGCTGCTTTCATTTACCGGATATTCTTTTGCCATTTCAACTAAAGTCTTATCGGAAAAAATCACATAAGGAGGGACATTTTTTATATCGGCTAATGCTTTTCTCTTCTTCCTTAATATTTCAAACAATCCTTCATCGTATTTTTCGTCAACTTTTTTAAGTTTCTTTTTTGAAATCTTAGGCTCATTTACAACACCGAATACTTTTTCATTTTTTAATAATACATCATAAGCTTTTTCAGTTAGCTTTAAGCTGCCGAATTCAATGTCTCTTGTTAAAAGTCCTTTACTTACAAATTGATGTACAAATGTATGCCATTGTTTTTTATTAAATTCCTGTCCAATTGAATACACTGATAAATTCTGATGATTATTGGAAAATATTCTTTCAGAATTTGTACCCAATAAAACATCGATAATATAATTCGCTCCGAAAATTTCGCCGGTTCTCTTTACCGCAGATAAAAATTTTTGAGCGGGAATTGTAATATCAACCATATCTTTTTCAATAGTTAAACAATTATCGCACATGCTGCAATTGTCCACCTTATAGCTTTCGCCGAAATAAGTAATTAATGGATGACGTCTGCACATTTCGGACTCGGCATATCTAACCATCGCATTCAAATGAGCCTTTGCCGAAAGTCTTTCCACTTCATCTTCTTTTTGGTCAATGAAATAATTTATTTTTGCAATGTCGGCATAGCTGAAAAGCAGACAGGCAATCGGAACGTAATCCATCTCTGCCGGACCTTCCTATTTCCTGATAGTATGATTCAAGATTTTTGGGAAGATCATGATGAAACACAAATCTAACATTCGATTTATTAATTCCCATTCCGAAAGCTATGGTAGCTATTATAATCTGAACTTCATCCTTAATAAATAAATCCTGGTTAGCATTTCTTTCTTCATCGGATAAGCCGGCGTGATACGGCTTTGTTGAAAATCCTATTGAAGATAAGTCATCATGAAGTTCATCCACCTGCTTTCTTGAAAAACAATAAATTATTCCTGATTGATTTGGATGTGCTTTTAGAAATTCAACCACCTGCTCAAATGAATTTCTCTTTAGGAATTACCTGGAGAAATAAATTTTCGCGATTAAAGCTGGCAACAAATTTTTTCGATTTAACCAAATTCAAATTTTTGATTATGTCATCCTGCACACGCGGAGTAGCTGTAGCAGTTAATCCAATACAAACAGCGGAAGGAAATTTCTTTCTAAATATTCCAAGCTGTCTATACTCTTTCCTGAAATCATGCCCCCATTCCGAAATGCAATGAGCTTCATCTACAGTTATGCAATCAAGCTTAACGCTTTTTAATAAATTTAATATTTCGTCTTTCACTAAAGACTCGGGAGCCATATAAAGAAGCTTTACTTTCCCACTTTTAACACTTTCAATATTATATTGGTAATCTTCCGGTGAAAGCGAGCTGTTTAACAAGGCTGCGTTCACCCCAAGCTGTCTAAGCTGTTCAACCTGGTCTTTCATCAAAGAAATAAGAGGTGAAATAACAATAGTGAGTCCATCAAAAATTAATGCCGGGATTTGATAACAAATTGATTTTCCCCCGCCGGTGGGCATTATTACAAGGGTGTCTTTTTTGTTTGTTACATTTTCAATTATATTCTGCTGTAAAGCCCTAAACGAATCGTAGCCGAAAAATCTTTTAAAATTTGTTTTGGTGTCTGCATCTAAATTAAATTACCGCTGCCTCAAATTGACAGCGTACTTATTAAAAGGCAAAGTAGCCACTCTCAAAGTGATGTCTATGGCAAAACTTCACAAATTTTCACTAAGATTATTAAAAACAATTCGTGTTAATTAGTGAAATTAGTGGCTGAATTAAGCTTCAAAAATAACTCGTCAGCTTGAGTTAAATTAAATAATTATCCTTATATTTTTAACAATTGTAGAAAACGCAAATTTGAGCTCCATATTTTTAATTTAAATTTTCCAAAATTTCTTTCAGCTTTGACTAAATTATTTTGCCAGTCTTTTTGTTTTGTTCTTTCTCTTTCTACAACTTCTGGCGAAGCGTTATTTACAAATTTTTCATTTGATAATTTTTTATTTATTCCTACTAATGCGCCTTCAAGTCTTGTAATTTCTTTTTGAAGCCTGCCCTTTTCAACATCAAGGTCAATTAATCCTGCAAGCGGAACAAAAATTTCAACATCTTTAACTACTGCTGAAGCACATGCTTTCGGCTTTGTTAAATTTTTATCAACTGTAATTTTATCAACCTTTGCAAGCTTCTTTATGTAATCTATTTGATGTGGAGCTACATCCGAAGATTTAAATAAAACATCAACTGTCTTGGAAGGCGGGATATTCATTTCCCCACGAATATTTCTTATTCCTGTAATTATATCCTGTACAAACTCCATCTCTTTTTCGGCTGCGGAATTAATTTTATTTTCATCTACTTCAGGATATGCTGAAGTTGAAATACTTTCACCTTCTTTTCTTTCTTCAATTAAATGCCAAAGTTCTTCAGTTACAAACGGCATGAAAGGATGAACAATCTTTAATAAGTCTTCAAATAATCCTAAAGCTCTTGTTAGCACAGCAGATTTTATTTCTTCATTATCAGAGTATAATTTATTTTTTGAAAGCTCGATGTACCAGTCGCAGAAATCATTCCATACATAAGTGTAAATAATTTTAGATGCATTATTAATTTCAAACTTTTCCATCGCTTGATTTAATTGAAGCAATGCCTGGTTGAATCGAGAGATTATCCATTTGTCTGCAAAGTCCAAATGTTTGTCAGCTAATTCTTTTTTAACGGGAATATTTTCTGTATTCATTAAAAGATATCTTCCCGCATTCCAAATTTTATTTGCAAAATTTCTTCCAATTTCACATTTCTCGGAGCTAAACAAAACATCCTGCCCAAGCGGGGCAAGATAAATTACTGTAAAGCGCAATGCATCAGCACCATAATCTTTAATTACATCAAGCGGGTCGGGAGAATTGCCGAGAGACTTGCTCATCTTTCTTCCCTGCATATCGCGAATGATACTTGTGAAATAAACATGCTTAAACGGAATATCATTTTTGAAATGCATTCCTGCCATAATCATTCGTGCAACCCAGAAGAAAATTATATCAGGCGCGGTTACAAGTGTATCGGTTGGATAATAATATTTCTGTTCTTCTTCGGTTTTAAAAACATCGTAAGCCCAAAGCCAGCTTGAAGCCCATGTATCAAGTACATCTTCATCCTGCCGTCAAATTTGTTGAACCGCAGTGTGGGCATTTTTCTGGAGGTGTAACTGAAACAATTGGATTTTTACATTCAAGATTACAATGGTCATCGCCAACACAATACCAAACCGGAATTTGATGTCCCCACCAAAGCTGCCGCGAGAATGCACCAATCAGTTATATTGTTCATCCAGTGATCATAAGTTTTTACCCAATGGTCAGGATAAAATTTTATCTTTCCTTCATTAACAACTTGCAAAGCGGGTTTGGATAAATCATCCATCTTCATAAACCATTGTTCGGAAAGATATGGCTCAATCGGTACGCCGCCTCTTTCAGAATAACCGACTTTGTTTTGATAGTCTTCAATCTTTTCAATCAAGCCGTATTCTTCAAATCTTGCTACAACTTTTTTTCTTACTTCATATCTATCCATCCCTCTAAAATCTTCTGGGAACATTGTTGTTAGTTGAGGCATCGTCATTAAAAATATTTATAGTCTCAAGATTATGCCGCTTTCCCATTTCATAATCATTTACATCATGTGCGGGAGTTACTTTTACTGCGCCGGTTCCGAATTCTTTTTCTACATATTCATCAGCAAAGATTGGAATTTCTCTTTCAACAATTGGAAGTAAAACTTTTTTGCCGATTAAATCTTTATATCTTTCATCAGTTGGATTAACAGCAATTCCGGTATCGCCGAGCATTGTTTCCGGGCGGGTTGTAGCAACCGTTATAAATTTATCAGAACCAATAACAGGATATTTAAAATACCAAAGCTTTCCGTTTACTACTTTAAAATTCACTTCTTCATCGGAGATTGCGGATTTAGAAGCCGGGTCCCAATTTACCATTCTGTATCCGCGATAAATTTTTCCTTCATTATAAAGAGCGACAAATGTTTCAATTACTTTTTTATAGTAATCATCATCCATCGTAAATCGTTCTCTATCCCAGTCACAGCTTACACCAAGCTTCTTTAACTGCTGGATAATTATTCCGCCATACTTTTCTTTCCACTCCCAGCAATGCTTTAGAAATTCTTCCCTGCCGATTTTGTATTTATCAATTCCTTTTTCTTTTAAGAAATTTAAAACTTTAGTTTCTGTAGCTATCGATGCATGGTCTGTTCCCGGAACCCAGCAGGCATTATAACCCTGCATTCTTTTAGTGCGAATAAAAATATCCTGAAGTGAATTATTTAAAATATGCCCCATTGTTAAGCTGCCGGTAATATTCGGCGGAGGAATTACAATCGTATAAGGAGTTTTCGATTCATCAATTTCAGAATGGAAAATTTTATGTTTCAGCCAATATGAATACCACTTATCTTCAACGGAAGATGGGTCATAAGCTTTTGGAATCTCTTTATTTTGAACGTTAGACATCTTTGTCTCTTATTATCATTTTAATTTTTTGAAGTGTAAATATAATTATTTTTCCCCAAGATTATGAGGGCGGCATTTATACCGTGGTGTGCGACAATTTTGTTCTCTCGTTCCCAAACAGAGTTTGGGAACGAGAGTAATTCGGAAGTAGATGGGGAGGAATTAGCTTGCTCTATATTATTACTTTAAGTCCAAGATATTTTTCTAATGGTTCAAAGTCTTTGTCGTTATGAAGAAGTTTCAAATCATTTTCAATACAGAAAGTTCCAATGATTATATCGACCGTTTTTCTTATCGTAATCCCTTTTTTTTAAATAACCTATAGTTTTTTGCGGATTGGACAGCTAATTCTTTATTTAATAAACTAAACATTCAAATTCATTCATCATTTGTTTACTTTTTTCATATTGATTGTCGTTTCTTATTCCTTGCAGACTTCCAATAATATATGATCCGTTAATGCAAACATTCTCCCGTATTATCAGTTCATCAAATTTTTCAGTTCCAAGCTTTATCTTATTACCTTTAGAATAATCTATCCAAAAACGAATCAGTCAACAATCACCATCCGCCGGCTCCTCATTTCATCAAGGTTACCTTCCCATTTAACCTTTCCTCTAAGCTTGCGAATTTCTCTTGTCTTTAATACGAATGAAATTCTTAAGTGCTTCCTCAACAGTTTTTTCTTTGTCTTAATCCCTAATAATCTTTTGTGCTTTTTCCATTAGCTTATCATCGATTACAATATTTGTACGCATATTTTTAATTCCTTTTGTTTGTGTATCGTTTGATATAAATATACACATAAGAATAACTATGTGCAATTGGATATATCTGCTTAGATAACATACAAATTTTAAAGTACTATTGAAATGACATAAAGAAATTTTGAAAGAGGTGTGAGGGGCTGATTTGTACTTAATTCACTCAATTTTATAAATATAATTTGGAATTTTTATCTGCACTTTGCCGTTATAAATTCCTTCCAAATCACTTTGCTGGTCGCCGATAGTTGCTTGAATTTGATAGCCTCCTTTTTCAAGCTTCTGCCTTACTTTGGATTTATATTTTAACGCTGTTATTATGTATTCATATTGAATTAATTGTAGTAGCAAATATGATTAATTTTTATTATTGTTGTGTACGTTTCCAATTTTAGTAGCCAAATTCTGTTTAATTAATTTAAAATTAGGTTAGTTAAATGTGTGAAATAATGCTATGAATAAAAAGAAAAGCACTGCGGTTTCTATCCCTAAAAAAAATAAAAATAACGACGGGCAATTAGATAGGGATTCTTTTTCAGTTAATGACGAAGAAATGAAAAAAAAATCAAAAAAAAAAAAAAAAATGACTTTCCAATTGTCTGCATAGGTGCTTCTGCCGGGGGTTTGGAAGCTTTTTCCGAATTATTAAATCACCTTCCGGAGGAAACAGGATTAGCTTATGTTTTCATTCAGCATTTATCCCCAGATCACGAAAGCGTATTAACTCAAATTCTTTCCAAGCAAACCAAAATACCTATTCACGAAGTTGTGGATAAAGTAAAAATTGAGTTGAACAGCGTTTATATAATTAAACCAAATACCAATATTGAACTGGAAGACCACGCCATAAAAGTTTCACCAAGGGAAGAAGCTTCAAAAAATTATCTGCCTATTGATTTTTTTATGCGCTCTCTTGCAAAAATAAAAAAGCATAAAGCTATCGGAGTAATTTTATCAGGCTCCGGTTCAGACGGCACTTTTGGAATGAGAGAAATAAAAAATGAAGGCGGCCTTACATTTGCTCAAGATTTAAAGTCAGCTAAGTTTATTGATATGCCCCGCAGTGCTTACTCATCTGGCAATGTTGATTTTCTGCTTCCCTTGGAGGGCATTGCAAAAGAATTAACAAGGATTGGAAAACATCCTTATGTAGCTTTTAGGCAAAAGCAAAAGGAAGAAGAAATTCAGCCTGAAAAAAAAGATACCTTAAGTAAAATTTTTTCCATCGTCAAAAATAAAACCGGTGTTGATTTTCAGCATTATAAACCGAATACAATCAACAGGCGTATTGAACGAAGAATGATGCTGACAAAAATTAATTTAATTGATAACTATATTAATTATTTAAATGAAAACCCGGATGAGGTTGATAATTTATTTCAAGATTTGCTTATAAATGTAACCGGGTTTTTTAGAAACAAGAATCTTTTTGAATCATTAAAGGTAGATATTTTCCCGAAATTAATTTTGAGCAAAGAGGGAGATGAAACTATCCGGGTCTGGATACCTGGCTGTTCAACGGGTGAAGAGGCATATTCAATTGCAATAAGCTTATTAGAATATTTTGAAGAACATAATTTGAAAAACTCGATTCAAATATTTGCCACGGATATTAATGATTTCGTAATTGATAAAGCCCGTGCCGGCATATATTCCGAAAATATAAAGCAGGATGTTTCAGAAGAAAAATTAAGAAAATATTTTATAAAAGGAAACGGCGGTTATCAAATATCAAGAAAGATTAGGGAGCTTTGCGTTTTCGCAAAACAAAATATTGAAAAGGATCCCCCGTTTTCAAGGATTGATTTAATAAGCTGCAGAAATTTACTTATTTATCTTTCGCAGCATCTTCAAAAAAAAATTATTCCAACTTTTCACTATGCTTTAAAATCCTGAAGGGATATTAATATTAGGGCCGTCGGAATCAATCGGAGTTTTTGCTGATCTCTTCAGGCTTATCGATAAAAAGAACAAAATTTATTTAAAGAAGCATGTTCTTCAAAAAGTCGAATATGATTTTCCCATCAGAAGAGATGAAAATGAAATAAAACAAAATATCCAGTTAGAAAAAGGAAAGCATGGTTTATTTGACCTCGAAAAAGAAGTTGAAAAAATACTATTGCAGCAGTATACCCTTCCCGGCGTTTTAGTAGATGATGAAATGAATATAATTCAATTTATAGGAAACACAAGCAAGTATATTCAGCCGGCTTCAGGTGCGGCGAGCTTTAATTTATTTAAAATGTGCAAAGAAGGTTTGCTTTTAGATCTTCGCACTTTAATTAAAAATGCAAAGCTGCAGCAAACATCGGTAATTAAAAATGGAATCAGTATAAAAAATAACAGAGAGTTTATTAATATAAATTTATTTGTTAATCCTATCTTTCATCCCAGCAATTCAAAGCCATATAATTTTTTGGTGCTGTTCCAGGATAACTTAATTGAAAATGATCAGTCAGTTGCCGGACGAACTTTAAATAAAGCTAAAAATAAAAAAAGCGCTTCTTTAAATGGAGAGAATAGGATTAAAACCCTTGAAGAAGAATTAACTGCAACAAAGGAATATCTTCAATCACTTGTAAATGAAAAAGATGCAGCTAATGAGGAGCTTCGTTCTACACTGGAAGAGCTTCAGTCAAGCAATGAAGAGCTGCAAAGCACCAACGAAGAAATGGAAACGGCAAAGGAGGAGCTTCAATCGACAAATGAAGAATTGACAACTGTAAATGAAGAACTTGAAAACCAGAATTACGAATTAACACTCTCCAATAATGATTTAATCAATTTATTATCAAGTGTAAATACACCGATAGTAATGCTTGATAACAACTTTAGAATAAGAAGATTTACCCCGGCGGCTGAAAAAATATTAAATCTTATTCCCACTGATATAGGAAGAATGTTTAATGATATAAGGCCTAATATAAAAGTTAATAATTTTCATTCATTAATTAATGAAGTTATGGATTCGCTTGAAAGCAAAGAAGTTGAGATTCAGGATTTAAAAGATTCCTGGTATTTGCTGCGGATTAAACCATATAAAACTATTGAAAATAAAATTGACGGTGCCGTATTAATTTTAACGGATGTTGACAAAATAAAAAGCGATTCGGAAAAACTTAGAATATTAAAAGAATATTCCGAAGCTATTATTGAAACCATAAAAGACCCCATGATTATTCTTGATTCCGGATTAAAAATTAAATCCGCAAATAAGTCTTTCTATAAAAAATTTAATACAATTAAGCAGGAAACAGATAATAAATACATTTATGATTTAGGGAACGGGCAATGGAACGAAACTGAATTAAAAAAAATATTAAATGAAGTTTTAACTGAAAACAAAAGTTTTGAAGATTATTCGATTGAATATGATTTTCAGGATATCGGTAAAAAGACAATGAAATTAAATGCCAGGAAAATAAATAAAATTATAGGTCTGCCGGAATTAATTCTGCTGGCAATGGAATTAGAAAATTAATAGCACTTGTATTTTAAATCATATCCTGTTTAATTAAAAAGTGTATTTTTTACTATCCCATTACGACCAAGAAGCAAACCAAAATTTATTTGAAACGGTGAATTATGAATGAAAATAATTATTCTGTAACAGCAAATGCTGAAAATGAAGAAGAAAAGAATATTGAAATTTTGGAATTATTTAATACTCAGCGACAATTGGAAGAAACTCTCGATTATTATGCCGACTACTTTGATTTTGCCCCGGTAGGCTTAATAACTTTTAATGAAAAAGGAATAATAAAAGACATCAATATAACATGCACGGAAATGATAGGGGTGGGGAAAAAAAATTTGATTAACCTCTCCTTAATAAATTTTATCCCGAACGAAGATCATAAAAAGTTTTATAATCACTTTAAGGAATGCAAAGAATTAAATAAAAAAGTTATCACAGAATTGACTCTTAAATTAAAGCACAAACCGTTAATGCATGTTGAGCTGCAGACAATTCCTGCTCAAGATTATCTTAACAAAAAAATAATTTTTAGATCGGCAATAATCGATATAACCAAAAGAAAAGAAAATGAAGAAAGGATATCAAAATTAGCTGCAATTGTTGAAGCATCTAACGATGCTATTTTCAGCACAGATCTTAAAGCTAATATTACAGCCTGGAACAAAGGAGCAAAAAATATTTTTGGTTATGATGCCAGTGAAGTGATGGGTAAATCAATATATATTTTTATACCGAGTGACAAAAAAGATGAATTAGAAATAAGTTATAAAAAAATTAAAAAGGGAGAAACAATTGATCATTTTGAAACTATAAGAATTAAAAAAGATGGTGAAAAAGTATATGTTTCAAAATCTATGTTCCCCATTAAAAATGAAAACGGAGAAATAACCGGTGTATCAATTATTTCAAGAGATGTAACAAAACAAAAGCTGGCACAATTAGCAGAGCGCGAAAGCAGTGAAAGGTTTAGACAACTTGCGGAAAATATTAAAGCTGCTTTTTATATAACGGACACAGAAGCAAAAAGAATTATATATGTCAGCCCGGCATATAAAGACATTTTTGAAGTTAGTGCTGATGAAATTGTTAGTAATCCTAATTTAGGCAGAGAACTAATTCATCCAGATGATAAAGAAAGAATTTTAAGAAAAATAGATGAAAGAAATATAACATTTAAGTTTGATGAGAAATTTAGAATTATTACAAAAAGCGGTAAAATAAAATGGATTCATTCACGGTCGTTCCCGGTTAAAGATAAATCAGGGAAGGTATACCGTATTGCCGGAATTTCAGAAGATATAACAAAAGCAAAAAGAATTGAACAGGCATTAATGGAATCAGAGTTGAGATTCAGAAAAGCTGTTTCACATTTCCCGGATGTATTCATTATTTATAATTCTAAAGAAGAAAAAGAATTCATCAATGAAAGCGGGATTCAATTAATCGGGCTTGGTAAAAAAGAAATTTTAAATCTTAAAGATGAAGAATTATTTTCGTTAGAAATTACCAAGCAATATATCCCGGCATTAAAAATGTGTTTCGACAAAAAAATATTTCAATTAATAGAATGTAACTTTGATAATGATAAATCAAAATTAGTATTTGAAATTAAATTTGTGCCGCTGCTGGATAATGACGGAAATATTCTTCAGGTATTAAGCATTTTCCACGATATTACGGATCGTAAAGAAAGGGAAAGATTTAATTCAAGCTTCATTAGATGAAAAAGAAATACTTATAAAAGAAACACATCACCGCGTAAAAAATAATTTACAGGTTATTATCAGTCTTCTTAGCCTGCAAACGCACGAATTAAAAGATGAAAAGACAAAAGCTATTTTTAGGCAAAGCCAAAACAGGGTTAAGGCTATGTCGCTTATACATGACAAGCTGCATTATCACAGCAGTTTAAATGGAGTAATGTTTAAAGAATATGTAGAAGATTTGGTAAAAATTATATTTAATACTTATAAGTATAATAATGATAATATAGAGTTAGAATTAAAAATTGATAATATTTATACGGACATAAATCTGGTAGCCTCAATAGGTTTGATAATTAATGAATTAATTTCAAATTCATATAAATATGCTTTCCCTGACAATAGGAAAGGCAAAATTTATTTACGAATTTATAAATTAAATGAAAATACTTTTGAAGTTTTAATTGGCGATGACGGTGTGGGTTTACCGAAAGAATTTAATTTTAAAGATGCAAATACTTTAGGCTTACAGGTTGTGGGATCTGTTGTTGCGCAGCACAATGGGAAACTTGAAATTATTAATGATAAAGGCACAGAATATAAAATTACTTTTGATCAGGAAGAGCAAGTGTATTGAACAATTTTTTCATTCAATTTTATAAATGTAGTTAGGAATTTTTATCTGCACTTTGCCGTTATAAATTCCTTCCAAATCACTTTGCTGGTCGCCTATAGTCGCTTGAATTTGATAACCATTTTTTTCAAGCTCCTGCCTAACCTTTGATTTATATTTTAACGCAGATAAATCATATTCATCCTGACTTCTTGTTATCAAAGTATCGTAATTTAAAAATCCTTCCGCCCTTAAATTTATAGCTGTTGCTTCCTGCTGAGTATCTTTTCTGCCGGTTAAAAAAACTATTTTCGCTTTTTTAGCTAATACAAATTTATAAAGTGACAACATGTGAGGAACGGCTT
Source organism: uncultured Bacteroidota bacterium (assembly GCA_963777615.1). GTDB lineage: Bacteria > Bacteroidota > Ignavibacteria > Ignavibacteriales > Ignavibacteriaceae > CAVSWT01. The sequence continues at coordinate 39,555 of CAVZSD010000053.1, read as the reverse complement.
TACATCTTATTTCAGAAATCCATTCATCCCATTCCTGTTTGTTATAACAGAAATTATCTTTTTTCATAACCTCATAATTTGAGAGCACTGTCTCGTCTACATCAAAAACTACTGTTGTACTGTCGTTAAATTTTATTCCGCTTAATTCCGATTTGGCGCTTTCAACTACCGAATTCATTTCCTCTGCATAGCCGCCGTTTTCATGATAATTAATTATTTCACTTTTGACTTCCACAAGATTAGGTGGGGCATAACATGATGGGAATAAAAATAATAGGACATAAAATATTTTTGAATATCTAATTAGAATCGTGTTCATTTCAGGCCTGTAAAAAGGGAATGTACTGGAAAAAAGTAAATTGGAAATAAATGGTCTTAGTGTCTCTTTGTGCTCTTAGTGGCTTAGTGGTGAAAAAGAGCCTAACCACTAAGGCACTTAGTACACTTAGATTCACTAAGATTTTTATAAAATTATTTTTAATCACTTGAAGTATTTTTAATTCCAATTAAAAACAATAGAGGTCGCTCTAATCTTTCCGCCCAGGCATTTTCCGTATGTTTGGCACCAGGCGCATAATAATAATCAATATCAGTACCTATAATAAAACCTTTTTCACTTAAAGCACAAAACATTTTTTGTCCCCGCGGCAGGCCGTCTTCTCCGTGGTCAATATAAATTTTTATTTTCTTTTTCTCACCATCATATTCTTTAACCATCTTTATTGCTTTTTCATCATCGTAATAAAAAGAACTTGATAGGCACGCAGCTTTACCAAAAATATCGGGATATTTCCAGGCAGCTAAAAAAGAAATTAATCCTCCCATTGACGAACCCATAATAGCTGTATTATCATTCCCGGTTTTGGTCCTGTAATTAGAATCTATGAATGGCATTAATTCTTCAATAATAAATTTTAAATAATTGTTTCCTTTAACTGAATCGCTGTATTCTTCAAGCCTGTTCGGAGTATTATAAATTCCAATTACAATTATTTCTTTCAGCTTTCCTGCTTTAATTAATTTTGTTGCAGTTTCATCAACACGCCAATCCATTCCTGCGAACGAAGTTTTAGGATTCAAGATATTTTGTCCATCATGCATATATAGTATAGGAAATTTTCTTTCTGAATCATCTTTATAACCTGGCGGCAGCCAGACGATTATATCTCTTTCGTTTTGAAGGAATTCCGATTTGAAATTTTTATGATAACAAACATCCCCAACGATTTTAATTTTGCCAATTCTTTTTTTTCTCTTTGTTCTATTTTTAATTTTATCTACAATAACTTCGTTCAAAGATTTTTCCATTCATTTCCAATTAAAGTTTTTTTAAATAATTTTAACTTAAAGCTAATGTTATTTTAATATTCAAATCAAGTTAAGTCCAATGCTGTTGCTTAGAGCTTATTTTGTTTAGCTTTCCACAATAATATTTAAAAAATAAATCATGAAAAAATATTTTGATGCAAACAAAAAACTTTGGGATAAAGCAACTTCAATTAATGCAAATTCCAAATTTTATTCAGTCGAAAAATTCAAGCAAGGAAAATCTTCTTTAAATTATGTTGAACTTGAAACTCTTGGAAATGTAAAAGGAAAATCAATTTTACATCTTCAATGTCATTTCGGACAGGACACTCTTTCACTTGCCAGGATGGGAGCCAAAGTTACAGGAGTTGACTTTTCTACCGAAGCAATATTGCTTGCAAATAAATTAAAAATAGAACTGAAGCTGGATGCCGATTTTATTTGCTGCAATGTATATGACCTTAAAAAATATTTAAACAAAAAATTTGATATCGTATATACATCTTACGGAGTAATTGGCTGGCTGCCGGATTTAAGTAAATGGGCAGAAATTATTTCTTCTTTCCTAAAATCAAGCGGAATGTTTTTTATGGTTGAATTTCATCCCTTCATCTGGATGTTTGATAATAAAATTGAAAAAATAAAATATCCTTATTTCAATTCAGGTGTCATTAAAGAAAAAATAAAAGGAATCTATTCCGACCGTAATGCTAACATTGAAGCTGTTGAATACGGCTGGAACCATGCTTTAAGTGAAGTTTTTTCTTCATTGATAAATAATGGACTAAAAATTAATGAATTCAAAGAATACCCATTTTCGTTTTACAATTGTTTCCCAAACATGATTAAAGGAAAAGACGGCTATTTTAGAATTAAACACTTGAAAAACTATTTCCCTCTAATGTACTCAATAAAAGCGGTGAAATAATCCTAAGAAGTTGTAATAAAAATGGATTATTGTTCATATTTTTTTGATTTTAGTTGTGCGATTTTTTTTCATTTTTCCAGAGATACAATATGGCAATAATAAAACCGTTCAAAGCATTAAGGCCCGCCAAAGAATCAGCACAATTAGTAGCAAGTGTTCCTTATGATGTTGTTAATAGGCATGAAGCAAAGGAATTAGCGGGAGAAAATAATTTAAGCTTTTTCAAAGTCTCGCGTGCGGAAATTGAATTTGATGAGTCAGTTAATCCCTATTCAAAAGAAATTTATCAAAAAGCAAAAGAGAATTTAAATATTCTTAAAAAAGAAGCTCCTTTGTTAATTGATGATTCTTCACATTTTTATCTTTACAGATTAATAATGGATGGACGTTCTCAAATAGGTTTAGCAGCTACTTTTTCAGTAGATGATTATGACAACGATGTAATTTTAAAGCATGAAAAGACACGTAAAGAAAAAGAAGACGATAGAACAAATCATATTGTAACCACTGAAGCACAAACTGGCCCGGTGTTTTTAACTTATAAAGGAATTGATACAGTAAATAATATTGTTGATAAAACAGTAGCAAATGAAAAACCTATTTATGATTTAACTTCTGAAGATGGAATTCAGCATACGATTTGGATTTTACCTGATGAGCATAACAAGACTATAATTGATGAAATAGCAAAAACAAAAAATCTTATATATTGCTGATGGGCATCATCGTGCTGCAAGTGCAAGCAGGGCAAGAAAAGTAAAACAGGATTCAAATCCCAAAGCATAATGGGACTAGAAGAATATAATTTCTTTTTAGCTGTTTTGTTTCCTGCTGAACAATTAAAAATTCTTCCTTACAACAGAGTTGTGTTCAGCTTAAATGGAAATAGTAAAGAAGATTTTCTGGATAAAGTTAGTGAGAAATTTTCTATTGAAAAAAGTTCAATCAAAGAACCAAAAGAAAGAAAATCTTTTTGCATGTATTTAGATAGCGAATTGGTATTCATTAAAAGCAAGAGATTCAATTTCAGCAAGCAATAGTTTATCTAAATCAGTAGCTGAAACTTTGGATGTAAGCATTCTTCAAGATTTTTTACTCAATCCTATTTTAGGAATTGATGACCCAAGAACTAATAAGAATATTGATTTTGTCGGAGGAATAAGAGGAACAAAAGAATTAGAGAAACTTGTTAACAGCGGTAAAGCAGTCGTTGCATTTTCACTCTATCCCGGTTTCGGTTCAGGACTTAATGAACATTTCGGATGCTGGAGAAATTATGCCTCCGAAATCAACCTGGTTTGAACCAAAATTGAGAGACGGTTTACTTATTCATTTAATTTAAATATAACTAAGAAGTTGGAATAATATTTTATAACTAAATAAGAACAAGGGATTCTATCATGGAAAAAAGAATATATAATTTTAGCGCAGGCCCGGCTATCTTACCGGAAGATGTTTTAAAAGAAGCACAAGAACAATTATTTGCATTGCCAGGCGTTGGAATGTCGATACTGGAGATTAGTCACCGCTCAAAAACATTTGACAAAATATTTGCCGAAGCTAAAGAAGGTATCAAATCACTTTTAGACATAAGTGATGATTATGAAATTTTATTTTTACAAGGCGGCGCAAGCTTGCAGTTTTCTATGACTGCTTTAAATTTAATGCCTCCCAAAAACAAAGCCGATTATATAATTACTGGAAGCTGGTCAAAAAAAGCATTAAAAGAAGCAAAACGAGTCGGGACAGTTAACATTGCCGCAACAACAGAAGTGGATAAATTTAAAAGAGTTCCAAAACAAAACGAATTAAAACTTGACGCGGATGCTTCTTATGTTCATTTCACTTCTAATAATACAATCTACGGAACTCAATTTCATACAGAACCTGAAGTTGGAAATGTGCCTTTAGTTTGCGATGCTTCTTCTGATATTCTTCACAAAAAAATTGATGTTAAAAAATACGGAGTAATTTATGCTGGAGCGCAAAAAAACATAGGGCCATCGGGCGTAACTTTAATTATAATTAGAAAAGATTTAGTGGAAAGAAGCTCAGACAATTTACATACCATGTTAAATTATAAAACACATGTTGAAGGAAATTCATTGTATAATACTCCAAACACATTTGGAATTTATATTATCAGTCTTGGTTACAAAATGGCTAAAGAAAAACGGCGGGCTTGATGCAATGTATAAAACAAATAAAGAGAAAGCAGAAATTCTTTATAAGTGTATCGACAGAAGCAATGGGTATTATAAAGGCCATGCAGAAAAAGAAAGCCGCTCATTAATGAATGTAACTTTTAATCTTGCAACTGAAGAATTGGAAAAGAAATTAATTGCTGAAGCTACTGCTGCGGGTTTTGATGGAGTTAAAGGACACCGTTCGGTTGGCGGATTGAGAGCATCTATTTATAATGCTTTCCCTAAAAAAGGAGTTGAAGATTTGGTTTCATTTATGAAAGATTTTCAATCGAAAAATTCATAAACTCATTCTAAGAGGAAGCTATGAAATATTTATTAATTTCTTCTTTGATATTTTTATTTGTGTTTTCTTCCTGTTCAAAAAAGGAAGAAACAAAGTTGGAAGCATTCAGCCCGGAAGCATTTGCTTATGATGTAGGTGATCAATTTGAAGTTAATGCTTCTACAAGAGTAAAAGGATTCCAACAAAAAGAAGAGAATAAAAAATTCAAAGCTTCCTTAGCTTATGATATTGATATTGTGAAACCTAACGGGGATACGATTAAATCAATGATTACAAGAGTTGAAGATAAAATTAATGATGAGAAGATGACGGATGTCCCGCTGGAAATTCAATTCAATCTTGATTCAACTTACAATTTAGGTAAGTACAAATTAATTTTTGAAATTAAAGATGTAAATTCAGACGGGAAGGCATCATCTTCGGCAAGTTTTGATTTGAGTGAATAAAAAAAGCCGCCATGAAATAATATGGCAGCTTTTAAATTTTTCCTATTAAAGCAAATTAAAAATATTTTTCGGGGATTGGTTTTCTGCTGCTGTAGCCTTCATCCATTCCATGATAAAATCTAATTTCTTCCTCATCGGTTCTCCAGCATAAATAAACTTCTTTGCCGTCAATCAAAGAAGGAAAATCAACCAGTCCAATTGTAAAATTCCAGTCTTTATAATAAGCAACCGATTTCTTCAAGCTCATTCATAAAGTGATTAACGTCTTCAGCCATTTTTTTTACAATCAGGATTTTCTTCTACCTTTCCTTCATAGTCTTCGGCAATTAATCTCATTTCCCTCGTAGTGTTAAGAATATCCTTAACTATTTTTTTAACTAACGGTAATGTTTTATTTGCTTCAACAGGAGCAAAAAATTTGGTTTCTGTAGTCATTTTCTTTTTCTTTCAGATTATTGAAACTTAAATTCGCAATATGAATTTATCTCAATATTTTCTCTCTACTATAAATTTAATTCTACTCCGGTTAAGATATAAATATAATTTTGACTATTCAACTCACTTATATTAAATGTGTAAATATACCGCTAAACAGTTTAATTTCGGAGTGCAGAAATATATAAACTCTGTTGTGATTTTATATTTTTAAGTAATTTTCAATGAAACAATTTAAAAGATTGAGGGTCTAAATTAAATAATTAAATATTCTTCATTCTTCAAGTATGGCAAAGAAAAATAGATTCAAACTGATAACTGCATTTTTTTTATGTTTGCTGCAGTTGTATACTTAAACTATTTCATTTATAATCGAAATAATATTTTAAAAAATTACAATGAGCCTAAAACTACAACTCTCTTAATCAGTTCCAAACCACTTGTGGTAGCTGGTGACTTACAAAGAACTTCATTCTTTGAGCGCTTAATTGGCAGAGAACAAAATGATATTGAACGAGAAAAAATTGTAAAAGCAATTGCTGATGAAAATCCTGCTGCATTAGTTATACTTGGGGATATGGTTTTTGATGGTTCATGTAGTAGTGATTGGGAAAAATTTGATATCCTAATTGCCCCAATAATTAAAAAACAAATTCCTATTTACCCGATAATTGGAAATCATGATTACTGGGGAAACAATAACACAGCCATGGAAAATCTTACAAAACAATTTCCAATTATTAAATCAAGTCATTGGTACATAGCAAATTATGACAGTCTTGCATTAATATTTTTAGATTCAAATGAGTCTGATTTAACAGAGGAAGGATGGAAAATTGAGCATGACTGGTTCAATAAAATGATTGCAGAATATGATACATCCCAAGCAATTAAAGGCATTATAATATTTGACCATCATCCGCCATTTACAAATAGCACAATGACAGGTGATGAAGTAAATGTTCAGAAAAACTTTTTGCCCGTTTATTTTAGTTCAAATAAAACTCTCTTTTTTATAAGCGGGCATGCTCATACCTATGAGCATTTTCTTATTAAAGGAAAAACATTTATTGTATCCGGCGGAGGAGGCGGGCCGCGTGTGAAATTGAAATCTGACAAGGAAGCTCATAATGATTTATATAATGGGGAATCGCCGCGCCCATTTAATTATTTATTGATTGAAAAAAGGAATGATGGAATAAAAGTAACGGTAAAAGGATTAGACAAAAGGAACCTCAAAATTCTTTACTATGGAAGAGTTTGAAATTAATTACTATAACGAAAATAATTAGAATCTTTTTTGATGTTGATGAATCTAATATCTGTAAATAAATTAAAATTTTAATTCCTTCTTAAACAAAGGGGATAAATTGAAAACAGAGATTAAAAATAAAATACAGAATATAGGCTTAACCTATAAACAGTACGTCGATTTAACAATTAAAGAAATAGAAAGCACTGATGTTAATTCATTGAATGATGCTGAAAAAACTCTTTTCGAATATAAAAAATTGAATCTACAGAGAAGCAGCAGAATAGAAAAATACTATTTAGTTAATGATGAATTAAAATCAACAATTCAAAACATAAAGCAAATCCAAACCTGGGTGATAATTACTGAAAACTGGTGCGGCGACTCTGCGCAAACATTGTCTTATATTGCTGCATTTGCAAAAATAAATCCATTAATTAATCTAAAAATAATTTTAAGAGATTCCAATCTTGATGTAATGGATCAATACTTAACGAATGGGACAAGAAGCATTCCCAAATTAATTGCTTTTGATGAGAACTGGAATGTACTTTTTGAATGGGGTCCAAGACCGCAAACGGCTGGCGAATTAATGGAACAAATGAAAAAAGAAGGCCTATCTAAAACAGAAAAATATGAAAAGCTTCATCTTTGGTATGGAAGAAACCGTGGGAAAGATATTGAGCAGGAGTTTAAGAGTTTATTTATAAAACTGGCAGCTATTCAAGAAGAGATGTTAAAATAAGATAAGATTAATAACCTCTTTCCAATTTGGTTTTAAATTCTTCAAGGTTTTCATTCCCTTTAACCTCTATACGGGGTAATTCTAACAATTTTGAATCATTTTTTGCTATCGCAGAATTGCACGTTAAGCCAAAGTTATATCCGCAAGCACCCACAATATGTGAAGTTACGCCATCAAAATCACCATAAGGATATGCCAACGAATCGATTGTAGTATTCAATTTTTTTTGAATGATAATTTTGGATCTTAACGCTTCTTTAGCGATACCTTCTGGACTAAATGAAGTTAAAGGAGGGTGAGAACAAGTATGAGAACCAAACTCAATTCCATTATATTTTAATTCTGAAATTTCATCCCAGTTCATTAATTCTAAGCACTCTTTAAATTCTTTATCCCAGCTATTTCTTTTACCAACAAAATCAGCAACAAGAAAAACAATTGCAATAAAGCCATATTTCTTAAGAAGGGGAAAAGCATATTCCTTGAAGTCTTTATAGCCATCATCAAAGGTGAGTAAAATTGGTTTACCTTTTATCAGGTATTTTGATTTAGCAGCATTTCTCCATTCACCTAAGCTAATACTATAATAGTTATTGCTCTTCAAATAGAATAATTGTGATTCAAATAATTCTGGCGTAACCCTATATCTTGATAAGTCTTTTTTCCCATCAGGGCTAACTCTATGATACATTAAGATTGGTAAGTTAAACTTAGCTTTTTTAGAAACAGAGTTTTGCTTCTTTTTTAATTTTGAATCTGAGCTAATAATATTGCTTGGATATGTTAATAGACCAGGTACATGTAAAATATTCTTAATTGGCTCTTCATTAAATTCGATGGGGGAATTAGTTAATTTAGAATATTCTTTTAATTCATCTCTAACGCTTAAGGGTAAAGAAGCAAAACGGTAAGCGGAATTACCATTAAATGAATCATTTGCACTACCGACAAACATAGTGTCTTTTAATATTGAAGATTCTTTTAATTTATTCAAGTAATTTTCAATTGTATCTGAATCGTTTTTAGTTTCATTGTAGAGGGTTTTTAATCTAGTATATATCGAAAAACCCGAATCAAAAGATTTACCAATTAAAACTTCCCTAACACAGACATTAAGAAGTTCTACTGATAATTCTTTGGTGATTTGAGAAATAATTTCATCTGCATGTAAAATTCTCTTCTTCTTTTTTGATTGAATAACAGTTATAGGTACACCACCCATACTGAATAAAATATTAATTGCTTTACCATTTAATTTTATATTCGGTACTTTTTCAGTTAGTTCAATATGAATAATATTATTGTCCGTAATGAACTTAACTTTAATTAAAGCAGGTTTCTTTGAAGGCTTGTAAAATAAATTCCCTGTCCAATATTTTTTGTCCCATAATTCTTGTAAAAAAATTGTCCAGCCTATCTTTTCATGAAGAAGTTTATATTCTTTTTTGATTATTTCATAATCTTTATTTTTAGTCTTTTTAAATAGCTCAATTTTGCGGACAGCATTAAGTCTTTTGTAAACAGATCTTGAAAAGAAATCCTCTAAAATAAACCAGCCTAAATTGTATGCAATTGAATCTTTAATTACTAAAGATGAAACCATACTATTCAAAATTGGCAGTTCGAATGATCCTATAAATTTCTCTCCAATAAAAATATTACAAACCAGGTGATCGAAACCGGATTCAACTTTAATATCAGATATTGGATTAGTAACATCAATATTGGTAGAGATAAATCTGCCAATTGAATAGGTTTCTTTTATTGCAGAATTAATTAAAAATTTTCTCTCAAGAATATCGCGGACACTTCTTGATAATCCTTTAACTTTAGATTGATATTCTAATTTATCTAAAAATTTTATAAATAAGTCCTCATACTTAATCCACAGTTCATTCCATTGCTTTCGTGTTTTTGCAGATGGTAAAATAGATGATTCTAAAAGTCCAGCTGCTACGGTTTCAGGGAATAAATCTAAGCATATTCCTAAAGGTGCTGATTCAAATAAATATAGAGCATCATTACCAGTCCCGATTGAAAGGCCTGCGGTCCAGCATAGTAGGTAATATTTTGTTGAAACAATATCAGTTGGTTTAGCCCCATTAATATATAATGGGTTTGGATTTAAAACTCTTGGATCTTTTGAATAACCACGGCCAATTACCAATTGTGAATCTAAAAGCATCCGTCGCGGATCCATGGATGCTGATGTGGGCCTCATTCTATATAAGGCCATTGGTTTATTTACTGCTTTAAATTTAGCTCCAGTCCGTGCGACTCTTTGCCACAGATCCCAATCTTCGCAAGTGGTTAACGATGTATCAAAACCGTTTAAAGACTCAATTAATTCTTTTTTAATGATGCAGGTATGAATTGTTAGAATACAATCTTTAACTAACAAAGGGAAAATGTCTCCTGAAACAATTGCTTCATTCCCTTTTATAATTTCTCCATTCATTGAAAGCCTATTCCAGGAGCAATATGCGGCCCCATATTTGGGTTCAGCAGCTAAGGCATCAGTTAAAGTTTTTAAATGTTCAGGAAGGATTAAATCATCTGAATCTAAAAATAAAATGTATTCATAATTAGCTAAATCAATTCCTTTGTTTCTTGCAACGCTTACACCTGATTTGAGCTGCGAGAAAACTTTTATCCTTTTATCTTTTTTTGAAAGCTCATTTACAATTTTTAATGTTTTGTCAGTTGAACCATCATTACTAATAATTGCTTCCCAGGACTTATGAGTCTGCTTTTGTAATGATTGTATAGTTTCTAAAATTGTATCTTCAGAATTGTGACATGGAATTATAACAGAAACTTTCATTTTTTAAATCATCTTTCATTTTTTAATAAAATATTGATCTATAATTAAAATCAACTTTTTAATTAAAGTGAAATATAAATGTATGTGTATTTAAAAATAAAATAAGTTATTTATAAAGCTTTTACTGCATCGGGAAATTCTAAATCCTGTTTCATACTTACCTCTTTGCGATGCAAAAAATGCTCCCATGCACCATAAAAAATTGCATAGTGCATTAGTATTTGTGATGAGGCAATTATAATAATTTCAAGTGAAATTGAATCAACATAGTTTATTATTTTATAAACAATTCCAGCGATAAGTATTAGGATAGTAAGTATCTGCGGAATAATTAATTTAACAAAGCCTTGTGAAGATTTATTTTTTGGTGTTGCAATAAATGGGATTTTAATTCCAAATAATGCAGAAAGAAAAGCAACCGAATATACCGGCCAGGTACCAAGCACCAGCATATAACCGCTAATGTGAAACCCTTTTTTCTTTTTCTTTATATAATAAAATATTTTAATATAAACCTGAATGACAAAGAATATAAATAAAAACGGTATTGCATGAGAAATGTAGAGCGCAAATTCTACATTAAAGTCCCTTAAATACAATGCTGCTATCGTCAAAATAATATGAATGAGTACTACAGGCCCGGCAAGATAGTACGTCATCCTTGTAACATAACATACTATCTGACTAACTGTTAATGATTTTAATAGCGAAGGAAAATGTTTAAACAAAACTTCAAATACGCCATTTGCCCATTTGAATTGTTGTTTAAAGAATGCAGGAATATCTGCAGGCACCAACCCTTTGGCAAGTATTCTATCTACATAAATCGATTTCCATCTCGCAGCATGAAGTTTTACAGATGTATGAAGATCTTCAGCTAAACCAGGCTGATAGCCTCCAATAGATAATAAAGCTTTTCTTCTGAATACAGAATTGCTGCCGAATATTACTGTAGATTCCATGCCGCTCATGCCAAGCATTGTGGCAGCAAAAAAATCATCACTCATTATACAACAGGCATTAGCAACATAACTTTCAGAGCAGTTATAATGATCTAGGGCAACCTGAACTACTCCAACCTGAGAGTCGTTAAAATGATTTACCACGTGGTCAAGATAGTGTTTTTGCGGTATATGGTCTATATCAAAGACTGCAATAATTTCTCCATCTGAATACCGCAGCACATTATTGATGTTGCCAGCCTTATAATCTATAGTGTTACTTCTTGCAATATATTTTGCAGAATACTTCTCAGCTAATTCTTTATATTCTACTTTATTTCCATCATCAATTAAATATGTTGTATGTGGATAGCTCATATCAACAACGGCTTTTAATGTTTTTTCAACAAGGTCAACTGGTTCATTATAAGTTGGTAAAAAAACATCTACTTTAAACTCTTTATTCCCATCTGCTCTTGCAGGATACTTTGCGTTAAGGTATATGATCCACAAAAAATAAACCTGGGCAATCATGTAGAAGAGTACGATTGCAAATAAAAAAATAAAAACTGGGTTAGAATTAATTGATTTATCTACCCACCACTTTAAATAGTAAAATGAGCTTAGGAATCCTAAAACAACAAGGATTAAAAGCAGCTTCTTTTTTTTCAGTCTTAATTCAACGGCCATTATAATAATTATATATTAATTTTAACTAAACCAATAATATTTGAATTATCAATAATACTATGCTGGTACACACAGTAATTTACTATACCAATATTATTAATCATTCTTTTAAATATCGTTTCCCATCCGCAATTCTTTTTTTCAAAAACTAGAACATTCGAATGTAAATAACGCAACTGTATTTCAAACAACATACCAAAAATATTCTAATGAATTTAAGCCGCATAAAAATGCTTTAAGTTAATGATTATGTCCCTATTTGAACTTTTTTATCTTTATGGGAATAATCTGTTTTTTCCAACCCTTTCTTAATAAAACTTTCATCATAAGAGATCCCTAATTTTTTCACTCTTCTCTTTGATTTTAATAAAGAAAAAGGGCCTGTTAAATTTCCAAGAATTTCTATCATAATAAATTTAATGGGATAGTTACTTTTTAATCTAATTCTTTGATAAATACGGTAAACGTGAGCAAAAGGAAGCTCTATTATTATTCTATAAAGGCCTCTTAAATCATTATCGTTTAAGTAAGTTAATAAATTATAAGCTACATGGCCTTTGCTGTAGTTATACAATTGTTTTTTAAATGCCTTTATTTCCGTTCTGTGCTTATGCCAAACAAAAGCTTTCGGCAGGTAAACAATTGAAAATTCTGATTTTAAAATTTTATAAAACAAATAAGTATCCTCACTGCATCCCGTTGGAGTACCGGCACCGAGTGACTCATCAAGAAAGCCAATTTCAGGATGCTTAAAAATCGATGTTCTAAAAGCGGCATTTGCAGTGGCTCCAATTTCCCATGTTGCTGCAGCGTGATACCCTCTGTTGCAAAACCAGTTATAATCAAAATACTTTTTTTTATTTCCTCTGCCTAAACCGCCATAAATTTCAAACAATTTTTGCGCAGGAGTTTTTAATTCATAAGGCAGAACATTACCTGTAACAGCCATAATGTTTTCATCTGCAAACGGAGTAATTAAATTCTGAAGCCAATTTTCAGAAACAATAACATCATCATCAATAGCTACAGCAAACTGCCCTTTACATTCTTTGAATCCATGATTTCTTGCGTAAGATAATCCTTTTCTATTTTCATTAATAAAATGAATATTATCAAATTCTGAAATAACCGGTTGAGTTAATCCAGAAGACGGATTATTATCAACGACAATTACTTCTACACTGTACTCACACTTTAAATTAATTAATGCTCTCAGGCATTCGCGTAAATCGCCGGGCCGGTCATACGTAGCTATAACAATGGAAACTAAAGGGCTCCCTTTTCTTAGGGAAATATCACTTCTTAAATTTGGCTTGCCTGATTGCTTGAGAAAATACTTATAAATTTTTTTAGTCTCAAGTGAATTATGAAACAATCTTTCTATCAACGGTTTAATTTTGATTTGCTTAGTTATCTCTTCAATTAATCTTTCATGTGAGATTTTTGCAAAATTATTTTGGATATAAATTTTGCCAAGCTGTCTATTTTCGTGTTTTATTATAAAATAATTTCTATAATAATTTTCAGTATTTAGAACTGGTGTTCTCTTATCTACCTCAAAAATTAAAGTTTGTGTTTCATAAGAATTTTTGTTTCCTGGTTCTATAACAGATTTGGTTAAGTATTTATAAAATAATTTTGAATCAATTTTTAAAGCATTTTTTTTAGCTTTGTTGTATCTAAATAAACCTTTGATTGAGCCTACCAATTCTTTGAAAATTAAATTTCGCGGAAACCGATGGGGAGCTGGAAAGCTCATTATAAATCTTCTTACACTCCAAAAAAGAAACCACCAGACTCCAAGTTTTGCAAAAGCAAATCTTTCTTTTGGGTATGCCCAAAAGCTTCTGGTTAAATATGAATAAAATCCAATCCCATTATTTATTAATTGGATCTCAAGATTTTTCATATCTCTTCTGTGCCGATGCCAAACAATTGCACCTGGTTCGTAAATTAAACAATAGCCTTCTTTTAAAACTCTGAAAAACATTTCCAGGTCACCCCCGCCATTTGTAACTGTACCAACATCAAGCGCAGTATCAAAATATCCAATCTTATTAAATATTTCTTTTCGGTAAGCCATATTTGCACCGGTTCCAAATATTCCGGCACCTCCAAATTCTTTAGCGGCTTTATAATTAACACTTTTAGATTTATACCAATTCCTTTCAAAACCTCTACTAAAACCGCCGTATTTTTCAAAAAGAAATTGTGATTCGGTTTCAATTTCATAGGGCAGCACTAAACCAGTTACAGCCATTGCTTCATCTTCATTTTCAAAAATATCCGCAATTGCATTTACCCAATTTTCATCAACTACCACATCGTCATCAGTGTATGCGATTATTTCTCCTTTTGCTTCTTTAGCAGCTCTATTCCTCGCCCAATCCAAACCGGGATATGATTCTATAAAATATTTTACACCCGGGAATCTCTCTACGACTTTTCTTGTTGCATCATTTGTTGGTGCATTATCAATTACTAATACTTCAAGATTAGTATAATTAATTTTTGAAATAGCGTTTAAACATATTTCCAAATCCGAGCTGCGGTTTCTAGTACATACTGCAATAGTAATGGAAATTGTATGATTTTTTTTATTATCGCTTTTATTTAATAAGTCATCTATCGATATTTTTTTTTGACAATGTAAAAGGTCAATATTTTTTATTAGTGCAGTTGATAATATTTTTTTACCGTACTGCCTTAATGCATTTTTTGTTAATGAATAAGAAGAAATCCTTCCTTCAACAACAGGCATTTTGACATATCCCAATGGAACATTAAGATATTTAATTAAAGCCCAAACTGATTTGTATTTTTCTAAATTTAGAAAATCATTTACATGCTCAGATAATTCTACGCTCAATATTTTAATTGGTTGAAACATATTTTCTAATCAATCATCCAAATCTTCATTATATAATTCTAAAATTTCTTCAGGATTACCATCTGCTTTTATGGTTCCTTTTTCTAGCCAAACCACTCTATCACATACTCTTAGCACATCGGCTTCATTATGCGAAACAAAAATTAATGTAATTCCTTTTTTACAAAGCTTGTCTATTTCGTCATAACATTTCTTCTGAAATTCAGCATCACCAACCGCTAAGATTTCATCTATGATTAATAAATCCGGTTCAGCATTTATAGCAATTGAAAATCCTAATCGAGCTGCCATTCCCGAAGAATAATATTTTAATGGGGTATCTATAAATTTCTCTACTCCGGCAAATTCTACAATTTCATCAAATTTATCTTTCAGTTCTTTCTTAGGCAGCCCGTTAAATACCCAATTTAATTTTATATTTTCTCTACCGGTCAACTCAGGATAAAAACCAACACCTAGCTCAATTAAAGCTAATCTTCTTTTACTGTTCACTTTTATTGCGCCGGAATTTGGTGCATATATATTCGAAAACAATTTTAACATTGTGGTTTTACCTGAACCATTTCTGCCAATAAAACCAACCCTTTCGCCAACTTTTATTTTTAAATCAATATCTTTTAAAACATACCATTCCCATTTTTCAACAGGTTTATTAAACAATCTTGTAAAGCTTTCTTTAATTGAAATGCTTCGTTCATACCAGCGAAATTTTTTACTTACGCTGTTACATTCGATTTTATATTCTGTCATAAATCAATTTATGATAATTCAGCAAATGATGCTTTGAATTTATTAAATATTGCTAACCCAATAAAAAATATAATTAGAGAAAAAATAAAGGTTCCCGATAAGTATATCATGTTCGGCATTTTATCGTAATATAAAATATCATGATAATATGTAATGATTTGCGCCATTGGGTTTATCATTATTATTGCTTGAAACTTTTCAGGGATAGTTGTTACAGGATAAAAAATAGGAGTTAAAAAAAACATAACTGTTCCACCAACTTGAACAAGCTTTGGTACGTCTCTAAAATAGACAGATATGCAAGCGACTATTAGTGCAATTCCAACTGTAATAAGTATTTGAATAAATAGTACAACTGGAAGTAATATAATTGAATAGGAAAAAGTAAACACACCCGGAATTACAATAAGTGCTATAAAATATAATATTAGAGAAACTACGTAATCAAATAAAGAAATACCTACGCTTGCAATAGGCAGTATTTCATTGGGGAAAGAAATTTTTGTAATTAAATAAGTTCCTTGAATTATTGAATCACTAGAATTTATGATTGATGATAGTGTAAAGTTCCAGGCTAAAAATCCGGGAATTAAAAACAGCGGGTATCTTTCCATACCCATTTTTACGAACAATGTAAACACAACCCAGTAAGTTGCTATGTATAAAATAGGATTTAGCAAAGTCCACATATATCCTAGTACTGAACCTACATGCTGCAGCTTAAGCATTGCCCTGAAAAGTTCATAAAGCAACTCACGGCGATACCACAAATCGACAAATTGTTTTTTAAATGCGAAAATTTTTTTCTCCTTGATCGCCTTAGCCGGCTAAATATTTAAAATCAATTTTTAATAGAAATCAATGATGCTTTTTTAAACCAGATTTTTTTTTCAATCAATTGCTGGAGTTCATATAAAGAAAACATAATTACAAACCCCTCAATTGGCAAACGGAATCTTATACTTGCGCTTACAAAACCAACGGGGAAAATAAAATAGGAAATAAAAATCAGCAGGCTTATTAAATAAAAATATTTTTTCATTTTTATAAGTCTAATCAAAAAGGAAGCCAATAATAAATATATTAACAAATACATTATGGCAAATATTATCGTTATGAAAAAAACTAAATTAGATTTTTTAAAAATGGTATGTATTCTGTCGTTTTTATAATGCCAGCTATAACCCCAAAAGTGAGCAAATTCTATGTAATGATTAAGGACTAATAATTTAGCAATGTTAGTTGTAAATAGCTTTACAGTTAAAAAGGGATATTCTTTATAAACTTCTATTGCGTTTTTTACTTTTGTATCCATTGTTTTACTTAATGCTTCTGTTGTATCTATTTGGGAATATAACTCATTAATAGTACTATCTTGATTTTCTTCAATTAAAATCTTTGTGGCATGCGTTTGAAACATATTATCTTGGAGTACTGTTGCCGGAGTAATTACACTATAATTTATATAGTTTCTTAAAGTAGGTAAATTGCAAATTAGGAGAAGAAGAATTGAAGAACTAATAATTAAAGATCTTACTTCTTTATCTCTCAATATATTATACTTTTTTGCGACAACAATTAATAAAAAAAGATTGGGAATTGCGTATAAAAAGAGAATTGGACGAATCTGTCCTGCGAATCCAATTAACAAAACATGAAACGAAAAATACAACCAGTTCTTTTTTACTATTGCCGCCATCCCGAAATAGATCCCCGTTGTTAAAAGAACTGTAAAAATAGTATCCGTCAGAATCACCGGTACATTACTAAGATAAGCCCCTGAAAGCAATAAAAATAAGAAGGTCCAAATTATTAATTTTTTATTATCCCCAAATAATAGTTTTATAATTTTTGTAAAGATTGGGTATATCAAAGCAAATAAAACAGCTTGAAAAAAGAAAAGAAATAATATCCAATTCTTCCCAAATAATTTCATCATTAGAGCTAAATACATTGGGTAGCCAATTGTTCTGCTACTGGAAGGTATATCTTCTTCTCCAACTACTCCGTATTGAATATAATTTCTTGCCAATATTATGTACGATCCAACATCATTCCCCTTCCAAATATTATTCTGATATTTTCCTTCAGGTAATTGTATATTATTATAAGTTGCGTCAGAACTGAGTAATATTAAAATGGTAAATACATTAACAAAAACCCCAATAGTGAATTGAAAATAAGGCGAATCAAAACGGAGTGTTTTTAACATTTATTTATAAAAAGTGAAAAAATAGGTAAAGTATTAAAATAATTTTTGGATTACAGCGTTTCAATGAAATTAATTTACCGCTGAATAATAAATAGAATAAATTTTAGTCCCCAAAGAAAACTTAGTTTTGTTTACTATGGTAATGAGACTAAAAATGTAAAATTTCAAACACTAAATGAATCTCAAATCAATCAGTAATACATTTTAATCCTTGAATTTGAATCTATATGGATTATGGTCTGTTTGAGTTTGGATTATATTAAATTAATGGATTTGCCTTCAGAATTATTCAACACAGTGTAAATGTGTGGATTCTCTGTACAATAGTTTCCCACAAATCTAACTACTTTTGTTAAAATTGCTTATTAAAATATAGGAACTTAATACTTCAACAAACAATAAAAAAGCCCGACATCAGCCGGGCTTCAGTTTTTAATATTTAGTAATTATTAATTCAATGTAATTACCGGGAAATTTACTCCCTTTAAGCTTACCTGCTCAACCTGAACTTTCTGAACGCCTTTATCAAAAAGTCCTATTTGTAATGCAGCAGCTTTGGATAGATCTAATTGTCTGCCTCTAATATAGGGACCACGATCATTAATTCTGACAATTACGGACTCTTGATTTCTGGGATTAGTAATTTTCAGTAAAGTACCAAATTTCAAGCTTTTATGGGCAGCCGTAAATGCCATTTGATCATAAATTTCGCCGTTTGCGGTTAATTTTCCATGAAACCTTGGACCGTACCACGATGCAGTCCATTTACCTTGATCGGTATATCTAATAATCGAATTATTCAATGTAACATCTTCTTCATTAACCGATGTCGTAATATCCTCGCTTGTAGCTGTTTCATTCGTATTTCTATCTTCTTTAATTATTGTAAATCCAACCAGCGCCACCATCACAAGGATATATAATGCCCTCGTTAATGCCCTCAATGATTACCTCTTTATTTGTTATTGTAAAATGACAATCTTAATTTATTACCCTCTTGGTGTAATAGCAATAAAGTAGTTCACATGGAAGGTCAATTATTATAAAGAACAAATATTCGACTATAATGGTGTTTAAGTCGGAAACAAATCATGAATGTTATATTTATGTTAATTTTTTTAAGGAAATAATTCAGTAATTTTGATAAAAATTTAGTTTCCTCTGTGGATAAAAATTTTTGTTGGCACTTTTTTGTTTCTCTTCTGTATAATCACCCAAAACAATTGGAGCTTCTATGAAATATGGTTCGTCTACTTTCCGCAAGATAATTTTAATCTTGTCCTTTTTCATCCCCTTCCTTTTGGGAAGTGTCCTCCAAAATAAAACTGAAGAAGATTATAGATTCTACTTATCCAATTATACAACTTATTCTCCAGGCACAGATGTCTATGGTGAATATATACTTATATAATAGGAATTGGGGAAAGAGGGATTTTAATATTAAAACTTCTTAAAATAGATGATCCGGTTAGCTTTTTTAGTAAGCTAAATAAATCAAATTTTAGGTACCAATTTGATATTTGGGGACAAAAAAAAGAAATTCTTCTTAAATATACTTCCGTTGTAAAAGATTGGAATAAAAGGATTTACACTTCCTCCAAATATAATAGCAACGAAAATATTAAAGTTGGAAAAATTAAAAAACCCGGAATTTATATCCTTCAGGCAATCTCAGGAAATCAAGTTGCTTATTGCGGAATCGTTGTTTCTGACTTAGCCATGATTTATAAATCAAGCAAGAATCAAATACTTGCTTTTGCGGCAAATTCAAAAACCGGAGAATTTCAGGATGATGCAGAATTTATGCTTTATAATGATGGGAACTTGATTGAAAAGAAAAAGACAAATAGAGATGACATTGCAGTTTTTAATATCGATAAAGAATGATAAGATGAAATAATCAACTTGCAGAACCTTAATTAATTGCCAAAACCAATGAAGAAGTAATTGTTAATAATCCTTATTTTTACTTTGCAAATGGGGATCAAAAAAATTACTCGGTTTATGTTTACACTAATCAGCCATGTTTATAGGCCATCACAGGAAGTATTATTTCAAAGCCATAATCCGTGAAAAAATAGTAATGATTTAATAAATGTCCCTTTGAAAAATTTAATGTTCAGATCAAATCACCTAAAAATAATGAAGTTTTCTCAAAAGAGCTTAAAAACAAACGAATTTGGAACTATTTCGTCAAGTTTTATTCTGGATGAAAATGCAGACTTAGGTGATTATTCAATCCAGATTTCTCAAGAAGGAAGAAATTATTATGGTTCTTTTAGTGTTGAAGAATATAAAAAGCCTGAATACCTGGTAAAGGTTAAAACCGACAAAGAACAATATGCTGCTGGAGATACATCTCTACTGGAAAAATTTCGGCAGATTATTATTTCGGTTCACCCGTTACAACCGGAACTGTTAATGTTAGGATTTACAAGCAGGCTTATTGGCGTCCTTGGTGGTATTGGTCTGAATATTCATGGTTTTATAATTCCTTTTATAAAGGATATAATTGGGGACGCGGCAACCAGCAGCAGATTTTTCAAACAGACGGGAAGCTAAACAGCAAAGGCGAATTTGAATTTAATTATTCTGTTGAAGATAAACTTGATGGAGATTTTACATATACAATAACTGCTGAAGTAACTGATAATTCAAGAAGAGCTATTTCAGGTTCGGCGCAAACTTATGTCACTCGAGGCAGTTTCACTATCTCAACTTCACCGGAAAAATATTTTTATGAAAAAGGAAGCAAAATAAAACTAAGAGTTAATGCTTCTGATTTTTCAGATAAACCTATTGAAACTCCTTTTGAAATTGAAATTAATTATCCTGATACAAAGAAAGGAAATAATTATCAAAGTTCTGATAAAAAAGAAATACTCCACGGTACGACAGATAAATTTGGAAAAGCCGATTGTCGAATTTATTCCTGAATATTCTTATACCGGATATTTTAATTACTACAGTTACAGCTAAGGATGAAAAAGGACGAGAAATTAAAGCCAGCAGTTCTTTCTTTATAGGTGATAAAGAACAATATTATTATTGGAGAAACAGCAGCGGTTTAGAGATTATAACCGACAAAGATTCGTATGAAAAAGGAGATACGTTAACCGCCTATATATTTGGCCCGAAAGAAAAAACAGATGTTCTTTTGACTTTTGAAACGGACATCTTTTTGAAATACAAAAAATATAGTGTCGGCAGCAGCGGAGTTGAAATAAAACAAATTCTTACAGATAAATTTTCACCGAGCTTTAATATTACGGTGAACTATTTAAATGAAGGCCAGTTCTATTCTACAAATAAATTAATTGGTGTGCTGGCAAAAGATAAGTTTTTAAATATTTCACTTAACTCCAAATAAAAAAGAATATAAGCCTGGAGAGAATGCATCTTATCAAATTTTAGTTAAAGATTTTAAAGGAAACACAGTTCCAAATACTGAACTTTCTTTAGGAATAATTGATGAAAGCATTTATGCAATTAAAGATGAAAGTGTTCAGGATATTACTAATTTCTTTTACTCTCCTAATTATTCTTATATCCCGACATATAATTCATTAACTCAAAACAGTTTTAGCTCTACCAGCCGTTATGCTACTTTTATTGATAAAAATTATTTTTCAAATGAAGAGGGAAATGAAAAAGGAAACGGAAATCTATACGGCAAAGTAAAGTTTAAAAACGGTAATACAGATTTCTCTGATTTTTATGTAATCTTAAATAAAGATAACAGATTTTATAAAACTAAAGTGGATGATAAAGGAAATTATGAATTTAAGAATATCGAAAAAGGAAATTATGACCTTCTCGTTCAGTATGATGAATCAAATTTATTTTTTATTGAAACAGTAAAAGTAGATGACTATACCGAACATAATATTGAAATCGAAAAAACCATTAATCAATTCAGACAGGAAGTTGGAGATTTAGATGGCGGTGTTGTAAATGAAATGGCCGTAAGATCTGAAAGTGCAATATCAATGAAATCAATGGGCATGGTTGACCAAATGAATGCGCCGTTAGCAAAAGATAAAAAAGGTGATTATCAAAAAGCAGAGCTTCGCTCCAACTTTGTAGATGCTTTAATCTGGAAAGCAAACGTAGTAACAGATATAAATGGAAAAGCAACTGTTAACTTTAAAATGCCTGATAATCTTACCACCTGGCGGGCAACTGCACGTGGAATAACAAAAAGTTCCGATGTAGGCCAACAGGTTGATAAAGTAATTTCAAGAAAAAATCTTCTTGTTAGAATGGAAACGCCGCGCTTTTTTAGAGAAGGTGATGAACTTGTTATTTCAACTATAATTCATAATTATTTAAAAGAAGATAAAACCACAAAAGTTTCTTTCATTATTGAAAATTTGAAATTAGTTTCATCCGAAATTAACACTCAAGGTTATAACGGAAGGTCAAATAAAATTTCAGATTCAACTTATGAATTAACAATTAAAAAAGATTCCGAAGTTAGGATTGACTGGCGAGTTAAAGTTGTTAACCCTGCAGGTGAAGCAAAGCTTACGGCAGAAGCATTGACAAATGAAGAATCGGATGCAATGGAATTAAAAGTTCCAATTCTGCCCAAAGGATTTAAAATAATCGATGGCATTGTAACAGATTTTTCAGATGATAATAAGACCGAAACCCTTCAATTCAATATACCAAGTGATGTCGATTTAAGGACAGCTAATTTTTCGTTTTCTGTTAGTCCTTCTCTCGCCGGGACAATATTAAAAGCTCTTGATGATTTAGTTGGTTATCCGTACGGCTGCGTTGAACAAACCATGAGTCGGTTTCTACCCACAATAATCGTTGCAAATACATTTAGGCAAATCGATGCTCCTTTAAAAGCAAAAACAATTGAAGAGCTCCCTGATATGGCTGAAAAAGGATTGAAACGCCTTTACAATTTTCAGCATCCTGATGGAGGATGGGGTTGGTGGGAAAATGACCAAACACATCCTTATATGACTGCCTATGTAATTTACGGAATGGCGCTTGCTAAACAAGCTGAATTTGAAATTGATGAAAACATATATCAAAAAGGGATAAATAGCCTTAGAAATCAAATTCAAAATTTTAAAGGCGAAGGTAATGATGTCGACAATACAACTCTTGCTTTTATGATTTATTCTTTATCGACAGCAGAAAAAGAAAACCAAAACGATAAAGAGTTTTTTAATGATATGATTTCAGTCCTTTTGAAAAAAGATTTAAATCCGTATTCACTTTCACTATTAATAATAAGCCTGGAAAATTTAAATAACCATTCGCTTGCTGTTAAAGAAGCAATACATTTAAAGGAAATGGTTGAAGTTGATAACAACTATGCTCATTGGGGCGGAAAGCAATGGCATTACAATTGGCAGGATGATAAAGTCCAGGGAACTGCATTTGCATTAAAAGCTTTGTTAAAAACAAATCCTAATGATGAACTTATTTCTAAAGCAGTAAGATTTTTAATGCTGCAGAAACATGGGTTTTCATGGAGATCAACCCAGGAAACAGCTACTGTAATTTTTGCTTTGACTGATTATTTAAAATCAACAAATGAGCTAAATCCAAATTATTCAGTTGAAGTTTTTGTAAATGATAAAAAGTTCTTTGAGAAATCATTGACCAAAGACGATATTTTTTCTCCTTCATTTACAATAAAAATAAGCGGCTTGAGTGATGAAATATTAAAGCATGGAAACAACAAAATAAAAATCGTAAAGAACGGTTCAGGCAAATTGTATTTCTCAGGAGTAAATGAATATTTCACCAAAGATGAAAAACAGTTATCCAAGCAAAATGGATTTAAAATCAGAAGAGAATATTATATTCTAAAACCGGAAGAAAGCAGCGGCAGGATAATTTATTTAAAGCAGAAATTTAACGGCGAAATTACTTCCGGACAAGATATATTTGTTAAAACTTATGTCGAATCAACTCGCGGTGATTTTCAATATTTCATGCTTGAAGATATGCTGCCTTCGGGTTTTGAAATAGTTAAAGACATTGACAAATATGAAATTGAAGGCGAAGAACACTATAGAATTTATGATAATTATTATTACCGTCCATGGCGATGGTTTTATGCCGACAGAGAATACCGCGATGAAAAAGTTTCTTTCTTTGTTACCAATGTAAACAGCAGCATGGAATTCACATACATAATGAAAGCCCAAATTCCAGGTAAATATACCGTGATGCCGGCACAAGGCAGCTTAATGTATTACCCGGAAGTTAACGGCAACAGCAAAATGATTGACGTGACTGTTAATGACATAAAGTAAACTGATAAAAAGAACAGTTTAGTTATTGAAGAAATTATTTTATAAACATCAACAATTTAGGAATAGTCTGTAAAATAAATTGTGTAAATAATTATTTTCAATTGAGGAAGGGCCCCAGCCTTTCCTCAAAAATACTATAGAAAGTAGAAAGGACGACTGCCCAATTTCTAATCAGCACTGTCAAATCTCTATAAGTTAAATAAAGTATTTTCTCTTATTTATTGGTTTTTCTCTTTCTAATTTTTCTAATAGTGTCCCAAGTTTCTTCATTTGTTTTTTCCAGCCCATTCCGAAAACAAAGCTTATTAAAACTAACTTGAATCCTCGAAAACCTGAATGTTCCATTAATAAAGTTGTTCCGCCGCAGACTGGTGTCAAAATAAAAGTTAATACAGTATCTATTTCAGTGAATATTCCTTTTGCTGCTCTGTCTGCAGTTTCTGAATGAATTCCTGCGCAAGACAAGGTTTTTTCTCCAGTCGCACTTCCTCTATAAGTATAGGCAAGTTTTTCTAATGGTTTGATCTCAATTATTTTACAATGAGTGATTCCATCCCATCCTTTTTGTGGAGTCATTTGAAAAGTAAACTCAAAATAAATTTCGGGCTTGAAATCGTTTTTCATAAACCATTCACCAAGCAAATTAGAATCAGTAAGTGCAAGCCATACTAGTTCACGTTCATAAGGGAAAATTTTGTTTTATCCGAATTGTCCGATTCATTATTTCTTTATCTAATATTTTATTTTTGAAAGATAATTATTCACAATTCATCATCCATTTAATTCCAAATTTGTCTGTTAAGTTGCCGTGCCATGCACCCCAAAATTGTTTTTCAAACGGGACATGAACCTTACCGTTTTCAGCTAGCTGATCAAAAATTCTTTTTCCTTCTTCTGAACTTGAAGCTGTTAACGACAAATATGTATCCGAGCTTCCTCTGTTTAACTTTTTACCTGGGAAAATGTCTGATGCTAAAATTGTAAGCTCTCCAAATTTAAGAGAAGCATGCATAACTTTGTCATAATACTCTTTAGGAGCTTTCATCGCCGGGTTATTATATCGCCCTTCGATAGTTACTTTCCCATCAAGAATTTCGCTGTAAGTATTTAATGCTTCTTCACAGTTGCCGTCAAATGTTAAATAAGGCATAAGACCTTTGATTGAACTGCTCATAATAACTCCTTGATATTTTTTAATCGTAAATAATTTTATTATAAAAATAAAAGATAAGTTATTTTACAAATTGTACATTTTCGACAACCGTTCTGCAAGTGCCGGTTGTATTACCTGAACAATTGTAAATTGTTCTTTTAAAAATTCGCGGGGAGAAAAATTTGTGAGCTGCTTGAATTCGCGTATAAAATGAGATTGATCGAAATAACCGCAGTTATAAGCGATGGCAGTTAGAGAATTATATTTGCATGAGTACATTGAATAAACCGCGTTGTTAAAACGGCGTATCTTTAAAAGTTCAGTTGGAGTTAAACCGATTACTTTTTGAAATTTTCTTTCAATGGTTTTATAATTTGTGTTGAATTCATTGGCTAAAGTTTTAATATCATGTGAATGATTTTTTAAGAGTACTTTTGAGCAGGCATCAACAAATTTGTAATCAGCATCTTTGGTATCGTAAATTTTCTTTAATAGATAATCTTCTATTATTTCAATCCTTTTTTTTGTTAATGAAGCTTCATACAATTTTTCTTCAAGCTCTTTATATTCATTCCCTAAAAGTAAATCTAGTTCAAAGAAATCATTTGCAAATGAATACACTGGAATTTTAATGACAGGTAAATTCCTCCTAATTTAAATCTTACTGAAAAAAAATTTTGTTTATTTGTTTGCGAAATTTGTAATGACTTTTTTCGTATGCCGATAATATGAGAACCCTTTACCGGAATCTTATTTCCATTTTTAAATTTGGAATAATTATCTCCAAAGTTAAACATAAGTTCAATTGTGCCATCCGGAATAAGAGATTCCTTTTCTCTGAATGGCGGCATATCGGCAAGCGCAGTCCAGTAGCATTCAACAAAGTTTGAAAGAAGTTTACATGGTTTGTATTCTTTATATTCCATTAATTTACAATATGATAAAGGATAAAAAAAAATTCATCCAGTTTTCTAAACTAAAGATTTTTATTTTTTAATGGCAAAGGCGGAGCCCAGTCGTCATCTTTTACCCCAGGTGCCGGGCGTCCCCAGGTATTTCCTTTCGAATCCGGCAGATCTTTTAAGAACCTAACAATCATTCTATGTAGCATATCCATATTAGGAAGTATACCATGAAAGCCTGCAACCTTAGTTACAACTCTGTCTTGTATTTCCCAATAACCGTAATCATCTGGTGTAACACAAACCAAACTTTCCATTGGTAAAAATTTAGGAATAGCTCCTTCAAAAGGAACAGTACCGTCACCAGTATATTTTTTATTGGCATCATCATTTTCGCTCCAGCCATTCATTCTGTCATCGGAGTGAAATTCAAATACGGGGAATTCACCAACTAATGAGATCTGTATTTTAACCCTGGTTTCAGAATCCACTCCAACAACCGCAAGCCATTTTGATTTATCAAGCCCGGCATTTTCTAATTTGAAATTATCAAGCTTATCTCTATGTCCTTTTGCTTGATTAAGTAATGCGGTTAATAATTTTTTTGCTTCACTTTTTATATCTTCCGTGGGCAAACCTTTTAATCTTATAAATTCTTCTAGAGACTGATAAATACTTTCCTGCCAAATTTCTGGGTCGTAAAAAGAATTTGGTAAATTAGGATCTTCCTGAACACCGTAAAAAAAACTAGGAATTAAATGATAAAGTCCCGGCATTATACGTGCAGCTTCTCTTTCACGCGAACTTGGCGGTGAAGTCCCCAGATTTGCGGTTCCGGTAGTTACTTTTATAATTGCTTCAAATGAACCCTGGAAGGGAGAAGCGAGTGTAACTACTTTATGGACCGGTGCAGCATTGCCCTTGTCGCTTAAGTAACCTGCTAAAACAAGCCCTCCCATTGAGTGCCCGATGAGATTAACTTTAGCATCGTCGGCATAGCCTTGGGCATAATAATGTTTAAGTAGCTTTGTTCTATTAATAACTTCTTCAATAAATTCATCAAGCTGCTTTTGTGCAATTTCAAGAGGCATTCTCCAGTCATAAGCAAAAGGATAAACTGGTACAGGCTGGTCTTCTGAATTAGCTAAATTATATCTTAGCTCTTCAATAATTTCCTTATAAGCAATTTCAAATACTTTTCCGGATCTTACTCTTGCCGGTTGAATTGCTTCATATCTTAAATCATTGGGATGCAAAGCAATTCTATCGTAATCTTTCTTTAGAACAGACCAGATGGTTTCGGGATCAACAGGGTATTCATCCTGAAGGTACGAAGCAGTAATTCCCGGGATAAAAATAACCGGATATGGTAAATTCATAAATCAGCCTCATTAGTTTTTAAAAATTAATTAACAAATAACAGAACAATTTTTTATTCTGAAATAGAGTATACAATGAATGACTATTTTAATTAAAGATAACTATCGAACTGAATAAAGAAGAAAGTTTTGAATTTCTCATATAATATAATAAGCAGTTTCTTCTGCTTATTTACTTAAATTAAAGAATGTAACAACGATCCGTCAAATAGACAATAAAGCTTAGTTAAATTCACAAGAACTTGAAACTAATGACTGAGAAAATACATTCTGAAGATTCCTTTATCAAGTTAAATATTTGCAAGATTTCATATAGCTGTAAAAAATCATCAATTCTGAATTTTTTTAAAACAACTAATGCTATTCTCCTTAAACTTTACTATGATTACAGATTCCAAAAAATTTATACTAAATATTAATGAGCCGATCTCTAAGCTTTTTACGCATTATATGGTATCGAAGCAAAAATCCTTTCAATTCTGTTTATAAAATGAATAATGGGAGTTAGAATGAACGTTAAGAAATATGCTCTCATATACTTATTTCTATTTGTTAGTCTTATTAGTTTTTCATGTTGTTCTCAAAAGTCAGAAGAAATGAAACATTCTGATAAGGAAAAAATGATGCCTAAAATATCAATTCCTCCGGGTTCGGCAGATGTAAAAGCCACTTTGATGAATCATTCAGAAGAAAATGACTTTATTAAAACAAGTTTGAAAATTGAAGAAGTTTATGAATATGGCGCAGGAACTAAACCCCTACCTGTTGGGACATTATTAGATATTTCTATACCTAAATCAGATTTGAATGATTCTACTTCAAAATTAGAAAATGGAAAAAAGTTTTCTTTAAGAATATCCATAAGGCGCTCCTTTAATAAAGAAACTTCTGCCGAATGGAATTATGTAATGTTAATTAATCATTAAATAATAGGAGAAAATAATGCAATCGGGATACCAAAAATTAATGCTGCTTATTACGAGCTTATGCTTTTTAGCAGTATCTTTTTTATTATTCTTATCTCATTATAATAAGTCAGAGATTAAGGATTTTGAGAAAATTGAAGAGGAATCAGAAGGGGCAAGATTTGAAATAGACAAAGATCGTGCGGAATATTACTTCAACATGCTGAGAGATCCGGCAACAAATTCTATCCCGCCTGGAATACGTCAAAAAGAATTAAAATTTGCTAAGAAATTGAATGAAACAAACGGTACTTTAAATAAATCACTTTCTATAAATCTTGCCTGGAAGGAAGCTGGACCAATTGATGTGGGAGGAAGAACCCGTGCATTGGCAGTTGACCTTACAAACCCAAATACAGTAATTGCTGGGGGCGTTTCCGGCGGTATATGGAAATCAACCGACAACGGTTCTTCATGGAGTTTAAAGAGTACCACTAGTCAACTATTAAGTATAACAGCAATTGCACAGGATCCAAGAAATGGACATACGTCCACTTGGTACTGTTCTGGCGGTGAATATGACGGTTCAGCACAAGACTTAGGCTATACTGCTTTTTTTACAGGCGATGGATTTTATAAATCAACTGATAATGGTGATACCTGGAACCTCCTTCCAAGTACTTCCGATCAGAATGCTGCAAATTTTAATCAATTCTCTTTTACTTCACGACTTGTAATAAGCCCCACAACAGGAACTATTTTTATAGCAAATAATGGGTTTGGAGTTTTAAGGTCAAACGACGGAGGTGCTTCGTTCACGCAAGTATTAGGCGGGCCTGGCCATCATGTTTACAGTGATGTAGGAGTCGCTTCAAATGGAACTTTGGTTGCGGCTTTATCAACTGGATTTAATAATGTTACCCCAACTGAAGACCCTGGGGTATATAAATCCACGGATGATGGAACAAGCTGGGCAAGCATTACTCCAAGCGGTTACCCTGCAGCTCCTCAAAGAGCAGGCATTGCAGTTACACCATCAAACCCGGATAAGTTTTACATTCTTACAAATACTGGTACGGTAGATGCAGACAAAAGAAATGTTTTAAAATTTTATAAAGCTACGATATCTTCAGGTTCATTCGAAGACAGATCAGTAAATCTTCCTGACTTTACCGGACAAGGCCAAGGTTATGAAAAAGGATTTGTTGAACTGCAGGGAAATTATAACTTAACTGTTGCTGTAAAACCTGATGATGAAAACTTTGTTCTTCTTGCCGGTACCGGTTTGTTTAGATCAGCAAATGGCTTTTCTAGTAAACCAAATGATGCAGTAAAAGACTGGATTGGGGGATATAATCCTCAAACATTTTTCTATCCTAATTTTCATCCGGATATTCATTCGTTTTCATTTGATCCGACAAATCCCAAAAAAATGTGGTGGGGAAATGATGGCGGTTTAGCTTACACAGCTGATATCACAAACACATCTTTTACCAGTTTATTTCCATGGGAAAATAAAAATAATGGTTATGATGTAACTCAATATTATATGATTTCGATTGCAAAAGATGCGAATGATGATAGATTTATGGGCGGATGTCAGGATAATGGTACACCGTTTTTTAGGTTTGATGGAAATTCAGCAACAGCTCATGTTGATGTTAGCCTGGGTGACGGAACATTCTCATATCTCGGATCAAATTTTGCCTATGCGGAAACACAGAATGGTAATTTATTAAGGCTGCGTTATGATCAATCGGGAAATATTCCAGGTTTATTTGATAACAACACTTACAGTACTATCACACCTACAAATGCACAAAATCAATCTTTTGTGAATCCGTTTACTGTAGATCCTGTAGATGAAAATGTTTTGTATTATTTAGCAGGGCCGGACATTTGGAGAAACGATCAGTTGAGCAGTATTCCTAATGGCGTTTTTAAAACCGATATAGGCTGGACGAAGTTAGATAACTTAGCTTCTGCCCAAGGTTTTACGAAGACGGCAATTTCTGTATCTAATTCACCTGCTCATGTTTTATACTTTGCTGAAAGCGGAGACAATACAAGTAAACCTAAAATATTTAAACTGCAAAACTCAAATACTTCAACAAGCGCAGCTGTTGATATTTCAATTCCCGATGCTGTTGCCGGTTCGTATGTTCATAATATAGCTGTTAATCCTGTTGATGCAAATGAGATAATTGTTGTAATGTCTAACTATAATATTGTTGGCTTATATCATTCCATAAACGGCGGCCAATCTTATACTGCAATTGAAGGTAATTTGGAAGGGACACAAACAAATCCAGGCCCATCTTTAAGAGCAGCTAGCATTCTTCCCGGCAGTCCTAAAACTTATTTTGTTGCGACCAGTATAGGCCTATTCTCCACAACCCAAATAAATGGCAGTAATACATCATGGACACAAGAAGGCCAAAATGTTATGGGGAATGTTGTAGTTAGTTATGTAACTTCTAGGACATCAGATGGAAAGGTAGTTGCAGCAACTCATGGGAGAGGGGCATTTGTAAGTTCAGCTGGCGGCGGCGGTGCAGCATCGTTAAATTTAAATGTAAGTCAATTGAATATAGAAGTTCTTCCAAATTCCACAAGATCAACCAATTTTAATATTAGTAATTCAGGCGGTGCAGATTTATCATTTAATATTAGCGCAAGCGGAGGAGGTATTAATGTTGTTGATAATAAACCTCCCGAAATAACTTTAATGGCCACTTATAAAATGAATAATGTTTTAGAAGCGCAAACAATCAAAAAATTTAAATCACAGTTAAATTTAAATACAAATCATTCTGCTTCTTCTCCATCAAAAGTTACTGCAGATGAGTTGGTATTGGATGATGGAGATGCTTTTGCTGATGGTTACCTGGGGCTAGGCGGGACAGTTTATTTTTATTGGAGAAATGATTTTCAATTAACAAAGGATTTTTCTCTTGAACAGGTTAGATTTTTTATGAAAACTGAAACTGCAAATACTAATCCAATGGAAATTGCAGTTGTTTCGGGCACTGGAACAATTTTGGTCGATACAACTTTTACTACTGAAGTATCTAGCACAGGCAAGTGGTATGATTTTCAATTCCCAAATAATGTCTTAAATAATTTAAAATTTAAAAATGGAGATTTATTTTCAATTGTTGTCATCAGTTTAAATGCGGATTTACAATTTCCGGCTGCATATGATGATGATGGTCAAGTAAAAAACCAAAGCTATTATGCATATTATGATCCTTCTTTTGGCGGTTATTTTTCTGGTTGGGCAAATTTAAATGCACTTGCTGCAAATGGTGCTTGGTTAATAAGAGCAGTTGGTAATTCAGGTGGTGGAACTACTAATCAGCCGCCGGTTGCCGTTGCACAGGTATCTCCTAATCCGGCTCAAATAAATGAGTCTGTATCTTTTAATGGCTCTGGTTCTTATGATAACGATGGACAAATTAACAGTTACTTATGGGAATTTGGAGATAATGCAACAAGTACCCAAGCGAATGCTGCCCATTCATTCACGCAAGCAGGGCAATATAATTATAAACTTACAGTCACAGATGATAAAGGTGCAACTAATCAAACAGGCGGGCAAATTAATGTGTCCGATCAATCTTCACCCTGGACTATAACGCCTTCGAGCGGGAATGTTTCTGCCGGTGGTCAACAAAATATTAAAGTCACTTTCAACTCACAGGGGCTTGCAGAAGGAAATTACCAGGGCCAGATTATAGTAAACAGCAATGGCGGTAACATGACGATTCCGGTAAGCATTTTGGTAAGTTCAACTGTTGATGTAAATGATCAAAACAAGATTTTAGCATATAAACTTGAACAAAATTATCCAAATCCATTCAATCCGCAGACAACAATACATTGGAGCATTCCTTCAGCAAACAATGTTAAGCTGATCGTCTATGACATCGAAGGGAAGGAAATTACAACTCTTATTGACGAACATAGAAATGCGGGAACTTATAATACTGTTTTTGACGCTTCAAACAAAGCATTAGCTAGCGGAGTATATTTTTATAGGATGCAAGCCGGCAAATATGTGAATACCGGTAAAATGATTTTAATGAAATAAAGACAAATATCGTAGTAGTAACTATCCTAATTTAGTTTTATGGTTGTGCTAACTTTGAGGGCTATTAAAAGCCCTCAAGTTACTCTATTTAAAGTCAGGAGAAATTGGGGCCTTAATATCTATGAATTAACATCTTCTATATTTATTCGATTCGATGATTTAGATTTTTTAATTGATGATTTTTCTTTTAAAACTCTTCTTAATTTGTATTAATGGTTCCTCTATTATTAAGTATACAAAAAATTAATCTGATCATCTTAAGCATACTCGGACATCTTATTAGTCTCTTTGTTAAAGTTTTTGAGTATTTAATACTTAATCAAAGTATTATATACAATAACACAAGTTTTAACATTACAACGAATACGCCTTACTTCAGCATATCCTTGTTCGCACACATGTATTTCTCAGTTTCAATCACTGCTTTCATTGTCTGTCGGGTAAAAGTCAAATTTAGCAGCTATATTGTTTAGGGAACATTTTCTCCCGCAATTTTTGCCTGTTGGAATTTAGATACTATGTTATAGGTTCTTTACGGCTCAAGCTTTTTATTTCTATTCCGAATGTAGACATCTTCCTTAAATAAAGTTAAATAACTTTTTGTCATTAATAGTTTTTAATATACAAGGTTCCCCAAATTTGTATATAAATTATTATTTCTAATTTCATTTACCATGAAAGCTTTATTTTCGCATTATTTTAAAAGCAGCATCTTCTTTGTTTGAATATAATTGCCGGCATGAAATAGATAAAAGTAAACCCCGCTTGGTAGAGACGAATAATGATGCGTCGCTATAGAATTAAAATTAACTTCATGCTTACCAGCTTGCTTATAGCCATCAACAAGAGTTGCAACTTCATTCCCCAATACATCATAAACTTTTAATGTTTGCCAGCAGCTGATTGGCGACTGCCAGCTTATTGTGGTTGTTGGATTAAATGGGTTTGGATAATTTTGATATAAAGAAAAATCTTTTATAACCATTTTCTTTTCATTTGTTCCAGAAATAGTTGAATCATTAATTTGTGTTGTCCATATACTTAATGCATTTCCATCAAGTCTCATCCAGATAGGGTAAATATTTTTATTATAAGCAGCGATGTTTGTATAATCACCAAAGAAAATATGGGAAGTTGGGGTAAATGAAGATTCGCTTACTTTAAAATTTTCAAAAGTATCTCCCCCGTCCTTCGACCTTGCAACATAAACATCAGTTGCAGAGCTGTCGGTGTTTCTTCTATCATAAAAGTCAATATAAATATACCCGGTTGTTTGATCGATTGTCATCCATGTAAAAAATTGCTGGCGGTCTGATTTATCATTATTTACTTTAATAACATTACCCCATGTTTCTCCACTGTCTGTTGATTTAATAATAAATACATCTGTATTTGCAGTTCCATTTCTTTGATCCGTCCAATTAATATAAATATTTCCTCTATACAAAGAATGGCTGGTGTCGCAAGCTGTAATTGGTAATCCATTACATCGTGAAATTTCCGGTATTTCAAAATCCCATCCGCCAGGTTGATCGGTAACAAATATATCTTTCCCAAAAGATAACCCCCCATCGGTTGATTTATCAAACATTATTCCATTTGGGCCTGCCCAGCTTAAATAAATTTCACCATTAGGGCCGACCGCAGGAACAGCGCCTTCATCTGTACTATCGCTGTCATGACAGTCACCGCTTCTATCACTAACTTTAATTGGCTCACTCCAGCTTTCTCCATGGTCAACTGATCTCGAAAATAAAATTCTTGAACTGTCTAATGGATTCGAGCTGCCATATAAATCAAATTCAGTCCAGCTTATGTATAAATTGTTTTTATACTTATCATTTGATAAATCTACTGCCATCCATTCTTTATCCTGGTTTTTAGGATTATTAAATCCTATACCAACTCCCTCATTCCATGAAATTCCAGAGTTAGTCGATTTTTGAACTACGATTCTATCAATCCAGTAACCTTCAATCCCCTCTTCCATAGGGTAAGATAAATGTGCATAGTATAGATTTCCAATTCCATCAAACAAAACACAAGGATCACCTGCGACACCGAAGATAGAAGAAGCATTTCTCTGCATCCAATTTTTACCTTCATCAAAAGAATAATAAGTGTAGTTTATATTTGCACCCGCAGCCAAAATGCTTGGGTTTGATGTGCTTATAGCAATTGTAACTTCCTCTGGATTAATATTTTGTGCAGCATTTACTCTAATGTTAGAATATTGTGGATAAAGTTGTTTAGTATTAAAAAATAATATAAGAATGAATATAAATATCTTCATAAATGTAAATGGTAAAATGAATAAATCACCTTAAGCAATATTGAGAGGAGGTCGTCTCAAAGTAAACATGCTGCATATGATGAGTGAATAATTAATCTCTTATCCGTATTTAATATTATATATTAAACTTTAATGATTTTCAATATATTAATTAAAACATAAGAGTTAACTTTATTTAAGAAGAATCATTTTTCTTATTTGATGAAAGTTTCCATGCATCTAATTTATAGAAATAAACTCCGCTGGGCAGAGACATGCTCCTATTTGTTTTTTCAGAATTAAATACTACTTCATAATTACCCGGCTGTTGTTCTCTATTTACTAAAGCAGCAACTTCTCTTCCGAGTATATCATAGACCTTTAATGTTGTTGGTAGAGGACGCAAATTTGCGTCCCCTCCGTTTGGAATGGAATATTTTATTTTTGTGGCTGGGTTAAACGGATTTGGATAATTTTGATAAAGTTTAAAATCATCCGGTAAATCAGTTACATTTTTTTTACTCACTTCTGTAGTTATTCCAAAAAAAAATATTATTTTTTTCATTAGCTCATTTCTGGCTTCTTCGGGATAAATAGTTTCAAAAGGAAAACCTAATGAAACTACTTTTCCGTCTGTATTTCCGCTATCAAAAAGTCCGCTGAAATAAATTCCAGCCGAACCATAGGAACTGTCAAAACCAGTATATAACAAACAATCTTTTCCGCCATTTGTACCTTTTAATACATCTGGATATTTTATATTTATTGTTCCGTGAGTACCATTATCAAAGTAAAATGAGTTTATGCCGTCAAAAATAGAATTTGGTTGCGAATATATTTGATAATAAGTTCCGGGAGAATTTCCAGGAGCGTCTTCTATATATTTCATCTTTAAAAAGTTCCAAATGAAATCTTTGTCTGCGGCTGAACCTTTATAATCGAGGTCCCATGCAATTTCACTGCCGGAGACAAAAAGATTTCCACCTTTTCTTAGATAGCTTTTTATGATTGCTTGTTCTTTCGAATCAAAAGTTTCATCGACGGTGCTTTCCTCTCCTAAAATATAATCTACAAGTTTGTAATCTTTTAAGCTGAATGTGCTATCAATAATTGCATCATTTGTAGCCGACTCAAATGCAACTCCATTAATTAAGAACGCACTTCCATGCTGTCTTATGAAATTATATGTATTTCCAGTTGAGCCTCTATCAAATCCGTTTACTATTAAAACTTGAGGAGAGTTCTCGCCCGGCACTCCGGCGAGCACTTCCGATTCCGGGGAAGTGCCGTAAGCATTTACAGCAGCAATTTTAATATAAACAATTGAGTCTGCCGGAAGGCCGCTTATTACAAAATCATCGGTGTTGTAAGTAATAGGCGGATAAAATTCTATTCCATTCTTACTCAATGAAACTTGATGTTTTTCAACGTTCTGAACTTGTTTTATTATGACTCTGATTTTATTCAGAGCTTCTGTTTTAATTCCAAAAGATTTCGGTTGTGGAGGAGCAAATGTATTTGAAGAAATGTAAGTTGGTTGAACCATTACTCCATCTTCATCACTTAAAATTTTATACATAATTGGATCGGATAAAATATCCTTAATATTTTTAATCGCATCATCCAGGGTGATTTCAGAATTTAAGAATCTTATACCGTGACTATAATCAGCATAGGTGTTTATATGAATATTTGTCAACGGTTGAATGGGTTGTCCATTAAGTTGATGCCATCCGTAAATTACAACATGGTTGGGCCGTGTTGGATCAATAATTTTATTACTCAAGACAACATCTTTTTTTATTCCGCCTGTTAACTTACCTAAAATTCCACCTGCATTTATAAACTGCTGTTGAATTGCGGAATTATGTTCAATGAATTTTGAAACCAACTCATTTTGATTTCCTACTGGAGTATATGTAACTGGTTCAAGTTTTATTTCACAATTGGTATAAATATTATCAACAAGCTTTCTTGTTGGCATAACAGCACCGAATAAATCTGCAAGTTTTTGTGCGGTAATTGGCCCGGTTGGAATTCTGCAAAAATCGCTGTCGGAACCGATTGCAAGGTAGTCGGGCATAACTTCATATTTAATTGTATGTGGAACTCCATTTGCATCGTTAAAGCTGGTTTCAACTGTTTTTAATTTTCTTAAAAAGTCAGGAATATTTCCTGTTGATACTTCATTATAAATCTCTGTTTCTCTATTTGCAAAACTCATGTTCAGTAGATACTGCATAAACTCTGAGCCGGACTTAGCATTGGGCACACGCGGAGGAATAGTTAGTAGCTGAGGATAGTCAGTATTAATTTGAATCCATTGCGAATAAGCCCTTGCCCCGTAATAACTATATCCTTCATTTTCATGCTGTGTTCCGGCAACCATTCCGTGAATGAATCCATTTCTTTCAACTTGAACTGTGTGAAGAATTTGCCGTAACGGATTCTTTTTTAATAAAAATTTTATTCTTCCGTTGAGAGCAGTGTATTTAATAAACGAGCTGTCTTCTTCATCAGTGAAAGTAAAATAATTTGATAAATATGATTTCATTAATTTGCTTCTATACCAGGTTCCTCCTGTGGGAGAAACAACCGGATTGCCATTATACAAAGCAACGCTGTCATTGTATGCAATTACACTTAAATAATTTTCTTCGGATGTATTAAGCCATTTAACAATTTTATCTCCATAAACTGTTTCATATCCGTAGTCACTGTCCAGAAAAGAAATTCTTTTAACATACCCGGGAATTTCACTAAAAGCTTCCATAAAACTGAATGTAAAACGTCCGCCTCCGCTGTGGCCTGTAAGAATCACAAATGGATTATAATTGCTAAATAACGATTTAAGATAATCAACTATTTTTTTTATTAATTCAGCATGGTTTGGATATTTGCTGTTCCAGGACGGCCAGCTTTTTTGTTCTGTTTCAAGATAGACGGTTACTAAATTGTACTCCATTATTGTCTGCCGTAAAAACCTTGTCTGTGCACCAATATGCTGGATATCATAATGCCAGTCATCTCCTGCCTCCAAAACTTTTCCAATTGTTTGTTCAATTGTATTTCCGTTCGGAAGCGCGAATAAAGCAAGTCCTACAGGTAAATTAGGATCAAAATAATTTGGTGCCGGGGCATTAATTTGTATTCTAACTTCAGGAGAGTAATAAAAAGTTATAACTTGTTCATCGTAATATGGACTGACATTAAACCCGGGAAGATTGACCGGTTCGTTAAATTTATTTATACGCCCAGCTTCAATAAATTTTTGAGATAAAAATAAAACAAATATTAACAGTAAGAATTTAATTTTCATCGAATCCTGGTGAAAAAATAATTGAAAACACTAATCAATTATAATTTTAAATCAAACTAGGAATAGATTTATAAAATTAGTGCTATTAATTTAAATCAGAAAAAATTCAATTGAACTAAGTAAAAATAAGTTACTTCATCTCAGCAGTCATATCCTCACCGCAGCCGAAATATATTTTTTCATCATTAACAACCTGGACGGAATAGTTATATTTATCACCCGTCATTACATCGAAACATTGTGAAGCGGTAACAATAATTGTTATTGAGTTGTTACCTAAAACATCTGTTAAGGATGACTTAAATGTTTTGGTATCTTTATCTATAATCGGATCATGATAAGGATAAATTGTTTTGTCTTTACTGTAGCCAAGCAGAAAAACAATTTCATTTTTACTGATAGTGATTTTCCAGGGCGGTTCTTGCCCTGTCCCCTAAAGATTAGTTTATAGTCAGGACACTCAATTTGGTTTTGAAACTTTTCAACAAGATCTACCCAGTAAACAAAAAAAGTATTCTTATATCTCTTTGCCAATATTGAATCTTTTGTCGGGAAAATCTCGCCTTCTAATTCGACAAAAGCAGGTTGATGAGCGCCTAATTTCAATTTATAATATTGTTCATCAAGGCTCCCGCCAGTGCTGTCAATAACCCATAAGTCTTCTTTTCTTTCACATAAGTGAAGCTTGCGCAATTGCGGCCCTGAAAAATAAATCCCTTCAAATATTTGAGCAGTAGTATCGATATTTTTTCCATTTACGTTTTCATTATCCGTATTTGCTTGATTGGCATTATTACCTTCTTTATTGCATCCACTCCAGATAACTATACAAAATAGAAATAAAACAATAATTGATTTCACAAAGCCCTCAATTGTAAATTAATATAGAATACTGGTGTTAAGACTAAATTGTAGCAATTTGAATGAGTAAAGTTAATTAAAATAAATAAGGAATTATATGCAGAGCTTTATAAAACAAATTTTATAGGTAAAATTTAATTTAAACGATTGTATCGAAATAGGCCATATTTCTTTCACTAATTAGAAAAAATTTAGTACCTTTATTTTTCATATCACTTAGTTCTTCATTTAAAAAATTTTTAATAACTTCAAATAATAAAGGGAGGGTAAAATGTTATTCATTATTGCAATATTTGCTGCGGTGATAGCTGGATTTCTTTACATTAATGCAAAGAAAAGATCAAACAAAGCTGAATCGGCTTATGCATTGATAGGTTTAGCGTTAGCGCTCGTAATTGCTGTCTTTCAATGCTGGACTATTATTCCGGCAGGACATGTTGGCGTAATAGATTTTTTTGGTACAGTGAGCGACT
>CAVZSD010000052.1:0-122658 GCA_963777615.1 uncultured Bacteroidota bacterium | reverse complement strand
CCTATCAGGATTATTTTGTTTTCTTTTTATTATTTCACTGACTTGCTGCAATACCGTTAAACCTCAATCCAACAGTGAAGGAAAAGAGTTTAGCTTTGAGTTTACATACTTAAAATCTTCTACAGATTCTTTTCATTCCTTTCAAAGGTATTTTCATGATGAACTTACTTATTTATGGTCCGATAACAACAAATATTATTTTCATCATAAAAAAAATAATGATTCTCTTGTGATTTCAATAAGTGGTTTAACAAATCCAATCAATTTAATTCCAAATTCTATTTATGAAGTATATTGTGAAAGCCATGTCGGATGGCCTTCCACGTTTGGTTTAATAATTAAAAGTCAAGGGAACATCTTATTTGAAGGGATTACTGATTGGAGTCTAAAAGAAACAATTTCACTTATTGATAGCACGAATATACATGTTGAGTTCTCAAAAGAATTTAAAAATGAATCTGTTACTAATACTTGCGATGATAAAATAACGCCGGCCGAGTTTAAGTTTTCTATTGAAGATCAATCTATTTTGCTTAGGCAAGGGGAATATAATTCAATAATTGATTTTAAAATCAATCTTAACATCACTAGTAAAGTAGAATATGGTGGTAAATGTTTGGACAATGGAATGAATTGTATTTCGTTTATCGCCGTTAATAATAAAATTAAATAGAAGATTCAATCGCAAAAATATTTACTTAAGTTCTAATTGAAGTCGGATATCAAAGGTGTAAGATAATATCATTGTTTAATCCACGAAAATCAGTTTGATAAGTGTACAATTGTTTTTTTTCTCTCTTGAAAATAAAATCGAAAAACCTTATAAAGACTTATACTTTTCTATATTTTTGTATGAATTACAAGTAATTCTTTTGAGGGTATAATGAGAACCTTTTTATTTTTCATCTCTATAGTTTTATTAATAATTTTTTTTGGTGATTTGATTTTTAAGGGCAGTAATTCGTCAACTAAGGAAGGAGAGCGGTACAATATAAATTCAAGCATGGTTCATTCCCCAAATGAAAGGAATAAAAATGCACTGTATGTTTCTAACCTTTATTTAGGTGGCCCAATTTCCATAAATCAAATAGATAGCTTAACGGCATTAGAAAATATTAAATTTACAAAACCAAATGCGCAAAAGCTCATTATCAAAATGTGAGCAATTTTACTTGTATTTAATTAAAACCGGCATAATTGTAACTTTGTTAAAGTAATTGCTTATTTTTCTGCTTGAAATTCAAACCTTCTTTAAAATTGAGTGTTAAAATGTTTGAAAAAGAAATAAAGTTTATTTCCGATTTTAGTCTTAACAAAATAAAAAAACTGGGCTCCTTTTTTACTTTTGAAAAGCTGCTCAACTCGAATATCCATCCTGCAATTTTGCAGTATATAAATTCGGAGTTAGATTATTTAATCTATCAAGACCGAAACAAGCTTCTTCAAAAATCTGTTTTTGACTATAGTGGCTCGGAAATTTCAAAGTATTTCAACCTTATTGGAAATGAAATAAAAAAGAACAAAAAAGTTTCATATGAAGATATAAAGAAGCTTTTAATACAGGCTGTCTCTTTTAATATTAATTTTACTGTTCGCCCTAAATGGTCTCTTATAAAGCTGGTCTATGAAGGCAGCGAGGTAAAACCAGTTGAAGAAATCAAAATGATACTTAACTATTTGTATTATTATGATTACATAAAAAATGTATTCAATCAATATTTATCAAAGAAAAAAATAAACACTTTAAGCCAGGTTGAGTTTGAAGTAATCTTAAATAAAATAGATAAAGCAGTTTTAACATCGCAATCCGATGATATAATCGATAATGTACTTTTCTCGATTGGGGACTTTCATAACATCGGCGGAATTAATCAAACAAAAATTTCTTTAACCTCTTTTGAATTATTTCTGAAAGAAAAAAATTTAATTGACCAGCTATTAAGACTGAGAAAATCTTTTCCCGCCGAATCAAAACAAAAATATGATATTGAAGATCTCCAGGCAGTCTTATATTCTATCGGATCAGTTGATTTTCAAACAGGTGAAACCAAAGAACAAGAAATTAATGATAATCAATTTGAGGAAGAAATTGAGGAAGAAACTATTCAAGAAAAAGAACAAGAAATTAATATTGAATCCGGTCTAGAGATTGAGCATAATGATAAACCTGGACTTGATGAAGAGGCTGAAACTATAGAGGAAGTCGAAGATTTTAGTTTAGAAGTGGACTCTGATGATAATGAAGCAAATATCAATAGTGATGTCGATGATGCTGTTCGTGATAATGAAGAGGAGAAAGTAGAAAATCCTGAAGACTTGATTCTCGATGCTGAAGAAAATACACCCGATGAGAACGATGATGCTGTTGTTCCTGAGAATGATTTGCTTGATGAAGAAAACGCAAATGAAGGTACAGAAGATAGTATTGAATTAAATGAAGAAGAATTAATTCTTGATACCGGAGATGATTTTAATATTGAGTGAAGACGATTTGGTAATTGATGAAGAAATAGAGGAAGAAATTAATAAAGAGCTAAACGATTTTAATCTCGAAGAAAGCGCCGAAGATATACTTTCTCGATTTGATGAAGAATTGAAATCTTTTGAGGAAGACAAAAACATATGATGAAATTAAAGTTGATTCTGATGAAGATGAGGTTCAGTTTGATATTTCTGAAAAAGAAAAACTTGAATCATTATATGATTTTGAAGAAGAAGATAATTCAAATCCAAAAGAAGAAAAAGAAGAAGAGACTGAGGAAACAATTGATGACGATATTTCCAGCGGCCAAGATATGTTTGTAAATGACTCTGACGTTGATTCACAAGCTGATAAAGAAATAGAAGAAACTAACGAACCCGAGATTGACGATTTTGAAGAGCTAGAGGAAACAAATAAAAATATTGATGAAAAAGAGAAAACAGACCTTTACGATCAGGTAGAAGAATTTGAAAGTGAAAGCCATAGTGAAGATAATAATATTGATGATGATGAGGAATTAGATGATGAAGAAATTGATCAAAATGAAAAATTTAAAACGGACAAAGACTTGTTTAGCTTTTTAAGCGAAAGAGAAATTGATAAAATTGTTTCAGGAATTTTTAATGAAGATAGAGAAGATTTTGCCAACACTATGGAAAAAATTTCCGAGTGCAACAGCTATGACCAATCAACGGAAATTTTAAAAGGACTTGTTTCTTACATACCGTGTAAACCCTTATTCAAAAGAAGCTGTAATGCTTACAAATGCTGTCTCTAATTATTTTGATCAGGCTTAAATATGTTTATTGATTATGCTGAGATTGAAATAAAAGCAGGTAAAGGAGGAGATGGCGCAGTCACTTTCCGCAGAGAGAAATATGTTCCTAAAGGCGGCCCTTCAGGCGGGAACGGCGGCAAAGGCGGTGACATCATTTTTGAAGCACATCATAATTTAAATACTCTTTTAGATTTCAGATATAAAAAACATTTCAAAGCAGAAAATGCAGAGATGGGTGCGAGTGCAAGAAAAGACGGGAAGAGCGGGAAGGATACAATAATTAAAGTGCCTGTCGGTACTCTAATTAAGGATCCGGAAAGCAAAAAAATTCTTTTCGATCTTGACGAAGAAGGCAAGCAAGTTATTGCAGCTAAAGGCGGCAAAGGCGGAAAAGGAAACAGCAATTTTGCAACTCCGACTAACCAGGCTCCGCGATATGCTGAAAATGGCAAGCCGGGTGAAGAGAAAAAAGTAATTCTTGAATTAAAATTAATTGCGGATGTTGGTTTAGTCGGATTTCCCAATGCCGGCAAATCAACTTTCATTTCAACAGTTTCTGCAGCACGGCCAAAAATTGCTGATTATCCATTTACAACTTTAGAACCGAATCTTGGTATCGTTAAGTATAAAGATTATCAAAGTTTTACCATTGCAGATATTCCTGGAATAATTGAAGGTGCTCATGAAGGGAAAGGATTAGGAATTAAATTTTTGCGCCACATTGAACGGACTAAGATTTTACTTTTTATGATTGATATAACTTCAGAGGATTATAAAAAAGAATTTGAAGTTTTATTTAATGAATTAAAAACATACAGTTCCAAGCTTGCTGCCAAACAAAAATTAATTGCACTTACTAAATCAGATTTAGTTGAAGATGCTGAATTGAAAAAAATATCTAAGAAGAAAATAAAATTAACTGGTGTGCCGGTTCAAATAATTTCCTCTGCAGTAAATTTTGGAATTGAAGAATTGCTGGATTTGATTTGGAAGACGCTGCACGAATAAATCCTACGGTTGTCACAGAGTGACCGTGACACCTGGGGAATCTCTAAAAAGCCGAATGCGTATAAATTGTTGGCTTAAAATACCTGTTGGACAATTAGGCGATACAAGTTTTCTAATAATAGCTCACATTAATTATTTCAGAATATCAAAATTTAATCCCAAATGATAATGAAGAAATAATACCATTTAAACCAATATCCATTGGATCATTTACTATTTCAATTCCTGTTGTTGATTCTTCCATTTTGTTCTATAGATTCAATCCAAGTCCATCTATACCCTCCTTCAAGATTGACAAAATAATCTCCTAAGTTAACGGAAGTACCGATTGTAAGCTGAGCACATGGTCCCCATCCATCTTTTGTCATTTTCCAATTATAATTATGTTCTTGAAAATCATTGAATCTTACTTCTTGTGTCATAAGTATTGAGGAATGAGAAACACCGAGTTGAGGGCTAATTATTATTGGGAACTCTCCAACTTTCTGTATAGCATAGTTTATATTCAATAAAATACTCATAATTTCTAATTGATCCATTTATTTTAACGATGCCTGCATAATCTTTATAATTTGAATAGCCAGGAGAATATAAATATCCAAAAGAAATACCTGCCCCTATGTTTTCCAGCAAATTAAAAATGAATCCTGTATTTGCTAGTATCGT
This sequence comes from uncultured Bacteroidota bacterium, assembly GCA_963777615.1. Classification (GTDB taxonomy): domain Bacteria; phylum Bacteroidota; class Ignavibacteria; order Ignavibacteriales; family Ignavibacteriaceae; genus CAVSWT01. The sequence goes on along the minus strand of CAVZSD010000052.1, from coordinate 117,724 downwards.
AGGCCCGAATTCTCTCTGTGTATTGATTGGCACCCCTGAAAATCTATATCCATCAATCAGTGATTTATAATAGCCGCTAAAACTGCTTGATTCTGTACTCCCGTAACCAATAGAAACAAATGTTTTCCATGATTTGAGAGCTCTCTCTTGTTGGGGAAATACAGATTGAATTAAAAATAAAGAAACTGCTAAGATTATTAAAGACTTTTTCATTATTGGTTATCTCCTATATCAAGTATCCATTGATTTGTTGATGTGGATAAGAAAAGATAACGACCGTTTTTAGATCCAAGTAATACTATTTACCATAGATGGATAAATCCATGAATTTTTTAACTGCTGACTAATAATATCATATTCTGCAAGAAGAGTTGTATTCGAATTATGAAAGTTTATTGTATATGCAACGTAAAGGTTTTTTAAATTTGCAAAAATTGCAGTTATATCAGATGCATAAGGTTCTGATGCTGGCAAATCATACGAACTGATTGAATTGAGCGTTTGTGTATCCCACAGCTCAACAATTCTATCTGACGTTTTATAAATATTCTTGAGTTGCTCCAATCCGTCCTGAATAAATCAATATGGTCTTGAATCATAGACTGGAATTTATAAGTTATTATTCCGTTATCAATTGAATACTTTTTAATTCCATTATCGTCAACATCCAGTAAAGTATACCCATCAGGTGAAATACTAAGAAAACGGCTAATTCTTTCAAAATTAACTGCTGGAGCAATAATAGTATTTACTTTTTCAAAATTTTTATAAACAAATAAGTAATTTTTTGAGTTTGATTGCTGAAACATATAAACTACCATCTGGTCCAGTTGATAAGGCATTGGCATATTATTTGTCCCAATGTGTCGCTTATCGATAAATTAAAGGTCCTAATGTGTCGCTTATAATATTCAATCGGTTAACTATATGTGTAGAAATATCTTTTATTATTATCCCAGCAATATATTGTATCACCGCCAATACTCTTTGCCCATAATGCAGACGAAGCATCATGGTCTATAGAAACTTTATTAATTATTTCATGAGTTTGCGTTGAAACTGCTGTGAGATAATTAGAGTTGGCAAAAATAACCTGATCATTTAAATTATCCATAATGTAATATGCTGGATTAATAGATAATGTTTCTCCTTGTTTAAAATTATAGTTATTTGAATATGCGGTTCCCTGCCCTGTGATCGAGACACCAACTTCGTAATAAAAATTGAAAAAATCTGGCAACGTTGAATCTATATATGTTGAGTCATTCTGCGAATATATTTCATCAATTACAACTCCGTTTTTTCTTATTATATATGAATGAAAAAAATTAAAATTCGTTGGCGTCCAATTTATATGAGCATCTCCATTTTGTAGAGTGACTACAACATTCTTAGGAGCAGTTGGTGGAGTATTATCAAAGATCAGGCTTGTTTTATAAATATATAAAGCATTAGTTAGCAAGCTCATTGTCCCTAGTGAATCCTTAAGACTTGGCATTTTGTATGCATAAAGCATTATATTATGTTTTCCATTAAGCCACGCTTTTGTGTTGATCTTAAATTGAAATTGAAGAGGGGTAGTATAATGAAGCAATCAATCTTGGCTATCCTTGTTGAATCTACGAATACTATAACAGAGTCGGTATTCATTGGATTCCAATCCAGAGTAAAACCCACAGTAATTGTACCTGTTACAATTTGATCTTCTGAATAATTGATGAATTTAGCATTCCCGTAATGTGTTTTGGGAGGGTGTGCATCTTTATTTACAAATGGTTCCGGTTCCGTAAAATAATTACATGACAGATTTAATATTATTGTCACTAAAATAATTATATAGAGAAAAGATTTTTGTATTTTTTTAAATATCATATTTCACTCATTAAATATTTTTTTTTTATTTTATTTTAAAATGTATCTACAATAATTATAATAATCGAAAATCTCTATTTTTTTTTATTGCATAACTATTTAATTAGCCGTCAAACAGCGCTTCTTGTTTGGTTCCAGGTTAAATATTTTTTTTCTATATATAGAAGCATAACTTTTCTTCTATAAAAAAGTTTTTAGAGCAAAATTTAACCTTAATTTTGATATTATTTTTTTTTAAACTTCCGTTCAGTCAATTACAGTGACAAGATTTAAAATGTAAATAATCTAATTTTTCATTCATTCGGAATTATTTTTATGTAAGCTCGCCCTATTTAAAATGTTATCTCAAAATTACTAAATCATAATATTCGATATGTATTTGCTTTTTATGAACAGTTATGATATAGGTTAATAAAAATCTTGTTCCCTAATACATAATACCCTAAATTAATCGTCAAATAAATTCCGCCAATATCATTTCTTAATTTCCCTTCAAGACTTTCAACTCCGCCGTCAAACATGTGCACAATGTAATAGCGTACGTTTATTCCAACCAGGCTTGATTTATCTAAACCAAAATTTGCTCCAAATCCGAAATATCCACCGAGTGCAACTTTTGCTTTTGCATAACCGAAAGCATTAAAATATTCTCTTTCGTAAGGAGTTGTTACTACAAATGTTGGCCCTATTCCCGCATTTAGGTAGGGACGAAGGTTATCGTAAATTGCATCTTGAAAAAGTCTGTACTGCGCACCAAAATTTACAGGTAAAAGAAAAACACGATTCTTTTTCCCCACAGTGTATGTGTTTCCGTAATAATCAATATATTCAAATTCTCTTTCATCCTTTGCTTCAGAAATAGAAAAATCACTGAATACAGTTATAGTCTGGTTTAATTGCCTGCGATAGAAAGTTCCAATCCAAAACCTCCTTCGCTGAACATTAAATCCATTCCGAATGCATTATTGGGGAAATCTTCCGGTTGTTTTGGTGGAGCTAGTTCTCCTATTTCCTGAGCATTTACATTTAAAAATGTAATTAGTAATATTGCTGCCGCTATTATTGTCTTCATAATAATTTCTCTATTTATTTAATTTAAAATTAAACAAGAAATAGTAAAGATTCAACAACATAATTAATCTTTTATTGATGCCTCCAATTTATAACAATCCCTCTTTCTGGGAAGAAAAATATGAAAAAGACCAAGCGGGATGGGATACCGGAAACGCTAACCCAATTTTTCTACAACTTATAAAGAAAAATCATTTTTTTCAACCGGGCAAAATATTAATTGTTGGTGCCGGAAAAGGCTACGATGCAATTGAAGCCTCTAAAAACGGATTTGATGTTACTGCAATTGATTTTTCTGCAAAAGCAATTTCATTTGCCGAAGAGCTTGCAAAACAAAATAATCTAAAAATAAATTTTTTAGTTGAAGATATTTTTAACTTTAATGAAAAATTTTTAACAGTTTTGACGTTGTGTATGATTATGTTTTTTATTGCGCTATTGATCCCGAAAAAAGAATAGAATATGCTGAATGTAGTTTCAAAATTATTAAAGCCTTCGGAAAGTTTATTTCGGTCCTATTTCCGGTTGATAATAGAAACGGAGGTCCTCCGTTTAGTGTTAACCCGGTTGAGTTTTATGAAAACTTTTCTCGTCATTTGAAATTGGAATTTTCTTCAAGAATGTTGATTCAATTAAGCCCAGAAAGGGAAAAGAGATTTTACAAATTTATGTTAAGGCAAATGATTAAGTTTGATTATTAATGATAAACCCAATTTCTTTATGAAATTGGATTTATCATAAAATATTCATTAAATAAAGAAGTAATAAGTTTATGCCGTCAAATCTTGAAATAAAAATACCATTAAAAACCTTTGAAGAAGTATTAAAAAGAATCAAAGAAAATAATTGCGAGTTTAAAGCTGAACTAAATCAAAAAGATGTTTATTATAAAATAAAAGAAAAACTTCTTAAGCTTAGAATTGAAAATGGGAATTGTTCATTAATAAAATATTTAAGAGATGAAAAAGCAAAAGATAGATTTTCAAATTATGAAGTTTTAATATTTTCAATCCGAATGCAGAAGAATTTTTTAATGAAATATTTGAAAGCTATGCTGTAGTTGAAAAGAAAACGACTTTTGTATTTACTATGACAACACCAGGATTCATCTTGATGAAGTTAAAAATTTGGGCAAGTTTTTGGAATTGGAAACTTTAGTCATTGCCGGAAATGAAGACGCTATAAATAGATTTGAAAATGTAATCCGCTTTTTAAATCTAGACGTTAAAACCAAATAAAAGGGTTCATATAAAGATTTAATTTTAGATCTAAATTGAAAAAGAAAAATGATTTTAACAAAAAGTGATGAAAAATTATATTGATTTAGATTTTATTATTGATGAAAAAATAAAATCAAAAAGATTAAATGAGCTTCTGCTGATTGTCCCTACAAATAGAAAAAACCGTAGTTTGAAAAAAGATTTAATTTCACTTTCCCCAAATCAAACCACAGGAAAATTAAATTTAGAAACAATCGGAACCTATTCCACAAACTTACTTTTCAGTGATTCGAAATCATCTCAAAAGTTTTAAGTGAAGCTGCATCAACTGTATTGATAAAGCAAAGCATTAGTGAATGTGGTAATTCGTCGCTGGAAATAAACTAAATTATTTTTCCAATTATCAAAAAGAAATTCCGTTCGGTACTCTTGAACGAATTAAAAATGTAATTTCAGAATATAAAAGGCATGGAATTACTCCGGCAAATCTGAATGAAGAACTTAAAGCTTTAACCGGCTCTGAAAAAATTAAAGCTGAAGATATTTCAAAAATATATGAAGTTTATCTAAAAAAATGCCGGGATCTAAATGTTAAAGAAATTGGCGATGTTTATTCTGAATTGAATCATTTAAGTCAAAATGATTTTGAAGAAAAATTTAGAAAAGTTTATCCCGAAGTAAACTTAATTGTAATTAATGGTTTTGATGAATTCACTTTGCCGGAAATTGAAATTATTAATTCGTCTTCTTCAATTAATGGAGTTCAAAATTATTTCTTTCTTTTGATTATTATAAATTTAATCCGAATTTATTTTCAGCATCTCGATAAATGCTACATTAAACTTGGAAAGCAAAGGTTTTAAGATTATTGAAGACCATTCACAAAATTATTTAAATAAATTTCAAAGTATTATTCGGGAAGAATTATTTAAGTCAAATAAGAAAAGCAAAAATAATAAATTATAGATGCAAAATATCGGATTTAAGGAAAACGCAATCATTAAAATTCCTGCTGCTACTAGAGAAAAAGAAATTGAAATAATTGCCAAAGAAATTAAAGACTTAATTTTAAATCAAAAAGTTGAACCTCATAAAATTTGTATTGCATTTAATTTGATTAATAAATATTCGTCCGGTTATTCGAAATACATTTTTCAACTTATGGAATTCCCTTTAATCTCACCGATAGAATTTCATTGAGCAATTCTTCGCCGGTAATTTCAATTATTAATTTTTTAGAGATTGCTGAAAATGATTATTATTATAAAAATATTTTCGGGCTTTAAGCGGAAACTTGATACAAATTTCTAATGTAAGTGTCTCAAATCTATTAAATGCATCCATAAATCTGAAAATTATTTCCGGATATCAAAATTGGATTAACTCAATTAACGATGCCTTAAAAAAACTGGGTGGAAAGTTTGATGATGAAATTGAATATTCTATTGGTTACAACAGCCTCAACAAGGCTTTGAGCGATATTCAAACTATTCAAAAAATACTTCAGCCCTTTGAAAAGAAAAGTACATTACACGAGTTTCTTCAAAACTTTATTGATTTAATATATTCATTAAGGCTTCCGGAAAGGCTGATTAACAGTAAAGCAGAGAACACAGAAGAAAATATAAAAGCACTAACTGTTTGTATTGATACTATTACAGAATTGATTGAATTATTTGAAATTGAATATGGAAACAAAGAAAAATTTTCTTTAAAGTTTTTCTTAAATAATATTCGTACCGCAATAACTTCAACACGATTTAATATAAAAGAAAAGCCAGGCTATGGAGTACAAGTTACAACATTGAATGAAATCCGCGGCCTTCAATTTGATTATTTGTTTATAGGTGGAATGTGCGAAGGGGATTTACCGACGCGTTACACTCCGGAAATATTTTTCTCCGGTTCTTACTTAAAGAATGAACTTACGCATCAAACTGAAGAGCGGTATCAATTTTATCAATCGCTATGTTCATGGGTGAAAAAATTATATTTAACTTATCCGCAGAAAGAAGAAAAGAAAGAGCTTGCTGTATCCAATATTTTAACTGAATTTGAAAACCTTATTACAATAACAGAAAAGAACGAAACTGATTATAATTCAAAAATATATTCTAATGAAGAATTGCTGAAATTAATCGGTAGAGTTGGAATTGATGAAAGCAAAAAAAATATTAAAGAAGCTGAGCTGGATTTTGAAGAAATAAAAAATTCAATTCAAATTGATGAGTTAAGAAAAGCACAGCCGTTTGGTGAGAGCAATTTTACCGGGAACATTTCCTCTGGCTTATCCGATGATGGGAAGAAAAAATTATCTGAATTAAAAGATAAAGAATATTCAATTTCACAGCTTGAAACATTCGCTAAATGCCCATATAAATATTTTGCAGAGAGAATTTTATTCTTACAGCCGCTTGAAGAGCCTTCCGAAGAAATAGAGGCATTGGAAATGGGTACAATACTTCACAATATTTTGTATGAATTCTATAAAACTTTGCATGAAAAAGAATTGATTCTTCAAAATGCGGATGATAAAATTTTTAATTATGCTGTTGATTTAATTTTTAAAATTGCTGAAAGAAATATTTCTGATGCAAACTTTAATTCCCCATTAACATTTTATGAAAAAGAAAAAATATTGGGTTTGAATGGAGATAAGAAAAATTCAATTCTATTCAAATTTCTTTTGAGTGAAAGAAATGATGAGGAAGGTTTTATCCCAAATTATTTTGAGATGGGTTTTGGTAAAATATCAGATGATCAAAATAAATATTTTACAAAAGATGATTTTAAAGTTGACGGTATTAAAGTTAGGGGAAAAATAGATAGAATTGATATTCATCAGGATCAGAATCAATTTAAAGTTGTTGATTATAAGTTAAGCGGGAAAAAACCTTCTAGCGATGAGCTTTTTGAAGGAATTTCATTACAGCTTCCACTTTATATGTATGCGGCAAAGGAAATTATAAAAGCACAGATTGATAAAGATTTTAATCCTGCGGGCGCTGAAATTTACTCATTAAAATTTAATGAGAAAGATTTTGGTAAAAGCATTGTTAATCTATCAAGAAAAAAATTATCTGAAGAAGAAAAGTTAAGCTTGAATGAGGAGCTTATGAAAATATGTATTGAATCAATAAAAAAATATGTAAGTGAAATTAATGCCGGTAAATTTAATCTTTCAACGCTTGAAGATAGAGAAAATAAAGTCTGCAGGTATTGTAATTTTCGTCCAATCTGTAGAATTCAGGAAGTCAATTAGTACTGTAGAACAGAAATTCCTGTCTGTGCTACTTTGGGTAGTCACTTTATATTTTAGGAAGTTACTATAATAACAAACCCAATTTCTTTGAGGAATTGGGTTTATCAATGTCAGTATAAAAGAACAAAAATAGGTGTTGAAAAATGTTTATTGAACTTAAAAAATATTTATAGTAAAATAAGATTCATTTAACGAGGGATTTCTGTGAAAAATATATTATTACTAATGTTCTTTCTAACTATTACTACAATAATATCTGCTCAAGAATTTTATTCTGTTGCGGAATTGGAAAAAAAGGGTTTTGAAAAAAAATTGGCTATATCAAAAGTTTCATATCCCGGCGACGCAGAGATTGATGTTACTTATTATAAACTGGATTTAAAAGTCACTTATAGCCCGAATTATTTAATTGGTATAGTTCAAGTTAATGCCAAGCCTGCGTCTTCAAGCTTAAACAATTTCTTTTTGGATTTGCAGAACTCTTTAACAGTTGACTCAATAAAGCTTGGTAATTCCAAGCTGACTTTCACACATCAAAATGCCAAAATAAATATTACGCTGGATAGAACTTATTCCACTAATGAAGAATTTTCTATTGCAGTTTATTATCAGGGTACGCCGGGTTCAAGCGGTTTTGGAAGTTTTGAGTTTGGCACCCAGGATGGTACTCCTAAAGGTGAGCCTGTAATCTGGAGCTTGAGCGAACCTTACGGCGCAAGTGATTGGTGGCCTTGCAAAGATACTCCGGCTGACAAAGCTGATTCGTCCGATGTATGGATAACTTGTAGTAATCAATATACCGGAGTTTCAAACGGTACTTTAATTTCTTCTTCAATAAATGCAGATGATACCCGAACATTTAAATGGAAAAATACATATCCAATTGCCCAGTATTTAATCTCAATTGCTGTTACTAATTATGAGCTGTACACAAATTATTTTTATTATTCGCAAAATGGTAAACCAGACTCGATGCCTATTACTCATTATCTTTATCCTGGAAAATTGAGTTCAATTAAAGCGCAGATTGATGAAACTCCAAATATGATAAAAGTATTTTCGGAGAAGTATGGCTTGTATCCTTTCATTAAAGAAAAGTACGGCCATGCTGAATTTGGGTGGGGTGGCTCAATGGAACATCAAACTTGTACTTCTATGGGACCAAATACTTTCAGAAGAGATGTAATATCTCACGAATTAGCGCATCAATGGTTTGGAGATAAAGTTACCTGCAAAACCTGGCAGGACATTTGGCTTAATGAAGGTTTTGCTGAATACTCTGAAGCTGTTTATCTAGAAGCTATTGGAGGAAAAACAAGTTATATTAATCAGATTGCTGGCGAAATGAATAATGCAAAAAATGCAGTTGGGCCTGTCTATGTGCAGGATATAAGTTCCGTAGGGGAGATATTTAATAACAGCAGAACTTATGCTAAAGGAGCGTGTGTTCTTCATATGCTTCGCTCCGTTGTTGGAGATAGTACGTTTTTTAATATTCTAAGAACTTATGACAGCGATCCTCAGCTTGCATATAATTCTGCAACTACCGAAGATTTTCAAAGTGTAGCAGAAAGTGTTTCAGGAATGGATTTAAATTATTTTTTCTCAGAATGGATTTATGGTGAAAATTATCCAAAATATTCTTATAGCTGGAGTTCAAACCCGGTAAGCTCAAATAATTATGAAGTAACTTTAAATATTTCTCAATCCACAAATTCGAATCCTATATTTTTTACAATGCCTATACAAATAAAAATTACAACTACATCAGGCGATACTTTATTAACGGTAATGAATAACCAACAGCAGCAGCAATTTAATATCAATTTAACTTCTCAGCCAACCGATTTAAGTTTTGATCCTGATAATTGGATACTCAAGGACACTTCTTTTGCCACATTTGTAAATGATAAATTTAACATCGAAACATTTAAGCTTGAGCAGAACTATCCAAATCCTTTTAATCCAACAACTAAAATAAAGTATTCAATAACAGCCCCCAACACAAAGTGGCAAGCCAACCTCCCCAAAGGAGAGGCCTTAGTGCAGTTAAAGATTTATGACATTTTGGGAAATGAAGTTGCAACTCTTGTCAATAAGCAGCAGCAGCCGGGAGATTATGAAGTAACCTTAAATGCTGCAAAATATCACTTAAGCAGCGGTATTTACCTCTATCAATTGAAGACAAATGGATTTGTTGTTGCAAAAAAATTAGTGTTACTTAAGTAGGTATTAAAACTAACAAACCCAATCCGGCAACTGCCGGATTGGGTTTGTGACTTCACATGGGAAAAATTTGCTGAAATAATTATCAAGTCAATTGTCTAAAGCACAATTAAATCTTGACAAGTAAAACAAATTTTTTTAAGTTTCCCACTGCCACTGCTAAAAAAGCGGTGGCTATTTTTTTTAAACCATTCAATAACAAAGAAGAGATTTTATAATGACGGACGCTAATTTTGTTTATTTAACAAAAGAAAGGCTTGTTGAGCTTGAAAAAGAGTTAAAAGAGATGAAAACAAATGGTAGAAAAGAGATGGCCGCAAAAATTGCCGAGGCAAGAGCTCACGGTGATTTATCTGAAAATGCTGAATATGATGCCGCAAAAGAAGAGCAGGGCCTATTTGAATTAAGAATAAGCAAACTTGAATCTGTATTATCCCGTGCAAGGATAATTGACCCTTCACAATTTGCAGAAGGTGAAGCACATATTCTTTCTAAGGTGAAAATTAAAAATTTAAAGAACGAAAAATTGCTAGAATATATTTTAGTTTCTCCTGAAGAAGCAGATTTTCAGGCAGGGAAAATTTCTGTAACTTCACCCGTTGGGCAAGGATTAATGGGCAGCAAAACCGGTCAAAAGATTAGTGTGAAAGCCCCGGCAGGCATGCTTGAATTTGAAATCTTATCTATTGATTAAAATTATAAAATAAAAATTATTTGACTGACGAATCATACATAAAACTAGCCATTGAAATTGCAAAAAAAGGCAGCGGAAATGTCAGTCCAAATCCTTTAGTTGGCTGTGTAATAATAAAAAACGATAGAATTATAGGTGCCGGCTATCATGAAAAATTCGGGAAGAATCATGCCGAAATAAATGCAATAGCAAATGCCAAAGAAAAAGTTGAAGGCTCAACACTTTATGTAAATCTGGAACCGTGCAGTCATACAGGCAAAACCCCACCATGCGTTGATAAAATTATTGAGAGTAAAATTAAGCGTGTTATTATCGGCACCTTGGATATGAATCCTTTGGTTAGCGGCAACGGAGTGAAAAAGTTGAAGTCGGCGGGAATTGATGTAAAAGTTGGTGTACTTGAAAAAGATTGTATTGAATTAAATAAATTTTTCTTCAAGCTAATAACAAAGAAACTGCCTTATATTTCTTTAAAAGCAGCTCAAACTTTAGATGGAAAAATCGCAGATATTACCGGGGATTCCAAATGGATTTCCTCTTTGTCCTCAAGAAAATACGTTCATGAGCTGCGTTCTAAATATGACGCTGTTTTAGTCGGCACCAACACAGTTCTTCGTGATAATCCTTCTTTGACTGTCCGGTTGTCTGAAGGAAGAAATCCAAAAAGAATAATCATAGATTCCGAATTAAAGTTAAAAACCGATCGCAAAATTTTTGTAAACAACAAGGATAAAAATTTAATTCTGGTTACCTCAAAAAATAATATTTCGAGAAAAAGGAAATTAAAAAAATTGTACGCCCTTGGAGTAGATATAATTTTTGCTAAACAAGAACAGGAAGGGGCAATCGATTTGTTAAACGTCTTTAAGGAGTTAGGTAAAAGAGGCATCAGCTCAATTTTAGTAGAAGGCGGAAGCACAATTTTTACATCGCTTATTAGGAAGAAATTATTTGATGACATTCTTCTTTTTATCAGTCCAAAAATTTTAGGAACAGGTCTTTCAATTGTTGGTGATATGAAAATTAAAAACATAGGGAAAGCAGTAAAAGTGAAAATAGAAAAGGTTGAAACATCTGGTGATGATATATTCGTGGAGTTAAAAAGATAGACGCCTAATTCTTTCAATAATCAATTCTGTCTTAAAAATTACACCATTAAGTTTTATTTTTTATAACTTTGATAACTAATTTTTAAAATTATAGGAGCTTAAAATGTTCACAGGTTTGGTTGAAGAAACCGGCAGGCTGGCAAGCAAAATTGCAACCGGCGATGGATTTCAGCTTACAATTTCTGCCGCAAAAGTAATGGATGATTTAAACATTGGCGACAGCATAAGCTGCAACGGTGTTTGCTTAACGGTTGTAAAAAGAGAAGGAAATAATTTTAGCGTTGATACCATCGAAGAAACATTAAAAAAAACAAATCTTGGCTCTTTGAAAAATAATGATAGGATAAACCTGGAGCGCCCCCTTAAAGCAGAAGAGAGATTAGGAGGTCACTTTGTGCTTGGACATATAGATACTACCGGAACAGTTACTGAAGTTAAGGAGCTTTCAAACAGTCATTGGATGACAATTGAATTCCCGGAAAGTTTCAAAAAGTATTTGATTTTTGTTGGTTCTATTTCAATTGATGGGGTTAGCATGACTGCGGCTCAACTTGATGGAAATTCTTTTTCTGTTGGAATAATTCCTCACACCTGGGAAATGACGGTTTTTTCAGATAAGAAAATCGGCGATACGGTTAATTTGGAATTTGATGTACTTGGCAAATATGTTGAAAGAATTATGGAAGCTAAAGAAGATGTTAGATCTTTTATTCAAAAGTAAACAAAGCATTTTTTGAATAAATGAATATTGAAAAAAAAATTGATCAGAAAGTAATTAAATTCATTTCCGAGAAAAATCTGATCAATAAAAATGACAAGATACTTGTTGCTTTAAGTGGCGGGCCTGATTCGGTTTTTCTTCTTTATTTTCTGAATAAGTTTAGGAGAAAATTTCAAGTGTCACTTGGGGCTTTTCATCTTAATCATAAATTAAGAGGAAAAGAAGCTGAAGAAGACTTACTTTTTTGCCGTGAATTTTGTTCTTCAATTGGAATAGATTTTTTTTCTGCGAATAAAAATGTTAAGATGTTCGCCTGGAAAAATAAAATTTCAACCGAAGAAGCTGGAAGAAAAATTCGTTATGAGCAGCTAAATAAAATTGCCGGGCAAAACAACTTTAATAAAATCGCAACTGCTCATATTGCGGATGATAACACTGAAACAGTGCTGCTAAATTTAATAAAAGGAACCGGGCTAAAGGGAATTTCAGGTATTCCGGTTCGCAGAGGAAAAATAATTCGCCCTGTACTTGTTTTAACAAAAGTTGAAATTATTAACTATCTAAGTGAAAAGAAAATCGAATATAGAATTGATGCATCTAACGAATCTCAAGTTTACGAAAGAAATTTTTTGCGTCATGAAGTTATTCCTTTATTAAAGAAAAGATTAAATCCTTCGCTTGATAAAACTTTGTTTAATTCATCGCAAATTTTTAAGAATCAATTTGCTGCCATTGAAAAAATAATAACTAGTGCTTCAAGTGGAATATTTTTATTCAGGAACAATGAATTAAATGTTTCTGCTGGAGAATTAAAAAAAATTGATAAAGAATTTTGGGGTGATTTGTTTAAGACTGCTATAGAAGGAAACTTTAAAGTAGAATTTAAGTCCAATGATTTTACCAAGATTTATTCGTTAGTTTTTAATGAAACAGGCAAAAGTCAAAATATTTCTAATAACCTGGTTGTATTCCGCGAGCGTGAATCATTAGTCATTAAAAAAAAGAAAAATGATATTTCACAAGAATTTATAATTCATCCTGGTGAAAAAGTAAAATTTGATAAAAATAAGATTCAAATATTGTGGAATAAAATGAATAATGTTGAATTAAGTGCAAACCGTAATATAGAATACATTTCTGCAGATAAAATTGACGAAGAATTTGTGATAAGAAAATGGAAGCATGGCGATAAATTTTTCCCTCTGGGTATGAAAGGTTCAAAAAATATTTCCGATTTTTTAAATGAACAAAAGATAGAATACAATAAAAAAGCCGGTCAATACGTCTTAACAAATAACGGCAGAATAGTCTGGGTTATAGGTTTAAGAATTGACAATAATTTCAAAATAAAAGAATCCGGTAGCAGCCGGACAAAAAAGGTCTTAAAATTATGCCTGACTTAAATGCTGATAAGTTAAAAATCGGGGATGATGAATTTGTAGTTTTTTTAAGTGAAGAGAAGATTTTACAAAGAGTGACTGAGCTTGGCAAACAAATATCGAAAGATTACCAGGGAAAGATCCCGGTATTTATAGGAGTGCTGAACGGTTCTTTTTTATTTATGTCTGATTTAATTAAAAATGTTAATGTTGACTGTGAAATTGATTTTTTTAAGTTATCAAGCTATGGAGATGAAAAAATTTCGTCCGGGAAAGTGAAATTGATAAAGGAATTAAATTGTGATGTTAACGGAAGAGATATTATCATCGTTGAAGATATTGTTGATACCGGGCTTTCGATAAAATTTATTGAAGAGCTGATGAGCCAGCATAAACCAGCGAGTGTAAAGGTTGTATCCCTGTTGGTTAAGCCAAATAGTCTTAGATATAATGTAAAAATTGATTATATTGGCTTCGATATTCCAAGTAAATTTGTGATTGGATATGGGTTGGATTATGCCCAAAAGTACAGAAATTTAAAATCAATATTTGTACTAAATGAATCCTAAAAAAGAATTTAATAACAAGAAATAATTGAGCTATGCCAGATAATAATAATAACGGAAATAAGCCAGTTCAAAAGCCGTCAAAAGGGAATGGGCCAAATAAGCCGGATGATAATTTTGACTGGTCAAAAATAATCAGATTAGTATTTGGTTGGGGTGCCGTCGTAGTTGCTGCTGTAATAGTTATGCAGCTTTTTAAAACGAACACCACAAACTATACTGAAATCTCTTATAATCAATATGAAAAATTATTGAATGGAAATAAAATAGTTAAAGCCAGCGTCATTAAATCGGATATTAATGATTACTATTTTAAAGGATCGCTGGATCATGCAGAATCATTAACATTAAGCGGCAAATCACAGGATGTAAAAGATTTTTCTGTTTATCTGCCTGAACCCATAATAAAAGATCAAGAAGCAATCTGGAAAGCAAAAGGAATTAATTATTCCTTTGATAAAGAATCCAGTGAGTGGATGAATTTACTGATAACGGTTGTTCCCTGGATACTGATTATTGGTGTATGGATTATAATTATGAGACGAATGCAAGGTGGATCAGGCGGAACCCGCGGTATATTTTCATTTGGGAAAAGTAAAGCAAAACTTATTACACAGTCCGGAACAAGGATAACTTTTAGAGATGTTGCGGGTGCTGATGAAGCTAAATTAGAATTACAGGAAATAATTGAATTTTTAAAAGAACCTTCAAAATTTCAGAAGCTTGGCGGAAAAATCCCGAGAGGAGTATTGCTGTTAGGGCCTCCCGGAACCGGTAAAACATTGTTGGCAAGAGCAGTAGCTGGAGAAGCCGGAGTACCATTCTTCTCCATAAGCGGTGCTGATTTTGTGGAAATGTTTGTTGGCGTTGGCGCTAGCCGTGTCCGCGATCTTTTTGAACAGGGAAAAAAGAATGCGCCATGTATTATTTTTATTGATGAGATTGATGCAGTTGGAAGACATCGTGGTGCTGGCTTAGGCGGCGGCCATGATGAAAGAGAACAAACTCTAAATCAATTGCTTGTTGAGATGGATGGATTTGAACAAAACAGTGGTGTAATTATAATCGCTGCAACTAATCGTCCGGATGTTCTTGATCCTGCCTTATTAAGGCCGGGAAGATTTGACAGGCAGGTTGTGGTTGATAGGCCTGATGTTAAAGGGCGTGAAGGAATTCTAAAAGTACATACCAGGAAAATTCCTTTAGACCCTTCGGTTAACCTGGAAGTGCTTGCTAAAGGTACACCTGGATTAGCCGGTGCCGAAATAGCAAATCTGGTGAATGAAGCCGCTCTTCTTGCTGCAAGAAAAAATAAGAAAAAAGTTGAGATGATCGATTTTGAAGATGCTAAAGATAAAGTGATGATGGGAATTGAAAGGAAGAGCATGATCATTTCAGAAGAAGAGAAAAAGACAACGGCTTACCATGAGATTGGGCATGTGCTAGTTGCACGTATGATTCCTGAAGCTGACCCTGTTCACAAAGTAACAATTATACCACGCGGCAGGGCATTAGGTGTTACCAGTTATCTTCCCATGGATGAAAAGCACACTTATTCAAAAGAATATTTAGAAGCTGTAATTACTTACGCTTTAGGAGGCAGGGCCGCTGAAAAATTGATTTTTAATCATTATACTACCGGCGCCGGGAATGATATTGAAAAAGCTTCTGGTATAGCCCGTAAAATGGTTTGTGAATGGGGAATGAGCGATAAATTAGGGCCATTAAGCTATGGTGCTAAAGAAGAGGAAATATTTTTAGGCAGAGAAATTCAAAAACATCGTGATTACAGCGAAAGAACGGCTATAGAAATTGATGATGAAATTAGAAGGATAGTGAATGAATCTATGGTGCGGGCTGAAAAAATATTATCAGACCACATGGAATTACTTCATAAACTTTCTATTCAACTATTGGAAAGAGAAATTCTTGATGCAGAAGAAATTGACACATTGATTCGTGGCGAAGAACTTCCCCCTGTAAAAAAGAATGGTAGTTTTGAATCAACTTCTGAAGTGCCTGAGCATGTGAAAAAATTAATGGATCAACGAAAGCCGAAAGAATCTTCCGCTAAAGATGAATCAAACTGATAACGGAACAATTCATTACAGAGATGAAGTAGTTAGAAAACTAATTCATCTCTGTTCTTTATCTATCCCTATTATTTACTATTTCATTTCCAAGAATGATGCTATTATTATTTTAGGCATTGTTGCTGCTTTTGCTATAACTATTGATTTAAGCAGATATTTCTTTAAATCACTGGCAAAGGTCTTTTACGACATATTCGGATTTTTGTTAAGAGAACATGAAGTTGACCACAAAAAAAGAAATTTAAATGGAGCGACTTATGTTTTTATTTCGGCATTAATTTGTGTTGTTATTTTCCCGAAAGTATTTTTTATTACCGCATTTAGTATATTAATTATAAGTGATACGGTAGCTGCATTAATTGGAAGAAAATTTGGAAAACACAAATTTCTTGCAAAAAGCTTTGAGGGAACTTTATCATTTTTTATAAGTGCAAGTATTGTTGTTTTTTTTACCCCTAAGATAGATGGAAATATGACAGAATATTTGATTGGAATTTTTGCCGCTTTCGTTGGAGCAATAGTTGAAAATATATCGTTCGGATTTGCAGATGATAATTTATCGATTCCTCTTTCAGTAGGGTTAACAATGTGGGCATTATATTTAATTTTCTTGCCCGGTTTGCAATTAATTTTACCGAATGTTCCGAGGTAATTAGTAATGAAAAAATTTTTAGTCTTACTTAGTTTTTTATTTTTATCTTTAATTATTTCATCCTGCAGCCAGGCAGATAAACCGGCAGTAGGCCTGGAAGATGAAATATATGTTATAGCCGACTCATCGGAATATGACCAATTAAAACCGGCTTTGGAAGCAGCCTTCGAAAAAATCATTTACACTCCGCAGCCTGAAAAACTTTTTACATTAAATAGAGTTTCACCGGATCAATTAGATAGATATAAAAACAAGAAAAATATTTTAATTGCAGCGCCATTAAATTCAAACACAGCTGCAGCAAAATTTATTAAAGCAATTATTGATACTTCGGTAAAAAATAAATTTGAAACTGATAATAATTTCTTCCCGGAAAAATACAATATCTGGGCAAAAGATCAGCTTGTTACAATACTTTCTGCACCAAATATGTCTGACCTTGAAGCAAGGATTTTAAGAAATAAGGATAATCTTTTATATGCATACCAAAAAATTTCTGATAAAAGATTATATGCCAGCCTTTATAATTCACATTATGAACAGAAAAGCATTGAAGGAATGTTTCTAAAAAGATATGGGTGGATAATTTATGTTCAAGCTGATTTTAAGCTTGCTCAAAATCAGCCTAAAGATAATTTTGTATGGATTAGAAGATCACCTGGAAGCGATATGGAAAGATGGATTTTTGTTCATTGGATTGATAATGCTTCTCCGGAATATTTAAATCAGGATTCTATCAAAGCTATTAGAAATAGGATAACAAAAAAATATTATGTAACATCCGATGATTCTTCTTACGTGGTGATTTCAGAAGATTATTTGACTTCAAGTGAAGTTAATTTTAACGGAAGGTATGCGATATTTACTCAAGGTTTATGGGATTTGAATATTAAAGGTATGGGCGGCCCATTTATCAATTATACTTTTTATGATGAGAAAACTAAAAGGTTGTACATGATTGATGGCTCAGTTTACGCTCCTAAATTTTATAAAAGAAACTTAATTCAGCAGATGGATGTTACTATCCAATCATTTATGACCAAAGCGGAGTTGAGTAAAGACAGGCAGGAAGATTTGATGGATGCTTCTGAAGATTTTAAGCCCATGAAATAATTTTAATCAATTTTCAAATAAGGTTCATCCGGCAACTGCCGGATGAGCCTCATTTATTTTTATATATATACTTGACAATTCTAATATCAAAATAAGACTACTGAAAAATTAACTTTGATAAAGTTATAATGTCAAACTGAGCTTGTCGAAGTTTATTTTTTTTCTAAATTGTCATGCTTGTATAATCCGCGGCAACAGATGACATTAATTTTCAGAAGCCTCTAATTTATAATTCCTTCTAACTGTTTGGGAATAATATAATTCGGGAAATCACTTTTAATTTTTTTAATATAAACTTTTGCTCTATCAGGTTTGTTAAATTGTAATTCATACATTGCTCGTCGTGCCAGCATTGTTCCCACCATTGTCTCTATCAAATCAATATACCTGTTTCGATGCTTTGGAAAACGTATTTTAAATTCCGGATCTTTAGCCGGGACATATTGATTTCCTTTAACAACTTTGAAAAGAAATAGATCAGGGACTAATGTTAAACCAGGCGGCAGACTGAATTGCCCGTGCTGCATTTCATTTTCATAAAGCTCGGAAGCAACATAAAAATCTTTTTTAGGAAAATTTTTCGCAACAAGGCCTGTCATTAATTGGCGGTAATAATTTTCAATAACATTTGGATTATGATTTTCATCGCGCTCAAATGGCAACAATGATTTTAAAAATGATTTTTCTATGTCTCGGACGCCTTTTAAAACATCAGGGTGATCAGTTTTAATTTGATTATAATACCAGGAGCGCCGCATTAATTCTTTATCAATTACAGTGATATCTTTTCTATAATTTTCGACATATTGGAAATAGTAAGATTCCGAAACGAAATAATCCCATTCATAACTAAATACAATTGAGTTTTTTGATGTACTGTTTAACAAAGCCTTTGTGTAGTCTTCAAATGTATAGCAATTACTTTGATTAACCTCAGAATAATTACTGTAAATTTGAATTGAGAGAATAATCACTAAAATAAATGTCATGAAATGAAATATTAATCTTATTCTTTTGAAGAAGTTCTATTATTTTTATAACGCCAAATACAACAAAAAAAGCAAGCGATATGTATGCTAAGAGGAAATATGAATCAATGTCATTAATATCATAGTTTATGGAATAAAGCACCGTTGAGAAAAAAGTAATTAGGACAAATATAAAAAACTTTTTTGAAAGCTTGTATGAAACAAATAATCCTATAAATGAAATTAGCAGTGTAGTGAAAAATTCAGAGGGGAGTGAATTAATAAAATATACAAATTGTTTTTTCGCCGATTCGGTTGATGAAAATAACCAAACCTGGTATTGCTTTCCAGAAACATGCCTCATTATTCTCTCAAGATCAATTGGATTTCCCCAGTTTATTGCCGGATTCTGGCTGGCTCTTATCGGGAGATAAGAATAAATTAAAAACAAAATAGGGAAGAAGAGCAATAACATAAAAGCAAGTTGCTTAAAGCTTGCGGCGTTAAATTTATTTTTATTGAAATATAAATAAGCTGTCCCGGGTAAAATCAAAAGTGTGGTCATGTGGTTTGAAAAACCTAAAGCAAGATACACCGCAAACAACAGCCATGAATTAGTTCCTGATTTTGGATTATCATTTTTTTGTAAATATGCTTTCACCAGGAATAATATTATTAAGTTAATTAATAATATGTGAAGCGAATATACTTCAACGGAAGTGCTTTGGAACCAGAATGTTCTGCTGAATGCCAAAGCAAAGGCTGCAAAGGCAATAGAAATATATTTAGATAATTCCGGAATATTATTTTTCTTTTCAACAGGCTTATTTTGTGCGCCATTTTTTTTGCTCTGTTTTAACTCTTTCTTTTTAATTTCAATTCTTTTTGTGGAAAACAAATCAAGGTTATCTAAAACTAATTTCGCAGTGATTGAAAAAACTCCGACTCCTGCACTGCAATAAATAGCGGCTAAAAGATTTAATTGAAATATTTTGGTGAAGGGAAGCGGGATTAGAGTAAATATATATCCGATGATAGTATATAACGGATATCCTGTCGGATGAGCGATTCCCAAAGTTGCTTGTACTGCGGCAAGTTCACCCGAATCAATTTGAACGACAGAAGGAGCAATTGTAGTTAGATAAATAATGAATGAAACGCTGCTTATTATAATCGCAAAATGTTTTTTTAGTATTTCCATTTTTAATTGTTAAAAACTATTTTATAGATAGAATGATTTTCCTTAATAATTGAACTTAGTTTATTTTCAAATTCATTACCTGATGATAGGCCTAAAGAATGGGCATACAATATATATCTTTTATTTTCTTTCACAATCATGTTTGATGAAACA
Organism: uncultured Bacteroidota bacterium; assembly: GCA_963777615.1. GTDB lineage: Bacteria > Bacteroidota > Ignavibacteria > Ignavibacteriales > Ignavibacteriaceae > CAVSWT01. Next base: position 97,424 of record CAVZSD010000052.1, on the reverse strand, counting down.
TTAAAAATATTTTGGTTTGAAATTTCCAAATTTTTTAGAAATAAAAAATTGCTTTTAAGTTTGTCATAGTCAATTGAGCCGGGCAGATTTTCGTGTAAGCTTTTTAAGATTTTAAGTTTTCCTTTCCCAATATTTTTTTTGTAAGCATCGGCATGGCACAAAAGTAAATATTGAATTATAAAATCAATATCACTTATTCCCCCTCTGTTTTTTTTTATATAAAAACTTTTGGAAAGATACGAAAGGGAAGGATACATTTTAGAACGCATTCCTATCATCTCTTTTTTTATTGATTCTTTATTTTCAGATTTAATTCTTTGGACCAAACTCGTAACAAGTCCGCTATACGATTTTTTATCTCCCCAAATAAAATTCATTTTTGAAAACGCTTGAAGTTCCCAAATCCTTGCCCGGCTTTGTAAATAAATTTTATAACTTTTTAATTCCCACACAAGCTGACTGCTTTTTCCCTCCGGGCGTAATCTGCAATCGACTTCGAACGGTTTAAATTCTTCTTTAAACTTTAACAATAAATTTTGAAATTTCCTTTCAACATCATTAACTGCTTCTAAATCTTTTGCCCCGAAGATCAAATCGATGTCAGAGGCAAATGTCATTTCTCCAGCACTGAAGCTGCCCATGCCTGCGATAAATATTTGAGAATATTCTTTATCAGTGAAATTTTGTCTGGATATACTTTTTATTTGATCAAAGAAATAAATACTGAGTATTTCAGATAGTTTATTGCATGTTATTAGTCCAATGGTAATTTGGACAGAAAGAGTAAACAACAACTTCTTCAGATTAAAATTAATGATCTTTTAAACCGGCGATTTTTTGAAATACTCTTCTAGTTAAAAAATATTCATGCAGGTCAGTATCTTCCGCAAAAAGATCAATCGACTTTTGTGAAAGCTCACATATTTTTAAAAATGAATCAAAAAATATTTTGTCTAAAAATTCATTATACCAGATAGAAGGAAAAGTAATATTTCTAATAATCCTAACAAAGTTTTGAAGAACTAAATCAGGCTGTAAGCAATTATCTAAATACTTGATAAGCTGAGGTTCAATTTTACTAAAACTTTCAATAGTGTTTTTATCAAACTCTTTTTGGCCTAGCAAGCCCTTACCTTCACTTAGATAAATAAAATCCTTTTCTGCTTTCTTTTGATTTTCAAATTTGATGTTGGAAATTTTATTTTCTTTTAAGCTTAATTCCGATTCCTTCCCTATAATAGAATCGTAAATCGCTTTAACATTTTTTCTGTTACTGGTTACGGTTTCAATAAATATTTTTGAGCTTGAAAATCCCAGGTAGCTGCCCAGCTTTTCTAAAATTTCACCATCTGAAGGAATAGAATGAGTTTGTGTATCGTTCATCAACTGCAAGTAGTGTTCTATTTTTCTATAGAAAATATAAGCCTTGTAAAATGTATCTGTCTCATCTTCGGTTAAAAGCTTTTCTTCTCTCAAATGACTGATTGCCTCAAGAGTGCTATTGTTTCGAATATTTTTTAGCCTGCCTCCGTTTAACAATTGCAAAGCTTGCACAGAGAACTCGATATCTCTAATGCCCCCTGGAATCAGTTTAATATTTTCTTCATCTTTTAAATTATTTTCGATATTTAATTTTAATTTTTTTATCTGCTCCATTGGTGAAATAGAAAATGAAGATGGATAAATAAAAGGCTGTAAATAATTGAGAAAATTATTGAACAATATTTTACTGCCGGAAACAAAACCTGCCTTGATTAACATTTGCCTTTCCCAATCCTCGCCACGGCTTTCATAATAATTAAGATATTCCTGGAGGCTTCTGGTTAGAACAGAAGTTCTGCCATCCGGGCGGAGACGAAAATCGACTCTGAAAATGTAACCAAGCGAAGTTATAGCCGTTGCACTTTCGATAAAGAGATAAATTGCTTCAATTAAAATTTCAGGGAAACTTTTTTTCCCGTTTATAGAAATATCGTCATCTATAAAAAATGATTAAATCTATATCTGAACTGTAATTTAATTCATTGCCTCCCAGTTTGCCGAGCGCAATTAAACAATATGAATTTTCATCTAACTGTAAATTGTATTTTGATAAAACTTCGTTATAGCAAATAGAGAAAAGCTGTGAAGTAATGCTTCTTGCTAAAATAGATAAATCTTGAGTAACGGCTTTTAAATCACTAATTCCCAAAATGTCTTTAGCCCCAATTCTTAAAATCTCTTTTCTTTTTAGTGAACGCAAAAAATTTAATTTGGCATTTAAAGATTGTATGAATTAATATTCTGGCTCAAATCTTTTTTCAATTCATCTTCATTCATTTTTTTATTTAAGTTTGAAGGATTTACAATCCAGTAAAAGTATTCTGGATTTCGAACCAGGATATCTGTTAAATAATTACTGTTCACCGCAATTGAGATTAGTACCTCAATATAATGTGGATACTTCACACAGTCGCCAATAAAGGATGCCTTATCAAACATTGCTAAGATTATTCTAAGCAGGTTCGCCTCGGAGCTGTGAGTGAAAAATTTATTTTTTATCTCTATAGAAATCAGTTCAAGAAACTTATCGAAAATATTTTCCGGTAAGTAACCGGCAGAAATTTCCGCAAGCTTTTCAATAATATCCGGTGATAATTTTGCTTTTCTCAAAATTCTAAATTTTATATGTCAAAAAATGATTAAATATTATTTTGATTATAGTCTATTAAAATAATACATTGTCAAAACTTTTGGCACAAAAATAGTTTAAATTATCAATTGCAATGTCATTTATTTCATAATAACATTCATAAACTTAATAAAAAAATTATGAACCGAATAAAGTTTGTTATCCCTTTATTATTCCTCTTACTTTCAAGCTGCTGCACAAATGTAAGTAAGAATGAAAATGCCGGGAACGGATTTTCGATGAAAAAAAGTTTACAAAGCCCACCAACGGCTATTCAAGAAAATCAATCTACTGTAACAGCTAAAGTTCAAGAAATAAATTTGGAAGATGATAATAATTATACTATCAAAGCAAAAATTTTAAATGTTGAAGAAAATCCGGCTTATACAAGTATGGCAGTTAAAGAAAGTATTTATAAATTGATTCCTGGCTATGTTTTAAATGATAAAAATGAAATTGATTTTAAATCCTACAAAGAAAAAAATGCCGGCTTGCTGCACCTCTCAAAACTAAAGCCTGGAGATGAATTTAAGGCAATAATATTTATGGGGAAAAATAATAGCTGGTATATTCAAAAAGTTTTAAAGTAATTTTAAATTTAACTTGAAAGAATTTTTCTTCGTCTAATTCAACATGGGACTAATAAAAATAAATAAAAATAGAAATAGAAATAGAAATAGAGGAGTCATGAAAAAGCATATAACACTATTTATAGTTTCAGCAATTTTAACGGCTGGTGTTGAAAGCTATTTAAATTATTCTAGTAATGTAATAAACATGAAAACATTTTTAGAGTGGAAAATAAAAGAAAAAAATCAATGAGAAACCGACTTACGGCTCACCTGATGAAGCAATGAAATGGTACATCGAGCAGCGTGAATATCCACTTGGCAAAATCCCGGTTAAATGGCGCGATGAAGCTATGCAGCAGATCAAATTAAATAAGATGGAAAAAAGCTTGCATAAATCCGAAACTGCATTAACCTGGACTCCTGTGGGCCCTAATAACATAGGGGGCAGAGTAAGAGCTATAGCAGTTCATCCCCTAAATCCGGATATAGTTTATTTAGGATCAGTAAGCGGAGGAGTTTGGAAATCGACCAATGGTGGAGGAAGCTGGACTGCATTAAAAGATGATATGGAAAATCTTGCCGTATGTTCAATATTGATAGATCCGAATGATCCTAATACAATTTATGCTGGTACAGGAGAAGGTTTTTTTAATATCGATGCAATTCGAGGAGAAGGAATTTTTAAATCGACTGATGCCGGTGCGAACTGGGTAAGATTAGCTTCAACAAATAATTCAAATTTTTATTATGTAAATAAATTGATTTACGATGCTTCCACAAATGTTTTATGGGCAGCAACACGCAAAGGTTTATTCCGTTCCAGTGACGGCGGCGATTCTTTCACAGGCGCTTTAACAGGCAAGGGAAATGATGTTCATTGTACAGATATTGAAATTGCCTCAACATCTCCAACAACAATTTATGCCAGTTTTGGATTATTCAATGTTGCTAATATTTATAGAAGCACTGATGGAGGTACAACTTTTAGTTCTGCTTCAATCCTTACTAGACCAGGACAGGGTAGAATTGAAATGGCAGCTTCTCCATCAAACCCGCAAGTAGTTTATGTTTCTTTCTTCGACTTAAATACAAATGGTGTCAGTGTAATGGTTAAAACCACAAATGGAGGAAATAACTGGGACTCAATAGCCGTTGCCGGGCCAGCTTTTTCAGGATCAAATAATTATGCCGGTTCTCAAGCATGGTATGATAATATAATGTCAGTTGATCCTGATAATGCAAACAACGTAGTTATTGGCGGTTTGGATATTTGGAAAACAACAGATGGCGGCGCAAGCTGGAAACAAAAAACTAATTGGTATCAGCAAACAGGTTATCAATATGTTCATGCAGACCAACACGCTTTGGCATTTGCTCCTTCTAATTCAAACATTTTGTATAACGGAAATGATGGGGGAATTTATAGATCAACTGATAAAGGTGAAACCTGGACTAGTAAAAATAATAATCTTGCCATCACTCAATTTTACTACGGCGCAGTCTCACCCTCGGGCACTAATTATTATGGGGGCACACAGGATAACGGGACAATAGCTTCAACCGGTTCAACTTCCTGGCAAGAAATTATTGGAGGTGATGGTGGGGTTACTGAAGTGGATAACAGCCACCCAAACAATATTTATGGCGAATACGTTAATTTTGCTTTTTTCAAATCAACAAATGGCGGATCTTCATTCTCAAAGAAAATGAATGGAATTCCAACCGGGACCGGGCACTATGATGGAACTAAAGATAGAACACTTTTTATAACTCCTTATTCTATTGACCCAAATAATTCAAGTACTTTAGTTGCCGGCACATATAGAGTTTGGAAAACAACTGATGGGGCAAATAGCTGGAATACTATCAGCGGGGATTTAACAGGTAGTGGAAGCGGCTCAAACGGTGCCAAGATTTCAACTGTTATTATTGCAAAAGGAAATTCAAATGTTATTTATACCGGCTGTTCAAACGGCGTAATTAAAGTTACGACTGACGGTGGAACTGTGTGGGACAGCAGTAAAGGATTGCCAAATGCATATTGCACACGCATAGCCTCAGATCCAATTAATCCTGCAACTGCTTATGCTTCATTCTCAGGATTTTCAGCAGGCAATAAAATTTTTAAGACGACAAATTATGGACAGACCTGGTCAAACATTTCTTCCAACTTGCCGAACATTCCGGTTAATTGTGTATTAATTAATCCCGAAAATACAAACAACATTTATTTAGGAACCGACCTCGGAGTATTTTCTACCGAAGATGGCGGAGGAAACTGGACTCTGGATAATAATGGACTTGCAACGGTTTCTGTTCAAGATTTGGATTATAGAGCCTCTGACAAAAGACTTTTTGCATCCTCTCATGGCAGGGGTATGTTTTATGCAACACTCTCAAACAGCTTAACTCAAACTACATTACTTCAAGAGAATTTTGATTTACCTCAATTCCCGCCGAACGGCTGGGACAAAGTTATAAATAATACAAATAGTACCTGGCTTTTAGGGAATATAACAGACCTTAATTTTAGTTCGATTGATCCGGCGAATGTCAATTCAGCAGTTTGCGAATACAGTAATTCAGATCAAGATGAATTGCTAATTACACCGTCTTTTTCATTGGGGAATGGGGCAGCTTCAATTGAATTTCATATTGCATATAATTCACAGTACTTAACAAATAATGCGATTTATTTAGGAATTAGTACAGATAACGGGAACAGTTGGCCGAAACAATTATGGCATGCAACCAATGATGGACAAGGATTAATCTGGCGATTTCAGTCAATTGACCTATCAGCTTATAAAAATATGAGTAATTTAAAATTAGCGTGGGAATACTATGGCAGCAATGGTGATGTAGCTGCAATTGATAATGTAAAAATTATTGGTTATCAATCAACTGATGCTGTTAATGATATTGCTGGAAATGTTCCGAAGGATTTTGAACTCTACCAGAATTATCCTAATCCTTTTAATCCGACCACAACAATCAAATATTCAATAGCCCCGCCAAACCTCCCCTTCCAAAGGAATCCCTATGGGAAAAGGGAGGCTTTAGTACAGCTTAAAATATACGACATACTTGGTAATGAAGTTGCAACGCTTGTAAACGAAGATAATCCCGCAGGCAGCTATGAAGTAACCTGGAATGGCACCAATAATAGCGGCCAAAAAGTTGCCAGCGGAACTTATATTTATAGAATTATGGCAGGCAATTTTGTTGAGAGTAAGAAGATGATATTGCTGAAGTAGCCCTTCCCACATATCGCAAAGCGACCACTATGTGGGCGGCAAGCCAAACCCCTAGGTGAGGCTTTAATACAACAATATTATATTTAATAAAATATTAAAACATTTATATTTTAAAAATTGCATTAGCGGACATTCCCCCTTAATAAAGGGGGCGAAGGGGTTTTTTAATATGGCAGTGAAAACCCTCAAGGTTTAGGATTACATAGCTTTTTAATTTGGTACTAAAGAGCAATTTAATATTAAATGAAGCTTGAGGGATATTTACCTATTTATATCAGCTTCTGTAAATATTATAAACAGAAAACAAAAAAAATATTAATAATTTTTAACTTTTTACTTGACTTTACCCCCCCCCCCATTTATAATTTACAACAGCCTTTTTATAATTAAGGGAACGATCCGGCAGCAGCCGGACTTTTGGGATGCTAAAATAAAGCTAATAAAAAAAGTCTAAGTCATTAATATTTAAGAGGGAGTAATGTATTGTTATACCAATTGTAGAGGGAAACTTCTTTTTATACTCATCCTGCTTATAGCAGCGAACATTAAAATATTTCCACAAGTAAAAATAAATGAAAGGGTGGAGATAAATCCTTTAACAGAAGCTGTAATGCCGGCAAACTATGCCACAAGTGCTGATCTTAGAATTGAATTTACAGGTGAAGGTGGACATTACGGTATTACTATTGGAGGCCATACTTATTCTTGTGATGGTAATTGCACTATAGAAATTCCTGATGTTCCCGGAGGTTTATACTTTGAATCTGGCTGGGGTTTTTATGATGGTCAATCACATTGCTATACAATTAAATGGTACTATAACGGCTTTGTAGTCAATAATATGAGTAGATGCGACAAAGGAGCATTTAGTTACGGGCATATAAATGAATGTGACGATCCTGTGAACTGGTGGACTTTTTTAAGAGATTTTGATATAGTGCGTCTTTCTGTAGTTCCACAATTAGACCATAATATATGTGAAGGCGGCGATGTTTGGGACTCTACATCACAAGTTACAATGAGCTTAAACAATACTGATGCTGAGTTTTATAACTATCAAACAAAACAATTTGTAAGTAGCAGTTTCAGCTATAAATATAATGAAGGAAGTCCATCTTCATATTCAATAATTTCCAAACTACCCTATAATGCACAACCGGAAGAAGTTACTTTGACAGCTACATTACAAGGTATAGTAAAAAATGATATATGGACTATTCATCCACAAAGTAAATTTACAATAATTGAAGATAATTTTGATGATTTCGATATTGCTTATTTTAAATTAACCCCTAATCCCGATGCTTCCGGTGCCGATGATTCGATGAAAGCACATTTGAAAGTTATTCAGGGTAGTGAATATGTTTCATTTTATAGCTATTTAACCTCTTCTTTGGTAGGGGATGATATAGAAATCAAATTGGCAGATATTTATAATTATAATTACGGATTGCAGCTTGATAATAAGGACTTGCCGGATACAACCGTACCAGTGGTTGTAGAATATGAATTACTTGGAAATGCTCAAATAGATACTGTTATGATTAACCCGGTTCCATTATATGTGAAATTTACACCGGAAACGATAGCACCTGGAGATACTGCAGATATTATAATAAAAAAAATAAATTCAGATGGTACTTTAGAAGATTATCCACCGTATCAAACATTTGAGATAGGAGTATTAGATGGATGCGATTTAGGAAATATTTTGGTAAATGATAGTCTATCGAATTATTTTGATGATGTATCTAGCCCATAAAATTTGTGGCAAGTTCAACAGAAGATAGTGGAGAAGTAAAGTTAAAGTAGGACTAGTAAATAACATAATAATTGGTTTTAAATCATGTGAAAAATTCATCACAAATAAAACAACAAAAGAAAGCCATAGCTGAAGATTCTAATGGGAAGAAAATTGTCAGTAAAATAGAAAGTTTAACTTTACCCAAAGAAGACAAAGATAGGCTAATACAGAGGCTAACTTCAGGATCAGTCCCTGGAGGGGGGGATAATTTTTGTTTTGGAGGATTTACATATACGGATGTATCTAAGAATGCCTAGTGTAAGAATAGAAGAAGATGAGTGCGATTTCGATAATTGTGGAAATATTAATTATAATGATATTCCCATTATATTAAATCGTCAAGCTAACAATTTTGAATATAAACCTGGGGAATTAATTACAGTTTGCGATTTAAACCAACCTAAAACTACGAAAGATGATGTAGGTCAATCAAGGCCTATTCCTTATGAAAGGAAACGTAAAGAATTAAATTGGGAAAATAGCTGGGAAATAAAGCCCTGTCTTAATAATAACGGGAAAGTTCAATTTTCAATAGTTGCTCCAGATAGATTGCAACCAACTATGATTTATTTTGATTTTGTTGAAGCGGTATGTGAAGATATAATTACTAATTCAAATAAGGGTAAAATTATTAGAAATTTAAATTTTTATAATGATGTATCTAGTGGAGTAGATGCTATGCATGATTTTTGCGGGCATCAATCCTATCCAATTCAAGTAGGAACTGACAAAAGACCCGGGTATTATATCTGGGAAGTAATTAAAACCCATGAAGGCATACATGGTGATAGATTCTATAAAATTTTACAAGAAAATAAAGCATCATTAATCAATGAACTAAATAAATTAGTTTTGGACTGTGAAGAGTTTAGAAAATATTGGAAGATTGAAGGTGTAGAACAACATATTCAAAATGCACTGAATAAATATTATAGAATTTGTGAAGATGAATATTATGCTACTAATAATGAGCAAAATATTCAGTGCCATTTTGCGATAAGAGAATTAATTAAGCAATATGAGAAACAAGTAAATTTTTTCTTCGGTACAAAAATACCTTTATTTGATTGTTACAGTTGTCCGTAATAAAACTTTATGTTATTTAAAAAAACTTTTAATATTTAATTAAATAAAGAATTTGAGGATAAAAAATGAAAACAATTTTTGCCTTTATAATAATTAGCATGAATTTTTTGACATTCTCGCAATCATTATCTCAGAGCGAGAAACAAGTAATCATTAATAATTTGGATAGTACTAAATACTGGGTTAGAGAAAAAGCTATTTTGGACATTCTTAAATTTAAAATTTCTGAGGCATTACCGAAATTGGAACAAAATATATTTAATCAAGAACAAGATATAGCAAGTTTGTACCTTAATGGTCTATTTAGTTTTAATTCTACTTTCGCAATTAATTATGCACATAAATTTATTGATACTGTTGAGAACTTAAAAGGTATTCCCGGGAAATTGCCAGAGTCATCAGACAGTTATGGAATTAAATTTATGAAATACCAAGCTGCAACTTTACTCTTTGAAAAAGGAGATTTTTCAAGAGCAGATATTATAATATCATGGTTTGATTTTATTAATCCAAAAATCACGGCACTGATGCCAAAACAGCTTTCTTTAATACTTAATAATCTTCCGCAAGATGAAGTTAAAGCTAAAAATGAGTTATTGCGAATTGCTAATTCTTCTGAATCTCAAGAATACTCATCGGAAGCAGTTACCTTTTTAGTTGAACACTATGGGGAAGGGATTATTCCTGATTTATTAAATATATTTTCGAAAAATAAGTATTATCTTACAAGAAGATATATATTGGGATACTTAGATAATTTGAATTATACGGGTTATGAGAACTTTTTAAAAACTCATTTCAATATGGATACATCCCTTACAGATTTATTCTTAGAAAAATTAATTAAAAATTATCCGACACCGTCCAATCTTAGTTTTATTGAAGAAAATATTATACCAACATTATCCAATTTTGACCGAGATTATTATAACATAATTTTACATGATTTCGAACCAATTCCTCCTAAAAACTTATCAACAATTTTAGAATACCTTAACTATACAATTTCACTCTGTGATACATTAAAAGAAAATTTATGGATTGGAGATATAAACTTCGTTAATAATCTCAAATCTTTTTTACAATCTTCTAAAGTAAACTTAAATAATGTAGATTCACTTAATTGTGCAAAAAGTATAAAAGAATTTCAAGATAGTGTAGATTATGTATTTAAAGATTCACTCAATTCAGATCCTCGTTTTATTACTTTAGATGGCTGGAAATTTCTTTATTATAATGCCCAAAATATTTTAGACAGATTACCCGCAATTCCGGAAGAAACAACAGCAAATCTTACAGTAAAGCTAACCAACAGCATAGGCAGCCTTTTAACCGGCGGCTCGCTTCAATATTATGAGGGAAGCTGGAAAGACGCTGTAAACAATGGCGATGGGACTTTTGCAGTTAATACAGACAAGCAGTCATTAAGTTTAAGGATGACTTATGAGTATGGAACACAAACCGTTTCAAATGTGCCTGCCCAAAACAACACTTTTACTTTCCAAACAGTAAACACAGTTGTGCAGCTAAAAAACAGCCAGGGCAATTTGATTAACGAAGAAGGCACTGCCACGTCAGGGGCCGGGCAAGTAAAATATTACGCCGGAGCGTGGAGAGATTTTGGCTCAACTGTAAATGGGTTCATCAAAAGAACTACTTCCAAATAATTACAGTTTTAGAATGACTTATGCGTATGGAAGCAATGACAAACAGCAGGATATTGGTTCAAATACAACAGTAATTTTTCAAACTGTCAATGCAAATGTCCAGCTTAAAATAGTGCTGGCGCAGTTATTTGATGAAGGAGTGGTTAAATATTATGCTGGAGCGTGGAGAGACTTAGGAATAACTGTAAATGGAGTTGCATCAAAAGAACTGCTGCCAAATAACTACAGCTTTAGAATGACTTATGCTTATGGAAGCAATGACAAACAGCAAAATATTGGCGATAATCCGACAGTAGTTTTTCAAACTGTAAAGGCAATTGTGCAATTAAAAATAGTCCGGGGACAATTAATTGACGAAGGAAATGTTAAATATTATGCAGGCGCGATGGAGAGATTTTGGTACAACTGTAAATGGGACTGGCCTCAAAAGAGCTTCTGCCAAATAATTACAGCTTCAGAATGAACTTATGAATTTGTTTCAAATGATAAGCAGCAAGAGATAAGTACTAATAGCATTGTTAACTTTTCGACTGTATTGGCTATCGTAAAAGTAAATGATGCACAAAACCAGCCGGTTAATAATGCAGATGTAAAATATTACACCGGCGGATGGAGACAGTTTGGAACTACATTAAATGGCGAAGCAACAAAAGAATTGCTTCCGGCAAATATAACATTTAGAGCAAGTGCTAATGGAGTAAATCAAGATAAGCAGCAGGATATATCGACAAATAATTTGGTTGAGATAATATTACCATAGAAGCCCCTCCAAACCTCCCCTAAGGGGAGGCTTTAGAAGAAATTAACATTATTTAGCAATTAGACAATAAAACAATTTAACAGTTAAAAAATGAGAGTGTGTAAAATGATAATCAAAATATTAGCAATTACAACTATTCTCACAATGGTTGGAATTTCACAAACAGTTTATGAAGTAGTTCCCGGAACAAAAGGCAATGAGATAACAATTACGTTATCTAACATTTCAGAAATGGAAAATGCGAGTAATGTATTAGTTAAGCCTGTAAAAATGATTGCCTCAAGAGACAGCAAGGTAAAAGCTAATTATACGTTTGATAAAGAAAGTCAATCTGTGGACAATTTAAAAGCCAGAGAAGAAAAAACAGTAACATTTAAATTTGATATAAACATTTCAGCACCGGTAAATAAACAAGACACCATTGATTTTATGATAAGCTCTGATAATGGAGTGATGCTGAAGAAAACCTTTGTAATAAAATACTCAGCTCCAAAAGAATTTACATTAGATCAAAATTATCCAAATCCTTTTAATCCAACTACAAAAATAAGATATACAATAGCCCCTCCAAACCTCCCCAAAGGGGAGGCCTTAGTGCAACTTAAAGTTTATGATATTCTTGGGTAGTGAAGTAGAAACACTTGTAAACAAAGAGCAAGATGCCGGATACTATGAAGTAAATTTTGACGGCTCAAGATATGCCAGTGGAGTTTATATCTATAGAATAGTTGCTGGTGATTACGTTTCAACAAAAAAGATGATGATGATTAAATAATTCTGCGTGAAGAACTTACAATATATAAACCCAATCCGGCATTTGCCGGATTGAGTTTATAATACTCTGCAAACTCTCAAGGGCTTTATGAACCTTGAGGGTTAACTGTAAACTTTTTTGGTTTCAAATAAAACAATCATCCTTTCATAACATTCAAAATTACCCAAACAAAATCTTTACAAGGGACATCATAGCTATTCTTAAAAATCTGCGAATATTTGGTTGTGATATTTTATTTCAAGTCCTCCTCTATAATAGATAAAAGCCATAAACAGGGTTAAACGGCCGGTTATCCAAATCCAAAATATCCCCATTATTTTTCCACAAAAAAGTTAGTAACTTTGTACAGCTAAAATGACATAATTTGTTGATAATTTTATAAATGTGTTCGTTTAATAGCAAAAGTATGGCGGCTCTTTTAAATTGCATTTCATACCTGCTATTTTTAATTTTAAAATCCATATAAACTGACGGAGTTTAATTTAATGTTAAATAATTTAGTTAAGAAATTATTTGGCGATAAGCATGCAAAAGATCATAAGCTGCTTTGGCCGATAGTTAAAGAAATTAATGAAGAATATGAGAAAATAAAAAATTTATCCGAAGATGAATTAAAAGCAAAGACACCCGAATTCAAGCAAACAATTCAAGATTATACTGCCGAAATTCGGGGACAAATTGATGAGTTAAAATTAAAGCTGCAATCAGATGAGGATTTTGATAGGCACGCTGCTTACGATGATCTTGATAAATTAGAAGAAGACCTCAATGACAAGTACGAAGAAATTTTAGATCAAATTCTTCCCGAAGCATTTGCTGTTGTTAAATTAACTTGTGAAAAACTTGTTGGAAAAAGCTGGACTGTTGCCGGAAATAAAATTACCTGGAATATGGTTCCTTACGATGTTCAATTGATGGGAGGCATTGTTCTTCATCAAGGTAAGATTGCAGAGATGGCCACTGGTGAAGGTAAGACCTTAGTTGCGGCACTGCCAATATACCTTAATGCTCTTACCGGCAGAGGCGTTCATCTTGTAACGGTTAACGATTACCTTGCTTTGCGTGACAGTGAGTGGATGGGAGAAATTTATAAATTCCATGATCTCTCTGTTGGAGTTATACTTAATACCATGGATCCGCAAAAAAGAAAGCAAGAATATGATTGCGATATAATTTACGGTACAAATAATGAGTTTGGTTTTGATTATCTGCGTGATAATATGTCTTCTGATAAAGAAAACCAGGTACAGCGCGGACATAATTATGCAATCGTGGATGAAGTTGACTCTGTTTTAATTGATGAAGCTAGAACACCATTAATAATTTCCGGGCCGGTAGAAGTTGATGATCATCAGTTTAATGATATGAAGCCGAAGATTGAACGCTTATATAGGATTCAATCAAACCTGGTTGCTAAAGCTTGTTCAAGATGCTGAAAATATGCTTAACAGCGGAGAGAAGGGAAGCGATAACTGAAGCTGGAGTATTTTTATTTCGTGCTTTCCGCGGACTTCCTAAAAGCAACAAGCTTGCTAAAGTTTTAAGTGAACCTTCTAATAAGAAATTAGTCCAGACTACCGAGCTTGATTATTTAAGAGAGCAAGCTAAGCATATGCACATTATTGATGATGAATTATTTTTTGTTATTGATGAAAAAAATAATACAATTGAACTGACGGACAAAGGCAGAGAAGAACTTGCCAAAGGAAGCGGCATTGAAACTGAATATTTTATTTTGCCCGATCTTGGAACTGAAGTTAGCAAATTTGAAAATGATGATACATTAAGTGAAGAAGAAAAAATTAAGAAAAAAGATCTTCTTTATAAAAAATATTCCGAAGCAAGCGATAGAATTCACACCATTCACCAACTTGTTAAAAGCTTATACTCTTTTTGAAAAAGATGATGAATATGTAATAACTGAAGATGGGAAAATAGCTATTGTTGATGAATTTACCGGCCGTGTTTTGCCCGGCAGACGTTATTCAGATGGACTTCATCAGGCAATTGAAGCAAAGGAAAATGTTAAAGTTGAAAGAGATACTCAGACACTTGCCACAATTACTCTTCAGAATTATTTCAGAATGTACAACAAGCTTGCGGGAATGACCGGAACAGCCGAAACTGAAGAAGGTGAATTTTTTGAGATATATAAATTAGAAGTTGTTGTTGCTCCTACAAATAAACCTGTTGTAAGAGATGACCAGGATGATGCTGTTTTCAAAACTAAAAGAGAAAAGTATAACGCAATAATTGAACACATTGAAGAGTTAAAGAAAGCAAGGCAGGCCGGTTGCTTGTCGGTACAACTTCGGTTGAAGTTTCTGAAACTCTTAGCAGAATGTTAAAAAGAAGAGGCACAGCTCACAATGTATTGAATGCAAAACAGCATCAACGTGAAGCAGAAATTGTTGAACATGCCGGTGAAATTGGAGCTGTAACAATTGCAACGAATATGGCTGGCCGTGGTACGGATATTAAGCTTGGCAACGGCGTTATTGAAAAAGGAGGCTTATTCATTTTAGGAACCGAACGCCATGAATCAAGAAGAATTGACAGGCAGTTAAGAGGCCGTTCGGGAAGACAGGGCGATCCTGGTACTATCTAAATTTTATATTTCTCTTGAAGATGATTTAATGCGGCTATTTATGAGTGATAGAGTTACTTCGATCATGGAAAGAATTGGCATTAAAGACGGTGAAGTAATTCAGCATCCGATGATTACTAAATCTGTTGAAAGAGCACAAAAGAAAGTTGAAGAAAATAACTTTGCTATAAGAAAGAGACTTCTTGAATATGATGATACAATGAATTCTCAGAGAGAAGTTATTTACACAAGAAGAAATCGTGCTCTTCAAGGCGACAGATTAAAAAGTGATATTTTTGAATTGCTTGAAGAATTTATTGGTGAAATTGTTGATAGAAGTTTTGACGATGTTCATGTGGAAAATATTAAAGAAGATATGCGCCACAATTTCTTACTTGATATTCAGCTTGAAGCTACGGAGTTTGAACAGCTCGGCAGTGACGGATTAAAATCTAAACTGTTTGATGCTGCAAAAGAATTCTACAAAAAGAAAGAAGAGATGCTTGGCCCTGAACTAATGGCAAGGCTTGAAAGATATGCCATGTTAAGCGTTATTGACCATAAATGGAAAGAGCATCTGAGAGAAATGGATGATCTTAAAGAAGGAATTGGTTTGAGGGCTTACGGTCAAAAAGATCCTTTGGTTGAATATAAAGTTGAAGCATACCAAATATTTGTATCTCTTCTTGAACAAATAAAAAATGAAGTGGTTTCTTTTGTATTTAAATTTTGGCCGCAGGCGCCTGAAGAAATACAGACGAAGAAGACAGCCTGCAATGTCAAGAATAACTGAGTCAAAGCAAAGTACAGAAAACATCGGTCTGTCAACTAATAGAGGAAATGGAGAAGAGCAAAGAGCCGGAAAACCACAGCCTGTTCATGTTGAATCAAAAGTTGGCAGAAATGATCCTTGTCCTTGCGGCAGTGGTAAAAAATATAAAAATTGCCACGGCAAATAATTAATAAAATGATGCTGGACTTTTAAAATGTTGCAGTCTAATCAGGTTAATAGCTGGCGATCAACGGTGAAATTACTTCATGATTTATTTGAGACAAAGATGGCAAAAACAGTATTTTAAAAATGCTTAAAATTTTCTTAACAGAAGGTTATCTTAAATATCTAAATTTTTGCAACTCCAAAATCTGAAAGAAACTAAATGAAAAAAATAGAAGCCATCATCAGGCCATTTAAATTGGATGATGTTAAAGAAGCTTTAGTTGAAGAAGGAATAAGAGGCCTTACAATTTCCGAAGTTAGAGGATACGGCAGGCAAAAAGGACATACAGAAACTTACCGTGGAAGTGAATATAGAATTGAGTTTGTGCCTAAAATAAAAATTGAGGTAGTGGTTGATGATAATATTGCAGATAAGGTAATTGAAGCAATCTTACGAACTGCCAAAACCGGGCAGGTTGGGGACGGCAAAATTTTTATTATGGATGTAAATGATGCAATTAGAATCCGTACTGAAGAAGCAGGAAACCAGGCGCTATAAATTCACCTGCTGTTATGCAGGATATTTTACCTTTTCATTATTTGCAATCTTTAATAATTTTCTTCATGATTTTTAAGAATCTAATTTTATCTTTAACTGCTTTAATTCTCTCTGCAGTAATCTTATCAGGCTGCGGCTTATGGGGTGATTTTACTACATACTTCAATTTGTATTATAATACTTCTGACCAGTTTGAAATTGCTGAAGAAACAATTTTTGAACAAAAAAGAGATCTATTTTCAACAGAGGAATTGGTAATTCCCAGTTCAGTTAATCAATCTCTTACTAAAGTAGTTGAAAAGGCTTCAAAAATATTGCAGTTCCATTCAGAATCCGCTTATGTAGATGATGCTCTTTTAATGCTCGGAAAATCTTTTTATTACCAAAAAAATTATCAAAAAGCTTTAAGAAAATTTCAAGAGCTGCTAGCTACTCAAAAAGAAAGCAGCCTTGCCCTCGAGACAAAACTCTGGATTGGAAAAACTCAGATGAGATTAAAAAGCTATGATGAAGGCCTTGCAACATTAACTGATGTAATTAAAGAATCCACTGACGAAGGCGAAGACGAGTTTATTAAAGATGCTTATGTTGAAGAGATTGTGCACAAAATTGTAATAAAAGATTATCAAGGTGCTATCAGTTTATCCAATGAATTTTTAAATCTTTCTAGTGATGATGAAGTTAATGCAGAAGTAGAATTTGAACTTGGCAAATTGTATAATGATGCTGATGATACAGACAATGCAATAGCTTCATTCAGAAAAGTATTTGACTATTCTCCATCATACGATATTCAATATGAAGCAAATATAGAGCTTGGCAAAGCATTGCGTAAAAAAGGCAGTGCCGAGGATGCATATAATTTATTCGCTAATATGAAAGAAGAAGATAAGTTTCTGGATAATTATGATGAGATTGATCTTCAAACGGGAATCACCTTAATTGACCTCAATAGAATTGACGATGCTAAAAATATTCTTGCCGATGTGGATACATCTTATCCGAATTCAATTCAAGCAGGTTACGCGCGGTATGAGCTTGCTCAAATTTTTGAATTAGATTATAAGAATTTTGACAGCGCTACAGTTTACTACCAGAGAGCTTCAACTACTCAAGCGCCACCTGAAATTTTGCAGGAAGCAGCAGATCAAAGCCAAAAATTTCTGAAATATAATAATTTGAATAAAAGTATAAATGAAGACATGCAGAGCTTGACTTATGTTTTAGATCCTGAAAAATTTGTTAAAGATTCTGCAGCATATTTTGATTCATTAAAAGCTGAAAATGAATCGCAACAAACAAATATCGGTTCAAAAGAAGAAAATGATATTCGTGGAAGAGGGGAAAGAGGTAGCAGGGAGTTTGGTCAGAGCAAAACAAAATCAATCACTCAGAAGGTGACTCAGAGAAAGCCGCCGCTTAAACCTACTATTAGTGCCGATTCACTCAAATCTAAAATTACTAAATCTGAATTTGAGCTTGCCAATTTATTTTTCACTGAATTTAATTTACTTGATTCAGCTTACTATCATTACGAACATATTTTAAATGAATATCCGCAATCTCCTTATATTGCGCGAACTCTTTTCGGGATAGGAAGCTATTTTGAAGCCAACAATGAAATTGAAAAAGCCGACAGTGTTTATAACATTATTTATGATAATTACAAAACAGAGAATATTGTAAATGCTGCTGCCGATAAGCTTAAAAAGCCGCTGATTAATTTAAATTATGATCCGGCAGAAGATCTCTACGCTGAAGCTGAAAAGCAGATGTTAAATGATCAGTTTAAACCCTCGGTAAAAAATTTCTATAAAATATTTAAGGCCTATCCTTCTTCGGAATATGCCCCGAAAGCTTTATATGCAGGTGGCTGGATACTTGAAAATAAATTGGATGAAAATGATTCGGCTGCTGTTATGTACGATAGCATAGCTAATAATTATCCAAAAACGGTTTATGCCTCCAAGATTCTTCCTAAGCTGAATTATTATAAATCCGAGAAAGAAAGAATTAAAAAAGTTATTGAAGATTCAATCAAAGCATTGGAAAACAAAAACATTGATTCAACTGATAGTAGTAAAGTCAATGTAACCGAGAACAGCCAAAATGCAGCGGCTAACGATTCTACGGTTATGAATAATCAGGCTGTTGACAGCCTGGATAATCAATTGAATCATAATGATGAAATAAAAGAGACAATTCCTGCTGATTCACTTTATCAACCTAAAGAAAATGATCTTAATGACAGAATTGATGAAGAAAAAAGAATTTTGGACAAAAAAGATAAAAGTGACCCGGATACAAGCAAAATTATCTTAGAAAAAATCCCATAATATTTTTCCTGGAATTTATTTAAATTTATCTAACTTTTTTTCTAGGGAAATGCCAAATGAATGTTTCTCAATTCCCCCAAAATGAACTTGCAATTTATTTTGATAAAATTTTTCCAATTGTTAAAAAGAACAAAGTTAAAAGTTTACTGGTTTTTATTTTATTAATTTTTTATTTAAGCATACCTGCGTTTCAAATTCCTATTTTACAATACAACGGATTTAGAGTTACTTCATTGATGGAACAAAGAGCAATTGAACATCGCCTGGTTTTTTATCCGCGGCAAAGCTGGGTTGACATTGATGATGTGAAGCCGGCGTTGCTTAAATCGATAATTTCATTGGAAGATGGAAGTTTTTTTACGCATAATGGAGTAGATTGGAAAGAATTGAAAAATTCAATAAAATTAAATCAAAGGCATGGAAGAATATCCAGGGGAGGAAGCACTATTACCATGCAGCTTTCTAAAAATCTTTATTTTACAACTAAAAAATCTTTCTTTAGAAAAGCGAAAGAAATGGTGGTGGCTTTTAGAATGGAGAAAGAAAATTCAAAGAAAGTAATTCTTGAAAATTATATTAATGCAGTTGAATGGGGTGAGGGAATATTCGGAATTAGAAGAGCATCAGAAATTTATTTTAATAAAGAACCAGGTGAACTAACTACTTCTGAATGCACAAAGCTTGCAGCAGTTATTCCTTCTCCATTAATTCATCAGCCTAATAAAAACTCTAAATATGTTTTACGAAGGGCTTCTATTGCGCAGCGAAGATTAAATGATATTATACTTTATCCTAAAAATTAATTATGAACAGAAGAGAGCTATTAGAATTAATTGAAGAAGGGGAAAACATTCATTGCGAATTTAAAAGAAAATTTTCTTCAAAAGAAAAAATTGCGAAAGAGATGATGGCTTTTGCCAACACTAAGGGAGGCTACATTCTTTTCGGAATAGACGACGATAAAAAAATAGTCGGTGTTGAAAGTGAAAAAGGCGAAGCTGAATTGATAATTGACGTTGCCCAAAATTATATTGAACCTCCTATAGAATTCGACATTCAGTATAAAGAATTATACAGCAAGGAAATTGTAATTGTTGAAGTACCGGAATCCGATAAAAAGCCTCACAGGTTTCAGGATTACTTAAATGACTTTGACATAACAAAAGCCGTGGTTACGGTTAGGGTTAATGATAAAAGCATTCAAGCCAGCAAAGAGATGGTTAGAATTTTAAGAGCCGAATCAAATAACATGAAGCTTGTTAAATATTCAATCGGCAAAAACGAAAAAATAGTTTTTGACTATCTTGAAAAAAATGAAACCATTTCCGTAAAGGAGTTGAGCAGCCTAATTAATATTTCCGAACGGAGAGCATCAAGGACGCTTGTTAAATTGGTACGCGCTAATTTGCTTATGATTCACACTAAGGATAATGGGGAAGAGTTTTTTACAAGCAGGCAGTAAACTAAGTCAAAATTCAAAGTCAAATATCAAATCTGGGTTAAAATGATTTTAAATATTTGAATCAAAAATTTTTCTTAATTCAAATACTGCAATTCCGTAAGCAACTGCTACATTTAATGACTGCTTAATTCCATATTGTGGAATTTCAATTGAGTAATCACATAAATCAATTAACTCTTGAGATACGCCGGTAATTTCATTTCCAATAATTAAACACAACGGGAAATCATTTTTATTTATTTTATAGTAAGGTTTGCTTTTACTTGTTAATTCAAGTGCACAGATTTTCACACCTTCACTTTTTAATTTCAAAACAACTTCTTTCGGGTCTTTTACAAATTCCCATTTTACACTTTCTGTAGCTCCAAGTGCAGTTTTAAAATTTCTTTTTTAGGCGGATACGGAGTATAACCGCATAAATAAAGCTTCTCAATCATTGCTCCATCTGAAGTCCTGAAAATTGAACCGACATTATAATTGCTTCTAATGCTGTTTAGGATGACGTACACAGGCATCTTTTTTACTTTGTGAAGTGTTTCAAGGGTGCTTCGATTTTGAGAGATTTCACTGTGTGTAAGCTTTTTCAAATTAAAGGTCCATTGAATCCACCGAAGGGGGACTTCATAAAGATTAAAAAATAAATAACATTTAAAATTTAATTAGTAGCCATCATAAAGCATTTTCCCCTTTCCTTTGGAAAGGGGCAGGGGGATAGGCCAATTGGCCGCAGGCAGCAGCAATGTCTTCACCTTGAGTGTAACGTACAATAACAGTTATATTTTTATCTCGTAATTTTTTAACAAAATTATCTATTTCTTTTTTATGTGTCGGTCGAAGTTCTGCAGACAAACCGGATGGATTCATATGTTTCAAAGAATTAAAAGGGATAACATTTAATCTTTGATGGAATCTCACTGCAAAGTTTTACAAGAGCTTGCCAATCTTCTTTTCTATCATTTAAATCTTTTAACATTACATATTCAAATGTAATTCGTGTCCCGGTAATGGCAGTATAATATTTAAGTGCTTCAATGTTTTCTTTCAAGGAGTACTTTTTATTAATCGGCATTATTTTGCTTCTAATATCTTCAAAACAAGAGTGAAGCGAAAATGCCAACTTAACTTTTAACCCCGTGTCTGCAAGCTTTTTTATTTTAGGAGCGATTCCTGCAGTGGACACTGTAATTTTTTTTAAGTTAACTCCAGCTGTTAATTCTTCACCAAAAATTTCTAATGATTTAATTGTAGAATTAAAATTTAAAAGCGGCTCACCCATTCCCATGAAAACAATATTTGTAATTTTATTTTTTCCATAATCTTTTTCGGCCAAAAGATATTGGTCAAAAATTTCACCAGGAGTAAGATTTTTCTTATATCCCATTAATCCAGTAGCACAAAACTTACAGTCAAGCGGACATCCTACTTGAGTGGAAATACATAAAGTAGTTCTTTTTTCTTCAGGAATGATTACAGACTCAATTTGATTATTTTCTTTTGTTTCAAATACAAATTTTTTTGTTCCGGTTTCTTTTGAAATATCGGAATTAACATATTCTAATGTTATAATCTCTCCGGAGACGCTTAATTTTTCTCTTAATGATTTTGGCAAATTAAGCATCTCATCAAATCTTAAAACTCGATGATTGTATAACCAATTGAAAACCTGTTCACCGCGAAATTTCGGTTCACCAATTTCAACAAAATAATTCTGTAATTCTTCTAAAGTTAATCCCTTAAGAATATCTTTTCTTTTTGTTGTTTCAGGTGTTTCATTGTCATTCATAATGCCGTTTTCGATTTTCATGATACAAATATAACCATAAAGTGAATTCCATAAAATTGAATAAAAATGGCTTTACATCAAAAAATCTATTACAAATGTAATCAACAAAACAATGATGATATCAAATCAATTGCTTACGATGGATTTATCTGTTATTTTCAATTTATAAAATAATTATCACTCAAAACCAAAAGTATTTGTAGAGATAATTATTTGAAATTGCCAAAAGTAGTTTTCAAATAATAATATAAGGAATAGAAATGAATTTCGACTTCACGGAAGAACAAGTAATGATTCGTGACTCGGCAAAAGAATTTGCCGAAGCTGAGATAGCTCCTTCAGCAGTAGAACGGGATATCAACGCAGAATTCCCTAAAGAAATTGTTAAGAAACTGGGAGAGCTTGGGTTTTTAGGTATGATGGTTCCTCCCGAATTCGGAGGTGCCGGACTGGATACAATTAGTTATGTACTTGCAATGATAGAAATTTCAAAAGTTGATGCAAGCGTCGGTGTAATTATGTCCGTCAACAATTCATTGGTTTGTTTCGGATTAGAAAAATATGGTTCCGATTTTATAAAAGAAAAATATTTAATTCCTCTTGCTAAAGGAGAAAAACTCGGTGCATTCGCTTTATCTGAACCTGAAGCCGGCAGCGATGCAACCCAGCAAAAAACAACTGCTGATAAAAATGAAACACATTTTGTTTTAAATGGAATAAAAAATTGGATTACAAATGGCAAGTCGGCAGATTACTATTTAGTAATGGCTTCTACAGATAAATCAAAAGGGCATCGGGGCATTTCAACTATATTAGTTGAAAACAACACTGAAGGATTTGGGCATGGGAAGAAAGAAGATAAATTAGGTATAAGAAGCTCGGATACATGCAGCTTAACTTTTGAAAATTGTAAAGTGCCAATTGAAAACTTAGTTTGGGAAGAAGGCAAAGGATTTAACTTTGCAATGAACACATTGAACGGCGGAAGAATTGGAATAGCAGCACAAGCTATTGGCATTGCAGAGGCATCACTGGAATCTTCAATTAAATATTCTAAACAAAGAAAAGCTTTTGGCAAAGAAATTTCAAACTTCCAGGCCATACAATTTAAATTAAGTGATATGGCTGTAAAGGTTGATTGCGCAAAACTACTAACCTTTAAAGCAGCGGCACTTAAGGACGCCGGCCAGAAATATTATAAGGAAGCGGCAATGGCAAAGTTGTATTCTTCAAAAGTTGCTGTAGAGAATGCACTTGATGCAATTCAAATTCACGGAGGTTACGGCTATGTTAGAGAATATTTAGTTGAAAGATATTTGCGCGATGCAAAAATAACAGAAATTTATGAAGGTACTTCAGAGATACAAAAAATGGTAATCTCGCGTGCATTGCTTGATAGTCTATAAATTTAAAATGAAAATTATTTTTCTTTGTTTTATCATAACCACGATCACATTTTCACAAACCGATTGGGAGCGGTGGGGGAAAAGCAATTATAGCTATCAAGTTCAGGATAGCTATATGCAAAGAGATTATTCATTTAAAGGAAGCAAAATAACTGGGACTATGATAAATAGTTTAACGTCAGCTTATTGGTTTTTTATTTCCGATGTAGATGGTGATAATTGCCCCTTCCGTCCAACATGCTCTTCATTCTTTGCAGCATCAGTGAAAGAAACGAATTTAATTCAGGGAACATTAATGTTTTTTGATAGATTTACACGTGACTTGGATTTTGTAAACAGAAATGAGCATTATCCGCAAGTTGAAGATGGGCATTTTTATGACCCTATTAGGTTGTATGAACTAGACACTGAAAGAATAAAATATATTCCACCTGCAACGACTGTAAAAAAATAATGGCTAAATATTTTGTATGCTGGCTTTTATTCTCAACAATATTTTTTGCGCAAGATTTTGATAGTCATTCCGTTAACAAATTACACTCACCAGAAAATATATTAAAGTTTGCTGACTTTTTATTTTGTAGCAAAGATTATCTGAGAGCGATTGAAGAATATCAAAAATATTTAAAAGTCTTTAGTAATGATACTATTGAATTTAAGATAGGATTGTCATATTCAAAAATGCAAAAATATTTTGATGCTGAGAATTCTTTTAAGCAAATACACTCCTTGTCGCCTCTTTATACCGATGCAAAGCTTCAATATTACAAAGCATTATTTCAAAATGACGTATTTCATTTTCGGCGTAACCTTAGTGGCATGCAAATAATAGCTTCGAATTATAATGAATTATTAAAACTAAAAACTTTTTCTTATTTATATACTAACAATAAGCTTCCTGGTAGGGAGCAATTTATGTCGGTTTTTAATGAAGATGAAAAAAAGGATATAAACAATTTTTATGATTTTAAAATAGATCCGCCAACTAAATCACCATTCTTAGCTTCAATTTTATCTGCAATAGTTCCTGGTTTAGGAAAAATTTATTCAGGGCAAGTTGGTGATGGAATAACTTCATTTATAGCGACAGGGTTGTTGGCATTTTTATCCTATGATAACTTTCATGCTAATCATAAATTCAGAGGATGGTTATTCACTGGTTTGGGAAGTCTATTTTATGCCGGTAATATTTATGGCTCTACTGCTGCTGCACAAATTTATAATGCAAAAATATTATTTAATTTTAATTTTGATTTGAAAGTTTATTTAGAGAATAAAAATTATTTTGTGCCTGATATTAATTTCTGTAATTGATGGATTAATATTATGAAAGTTATTTTAATATTAATATTTATTCTTTTTATAAATATAAATTTCACTCATTCTCAGTCAACAGATTTGAAAGCGCAACTTCAAATTTCGCAAATGCTTTACAATGAAGAACATTATTTTGATGCAATTACAGAATTTAAAAGACTTCTTTATTTTGATAATGAAAATGATTACTCATTTATTGCAAATTATATGATTGGTAAATCATACAAAATGGGTGCTAAATTATCTGATGCTATTATATATTTTACAAAAGCAGAGATTGCAGCGGAAAATTATGAAGATATTTATAAAGCCAAGATTGAGAAGATACGTTGTAATATTTTAAGAAGAACAACCGAAAATGCAAATCATTTGTTGAATGAGATCGAAGCGGATGTGAGATATAAAAATAAAATAGACGAAATATATTTTTGGCATGGCTGGATAGATATTTTTTCTGATGATTGGGAAAAAGCTGCAGAAGATTTTAATAAAAGTAAAATAGACACAACACTATCAGCTTATTGTGATAGTGTTTATGAAGAGAGATATTCCATTGTCTTTGCAACTATTAGTTCTGCCATTATCCCCGGGCTGGGACAATTTTATACCGGCAATTATTTAAGCGGACTATTGTCTTTAGGATGGAATGTTTTATGGGGTTATGTTACAGTCAATGCTTTTATCGATAACCGTATTTTTGACGGTTTTGCAGTTGCTAATTTATTGTGGTTAAGATTTTATAATGGTAATTTACAGAACGCTAAAAAATTTGCTGAAGAAAATAATTTAAAAATTAGTAACTACGCTTTATATTATTTACAATACCAGTATAAAGGGTTGAAACCATAATCATGATATTTTTATTAGTAAAAACGATTATGGTATATTAAAAAAAGATAAATATATTTTCAACCATTATCCTGTATTCAATTAAAATTTAATATAGAAAACCATATCGGAGGTTTAATGAAAAAAGGGACTCAAATTGGCTGTGCTATTGGAGGTGTAATTTTAGTTATAATTGCAGCCATAGTTATTTGGGGTGTCAGCTCTTACAACCGGCTTGTTCAGCTGAATGAAGGTGTAAACGAAAGCTGGAGCCAGGTAGAGAACCAATATCAAAGAAGAACAGATTTAATTCCAAATCTTGTTAACACTGTTAAGGGTTATGCAAACTTCGAAAGAGGTGTCTTAACAGATGTTACAGAAGCAAGAGCAAAAGTGAGTCAGATGCAAGTTACTCCGGAAGTATTAAATAATCCGCAAGCATTTCAAAAGTTCGAACAAGCTCAAGGGCAATTAAGCGGGGCATTGTCAAGGTTATTGGTAACAGTCGAGAATTATCCGAATTTAAAAGCCAATGAAAATTTCTTGCAACTACAGGCACAGCTTGAAGGAACAGAGAATAGGATTTCTGTAGAGAGAAAAAGGTTTAATGAAGTAGTAAGGGATTATAATACTAATATAAAAAGATTTCCAACTGCGATTATTGCAGGAATTACCGGCTTTGGAGAAAAACAATATTTCAAAGCAGTTGCTGGTGCTGAAACACCTCCTAAAGTGCAATTTTAATGAATAAATTTTTCATCATAGTTATATTATTTATTTCAACTAGTTATTGTCAGAATACTCGTGAATATTCGAAACTGAATCATTGGATGACTGATAGTACCAATACATTAACATCTTCTCAGCTTCAGGATTTAGATAATAGATTAAAAACTTACCAGGATACAACCAGCAACCAGATTGTCGGACTTATGATCCCAACATTAAATAATTATCCTTTGGAATATTATTCTGAAGAAGCAGCCTCCCAAAATAACATTGGAACCAAGAAACATGATAACGGTGTTTTAGTATTAGTAGTTAAAAATGATCATAAGGCAAGAATAGAAGTTGGATATGGATTAGAAGGTGCTTTGCCAGATGCATTAGCAAGTTCGATAATCAGAAATGTAATGATTCCTCAATTCAGAAATGATAATTACTACGCAGGGATAAATGATGGGATGATTGCAATTATAAAAACAATTGCCGGCGAATATAAAGCAGAAGACAATAACAATTCTGATAACAGTTCTCACCACGGATCATTTATTGTAATACTAATGATAATATTTTTCCTTTTCAATTTGTTTAGACGTGGAGGAAGGCGAGGGCCTGGTGGATTTATTTATTACGGCGGAGGATTAGGTGGAGGCGGAAGTAGTAGTGGCTTTGGTGGGGGAGGTTTTAGCGGTGGTGGTGGGTCCTTTGGCGGCGGTGGAGCTAGCGGAAGTTGGTGATAAATTTATTCTTACATGTTATTGAAGTTTTAAACATGTTTTTGTAAAATTCACCTCGATTTGAAAAAAAATAATTTCACCAATTTTTTCGTTTATTGAATTTATAAAATAAGGTTTACTATAAAAGGAGTGAATATTCATGGCAATAATGATAACCGAAGAATGCATCAACTGTGGAGCCTGCGAACCTGAATGTCCTAACACCGCAATCTATGAAGGCGGGGCTGAATGGGAACTTCAAGGCAAAAACTATGGAGAAAATGATGCAGCGCCTAGCGGTTTTACAGAATTTTTTTCTACAGAATTTTTCTATATAGTTCCTGATAAATGTACCGAATGCAAAGGCTTTCATGATGAACCTCAATGTGCTGCTGTGTGTCCGGTCGACTGTTGTATCCCGGACCCGAAACATGTTGAAGATGAAGATACGTTATTGAAACGAAAAGAATATTTAGATGGAATAGGCCGCTAGATATCAGAATTACATTGTTTTTTTTAAGGGTATCTTAAGTGATACCCAATTTTTTAGTGTTTAAAAAATATATAGTCAAAAAAGAGAAAAATCATTTCTAAATTCCCACCATTGGAAATAGCCTAAATTGAAAGACTTCTTAATTAAATAAAAATCAAATAATTTCTAAAAAGTATTTAAGATCACGGCTGGCATAAAATTCGTAACCTTATAGCCAGTAATACAAAATGTTGAAAAAGTTCATAAAATAACTGAATCCCTAATTGAAAATATAGGAGAACAATAAAATGGCATTAAAGATAACTGACGAATGTATAAATTGTGGAGCTTGTGAACCTGAATGCCCAAATAGTGCAATTTATGAAGGTGGACATGATTGGGAACTTGATGGTAAATCTTATGGCGAAAAGGATGCTGCTCCATCTGGAAAAGACGGATTCTATTCTAATGATTATTTTTATATCGTACCAGATAAGTGTGTTGAATGCGACGGAACTCACGAATCACCTCAATGTGCTGAAGTATGTCCTGTTGATTGTTGTGTAACTGTTTAGTAAAAATTAAAATTATTATTTAGGGGAGATGAGTAATAAGGGATTGTAAGGGGAAAGATTGACGGGGGATTCGGATTGACACAAAAAGGGAGCTAAAAGGGCATCACTTAGGTGATGCCCTTTTTAGTTTTAAATTTTCTTTAAAGAAGCTAACACATCATCTAAAATATTATATAAGTAAACCTATCTGACTAGTTGAAGTTACTTAATCAATAAAACACCAATACCTTATCAACCCACAAAATTTAAAAATAATCCAATTTCATTATGATGCTTGGTTTAAAAATATTACATTTTTTTAATTTAAAATAGTAAGTAGTGATAAAGATAACAAAAAATAATTTTGTCTAAAACTTATTGTTTAATGTTCATGTCTAAATGATAAAACGAAAAAGTGCAATAATATTAAAAATTAAACAAATTAGTTTAGTATAGGCGGCAGCAAATGATAAAGAAGAGTACTATTCTTCGAGTAACCATATTTGGGTTTGTTATAATCTTACTAATATCATGCTTATTAGTAGCACAAGAAAATGATTCATCTTTTAAAACTATTAAAATTTATGTCCAATATAATTTGGCTAAAGATGGCTTGCTTGATAATAATGATATTAATGTTAATGCTGAAAACAATAAGATAATTTTAGGTGGAATGATTAAGTCAATTGAGGATAAAAAAGAAGCGGAAGAAGATGCAGAGTCGGTTAGTTCAGATTTCCAAGTTATCAACGATTTAAAGATTAAACCTACAAATAAGCTGCCGGAAGAAATAGTTAAAGATGTCATGAATAATATTTACGGCAACACTTTTTACGGAGTCTTTGATTATGTTGCCGCAAAATATAATAATGGTGTGCTCACTTTAAGCGGATATGTTAATCTTCCCTGGTTAGTAAATACTTTTCAGAAAGAAGCAGAAAAAGTTCCTGGTATAATTGAAATAAAAAATGAAATTAAAAAAAACATTTGGGCCAGGTAAGCTTGGAATTATGGCAGCAAGATGCATATATAGCGATCCTGCATTTCAATGATATTGGTTTTCTTCAAATCCGCCAATTCATATTATAGAAAATAACGGAAGCGTACTTTTATTTGGGAAAGTAAATTCTGAATTTGAAAGCAACTTGGCAGCCATTATAGTCACATTTCAGACAGATGCTTTTCATGTCGTAAATAATTTATCAATCAGTAATTTAAATAAATCATAGTTGATAATTAAATACTGAATTATTTTTATACAAAATATATATTAGTTTATTCATATTTAGGATTAAAAATTAAAATTTATATATCAATTATTATCATCTTTTTTATTATGGATTTCTTCTAAAGAAAAAAAATATTAAATTGATTTCCAACCCATTCAGGCCAGTAATTAATTTAACATCCTTGAAAGGACAAAAATATGCTAACACAGGGTTCTTATGAAAAGGCAAAATTATATGTCAAGACTCATGATAAAGATTTAGGAAAAACAAAAATTAAATCGGGGGTTTGCGTTACTATTTCACGTGAGAGTGGTGCAGGTGCTGATAAAGTTAGTCAGCAATTATTAAATTTTTTTGAGAAAAGACATATAGATAATACTCCCCATTGGACGGTTTTTGACAGAAACCTTATTGATAAGGTTTTAGAAGACCATAACCTTCCACAAAGATTAAGTGAAGTGTTACAGGAAAAAAAGGTTTCTATTGTAAGCTCTATGATGAATGAATGGCTAAGCGGTGAACCCTCGACATGGAACCTAATTCATAAAACTACTCAAACAATTTTGCAGATTGGTAAAAGCGGTAATGCTATTATAATAGGCCGGGGCGGCAACATAATTACACGTAAGCTGCCAAATGCTTTTCATGTTAGATTAGTTGCTCCGCTTGAAAAAAGAATTAATCACGTAAAGGAGCTTTACAATTTTAATTCAGACGACGCAGTCAATTTTATTAAGGAAGAAGATTTTGCAAGAAGAAGATATTTGTTATCGACATTTGGAAAAAATATTGAAGATACACTTTATTATGATTTAATTGTCAATACCAGCAGTTTTGGGTATGATGGTTCTGCGGAAATAATCGGGAGAGCAATTATAAAAAAATTTCCTAGCTCTTTTGCGGAATTTAGTTAAAACTAAAATTGAACTAAAAAAATTAGGAAAATTTAAATTATTTTACTTCTGATTTAATTTTTTTGCTGATCAAGTAATTTTAATTGTAAATCCACATAGGCTAAAACCTGAGCTGCAGCTTCTCTTGATCCATTTGAAGCTTCAGTCATATTTTTTATCCAATGCATTGCTCCTAACATCTTGACTCGAATAGCCTTAATCTCTGATGATGTTTTAACATCCAATAAATCTTCGTCGAAATTATCAGAAAGGGTAACTGTTTCTTTTATATTGAAATTTGATGAAATATAGCTTTCTTCTAAATATTTGAACGCCTTTGTTATTGAAGTTTCGTAGTTGCCTATATTATAATCATCTCTTATTTTTTCTAATAAATCAGTTCTGGAAAGGATTGTGTCGATTTTTGAGGGGTTAGACTGAAATTGTAACAATTTATTCTCTGCCATTTCTTACCTTTGATTTTTAGGGATATTTTAATTCTTTTTATAACTGATTTTGATTGTTTATCTTTAAATTCAATTTTATATATAGATATTTATATTTTTCCATAAAATCATTTTGAAACAATCACAATTTAATAAGCATAGTAAATAAAATCAGCACAGATAAAAATATTTTGCGACAAAAAACGTACAAATATTATTCCATTTAACCGGTTAAGTATGAAGATAGGTAAATACAAATTATTTATTGTAAATTCGGGCAGTTTTGCTTTAGACGGCGGTGCAATGTTTGGAATAATCCCTAAACCATTGTGGCAAAAAAATAATACGCCGGATGAGAGTAACAGAATTTCCTTAGTTACGCGGAATTTATTACTAGTTTCGGAAAGTAAAAAAATCCTAATTGATACAGGAATGGGAGATAAATGGGACTTGAGATCCAAGGATATTTACCGGATAGATCAGACAGAAAATTCAATGGATACATCATTAAAAAGTGTCGGAATTACACCGGATGAAATTACTGATGTGATACTAACTCATTTACATTTTGATCATGCCGGAGGAAGTGTAAAACATGAAAACGGAAAATTTATACCGGCATTTCCTAATGCAAAATATCACGTTCAAAAAAGAAATTATGAATGGGCAGTTTCACCTTCCGAAAGAGATTCAGGAAGCTACATAAAAAAGAATTTTATTCCTTTAATGGATGAAGGTGTTCTACATTTAATTGACAGTGAAATTAAATTTGATGACGAATTTGAATTTATAATTGTAAATGGACATACTTTTGCTCAGCAGATTTTAAAGATATCCGATTCATCAAACACAATTTTGTATTGTGCAGATATGTTTCCAACCTCTTCTCATGTCAGCTTACCTTATGTTATGGGTTATGATTTACAGCCATTGGTTACAGTTGAAGAAAAGAAAAAAATATTGCCTGTTGCGATTGAAGAAAATTGGAAATTATTTTTAGAACATGATCCCATCAGTGCACTAATTACAGTTAAGAAAACAGACAAAGGTTATGATACGGATGAAAAATTCACCTCTTTCTGAAGAAATGATTTCAAACGACTTTATAAAAATTTGTTCCGTTAATGATCTTTCAGATAGAATTGGAAAGAGATTTATTATTGATGATGTAGATATTGCAGTGTTTAAAATCGACGAAGAAATATTTGTAGTTAGTAATATTTGTCCTCATCAGCATTCACCTTTAATTTACGATAGTTATGTAGAAGATGAATGCGTTGTTTGCCCTGCTCATGGCTGGATGTTCAATATTAGAACCGGGAAAACACCTATGGGATATGGCGGACTGGATATTTTTGAAGTAAAAATAATTGAAAATGATGTTTATGCTAAAGTAACGAAGAAGAATTTTAATTGGTGATTTTTTAATGAAATTGACAAATGAAATTGTAATTGAAAAAGCAAAACAAATAGGGTTTGATCTTGTTGGATTTGCAAAAGCAGAGGAGCTTAAAAACGAAACTGAAAAGCTTAATGATGTGGCTTGAATTAGGTTATCATGCAGATATGAATTACATGTCCAGCAATTTTGAGAAAAGAAAAGATGTAAAAAAAATTTTAAGTTCTGCTGAAAGTGTTATTTCTTTAGGATTAAATTATTATAAAGATGAATCCCATTCAAAGGATTTATCAAAAGGAAAAATTTCGCGTTATGCCTGGGGGAAAGATTATCATTTAATTATTTGGGAAAAACTTGATAATCTTATCAAAGAATTAAAAAAAATTGAACCTGAATTTGAAGCTGTATCATATGTCGATACTGGTCCAATCATGGATAAAGCATGGGCGGTGAAAGCCGGGCTTGGCTGGCTCGGCAAACATACAAATATTATTAACAGAGAAATCGGAAGCTGGTTTTTTATAGCAAATATTATTTGTAATATAAAATTTAATTATGATGTTCCAATCGAAGATTTTTGCGGATCATGTACCGCATGTTTAGATGCTTGCCCAACTGATGCTATTGTTCAACTTATGTTGTAGATTCCAATAAATGTATTTCTTATCTTAACTATTGAAAACAAAGGATGAAATACCAAAAGAATTTAAAGGTAAATTTGATAATTGGGTATTTGGATGTGATATATGTCAAGATGTTTGTCCCTGGAATAATAAATTTTCCACTGAAACTCGAAGTAACAATTTCATTTCACAAAATGTCAATAAAGAAATTGAATTTAATGAAATTATTGGCAATGACTCAGGAAGAATTTAGTAAAAGATTTAAAAACAGTCCTGTTAAAAGAACAAAACTAAAGGGGCTTAAAAAGAAATGCTTCATTTATTGCTGAATCAAAGTAATTTGAAACTTTTTTATTCAAATAGAATCTAATGAATTGCAATATATATTTTAAAAACAAAAATTATTAAATTAAAATAGTTATTAAAGAAATTATTGAACGGAGTAGAAATGTCAGAAAGTAATAATCATCATAAAGTAATTATCATTGGATCAGGCCCTGCGGGATTTACAGCTGCTCTTATACACTGGACGAGCAAATTTAGAACCTGTTATTTTTGAAGGAATGCAGCCGGGTGGGCAATTAACAATTACGACCGAAGTTGAAAATTATCCCGGATTTGAACATGGAATTCAAGGACCAATGTTAATGGATGTAATGCGTAAACAAGCTCATAGATTCGGGGCAAAATCAATTTATAAAGAAGTTATTGATGTTGATTTTTCAAAACGTCCATTTACAGTTAAAACTTATGATGAAACACATACCGCTGATGCAGTAATTGTTGCAACCGGTGCATCTGCAAGATTATTGGGACTTGAAAGTGAAAGTAAATATATGGGATATGGTGTTTCTGCCTGTGCAACTTGCGATGGATTTTTCTTTAAGAACCAAAAAGTAATTGTAGTTGGCGGCGGCGATACAGCTATGGAAGAAGCAAATTTCTTAACAAAGTTTGCTTCGGAAGTTACAATCATTCATCGCCGTGATGAATTTAGAGCTTCTAAGATTATGATTGAAAGAGCAAAAAGAAATCCTAAAATAAAATTAATGACCAACAAAGTTGTTAAAGAAGTTTTAGGGAAAGAAGAGAATGGAAGAAAAGTAATGACTGGAGTTATTCTTCAAGATACGAAAGATAACAGCACCGAAGAATTTGCTGCTGACGGATTATTTATTGGAATCGGGCATAAACCAAATACTGAATTATTTAAAGATATTTTAGATTTGGATGAAACTGGTTATTTAAAAGTAATCCGGGAACATTCATAACTAAAATTGAAGGTGTTTTTGCTGCAGGTGATGTTTCTGATAAAGTTTATCGTCAAGCTGTTACTGCTGCTGGTTCGGGTTGTATGGCTGCAATCGATACTGAAAGATGGCTGCAAGAACAAGAAGTTGAACTTCAAAACGCCTCTTAATTAGAGGCGTTTTTCTTTTCAGTATTTTCGTAATGTTTAACAGAATATCTGTTCGCTAATACAAAACCTAATCCTGTTCCAACAAATAATAAAAAAGGAATCCAATAGTTTTTATCTGTACTATCTTGAAGCATCATACCTAATCCTAAGCCAATTCCAAAGCCTAACTACTACAATTCCAATTTTAATTAATCTATAAGGATCCCTTTTATTTTCAAAAAACTCTTTTATTGACTGAGCATCCAACCCTTTCTCAATTAACATTTGCTTTTCACGCGAACGGAAGTAAAAAAATGTAACTAAAATTAATCCAACAACTAATATGAAAATAATTGGGATAAAGACTCCGATTACTTCTGTAGCCATTTTTATGTCCTTTCAATTTGTTTCTATTGCTTATGACTATAAGTTTATGATTTAGGTTACACAATTTTAAAAAATTGATTTTCACTTATTCTTAAAGTACTTTTCTTTAAAGGTTAAAAAGATTCTGGCAGTGTAACCTTTCAATTAAAAGAAGGGTCTAAAAACCAGATGAAAAATTTAAGCGATCTGGAAATAATAGAATCAGTTTTGCGCGGGAATCATTCTGATTTTTCTCTATTGATTAATCGCTATAAAAATAAAGCATTTTCGCTTTTGAAGAGAATGCTAAAAAATGAAATGGAAGCAGAAGAAGTTCTTCAAGATTGTTTTTTGAAAGCATTTAACGGACTGAAAAATTTTAAGCAAGAATCAAAATTTTCAACCTGGTTTTATAGAATAGTTTATAATTCAGCTTTAACAAAACTTTCAATTCAAAAAAGAAAAATTACAAATGAAATGTCTTCCATTGATGATCATGTAAATTTATTTGATGATGAGGATTTTAAGATTTCTGAAAAAAAAGATTTTTCAGACTTCTTAAATAAATTTAATTGAAAAGCTTCCCGAAAAATACTCTGCTGTAATTAGCATGTTTTATATGGAAGAAATGAGCTGCGAGGAAATTAGTGAAGTTATGCAAATATCTGTTTCGAATGTAAAAGTTATTCTTTATAGAGCACGGAATGCGTTGAGAGATATTGTGGTTCAAAATAATTATTTAGAGGAATTATTATGATTAAGCTAACTGATGATATTCTAAATAAATTTATTGATAATGATCTGGATTGGGAAACTAATCAAGCTGTTAAGGAACAATTAAAAAATTCACCTGAAGATTTACGAAAATTAAATGAGCTTCAAAAAGTTCATTTTGGATTGCAGAATATACAAACTGATGAAATCAGTGAGCAGTTTACTTCCAACATAATGGAAAAGATTTTAAAGAAAGCTAAAGTTAAAAAAACAGATAAATATTTTGTGATTTCAATTTCTTCTTTTATAGGATTGATTATAGCTGTTATAATAGGAGTAGTTTTATCACAAATAATTAGTTCACCTCCTAATCCTTCTACAATCTCTTTTGGCGACAAAATCACAGGTTTTGTTTCTGAAATAATTTCAGTTGTTAATAATATCTTTACCACAAAAAGTATTTCGATTTTCGGGATGGTAATTTCACTTGGACTCATTATCAGCATTTTCACTTTGTATGAAAATCATAAACGGGCAAAAGATAGTTTAAGCAAACTGAATTAAACATTATTTGAATGTCACTTTAAATGGCTGTTAAAACGACAGCCTCTTTTTTGTTTTAAATTTAAGATTCACCTCGAAATATTTTATCTTTGTTTAATAATCATAAAAAATTAAGGAGAAGAAATGCTTGTAGTAACAACTCCATCCGTTGAAGGTAAAAAAGTTTCCAAATACATTGGAATAGTTAGTGGTGAAGCAATATTGGGAGCTAATATTTTTAAAGATTTCTTTGCCGGAATAAGAGATATAGTCGGCGGCAGGTCAGCTGCTTATGAAAAAGAATTACGAAGTGCAAAAGATATTGCAATCCAGGAAATGTCGGACCAGGCACAAGCATTGGGTGGTAATGCAGTTTTTGCAGTTGATTTGGATTATGAAACAATCGGAGGCGGCAGCGGAAATATGCTGATGGTAACCGCCAGTGGAACAGCAGTTGTACTTGAATAACTTAAATTTGATTGAAAGAATATGATGAATCATAAATCCGGTTATGCTGCAATAATAGGTTTACCAAACGCAGGTAAATCAACTTTAATGAATAATTTGCTTGGGCAAAAGATTTCAATTATAACTTCAAAGCCTCAAACTACGCGTAAAAATATTTTAGGAATTCTTTCTGAAAATGATTATCAAATTATTTTTCTTGATACTCCTGGTATTTTAAAACCAAATTATCTTCTGCAAGAAAAAATGATGGATTTTGTTGGACAATCAGTAAAAGATGCTGATGTTATAATTTTTATAGTTGATTTAGGTAATGATCCCGAAGGCAAAAAATTATTTAAAGAAGAATTCGCTGGAAATGTTTTGATAAAAAATAAAAAACCGAAAATTCTTTTATTAAATAAAATTGATTTAACAAATCAAGAAACAACAATCAATTTAATAAAGAAATATGAAGCTGAAGGAAATTTTTCATAAAGTAATTCCTATTTCAGCATCACAAAATTTTAATTTGATTGAAGTTAAAAATTCAATTGTAGAATTATTACCAGAAGGCCCGACATATTATCCTGAAGATATAGTAGCTGATGAAAATGAAAGATTCTTTGTTTCGGAAATAATTCGTGAAAAAGTTTTAGAACAATACCAGGAAGAAATTCCATACAGTGTTGAAATTGTTATAAATGAATTTAAAGAACGTGATGATAAAAAGAATTTTATTCATGCAGAAATTATAGTTGAAAGAGATAGTCAAAAAGGAATTATAATCGGAAAGCAGGGAACAGCAATTAAAAAATTAGGTGAGAAATCAAGAGAAGCCATTGAAGAATTCTTGCAGCACCCTGTATTCCTCGACCTGCGGGTGAAAGTCGGCAAAAAATGGCGAAGTGATGAAAAGCAATTAAAATCTTTTGGATACTCAAAAGATAAGCAATAAAATTTTAAGATATTCAATTTCTTGCCAAATCATTTCCATAAAAAATGAAAAAATATTTAGGCGAAAGTGCACTACTTCTTAACACTATAATTTGGGGCGGAACATTTGTTATAATTAAATCCGCTTTGAATGACTCATCGCCAATGCTTTTTCTTGGAGTCCGCTTTCTAATTGCTTTTATAATTTTGTCCCTTTTATTCCCAAAATACTTAAAGGCGTCAGTAAAAAAACATTATTGGGCGGAGTCTTTTAGGTTTTCTTTTCTTTCTTGGATTTGCCGCCCAAACTGTTGGATTAAAATATACTTCAGCAACTAAGTCCGGTTTTATCTCAGGTACATTTGTAGTCTTCATTCCTTTCCTGCAATTTTTTATTGAAAGAAAAGTTCCATCTAAAATGAATTTGCTTGGAGTGTTTTTTGTTTTTACCGGGTTAATTTTTCTTTCAAGCAAAGGCCAAAACTTTTTAGATATCTTTTCTGAAATAGGAAGTAATTTTAATATTGGTGATTTTTTAACTTTAATCTGTTCAATTCTTTTCGCTTTGTATATGGTTTATCTTGATAAGATTACCCGGGAAAATCCATTTATGCCTTTAGTAATTTTACAAATTTTTGTTACCGGCTTAAGTGCTTTATTAGTTTCGGCATTCAATTTTACTTTTAATCTTGAACAAATTCATTTTAATCTAACTTCAAATTTAATTTTTGCTTTATTGTATACTTCAATCCTCGCAACAATTTTAACTACTACTCTTCAAACAAAATTTCAAAAAGTAGTAACTCCTACCAAAGCCGGAATTATTTTATCACTTGAACCAATTTTTGCTGCACTTGCTGCGTTTTTTATTTTAGGTGAAAAAGTTTCTAACTTTGGGTTTATAGGCTGTATTCTTATATTTACAGGGCTTTTAGTAACCGAAATTTTAGAAAAAAGAATAAAGAAAAATCATGAGCAGCGATGAAGCACGTGCGGAAATAATTGCAAATGGTTTGGTGCAAGGTGTGGGTTTTCGTTATTATGTTATTAAACATGCTGAAGCGTTGAATTTAAAAGGGTTCACAAAAAATCTTTATACTGGTGAAGTACAAACAGTTGTTGAAGGGCCAAAAGCAATGATTGAAGATTTATTTCTGAAAATAAAAGTTGGCCCCTCACATGCTTCAGTAAATAGCTGTAAAATTTATTGGCAGGAATTTAAAAATGAATTTAATTCTTTTGAGGTAAGATATTGAATAATTACAGAACCGGGATTGGATTCGATGTTCATGCTTTTGCTGAAGGAAGAAAATTAATTATTGGCGGTGTTGATATTCCTTTTGGAAAAGGTTTGCTTGGACATTCCGATGCCGATGTTTTGTTACATGCTATTTGTGATGCTATGCTTGGCGCTTTAGCTTTAGGCGATATTGGAAAACATTTTCCGGATACCGATCCAAAATATAAAAATGCCGACAGTATAGAATTATTAAAAAATGTATTCGCATTAATTAAAAGTAAAAATTATATCATAGGAAATTTGATGCTGTAGTGGCAATGCAAAAGCCAAAACTTTCACCTTATATTGAAGAGATCAGAAAAAATATTTCAGATGCTTTAGAATCTTCAATTGAACAAATTTCTATTAAAGCAACCACCACAGAAAAATTAGGTTTTGTGGGAAGGGAAGAAGGAGTATCTTCTTTGGCAACAGTTCTGCTGGTAAAAAATAATTAATATGGTTGAAGATATTCTTAAATACATTTCCGAATTAACTCCATTCTGGATTTATGTTGCACTATTTTTTTTCTCATTTATTGAAAATGTTTTTCCTCCTTCTCCCAGTGATTTAGTTGTTGTTATCGGCGGTTCTTTAATTGCTGAAAGTACAATTCATTTTATTCCAACTTTGCTTTTAACAACAATCGGCAGTGTAATCGGTTTTATGACTTTGTTTTTTATCGGGAGTCAATTGGATAAAAAAGTAGTACATGCAGGTAAAATTAAATTTATTTCAATTGAGTCTGTTGATAAAGTTGAAAGCTGGTTTTTGAAATATGGATATTATATTATTTTGCAAACCGTTTTTTACCGGGAACACGTTCTGTAATTTCTTTTTTTGCCGGCTTAAGCAAGCTTGATATTAAAAGAACAACTATACTTTGCTGCTATAAGCGCAATTGTTTGGAATGCAATCATAATTTATCTTGGAATGATTTTCGGATACAACATTAAAAAAGTTGATTACTTAATTTCAACATATAACAATATTGCTATTATAATAACCATTGTGGTGATTTTGTTTTTTGTAATTAGATTTTTTATTCAGAAGAAAAAGAAAACAAGTTGAAATTATTCTTTAGAAATAGAATTCCATTAACGCCCGAACAGAAAATAATTCGAAGGAAAGAAAGGCTTCTACTTGCTTCAAGCGGAATTTTATTAGGACTTGCATTTCCTCCGGTTCCTTTTCCATTTACATTATTAATGCTTGTTGCTTTAATTCCTTACTTCCAAGTTATAGAAACAAAAAATGGTTTGGGAGAAATAAACCGGGCAACTTATTTTGCATTTTGGTTTTTTAATTTAGTAACACTTTATTGGGTAGGAAGCTGGCAGCCAACTGCAGATCCTTTTTTAATGATTTCCGGTGTTGTTCTGGTTTTCTTTAATCCGATTTTATTTTTAATTCCTTCAACGCTCTATTACTTTTCAAAAAAGATTTTGCCATACCCATCAGTAATTTTTTTATTCCCGTTCTTTTGGGTTACTTATGAATATTTGTATATGCTTACAGATGCAAGTTTCCCCTGGCTTACTTTAGGCAGCGGGATGGCCCACTTCTTATCGTTCATTCAGATTGCTGATATTATTGGAGCTGTAGGATTATCTTTTGTCAGCAATATTAATTAATATTCTTTTATATAGAAGCTGGAAGAAATTTAAAGAGAATAAAAAAATATTTTCTGCTGAATTGGTGAGCTTTTTAATTTTAATTTGCTTTATTCTTATTTACGGAAATTTCAAATTATATAATTATAAATTATCTAAAGAAAAAGTCAGGAGTTGGATTAATACAACCCAATATTAACCCATGGGAAAAATGGCAAGGCGGAGATATTAATCAATTAACAAATATGTACTTTAACCTTTCCCAAAAAGCAATTGATAAAGGTGCAGAATTAATTGTTTGGCCTGAAACGGCTTTGCCTGTTTTTATTAAAGGCGCCATGTATCATTCTACTTTAAACTCTATCTACGATTTTGTTGACAGGAATAATGTAAGTTTATTAACCGGCATGCCTGATATTGTTTATTATGAAAAAGGCAAAAGATGCCTTCAGATGTGAAGTATAGTGAGCTTGGAAAATTTTATTATACAACCTATAACGGTGTGTATATGTTTAATCCTGGATACAAAACATATCCAGCGTTATGGTAAAATGAAATTAGTTCCATTTGGTGAGCGTGTTCCATTTGTTGATCAGCTTCCTTTTCTTGGTGATTTAATTAAATGGGGAGTTGGAATTACAGGCTGGAATGTTGGGAAAGATACGGTTGTATTTAAAATGAAGTTGAGAAAAAAATATGAATTTGAGAGAAGATGATACTTTAAGAATTAATGCTTTAGTTTGTTATGAATCTATCTATCCATATTTTGTTACTGAATTTGTTAGAAGAGGCGCAGATTTAATTTCCGTTGTTACAAACGATAGCTGGTATGGAAATTTAAGCGGCCCTTATCAGCATGAAGAAATTGCAGTACTACGTGCGGTGGAAAATAGAAAATCGGTTGTGCGTGCTGCTAATGGGGGCATAAGCTGTATTATTGATCCTTTGGGAAGAACTATAACTCAAACTAAAATGCTAACTAAAGATTACATAGTTGGTGATGTAATTATTCAGAAAGATGAAACTTTCTTTACAAAAAATCCTTATATAGTTCCTGTAATTAGCTGTGTTATTTCTGTTTGGATTGCCGGAATGTTTTTCAT
Source organism: uncultured Bacteroidota bacterium (assembly GCA_963777615.1). Lineage (GTDB taxonomy): Bacteria > Bacteroidota > Ignavibacteria > Ignavibacteriales > Ignavibacteriaceae > CAVSWT01. Next base: position 56,165 of record CAVZSD010000052.1, on the reverse strand, counting down.
TAAAAAATTAAAAGTAAAATTTAAAGTATAAAATTCATTTGGTGTAACTAGTTATGAATAAAATAATTGATTTAAGAAGTGATACTGTAACAAAACCATCACAGGAAATGCGAAAGGCAATGTACGAAGCAGAAGTTGGTGATGATGTTTTTCGTGAAGATCCGACTGTAAAAAAATTGGAAGAATATGCGGCTGAACTTTTAGGAAAAGAAGCAGCTTTGTTTGTAAGCAGCGGAGTAATGGGAAATCAAATTTGCTTAAATGTTTTAACAAATCCCGGCGATGAAGTTATTTGTGAAAGAGATGCGCATATTTTTAATTATGAATCCGGTTCGCCTGCTGCAATTAGCGGCATACAACTTTTGCCTGTTGATGGAGTTAAAGGTGTAATGTCTGCTGCTGATGTTGAAAATTATATTCGTCCAACCAGCGCTTATTATATGCCTCGTTCAAAAGTAATTGCAGTGGAAAATACACATAACCGTGCAAGCGGTGCAATTCAACCGATTGGATAAAATAATTGAGCTAAAAGAAGTAGCAAAAAAATATAATTTATATTATCATCTTGATGGAGCGAGAATATGGAATGCTTCAGTTGAAACGGGAATATCTGTAAAAGAATATGCATCACATTTTAATACAATTTCATGCTGTCTTTCAAAAGGATTAGGAGCACCGGTTGGTTCTATAATTGCAGGCAGTAAAGAATTTATTCAAGAAGCATTTCGTGTTAGAAAAGCCTGGGGCGGGGGAATGAGACAAGTTGGAATTTTAGCTGCTGCAGGATTATATGCGCTTCAAAATAATTTTGAAAGATTAAAAGAAGATCATCAAAAAGCTAAATTGCTTGGTGAAGCTTTAAATGAAATTAAAAATATTAAAATCGATTTGAGTGCTGTTCAAACAAATATTTTAATTTTTAAACCTTTGAAAATTACTGTTGATGATGCTATTGAAAAATGTAAAGAACAAAGGCTTGCTAATTTCAGTAGGTAAAGTTGATTCCATTCGAGCCGTCACACATTTGGATGTTAATTCTAATGATATCAATACAGCAATAAAAATATTTAAAGAAGTATTTGAGTAAATTTAAAAGCTAAAATTATAATTTTTTATAAATATGATTAAATAAGATTGTTTTTATCAATTAAAATTTTCTAAACATCCCCTCCCGAGAGGGGTGGGTTTAACCTTCATGGAAATAAAAGACTTCAAACATAAAATAACTGTTACCGTAAGATTTAACGAAGTAGACATGCTTGGTGTCTGCAATAATGCTGTTTATCATCAATTACTTTGAACACGCAAGACTACAATATATTAAAGAACTGGGTTTGATGCCCGAAAAAGGAATATTCTCTGACGGGAGATTATTTTTTATTGTAAGAAACGAATTGAATTATAAAGGCTTTGCGCATTACGATGACGAACTCGAGATATATTCAAAAATATCATTTATTAAAAACAGCAGTTTCGGTTTTGATCATTTAATTGTAAATTCAAAAAGAAATAATATTATTGTTGAAGGTTCGGGGGTAATTGTTCAAGTAGACCCTGCTACAAAACAATCAACAAATCTTCCAAATGACTTTTATGATAAAGTAAAAAAATATGAAAGAGTAGTGAAAATACTTAAAGAAGGGGAATAATATTTAACAAAATAAGGGAGTCAAAATGCGAAGAATCATTTTCGATATTGAAACAAGCAGCTATCCATTCGAATCGCTTGCAGAAAGCCAGCAGGAATATCTTCTAAGATTCGCTGAAAAAGAACATGACGAAGATATTAAAAATCAAAAGAAAGATGATGCAATAAGATATTTAAGCTTGTATCCTTTTACTGCCAAAGTCATTGCAATCGGAATTTATGATGTAGAAAAAGAAAAATCATTTGTGTATTTCGAAAATAATGACAAAGAAGAATGGGCAGTTGAAGAAAAAAATATTCATTATAAAGGATTGAGCGAAATTGAAATGATTGAATCTTTCTGGCGCATTATTGATGTAACTGATCAAGTGATTACTTTTAATGGAAGAAACTTTGACATTCCATTTATGATGATGAGATCAGCAATCAATAAAATTAAGCCTACCAAAAATTTATTTAAAAACAGATTTGATACTTCAACTCATATTGACCTGCTTGAGCAATTCACATTTTATAGTACCACAAGAAAATTTAATTTGGATTTTTACTGTCATGCCTTTGGAATTAAGTCACCAAAGAGTCATGAAGTTTCAGGAATGGAAGTAAAAAATTTATATGAAGCCGGAAGAATAAAAGATATTGCAGTCTATTGCGGCGAAGATATTTGTGCAACTTACCAGTTATATAAAATCTGGAATGAGTTTTTGAATATTTAGTATTTCTTTATAAAATCTATGTAATATCTTTTATGTTAAACGTTTTTTCCATTCTTTAGGATTTCTTTTAGCATGAAAAACAGCTAACACAATAATATTTTCATTTTCAATTAGATAATTAACTCCAAAGGGAAACTTTCTAACTAATGCTCTTCTCGTATTCTTATAAATTGGAGTGTATGCTTCTGGCAATCTTAAAATTGTTTCAATTACAGCTTCAACATTCAACAGAAAACTTGACCCTTAACCCTGAACTTTTTCTTCATACCATTTTACAGTTTCTAATAATTCTGCCTCAGCTTCAGGCCTAATTATTAATTTATATTTCATATTTTAGATTGGATATTTTTTTTAACCTCTTCCCATGATTTGCCTTCCCCAGGATTCTTATAGTAAGCTTCTAAACGTAAGTCCAATTCTTCTTTTTGTTCATCAGTTAAAGGGAAATCCTCTTTGGAAGAAATTATGCAATCCCAAATATCTTCTACTATTAAAATACGTTCTGCTACGCTTAATTTCTTTATATCTTCCAATTGATTTAGATTAAATATTTCATTCATAACTATTACCTTTTTTCATTCTTAGTTTAAATATAATCTTGCAATTGTTGTAATTCAATCCTTAATTTAAAATCTAATAACTATACAATTGAGCTATAGAATTTTAACAAAATCTGGAATGAGTTTTTGAATATTTAGGTAATTTTAAATTTATTATCCAAGACTTTTCTGATTTCGGTTAATGCAAACAACTATTCTGCAGAGCAATCATCAAACTTGTAATAAAAGTGATTGCAATTCCTAAAGTAATAAAAAGTGAATCATGATTATAAAAACCTAATAGCCATTGAAATTACACCTAACAATAAGATAAAAGCTAAAATCAATATGCTGGTTCTGACTGGTTTTTTATGTGAGCATTTTTATTTCCATAAATTTAATCCACTTTTTTGTTACTTAGTTTTATAAATCCTTGCCGCCCAGCCGCCGGCAGGTGCAAGATTAATATTTAGCTTTGTATCTTTTGTAATTTGGGTTGTACTTTTCTTATAATCATTCCCGTATCTATCTGCATTCACTCCATCTTGATAAATATCAATTGAATATTCACCTGAACTTAAAAAAGAAAAATCAATCGTGAATTTTTCAGGATTAATTCCTGACATTGCTCCAATGTACCATGTATCTTTGGCCTTTCTTGCAATTACAACATAATCACTAATTTTAGCATAAAGCACTTTTGTTTCATCCCACACTGTCGGGACTTTACTTAAAAAATTCATGCATTCAGGTTCTTTTAAATAGTTTGACGGATTATCTGCAAGCATTTGTAAAGGCGCTTCATAAACTACATACATCGCCAATTGATGGCATCTTGTTCCCATACTCATTGGCCGTTCAAAGATAGGGCGATAGTTCTGCTTTTGTGCATTGTTCATTGCTCCAGGAGTATAATCCATTGGCCCTGCAGCCATCCTAATAAAAGGAAGGGTAACTTCATGGTCAGGGACAAAATCATTTGACCATTTGCAATTTTCCAAACCGCGTACGCCTTCTCTATTTATAACATTTGGATATGCTCTACGTAATCCACTTGGTTTATAAGCACCATGAAAATCGACAAGCAATTTTCTTTTTGCAGCTTCTCGTGCAACTTTCCAATAATAATTAACCATCCATTGATCATCTCTCTGCATGAAATCTACTTTTACTCCTTCAATACCCCATTTTTGATAAAGGTCAAATGCTTTATCCATTTGCCTTTCCAATCCTTTCCAGGTTACCCATAGAATTAAACCTACATTTTTTTCTTTGGCGTAAGAGAGAAGCTTTTCCATATTTATATCGGGATTGACGGAAGTAATATCTTCCTTGAATTCCGGGTCATTAAAATCTAAACCGTTATTTCCTGACCATCCTTCATCAAGAATAATATAATCGATATTATATTTTGAAGCGAAATCAATATAGTATTTATAAGTCTCAGTATTTATGCCCGATTTAAAATCAACTCCATAAACATTTAACGCATTCCACCAGTCCCATGAAACTTTTCCAGGTTTAATCCAGGAAGTTTCTTTTAACTGTAATGGCTTTGATAAAAGATAAACCATTTGGTTCATTAATCAAATCTGCATCCGTCTGTGCAATCATCATTACTCTCCATGGAAACGTTCTTGTACCTATAGTATTGGCAATGTAATCAGCTCTCTTTAATTACTTTTGTATCTTTATCGCGTTCCACTTTTTCATTCAAAATATAATTAGGATGAATACCAGATAAGTTATGTTCTTTATTTATTTTCAACCACAAGCCTGGATAATCCTCAAGATCTGCTTCAGTAATTAGTACATCCACTCCATTGTGTTTTTTTATTAATGCAGGTAAGCTGCAAAAGCTGTCGGGCTGTGCTTTACTAAAAGGAAATTTTTCATAAATCCTTTCGTTATGAGAAATAAAAGTTTCTTCCCTTGGAAAATAAAGAGTATCATCCGGTGAGAAATTAAAAGAGGCTTCTTCATTTTTAATCTTTATACTGTCTTTTAAATTTGTTTCAAATCTGTATGCCACTCCATTATCATACGCTCTAAAAACAAGACTATAATTCTTCTTAAAGTTTATATTCAATTCATTGTATGAATCGATTATTTTATCACTCTTCACTTTTATTATAGGATAAATAACAGTATCGGCAGTTCTTTTTTGAACATCCAATACTTCGGGTTAACCCCAACTTTGTACCACTCCCAAGTTCTAATGAAATTGAAGAAGGAGAGATAAGTTCATTGCCATTGGAAAAAACTGAGTAAGTAATTTTATTATCAATGTTAATCCTGATTTCATTTACTTTGTTCGGGGAAAATAAATTATACTCTTTAGCAAATGATAAAGTGGAAATAAAAAGATTAGAGATAACTAAAGTAATGTTTAACTTTCTCAATTCTGTTGCCCTCCTTGTTGAATTGGATAGACTAAATTACATAACAAATATTTTTTATTCAATTTTAGAAGGATAATATTTATTATAAGTGGTCAAAGATATAACTGCTTATTATAGTAAAGATAATTTTGTCCATGTGGCAGCTATATAAAATATGGAATGAGTTTTTGAATATTTAAGATCATCATAAAATTAAAATCTAAATTTTCAGCTGTTTCGTAATCTTCATTTTTTCTAAAGTCTTGTTATCAATAAGAGTTAAATTAATTTTTTTAATTTAAATGTCATCATAAATATTAAAAAAAGGACTAATACGATAAAGTGAATTCCAAAGATTCCATAGTTAATAATTTTAGGCCATTTATTAAAAGTACTACAAAAGATTCCATATATAGAAAGTACTAAAAATAAGATTTCAAAAAATAATACAACAATTTCACTCAGCTCAAAATAATGTTGTGTTATATGAAATTGTTTAAGAATCCAGTAAAATAATATTGAAAATGATGAGACACTATTTAAAATGAGAATATAAATTATTGAATGGGAATTTAAAAAGTTGGCGAAAAAAGCAAGTATATAAAGTACAATCGAACTGATTAGTAATGTTCTTATTATGTTATCTGATATTATCATTAGTTTATTCCTTATTAAATGTCAATTAAAAATTAACGTCAACTGTTTGGGGGTATGAAAAGATGCTGATTGCGAGCTTCATTACTTTCAAGTTAGAATAAAGTATATGTGGGCTGCTGCTTTTGATTTTAATTCCAAGACTCTTACTTTTTTTTATACATTGTGATGAAACGTTTTTATCTGTTAGTTAAATTTATTTCTCATCGAAAGTTCTGATCATTTTATCTTCTTTCATTTAGAATTTACTGTATACATTATTTATATCCTTGACTCATAAGGTATGAATTGTTTGGGTACAGAAAAATAAAGAAAGAAAGCTTTTTAAAGTCCCGGCGTAAATGCATTAAAAGCAATTTTAAAGAGTGGTTTCATTAAATTTCTTTTTAAGCTCTAAATATATTAAAGCGAAATCTGATTCTCCGGCATTTTTTGCATTACAACTTTTAACCGCTGCAAATCTTTTCTTATTTGTTTTGTGAGAGAATTTTTTAAAAGTGGGATTACAAATTTGTTGATTTTTTTTGGTTCAACTTTAAGGTAATAATGAAATACAGTTTCTTCTCCGCTTCCCTTAACTTCTCGAGAGCTGAATATTTTTATTTCATCATCTAAATTCTGAAGGGATATTTTTTTATCCGGCTGGAATTCTTTTACTTCAGCGGGTGTTGAAAATTTTTTACCGAGAAAACTTATTGTTTCATTTGTTTTTGTTCCCACATTTATTTCGCCTAATGGAGGGGCATTAATTTCGTCCACAATTTCGCGCCAAAGCACATCGTTTCTATAATTACTAATGAATAAAAACATTTTGCTCGATGGATATCTTACTGTTATGCTTTCTTTAATTTCAATCATTTTGTCCACTTTTTTTGTGATTTCCCTATTTTAATATTTGGCATATCCTAACCCCAACATAATTTTTCAAAACAACTATGTATATAGAACAAATGCACTAATTTATTTAAAAACCAATTACGTCCCCTAACGCGCCTTTAACGGATTTCCAAATTATATCCATAAATGCGTCGTCATTTTTTTTTGAATAATAAAATCTTCCAAGTTTATTTCCTTTCTCATTTGGATTAGAATGCCTTATTACAAATTGATTGGTTATAAAACTTTGTAAAGCTGAGTTTTCAGGTTCTTTATTTGAAATTTGCTTCTTCTATTTTTTTAATTACCAATTTTCTATAGGCGGCGTTAAGTTTTGCTGAAGACAAGCCATTTTTTATTTTAACTTCAAATTGTATTGAATCAATTTTTCCTGAGACTACTTTAATTAAGTTCGCAACTATTAATTGTGAGTTAAGTCTTTCTGCGCTTATACTGCTAAGAGAACCGGAATAGTTTAATGAAAAATCTTTTGACAAAAGCGGTAAATTCATATTTACAGTTAACACTCCGGCGTCAGCTAATTTTGATGTTACAGAAATTTTGCATGGGTTAATGCTGTCTTGTTTACTCTTTATATTATTTATATTTTTTATTTCTGCTTTGATATTAGTGAAAGATAGTCTTGCCGGATTTTTACTATAACCGTAGCGAGACTTCCACTACTATATTTCCCTTTGTTATTAAGATTTTATTTATATCTATCTTGGAGTTAATATCTCTAAAGTTTTCATTAGGCATTTGAGGATTGTAATAAGGTTCAACAGGAATATCTTTTGGAGTTAGTATATCAACATAAAATTTACTTAAATTAATTTCTGCGGTAATTAAATCCCTATTATTAATAAACCTTGAAAAATTAAAATCATTAATTATCAATGAATTAATATCGATTTTATATCTATCAGTTCTGTATTTCTTTCTGCTAAAAAATTCTTCGTCAGAAATGTAAGGTTCAAAATTTATTGATTTAATTTTTATGGATGAATTAAAAGGTGAAACATTCGCTTTCCCAATTTTTAATATATATCCTTCTTCCGGTAAAAGTTTATAGGCATCTTTAATATTTAAAGATAAATCTGAAAATAGTTTAGAATCTTTGTCTGATATATCTTCTCTAAAATCTTCAACTATAACGTTAAATGATTTAATCGAATCAACTGTTAATTGATTTGAATTTCTGCGAACGTATTTTCCATTATTAATTTCAAGCTTGTTAAATTTTATAGGAATTTGCTTTAATGAATTTACATTGAATGATTTATTGTTATTTGAATTTTTCTTATCTGATTTGGATTTTAATTCATCTATTTTAATTGAAGGATTACTAATCTCAATTGATCTGCAAACAAATTCATCATTAAAAATATATTTCAACCAATTAATATTTTGAATTGATAAATCAGTTGCATTTATTGAAAAATTAATGTTGTTATTACTTGACTGATTGTTTCTAAAGTTACTGTTTGAAAAATTAAAACTATTTGACAGAATATTATAGCTTAGATTATCAATATTTAGCTCAAAATTATTATCATTATTTATTCCCTTTAGTATTTTTGGTTTAATTATATAATTCATAAAAGGATATGAAAACAAAAGAATTATAATGATAGTTGCTGCAATAACGCCAAATACGATTAAAATATTCTTCCTGTTGTATCTCATATTTGACGTAGTATTATTTTTTAAGTACAGCACAGTCGCCTGTTCTTTTTATGATTTAAAAAAGGAAATTTTAGAAATGACTTAATTCACTAAAATGTTGATATAAATATATTTTTAATTTTGCTCCATTGCTTTAAGAAACATCACAAAATAGTATTGATGTGATATAAATTAGGTTTCGAAGACTTCAGTGAATATGTTATATTTGAAGCAGTTCATTTATAAAATTTATCAACCTTAATTTTACGAGAAATTAATGCAAGAAATGCAAGTAAATCTGGATTTAGCCAAAGAACATGGTTTAACAGAAGAAGAATTTGAAAAAATAAAAAATATTTTAGGAAGAGTTCCAACTTTTACAGAGCTTGGAATTTTCAGTGTGATGTGGAGTGAACATTGCAGCTATAAAAATTCAATTGCTTTATTAAAAACCTTGCCTCGATCCGGCGGAAAATTACTGGTTGGAGCCGGTGAAGAAAATGCCGGGCTTGTGGATATTGGCGATGGGCTTGCAGTTGCTTTTAAAATTGAAAGCCATAATCATCCATCTGCTGTTGAACCTTATCAAGGTGCAGCCACAGGAGTTGGCGGAATAATGAGAGATATTTTTACGATGGGTGCACGTCCAATTGCTTCTTTAAATTCACTTCGTTTCGGTTCTTTAAAAGATGCACGCACAAGATTTTTATTTGAAGGTGTTGTTAAAGGAATTGGGGATTATGGAAATTGTTTAGGAATTCCAACAGTTGCCGGTGAAGTCTATTTTGATGAATCTTATCAAGGCAATCCTTTAGTGAATGCAATGTCTGTTGGAATTGTAAATAAAGAAAATGTTGCCAGTGCTGTTGCTAAAGGTGAAGGAAATCCAGTAATGATTGTTGGCTCTTCAACCGGAAGAGATGGAATTCATGGAGCTACTTTTGCTTCCGAAGAAATTTCAGAAAAGTCTGAAGCAAAACGTCCATCAGTGCAAGTAGGGGATCCTTTTACAGAAAAACTTTTACTCGAAGCTTCTCTTGAAATTGTAAAGAATGGCTGGCTGATTGGAATTCAAGATATGGGTGCTGCGGGAATTGCATGCTCAACAAGTGAGATGAGTGCCAAAGGTGAAGTCAGGTTTGAAAATTAATTTGAGTAAAGTCCCTTTGCGCGAAAAAGGAATGACTGCCTATGAAATTATGCTTTCCGAAAGTCAGGAAAGAATGCTCTGCTGTGTAAAGAAGGGTTATGAAGATAAAGTAAAAGAAGTTCTAACAAAGTGGGATTTGCATTGCGAAATTATAGGCGAAGTAACCAACGATGGTCTTCTTCATATTAATTATGAAGGAGAAGAAAAAGCAGTAATTCCTTCCTATGAATTGGTTCTTGGCGGCGGCGCACCTGTTTATAATCGTGAAACAAAAGAACCGGCTTATTTAAAAGAAACCAGGATATTTGATTTTTCTACTTTACCTGAACCAAAAAATATTCAAGATACTTTTATTAAAATATTTTCTTCTCCAAATATAGCTTCAAAAAAATGGGTGTATGAACAATATGATTCAATGGTAAGAACCAATACTATTGTCGGCCCCGGACCTTCTGATTCAGCAGTTATTTTTCTTAAAGGAACAAATAAAGCTTTGGCAATGAAGACAGATTGCAATTCGCGATATGTTTATTTGAATCCAAAAGAAGGAGCTAAAATTGCAGTTGCCGAATCAGCAAGAAATATTGTTTGTTCCGGCGGAATTCCTTTAGCGATTACTAATTGCTTAAACTTCGGCAATCCTTACAAACCTGAAGTTTACTGGCAATTCAAAGAAGCAATTGAAGGAATGGGAGAAGCTTGCAGATTTTTTGATACTCCTGTTACCGGCGGCAATGTCAGCTTTTATAATGAATCACCAAATGTTGCGGTATATCCAACACCTACAATTGGAATGGTTGGCTTGATTGAAGATGTTAAAAATGTTACGACTTCAAATTTCAAAAATGAAGGCGATTTAATTTATGTTTTAGGAGAAGATTTTGAAGAGTTTGGCGGAAGTGAATATTTAAAAATAATTCATAGTAAGGTTTCCGGCGAATCACCAAAATTAAATTTAGAAGTTGAAAAAAAATTACATGATTCACTATTAAAATTAATCGGCAAGAAAATTAATTAATTCTGCCCATGATATTTCAGAAGGCGGAATTGTATCAACAATTGCTGAATGCTGTATTATGGATGAAAATAATTTTATTGGAGCAGATGTAAAAATTCCTATTAAAACTCGAAAAGATTTTTCTCTTTTCTCTGAAAGCCAATCAAGAATAATTGTTTCTATCAAACCGGAAAATAAAAATGAGTTTGAAGAAACTCTAAATGATTCAAAACAAATATTTACTTATCTTGGAATTACAGGCGGAAAAAATCTAAAAGTTAATAATGAAATAAATATCGGCTTAGATATATTATCAGAAAAGTATTACTTAACGATTCCAAGAATCATGAATGATTAATGCTCGAATCAATAAAGTTAAAGAACAATTAAAAAACTCGGCTTTATATTTAGTCTTCAGAAAAGTTAGATTCTATCTCCACTTAATTCCTACCTTCCGCAAAGTTAAAGAGTTCGTCAAACATTATTTTGGCGGGCTTATCAAAATTATTGATGAAAACCATGTCTTCTTACTTGGCGGCGGATTAGCATTTTCTCTTTTTGTTTGTATTATCCCATTTGTGCTTATAATTTTTGCTGTGCTTGGAAATGTTCTTGATTCCACAAATATGCAGTCTCAAATAAATCTTTTAATTGATACCATCATTCCTTATTACAAATATTCTGAGTTTGTTAAAAAAATAATTTTCACCAGGATAAATGAAGTAATTGAATACAGAAACATTGCCGGACTTATCGGAGGTTTTGGATTGCTGATTGCCGCCAGCGGCTTATTCAGCAGCATGCGTACTATTTTAACACGTATTTACGGGACCGGAACAGATGTTAATGTTCTTTTAGGAAAGCTTAAAGATTTTGCTTTAGTGCTGATGGTAATTTTGATTTTCTTTATAACGACTATTTTAATGCCTGTGCTTGAAGTGCTTGAGGCAGTATGCAACTAAATTTGAAGTATTAAAATTTTTTGAATCCGGAGTATTTGAGCATTTAATTTTCTCACTTATATCAGTCAGTATTATATTCATTGTTTTTACAACTCTATATTATATTGTGCCGATTAAAAAATTGGGGAAGAAAGCAACTTTGATAAGCGCACTCTGGGCAGCACTCTTATGGGAAACTGCAAAACAGCTTTTCGGATTTTATCTTTATAATTATTCTGCATTTGGGAAGATTTACGGAACCTATGCATTGGTAATAGTAGTTGCATTCTGGATTTATTATTCATCCATCGTATTTATAATTGGTGCTGGAATAGGGAGATTGTATCAGGATAGAAGATATGCTACACTTAGGGAAGAAGAAATTATAAATTAAAATTTATTTTAAGCAAATTTTAAGAAACCGTTTAGAATGTTTTAAAGGTGTAAATCTATTTTTGTACATAACATTTTAAGGAGATACAAAAATGATAGACACAACTCATATTCATCCAATGATAGTCCACTTTCCGATTGCATTATTAATTGTCGGTTTCTTATTTGATTTAATCGGTACGTTCGTTAAAAAGGATTTTTTTAGCAAAGCAGGTTTTTATTTATTAATTTTGGGAACGTTGGGAGTAATTGCAGCATACTTTTCCGGGGATCTGGCAGGCGATGGAATTTCAGAAGTTGGAGCTTTAAAACAGGCATTGGAAACTCATGAATCAGCAGCAATGTTATCTTTATGGGTTATGGTTGTTGCTTCTGTAGTCCGGATTGGTTTTGTAGCATTTAAAAAATATTCCGGGGCTTATAAATGGATTGCCTTAGCTTTATTTTTAATTGGTGTACTTTCAATTGCAAGAACAGGGTATTATGGCGGAGAATTAGTTTTCAAACATGCAGCAGGAGTTCAATTAAATTTAGGAATGGATTTTAATTCAAATAATAATTTAGATGAAGAGGACTAATTCCTATAATGAGAATCCTTATTGTTGAAGATGAAACTGGGATAGCTAATTTTATAAAAGACGGATTGGAAGAAGAATCTTTTGCCGTGGATGTTGCCGACAATGGTAATTCCGGTTTAAGGCTTGCAGTTGTTAATGATTATGATTTAATCTTATTGGATTGGATGATTCCAGGCATCAGCGGAATTGAAGTTTGCAGGAAATTAGAAATCACAAATAAATCAGTTCCTATTATATTTTTAACTGCAAAAGATACTGTTCAGGATACTGTGTTTGGTTTGGAAGCCGGTGCCAATGACTACATCAAAAAGCCGTTTGAATTTGAAGAGCTGCTCGCAAGAATTAGAGTTCAATTAAGAACTAAAGAAGGCGAGCAGTCGGTTTTAACTTTTAATGATATTAAATTGGATTTGAATACTCACCAGGTTTTTAAAGATTCGAATGAAATAACTTTAACCCAAAAAGAATTTTCACTGCTTGAATTTCTAATAAGAAATAAAAATAAAGTCTGCACCAGAACAAGAATAATTGAACATGTGTGGGATATTCATTTTGATGCGGACACTTCTGTGATTGATGTTTATATAAATTTCCTTAGAAAGAAATTGGATACCGGTAACGAAAAGAGCTTTATTCAAACTGTTAGGGGAGTGGGCTACATAATTAAAGAAGAATGAATACACTTAGCTTAAGAAATAGAATTTCATTTTATTATTTAGCAGCCACTGCTGTTTTGATTCTTATTCTCTTTTTAACAATTTATTATGTAGTGCATAAAACAGTTTATACTCATCTTGATGGTGATTTAGATGCAGAAGCAAGTGAAGTATTTAACAGTATAGTAATTCTAAATGATAAATTCTTATTTGCAAATCCTTTTGAATGGACTGAGAAGGAACACAGCCAGATTGAAGTCAACCCAACTTTTGTTCAAGTAACTGATTCAGTTGGAAATATAATTAAGAAGACAGGCAACCTTCTTGATATAAAATTGAAAGTAGATTTAAATTTAAAAACAAAATCCTATTTTAATACTGAACTTTCAAATCAGCCAACCAGGCAGCTTCAAATGCCGATTCAAAATCCTAATGGAAAAATTCTTGGGTACTTAATTGTTTCAATTCCACTTGAAGAATCTGCGGTTGTTTTGGACAACCTCAAAATAGTTCTTTTTATTGCTTATCCTTTTGTTCTGGTCGTTTTGTTTTTTATAACAAGATTCTTTGCCGGAAAAAGCATCCAGCCAATTAACCAAGTTATTTCAATTGCCGAAAGAATTACAAAAGAAAACTTAAATGAACGCATCAAGCTTCCGCCTCATAAAGATGAATTATATAAACTAACTTCAACAATAAATAATCTTTTAGACAGGCTTGAAGATGCCGTGCTTCGTGAAAAGCAGTTTACGGCAGATGCATCACATGAATTAAGAACCCCGCTTGCCGTTATTAAAGGAACGTTGGAAGTGTTAATTAGAAAACCGAGAGAAGTGGAACAGTATGAAAATAAAGTATCGTATTGTATTAGTGAAGTTAACCGGATGTCTTCTTTAATAGATCAATTGTTAATGCTGGCGCGTTATGAAAGCGGTAAGATTGTACCAAAAGTTGTTGAATGTAATTTGAACATGAAAATTAATCCTGTATTAAAACGGCTTCAAAACCAAATTGAACAGAAAAACATTTTAGTAAAAATAAAAGCAGAAAATGATAACGTTTTAGTTAAAGCTGACCCTGAATTGATGGATATAATTTTTGAAAATATTATTTCAAATTCTATAAAATATTCCGAGCCTAATTCTAATATTGAAATTAAAATTGATAAGAATAATTCATCAATATTTTGTTCAATTCAAGATGAAGGAGTAGGAATGACTGACGAACAGGCTGCCAAAATATTTGATCGATTCTATCGAGCTGATGAATCAAGAAATTCAAAAATAATGGGGAATGGACTTGGTTTAGCAATTGTAAAAAAACTCTCCGATCTTCAAAACATAAAGCTGGAAATAAAAAGCCAATCAGGAAATGGAACAACAGTATTTATTTACTTCCCAACTAAAGAAAGTTAAATATTTTTAACATTTATTGTCATTTCGAACGAGTCTTCGAGAGAGAAATCTTTAACTTTTTATCAAGATGGATTTCTCCCTTTGGTCGAAATGACATTGTTCTTTTATGTCAAAGTTTTAATGCTAACATATTATACCTAATATTTATTTCAATTGGAGTTATATTTTAATCAATTTTTAAGAAATGTTTAAAGTTCATTTTAGACTTCAAATGTAACTTTGGTGAGTAAATTTTAATAATCAATTAAAAGGAGTCAAAGATGAAAATAAAAACATTACTCGTCATGCTGTTGACATTATCAATAGCCGGTTCAATAAGCTTCGCAAAAAATCCTACTAAAGCAGAGTTAGTAACAATAGAAAATTTAAAAGATGCATTAACCGGTGAAACAACTGCAAGTGCCAAGTATTTGGCTTATTCTAAAAAAGCAAAAGCAGATGGTTTTAACAAAATTGCTTTATTATTTGAAGCAGCTTCGAAATCTGAAAAAGTTCATGCAAATAATCATAGGGCAGTGCTTGAGCAGTTAGATGTCAAAGTCGGTAAAATTGAACCAAAGTTTGAAGTAAAATCAACAAAAGAAAATTTGGAAGATGCTATCAATGGTGAATCATATGAAGTTGCTACAATGTATCCTGAATTTCTTAAGAATGCTCAAGACGGTAAGGTGACTTTAGCTTTAATTTCATTTAATTATGCTTTTCAAACAGAAAAGAAACATAAAGTAATGTATAAGAATGCACTTGAAAAATTAAATGACAATCAAGAAAACATCTCTTTCATCGCTTTACATGGTTTGTACAACCTGCGGTAATACTTATGATGGTGAAGCACCAGAGCGATGTGGAATTTCTATGACTCCAAGAGAAAGATTTATTACAATTCAGTAGATCCCCTTCATGTTCATGTAAAGCCTGCCTAAATTTTTAGGCGGGCTTTTTTTATATATAGATTTTTTCAAAAATTAATTTGACATGTAAATAATTTCTCCATATCTTTAATCAGACAAAAAAATCTGATTATAGAAATGACAGTAATATTTTCTAAAAAGTGTGAATACGGGTTACAAGCTGTACTTTACTTGGCTGCTAAAAAAAGTGAAAGCGAAGTTGTGCCGGTTGATGAAATTGCAAAGAAGTTAGGTATCCCAAAAGAGTTTGTTTCCAAGATTCTACAAAGCTTAACTGAAAGCGGAATTGTTTATTCTAAAAAAGGGAAGTCCGGCGGATTTGCTCTAGCTAAAAATCCTGCTCAAGTTAGATTAATTGATATTGTTGGAGCCATTGACGGCCTGGATATTTTTAATAGCTGCGTGCTTGGCTTCCCGGAATGTTCGCCTGATCATCCATGCCCGCTTCATTCAAAATGGGGAGAGCTAAGAACAAAAGCTTACAACATGTTAAATGATGAAACTTTAGATCAACTGAAAGATAAAACTTTAAATAAGGTAAACAGCCTTTAATATTTTTAAACATTTTTTTTATACATAAATAAGATAAAAGAGTCTGATTATGAATACTGATGTAATTGAAACAGCCGCAAAAAGAACAAAGAAAAAAATTATTAGGAACACTGAAAAACCTATTCAGAAAATAAGATTTATCATTCAATCTTTATTTGCGTTATTATGTATCTGGATTGGAGTTCAATTTTATTTCTTCGCAAAATATTTAAGCAGCGGGGGAGCAGCACAATTTGTAAGCCGGCCTCCGGGAGTTGATGGGTTTCTTCCAATCAGTTCGCTGATGAGCTTTTATTTATTCCTAAAAACCGGACAAGTGCATCATGCTCATCCGGCGGGAATGTTTATCTTTCTTGCTATTGTTTTGATGTCTTTAGTTTTTGGAAAATCATTTTGCAGTTGGTTCTGCCCGGTTGGTTTTATTTCCGAATTAGTTGGGGACTTCGGACAAAAAATATTTAAGAAAAAATTAAAGCTTCCCAAATGGCTGGATTATCCTCTCCGCAGCCTAAAATATTTACTTCTTGGATTTTTATTCTACACGGTTTTCTTTTTAATGTCTGACATGGCACTTAAAGCATTTCTTGACAGTCCCTATAATCAAGTTGCGGATTTAAAGATGTATTATTTCTTTGCGGATTTATCAAGAACCGCTGTAATAATCTTGTCTGTTTTGTTTGTACTTTCAATTTTCATACGCGGATTTTGGTGCAGATATCTCTGTCCTTACGGTGCACTTCTCGGTATTTTCAATTTTTTAAGTCCTAACAAAATTAAACGAAATCCGGTTAGCTGTATTGACTGCGGATTGTGCGCAAAGGCTTGTCCTTCAAATATAAAAGTTGATAAAGTAAAAACAGTTTATTCTGATGAATGTACAACCTGCTTAAGCTGCGTTGATGCTTGTCCTGTTGCGGATACTTTAAATCTTACATCCATGCTGCCGAAGAAGAAAAAGATTTCAAAAAAGTTAGTCGCGATTGCTGTAGTTGTAATTTTCATGGCTGTTACGGGTATCGGAATGCTTACCGGACATTGGGATAATAATATTTCCAAACAAGATTATTTAATTCATTATAAAATGATGAATTCATACGGACACCCTGAAGGGACAACTGCAGTGAAAGAATTAAATGAAGAATCGGCTGCGAAAAGTAAACAGTGAATTTTGGATTGTCATTTCGAATGAGTCTTCGACTGAGAAATCTTTAGTAGAAAAACAGATTTCTCCCTTCGGTCGAAATGACAATGAGTAGAGATTTTAATAACAAAAATTAAAGGAGTAAAAAAATGAAAGAAGAAACATTAACCGAAAATTATACTGACAAACATTATCGCAGATTGTTAAAGATAATTTTCGAGCAGCAGCAGTATTTGAAAAATACGGATTGGATTTTTGCTGCCGCGGAAACAAGCCAATAGCGCAGGCTTGCGAAGAAAAGGGAATTGAAAGTTCTGCAATTATAGATGAGCTTAATATTCATTAAATACAAATTCCAATGTTGATGAAAATAAATATGATGATTGGGATGTGGATTTTCTAACTGATTACATAATAAATAATCATCATGCTTATGTTAGAAAGATGACTCCTATTTTAGCAGCACACACACAAAAAGTTGCTTCTGTTCATGGCGATAATCATGAGGAAGTAATTGAAATTGCACAGAAATTTGCAGTTGTGTACAAAGATTTAAAAATGCATATGATGAAAGAAGAAGAAATATTATTTCCTTATATTAAAAAACTAGCAAATGCTAAAAAGTCAGGTTCAAAAGCAGAACTGCCGTTTTTCGGGACAGCAAAAAATCCAATTAAAATGATGATGGCAGAACATGAAGCTGCCGGTGATGAATTATATGAAATAAGAAATCTCTCAAATAATTATACTCCTCCTGCCGATGCATGCAATACATTTAAAGTTACTTATCAAGAGCTAAAAGATTTTGAAGAAGATTTGCATAAGCATGTTCATCTTGAAAATAATATTTTATTTCCAAAAGTAATTGCTTTGGAAGAAGAGTTGTTGTAGAGAATTTAATATGTGACTTTTGGTGACAAGTTTTAGACTTGTCACTACTTATTATTTCTTAAAATATTTTACATTTTCCAAATCTTTAAAATCATTATCCTGAGTCCAGACAATAGCTTTGAATTGCTGCGCAGTAGTATAAATTAAACTATCAGCCATTGGTATTTTTTGAGCTACACTAAGTTTCGCTGCTTGAATTGCAATCGAAGAATTAACCTCAACAACTTTTGCTTGCTGCATTAATCCAATTATTTGAATTGCAGTGTTTTCATCTTTTTCATTTAATATTTTTTTGTAAATCTCATATATATTTATTGTAGACACAATCAAATCATCAGTTTTTTCAATAGCGGGCGCAAACAATTTCGCGTTTTTACTATCTGATAAATATTCCAGCCACCCGGATGAATCGACTAAATTCATATCCGGTCTCCTTCTCTTTCAATTTCCGTATTGATTCCTTTTAAAAAACCACGTGCATCTTTAATGTCTTTAAGAAGAAGAAATTCAATTCTATCGTCTAATTCCACTATCTGCAATTTTTGGCCTGGTTTTAATTTTAGTTTTTGCCTTATTTCTTTAGGAATCACTACTTGATATTTAGGCGAAACAGTTACGGTTGTCATTGTTAACTCCTTTAAATTTTACGCTTTAATATATCGATAAAATAATGGTATTTCAAGTCGCTATCGATGACAATTGTATCCCCCCAATTGTTTTATAGAAGATTTGCACAAACATGTTCATCTTGAAAATAATATTTTATTTCCAAAAGTAATTGTTTTGGAAGAAGAGTTGTTGTAGGAAATTTATATTATGTGACTATCGTGGTGACAAGCTGAGGCTTGTCACTACTTTTAATTTCTGTATTTAGTTAATCCATGTATATAATCCTATGTTATCATCTTAATTTAATACAATTCTTATACTATATTTAACTCATATCAAAGTTACATAAAATTTTGCTCTTATAGTTTCTGATTTTATTACTATCTAACATGAATCAAATATTCTTCAATTTTTTTAGTTGGATATTTTAGAACTCTCGAAAACTCCAGCCCTTTCACAATATCCAATATTTACTTATTGAAATTTTGCTTCATTATATCTCAATATTTCTAGCTTTCTATGTTTTACGATATAATTCAACTTCTATTTGATTTTACTAAATAGATGCCTTGATGTTCAGGATTCTCTTTTCGATATGAATTCACATTCACAAGTTCACAAACCGCATAATCTGGATAAAGAGAATGAAGAAAAATCACATATTGTCTTATTGTTCCTATGAGATATTTGAAGGGTACTTTCATCTATAGTACAAATTTTCTTATTATCATTACATTCCGTTACTAAAAACTGTTTTATTTTCCCATTTTTATACTTTTTATATTTAGGTGAATGATGAGTCAAGTAAACAACTTGTCTTGGATCTCCAACGAGTAAAATTTTCGATTTAGAATTGAATAACATTTTTACTATTTGTAATTCCCATACAGCTAGATCTTGAATTTCATCTATAAAAATATATTTATAAATTTTAGTTATTCTTTTAATTATCTCTCCAGAATTTTGATATTACATCCAACAATAAATTTAGAAATTTTATATGAATAAATTTTTAAATCTTTTGTAAAATAGAATTTATAGAAGTTATTTTCTTCCCCATAAGAATAAGTTTTTCCATTGGGTAATTTATACGTGCCCGATGCACCTTCTGAAAGAAAAAATCCAATTTTTTTCCCATTCAAATCATTGTGCATTATACTTTGGTATGGTCTTACACCATGTTGCAATAAAAGGAAAACCAAGTTTGAATTGTAATATTTGGGGGGACATGTCCGTTAAATTTATTTCTTATTTCTGCTTCGTTTGCTTCTGTGTATGTTGTAATTATAACATTCTCATCTTGTATTTCTTTAGCTTGATTAACTAAAAATGTTGTCTTGCCTGAACCAGCAGCTGCAATTATTAATTTATTCTTGCACATGTTCCCAGTTTATAGCATTTATAATATATCTGTTGAAATTGAAAATCATTATCGGTATCAAATATTTTCAAAGCACACTCAGTTTTATTATCCTTCATATATCTATGAATATCATCTTTATTTGCAAAATATTTTCCAAGGATATCGTTCAGTTTCGTTAATTGAATTAGATTTCACTAATTTATGTTCAAGAGTATTGTAGTTAAACGGTTTATCTCTAATAACTAATCTACCTTCATCAACAACATCATTTAAGCAGATTTCTATATATAGTCTTATTATTTACTCCGATATAATTTTTATATTTGTCATTCAATTCTTCTATTCTTCACATCGTTATCTGATACTAATGCTACAGGTTTTTTTACTTTTGTTTGCAATTTCCAAGAAATTTAGAAATCAAGTCCCAACTGAGATAACATCTACCTCATCCTCAATCGGCAACATATTCTTCAAATTAAAGAAGGCCTTTTGAATAATTATCTCATTTGAAGGTACCACGAACTAATATTTGCATTACGACAAAGTAATAATTTTAGCGTATCAATTCCTCCTAATTTTTCGAAATACTTTTTAATCTTATTATCTAAACCAGTTATTCTGTATAATCCCTTTTCTCTGAAGTTTTATCATTATTTAGTAGGATTAGACTTTTTCAAGCCCTAATTTATTAGCAACGAAACTACTATGTGTTGAAAGAATTATCTGCTTCTCTGTTTGGCTAGTTTTTATAAATTTAATAAGTTTATTGAGTTTTGCATAAGACAAGTAATTTTCATGGTTCTTCAAGTAAAATTATTTTGGCTTTTAACGAATTCTTATTACGTAAGTGCTAATTTTGTTTTTACTAAACATTGCTCTCCTCTTCCTATATAACTAAAAGGTATGTCATTTAAAAATGTAGTTATGCTATTTTCCCAAGCGTTTTTGTAGACATATCAACAGATAATTCAACTTTCTTTTCCATATCTTTATATGTTGCAGTTCTTTATTTATATCAGAAATAATTTGCTCACTTGCAAACGTATCTTTTAATCTTCTATGTGCCTGTGAAATCTTTAATTTTATTTTCTTCCGTTAATTCTTCTTTAATCATACGAGAAATGTAAACATCTGAACCATTTTGATAGCGACTATTCGCTGAGTCGATTATATAAAAATTTTAAAGGAATTGTTTTGGGAATTATTCTATCATCCCGGGCAAATGAAGACCAAGTAAAAATCATAATATTCTATCGGCAATAGATTTTATTTCTTCATCGATTCCAATTAAAATATTGTAAATGACTCTTTATAAAATTCATTAAAAGAGATTTTAAATTGATATGCCACAAGCATTTTCTCTTAAACTATTACCGTTACCCTCATACAATGCTTTAAGTGACTCTTCTTCTATTTCTAAATACAATTCTATTAGGATATAGGGGTGGAGGATGTGGAGTACCTAATTTTTATACTATTTAAATATTCATTTACAGTTTCTCTTATTAAATAATGATTGAGTTAAATCATTTAGCAATATGTTTTCCATAAATCCATCCTTATAAGTGCCAAATGAATTGCTTCTAAAATTGTAGACTTACCAACTTCATTATCGCCAACTCAAATGTTTAAATTCTTATTAAGTTCTAATATGAACTGTCTTTAAAACATTTTAAATTTTCAATAACTATTTTTTTTATAAACATTTTTTACTTTCTGAATATTTATTTAACTAAATATAAAACTTCAACTTATCCCAAACATCCTTCAAAGGTTTTTTAGGATGCTTGCAAATAAATATATCAACGTTTTCAAAAGGCATTCCGTATTTATTAAAGTGGTGAGCAAAAAGTTTTACATCTTCAAAGTATTTGCTGTTATCTTCTAAGGATGAGCCGATAACAATTATGACTTCTGCTTTAAAATCTTTGGGATAACCCCAAATCCAATAATTGTTATGTGCAGAAATAGCTTGAGGCAAATTGTATTTTTCTCTGTAATAATTAACCGCTCCGGCTTCGCCGTAATTTTGTCCAAATATTAATGTGTGCTTTTTTTCTTCATCGGATAATTGGTTGTAAGCATCTGCAACTTGCTTTACCATTCCTTCCCAGCCGAATCTATCTGAGTAAAACTGCGGCAGCAAACCTAATTCGGATCGTTCAGCATTTTCAGGTTTCATTCCCATTGTTTTCTGTAAATTTAATGTATGCATCAACATTTAAAAGAGGAATTGCAAACGGAACAGCTATAAAACTAAAAGGAATAACTAAAACCGCAAGTACAACTCTCACCCATTTTCGTAAATATTTATTATTAGAATTATCACACCAATAACTCCGGCTGCTAAAATCATCGGGATACAAAACTCCCATGTAATAAGGCTTGCCGTTGTTGAATGCAAAAACAAAAAATACTGAAACATAAAGCCATCCAATTAAATTATATTTTTTCCCTTCGCTGTTAAAAAACAAAAAGTACAAAGCAGTAAAAATAAAAAGTATATACCCGGGATTTAATTCAAATAAGTGGTTTCTAAAAAATTCTAATAAACCCATCGGTTTGTTTTTATACAGTGCAGCATTGTGCATGAATTCAAGTGTTGGATAATGATTTGCAATCTGCCAAATAATATTTGGGAGAAAAATTATAATAGCTAGTGTAGCGCCTATCCAGAGTTCTTTTGCTTTTAATTGATTTCTATATTTAGTTAAAAGCAATCCGACTGCAAGTCCAAACCCTAAAAATAAAAAAGTTAATTTGTTCTCAAGCCCAACTCCGAAAAGAATACCGATTACAATCCACAATTTTGGGTTGTTTGTATTAATCAATTTTATCAAGTAATAAAACATTAAAGTGGAAAGGAGAATATCAAATGAATTCATGGAGAAGTAACTGCTTGCTCCTAAAACAACTCCGGAGAAAATTACCAGGAAAGCAGATGAAATTTGAGCAAATTTACTTCCGCCTAATTCACGTGCAATTAATCCTGTAACAAAAACAATTGCAGACCCGGCAAGATAAGAAAATATTCTTATTCCGAAAATTGAATCGCCAAAGATAAATCTTGAGACGGCAAGCAAAATAGCTGAGAGCGGCTGCAAGTCGACATATCCAAATGCAAGATGTTTTGAAGTTTCAATGTAGTAATATTCATCCCTAAATATTCCATAGTTACCAGCAAAAATTAAAAGCAAAATCAGCTTGAACAAGGATAGATAAATTAAAATAGCATTTGTTGAAGTTAGTTTTTGGGTTAGAGAATTTTCTTTGTTCAATGTGCCTCCTAAAATGATAGCTTAAAATAAAATAAAATCTTCTATTTTAATTATAAATTAAATAAGCGGTTTATAACAATGAAATAAGGAGCAAAATTGCTGAAACTATTTCTTCTGTATTGTATCTAACCGTTATTAAAAATAAGTTTGTATTTAAATTCTAACTAAATAATACACTAACAAGTGATCGTTCCAAATGATTTCTTTTTCAGTCTGAGCTTGTAGAAGACTGACATTCAAATTACTATCACACTTCGACAAGCTCAGTGTGACACTAAAAATTATTTCTGTGAAAAAATATTCTATTGCTTTGTTTGTTCTGCTGTTATTATTGCTCTCAATAAATAGCTGTAAGCCAACACTTCCAGTTGAAAAAAGAATTTTTTCTTCATTTCAATTAATTAACCAGGACAGTACAAAAGTAATTTTCCCGGATGACTTTAAGGGAAAGATTTTGGTGATGGGATTTATATTTACTAATTGCCCGGATATTTGTCCACTCACTACAAACAATCTTCATTTGATTCAGGAAAGATTGAAAAAAGAAAATGTTGGAAATGTTCAGATAGCTGCGCTAAGCTTTGATCCTGATCGTGATACTCCAAATGTATTAAAACAATATGCCGAAATAAGAGATATTGATTTGAGCAACTTCGAATTTTTAACTGGTAAAAAAAATGTTGTTGATTCACTTATTTCTATAATGGGAGTAAAAGCTTTTTCCGGGGATACAACATATGCAAAAGATGGAAAGCCGATATATTTTTATATTCATACTGACCGGATTTCACTCATTGACCAAAGTGGAAATGTAAGAAAAGATTATAGGGGAAGCAGGGCAAACATTGATGAAATTGTAGAAGATGTAAAATCAATAGGAGATTAAAATGTTTTTGTTATTATTTTTATTAACATTCATAAATTCGCCAAAAGATAAAATTGAAATTCAAAATGCCTGGCTAAGGACTGCAGGAGCCGGTATGAACACAGCTATGTTTTTTGACATTGTAAATAATTCAGACAAGCCTGATACATTATACAAAGTTGAATCCGACTTAGCCGAACTAGTACAGATTCATGAAACATATAAAAACGGCGATATGATGGGAATGAGAGAGGTTAAAAATGTTGAAGCAAAACTACATTCAACTTTTAAATTCAAGCCAGGCGGGCATCATGTTATGTTTATCAATTTAAAGAATGATGTAAAAGAAGGTGAGAAGACAGAAGTTACATTTTATTTTAAAGTTGCCGGCAAAATAAAAGTTGAAGTGCCTATCAAGAATATGATAAAATGATTATTTTAGAATGTCATTACGAGCGAAGCGAAGTAATCTCTCTCAAGATAGATTGCTTCGTCGTTCCTCCTCGCAATGACATTTAAAATTCTAGGATTTCATTCTCGTGCCTTGTTCTTCATGAATGAAAAGCCAGCTGCAAATCTTCCCAATATTTATTTCATCAAAATTATTCCAATAAGTTTTTGTTCGTACATGCATTGAACTTGAATCATCTTCCGGAATAGCTATTGCTTCTTCCATCAATTCTTTAATTCTAATCTGCCACCTATGCATATTTTCTATTCTTAAATCTATCCAGCCTTCATTAGCCCAGCGATTTATATTTTCATTATTTATTTCAAGCTTATTCTCGCCGCGGAATGCCGGTATTTTTATTACACTTCCTCTTAACAATGATTCACCATTTGGTAATAAAATTGGAATTCCTATCGAAATAATTTCATTCCTCAACTTTGAATTTTCAGAAATAATATTTAATGATTTTTCAGACAATTCTTTTGGTGAAGAATTAATTATATCAAACATCGAATTGTTAAATAATCTTAACAAATGAATTTCATATAAAAGTTTTGATAATCTTGGCGGCCCTAATAATTCAAATGCAACACTGTGAATATTATTTTCTTTTTCAAGGCTTGCCAGTTTTTCTACTGCTGAATGCTGCATGTAACCGGCTCTGTATGTTGGTTCGAGCGTAGCATGGTCTAATGCACTTACAATATCATGCCCTGTGTTGCCGCCTTTAACCTCATATAAAACTATGTCTGCTATTTCTTCAGGAGTTACAAATTCCATTTGCTTTTGAGCAGTGATGGTTTCGAATTCACCTTTAGAAAAAATACCGTTTTCACCTGTATCGATAAAAACAGATTTTAATGTTTCACCAGTGGTTTTATAATGCTTGTTTTCGCAGATTGTAAATTCACCTTTTAATGGAATAGTTTCGCTCAATTCAACGTTTTCAATTTTTATGGGTTCACCTCTTCTTCTGATTTCGCCGAACTCAATTCTTTTCCATGCTATAGCTGCGGTTGGTTTTACTTCTTTAGTGATAGCGCCGCCGGGTGTTCTTCCCATTAAAAATAAAAGCAGTGTATGTGCACCGGCAATCGAAGACTTGCTTAATAAAACTCTGACTTGGTTTTTCTTCACTGTGTGTGTAAGGTATATTTAATCCCATCCCGCCGGTTCCACTTGTTCCGATTTTCATGTAGACTTTTGTTTTTACATTTCCCATTGAAGCATATAAAATCTGTATATGCCTAATTAATTGTGGAATATATAAAGTACACAAAAGTTTTTGAACTTCTGAAACTAAGTCATCATAATTACCTTTATTGCTGATGACTTTTGAAATGCTTCTGTAAATTGAGTAAATATCCTGGTAGGCAATAGCTGTAGCCGTGTTAATACAATCAATAATTATTTCAGGTTTGTATTCACTCAGCAGTTGATAGATTGATGAGGCCTTCAAAATCTCATCGGAAAGTTCGTCCATTATATCGGTAATAATGGTTTTTCTTTTTTGTTCGTCATCAAGAATTTCAGATACGTTTTAAATTCCTGAATTCATTACGAACAAAAATATCTCCACCCCACGGGATGAAAAAATCTTTTCCCTTATTCGGGAATTCTTTCTCAAACTTTCCAACTGCCTCTTGAGCTTCGGAAAGCTTAAGTGATGTAATAATAATTCTTTTCGGGTTTTCGGAAACTAATTTTCGTGCAACTGCACTGCCTACTAATCCAAATCCTCCAAGTACTATTACTGTTTTGTTTTCTATATCCATTTTAATTCCCCGATTAAATTTGTTACACCTAAATTAGCTTAAAGCATTTAATGAGGCAAATAAATCATAAAAAAATAATTTTTAGTTGTTTTTATTTGGCACAATGTATGATACTTTTTAGTATAAGGAAATGATAATAAACATGAATGGATTCAATGAATTAAACAAGAGTTCGAGTTATGATGAAAGAAAAAGACAAATATAGTTCGGCAATTGATGATTTTAATCTTGCCTATAAATTTCATCTTGATGGTAAAATTGATGAAGCAATTGAATATTATAAAAAATCAATCAAAGCTTTCCCCACTGCAAAGGCACATACTTTTTTAGGATGGGCATATAGTATTCAAGGCAAGCTTGATGATGCAATCATGGAATGTAAAATTGCAATTGAATTAGACCCGGAATACGGAAATCCATATAATGACATTGGTTCTTATTTAATAGTCCTTAAGCAATACGATGAAGCAATTTCCTGGCTTGAACAAGCATTGGATGCTCCGAATTATGACCTTAGGTATTATCCTTTATTTAACCTGGGATTAATCTACGAGAAAAAAGGCGACTGGTATACAGCCATCAGCTATTACAAAGACGCTATAGAACTTAATCCCTGATTATGCACAAGCTAAATCTGCTTTAACACGATTGACAAGTTTGCTCAATTAATTAGACAAGCTTGTTTATTTTTGTGCTCAAAAGTAGAAACTTCACAATAAAGAAATTCCCTTTTTAATTGCTTCGTGCCCGTGGTATTATTAAATTTATTTTTCAATTTTAATTAGTTATAGAAACACATTTTATTTAATGGCGGTTGATGATGAAATTAGTAGAATTACTAAAAAATGAATTTTTAATTTCCGATTTAAAGGTCAGAATAAAGAAGAAGTAATAAATGAGCTGATTGATTTATTTAAAGATGATGAAAGAATAAATGATATTGAAAAAGTTAGAAGCGCGGTTTTAGAAAGAGAAAAAATAATGTCTACCGGAGTAGGGAAAGGATTTGCAATTCCTCACGGAAAGACAAATGCAGTGAATGAAATAATTGCTGCGTTCGGAAAAACAAAACGTGATATTGATTATGATGCACTCGACGGACAGCCTGTGCATCTGGTTTTTCTTCTTGTTGGAAAAGATAACCTGGTAAGCACTCATATAAAATTGTTAAGCAGAATTTCCAGGATGATGAATAAAGATGAGTTTCGTCAAAAGTTGATTGATGCTAATTCCAATGAAGAGATTTACGAAATCTTTAAACAAGAAGAAGAAAACTATTTTGAAGTTTAAAGCCCATCCCGCATAGTGGCAAGCCCAACCCCTTCCCACACAGTGGCAAGCCAAAGGGAAGGAGCTTTTAAAGTCCTCTCCTTTGGAGAGGATTTAGGAGAGGCTCATTTATGATTAAAGCGGTAACCGGCACAAAAGATACCCTTCCTTTTGATATTCCTTATTGGAAACATTTAGAAGATATTGTTAGAAATATTTTTAGCAATTTTAATTATAAAGAAATTCGCACACCTATTTTTGAAGAGACAGCTTTATTCGCCCGCGGTATCGGTGAAGAAACCGATATTGTGGGAAAAGAGATGTACACTTTCAATGATAGAAGTGAATTGAGTCTTACATTAAAACCTGAAATGACTGCTTCAGTTGTACGTGCTTTTAATGAGCATTCACTCGCTGCAAAGCAATCATTGAACAAGCTTTATTATATTTCTCCTATGTTTAGGCAGGAACGGCCGCAGGCTGGGAGGCTTAGACAATTTCATCAGTTTGGTGCAGAAGCAATTGGAAGCACTTCCATGCTTGTTAGATGTGGAAATTATTTTGATGGTTTATAATATTTTAAAACAATTAGGATTAAAAGATTTAACTGTTAAAATAAATTCACTTGGTGTTCCTGAATCAAGAGAAAATTATAAAAAGATTTTAAGAGAATTTTTGTTAGATAAAAAAGATAATCTTTCAGAAGACAGTAGAAAAAGATTTGATAAAAATATTCTTAGAATTTTTGACAGCAAAATTGATGTTGACCAGGAAATTATGTCCAACGCACCATTGTTAATTGATTATCTTGATGAAGAAAGTAAAAATGATTTTGAACAAGTTAAATCACTTTTAAGTTCAGCAAATATTAATTATGAAGTTGACCCAAAACTTGTAAGAGGATTAGATTATTATACAAAAACAACTTTTGAAATTATCAGCGGAAAAGTTGGTTCACAGAGTGCTTTATGCGGCGGCGGCAGATATGATTTGTTAATTGAACAGCTTGGCGGCAAGCCGACTCCGGCAGTTGGGTTTGCAGCCGGAATTGAAAGAATTCTTTTAGCTTGTGAAAATGAAAAATCTTTAAATCTGCCGGATGAAAAAATTGATGTTTACATTGTAAGACTTGATAAAGAATTAACTAATAAAGTTTTTGAAGTTTCATTATTTTTAAGAAATAATAATTTGTCAGTAGATTTTGATTATCTTGACCGAAGTGTAAAAGCACAGATGCGTGAAGCAAATAAAATGAATGCAAAATTTGTTTTATTTGTCGGCGGCGAAGAATACAAAGCCGGTTCATATTTATTAAAGAATATGGAATCAGGTGAACAGCAAATGATTTCTTTTGATAAATTACAAAGTATTGAAAGTCAAATTTCAAAAGTCAAAAGTCAAAATTAATACAAATATTCATCGTTTTGATTTTTGAATTTTGACCTTTGACTTTTCATAGGAGATATAATGTACCCTGAATTATTCAAAATTGGCCCTTTTACAGTATACAGTTTCGGCTTAATGCTTGGCATTGCATTTATAGTTGCAAGCTATCTTCTTACCAAAGAAATTGAAAGAAAAAAATTACATCCTAACATTGCTACCGAAGTAACCTTGCTTGCAATAATATTTGGAATTGTAGGCAGCAAAGCACTTGACCTAATTGAAAATTGGGATATGTTTATTAAAGATCCAATTGGCAGTGCTTTTTCTCCTGGCGGATTAACATTTTACGGCGGATGTAATTCTATCAATAATTGTCATATTAATTTATACCCACAGAAAAAAAATTCCATTTTTATTTTTAGCAGATGCAACTGCACCTTCGCTTGCTATTGCTTATGGTATAGGAAGAATAGGCTGTCATTTAGCTGGTGACGGTGATTACGGAATTCCAACAAGTCTTCCCTGGGGAGTTGATTATTCACATGGAACCGTCCCGCCGCATATAATGTTTAGAGGAACTGAAATTGCAAAATCATTTCCAAACGGATTTGTTCCTGATAACACTCCATTACACCCAACTCCAATTTATGAATTTTTAATGATGATGTTAATCTTTTGGGTTCTTTGGAGATTGAGAAAAAAAGATTGGCCTTATGGACAGCTATTCATGATTTATTTAATTCTTCAGGGAATAGAAAGATTTTCAATTGAATTTTTAAGATTAAATCCCAGGCTTTTATTCGGTTTATCCGAAGCTCAATTAATTTCTATTGTAATGATATTGGTAGGCAGCATTGGATTATATTATTATAAAACTCATCCTGATATAAATAGATTTATTCCTCCGCCATTTAAGCTTGAACCAGAGAAGAAAAAGAAAAAATAATTAATTTTGAATTCTATTTGAATTTTAATAATGAATCTAATCATCGGCAGAAAACCAGTTCTTGAAGCAATCAATTCAAATGAAGAACTTGAACAAGTTTATATTTTGTATGGACAGCAAGGCGGAATAATAAATGCCATTCGAGTTGCAGCAAAAAAGAAGGGGATTAAATGCAATGAAATTCCAATTCAAAAATTTAAATCCATTACTGATAACAAAAATACACAAGGTGTAATTGCACTTAAACCTTCATTTAAATTTAGTTCTCTTGAAGATATAATTTGTAATTCAAAACAATCTAAATATCCTCTCATTTTAATTTTGGATTCAATTCAAGATACACACAATCTCGGGGCAATAATTAGGACAGCAGATTGCAGCGGTGTTGATGGAATAATAGTTACAAAACATAACAGTGCACCTATAAATGAAACTGTAGTTAAAACTTCTGCTGGAGCCACAGAATATGCAAAAGTTTGTGCAGTTGGAAATTTATCCCAGGCATTAAAACAATTAAAAGAAAACGGCTTTTGGATTTTCGGTTCAACATTAACAGAAAATTCAAAAGATTATACAACCGTTGATTATAAACTTCCTGCCGTTTTAATTATTGGGAATGAAGAAAAGGGAATTAGAAAACTAACTGCAGACAACTGTGATTTCTTAATTAACATTCCAATGAAGGGGAACATATCAATCTTTAAATGTTTCTGTTGCAACGGGCATAATACTTTTTGAAATTTTAAGGCAGCGAAGCATAACAATTTCTTAATTGCTTTTTGAAGCAAAAAAGATTAAAATGTACGAGGCAATAATAAAAGATAGGGGTTCTTTATGAAAAAGTTAGCTTTTCTTTTTGTCCTAATCTTAACTACTTCATTCTTTCCTCAGCAAAAATACTATACCTTTTCAGAACTAAAAGGAATGGAAGATAACAATGGGAATACGCATCTTTTTTATCGTTTATATACCTATCAAAAAAATAGTGATCCGTTTGCTGATTATATAGAGAATTCAATTCATCATCTTGATGTTGTATAACGAAATGGATACATTATTTTTGTGGTCAGGCCAAGATTTCAATTATAGAAGTACAGGAGTTTTGGACTTAGAGTTTTGGAATAATAATCCAGCAAAATTTATTTATTGTGGCTTTATCGCAGTTCTTGATCCTGAAACAATTATCGAAAGATTTGATGAGCAACATACATCGTATAATGAGTTAGGGACCGCTGAAAATCTTGAAATTTCGAAACAAAATGATAGCTTGGTTTTTGCAGGGGCTAATAGAAACGTTTTAATAAGTTATGATGGCGCAAGAAACTGGGATACTATAAAAACTTTGATTGGTAAAGAATTAATTTCTTTAAGTCCTTTCAATGATAGCATTTTATTTTTGCAGGATGATAATAAACTTCTTAAGTCTATTGATGGAGGTGTCAGCTATTCAATTGTTGATACTACCTTCACAGATTATGAATCATTTAAATATGATAACGATAAATATCATATTTACAGACTAACCTTTTCATATCCGTATAATTATTTATCTGTCTCGAATAATGAAGGTAACGCTTTTAGCTGGATAAAAAGATTTGACAATACAAGTGAAATTATTATTAGTGTGGATTATTCACAATCAGGAGTAATTTATCTTGCAGACAGAAAAAACATTTATGTATCTAAAAATTATGGTGAGAGTTTTGATTTATATAAAATGGTTGGATAGAAATATCGTAGGCATTTATAAAAAACCGAATTCAGGAATTTCTTTATGCAGCAACAAAATATGATTTGTATGAAATAAAAGCTGACACGATTAAAGCAATAAAACATCTTACAATAAATCCGGAACTATCTGAGTGGTATCCATTAGCAGTTGGAAATAAATGGATTTATCATAATACAGTATGTAATTTTGATTACCCGCCAACTCCTTGTAATAGCTATAATGAGGTTGTTGAGGTTATTAAAGACACAGTTTTATCTAATGGATTTACGTATTTTAAAATTCGCTCAAATTCAGGGGATAACTTCGAACGATACAATTATGAAGACGGAACAGTTAGAAGGTATTCAGCGGATTCGTCACTTACAAATAATGAATTTATAATTGAAGACCTTATGGCTGAAATTGGAGATACGTCATGTACAAATCGTTTTTATTATTATGAGTGCTCAGTTCCCAAGATCTTTATTGAAAAGGGTTCCGAATACCTTTTTAATAATGTTTATCTACTAAAGAAATTTCAGGTTCAAGGTATAGAGTGGTACACTTACTCATTAGTAAAAGGATTTGGAATTGATAGTATAGCTTCTAGTTTTGATTTTGGTTCAAGTATTGCACAGACTTAAAGGCTGTATTATAAATGGAACAGTCTACGGAGATACTACTCTTGTTGGAGTTGAGGACGAAGTAAATAATACCCCAGAAAAATTTTCATTATCTCAAAATTATCCAAACCCATTTAACCCAACCACAAAAATAAAATATACAGTAGCCCCTCCAAACCTCCCCAAAGGGGAGGCTTTAGTGCAACTTAAAGTCTATGACATCCTTGGAAATGAAATTGCAACTCTTGTTAATAAAGAACAATCTACCGGAGAATATGAAGTTGAATTTGATGCAGGTAAATACAATCTATCAAGTGGGATTTATTTTTATCAATTAAAAGCTGGTTCGTTTATTCAAACAAAAAAATTAGTTTTAATAAAATAAAATGTACAACGCAACCATTATATTTTTAGTTAATTACTTAGTGGAATTATGAAATTAAATGTCGTTTTATTTGTAACTACAAGTTTAATTTTATTTTGCAATACCTTTGCACAACCAGGGTTACCTGAATATACTATTCTTGTAAAATCACATGGCATAGAGAAAAGTTTAGTTTTGGGAACTAATGAATTTGCAACTGATGGAATTGATACTGCATTAGGCGAATACAATCTTCCACCTTATGTATCTGGAGAATTTAATGCACGATTTTAGATTATATGATACAACTTTATCAACTTATAAAGATTTACGATATTGTTGTGGCTGGGCTACCGGCGGTTTATTCTTTTTGGAATGGAAGAATGGAGATGGGGTCTCTATTTCCGGCGGAGTGTTTATAAATTCAAATATCTACAGTTTGTATATTAAAAATCCTTACACTGGAGAAAATTTAGCTACATATTTTGATTGGGATGATTCGTTAAATTTTAATGTTCCTGCTGGATTAGATTATCTTGTTTTGGATGTTTCTTTTGGTGGTGCATTATCATGGGGTTCAGTTAAGTTTAATACAATAAAACCTGGGAATTAATTCAAGCAGGAAGTAAAATAAATTTGACTTGGAATCTTTCACTTGGTGGACCTGGTTATACAACAGATATTCTATTATCTACAAATGATGGTGGAACATGGAATGATATTGTAAAAAATCTTCCTGCTTCCCAAAGTTCATATTTATGGACTGTTCCCAATATAAATACAAATCAATGTAGATTACGAATTGGAGATTATCCTTGTTTATATACTGAAGTTGGAACATTTTATATATATCAAAATAATTTACCTCAATTAAATTCAGTATATATACCTTTTTCAGTAAAAAATAGTAATAATGAGATTATAAACTTAGAAGCTGGTTTACATCCAAACGCAACTGATGGACTAGATACTGCACTTGGAGAAGTAGCTTATAATTTCAAGCCTCAAGGGAATTTTGATGCAGCTTTTATATTTTTCCCTCCACCTGATAAATTTTCCAGAAAAAATATTCAATTAGGGAATCAATTTGTTTTTGGCAAACGAAGTTTTTTTTTCCTAATTCAACCGGGGCCAGATACAGCTGCAACTTTAGAAGCCGATCTTCCTCAAGGTATTGCTGCTGAATTAGAATATGATAAAAATATGCCGTATGGAACTTTACCAGAAAATAAAAACCTTGGAGGCGGACATATAGAATATCAATTACCAAAGGCCTCGCTTACAAATTATTATAATGAATTCAATTTAACTTTCTTCTTTGATTCTGTTGTCCCGGTCGAACTTATCTCATTTAGTGCAAATGTTAATAATTCTAATGTAACACTTAATTGGATTACTGCGACCGAAACAAATAACTCTGGTTTTGAAATTCAAAAATCAATTATCCAAAATCAACATTATCAAAATATTGGTTTTGTAAATGGAAATGGAACTTCAACCGAAAAAAAATATTATTCTTTTATTGATAAAGATTTGAAACCCGGGAAATATTATTACAGATTAAAACAAATTGATTATGATGGCAGTTTTAAATATTCAAATGAAATTGATGTTAATTTGGATTTGCCAGATAAATTTTCATTATCACAAAACTTTCCGAACCCATTTAACCCAGCCACAAAAATAAAATATACAGTAGCCCCTCCATAACCTCCCCAAAGGGGAGGCTTTAGTGCAGCTTAAAGTTTATGATATACTTGGAAATGAAATTACAGTTCTTGTTAATAAAGAACAATCTACCGGAGAATATGAAGTTGAATTTGATGCCGGTAAATATGGACTATCCAGCGGAATTTATTTTTATCAATTAAAGGTGGGAAGTTTTGCTCAAACAAAGAAATTAGTGTTCCTAAAATAAAAGGAGAGTAAAAAATGAAAAATTTTATGGCACTTCTATCTATTCTTTCTGCATTAAATATTTCGTATTCACAGCAATGGGAATTAAGGTATCCGTATATTCCCTCCGATTTTATAAATGATATTTTTTTTCTTGACCAGAATGACGGGTTTATGGTTAATGACGGGGGTTCAATACTAAGAACAACAGATAGTGGTGAAACCTGGAAAATTAAAAAGCATTATCAGCGAAACTCCTTAAATGAGATAAAATTTATTGACAAAAATAATGGATTTATTTTTTCGCCTCATTCTTTTATTGGTGATCAGATAGATTTTCTCTACACTACGGACGGAGGAACAAATTGGGAAAAATCTAATATATTCTTATCACAAGCACTTTCGTTTCTGCCTGTTTCCAAAAATGAATTATTAGGCTCAACTAATGATTGGGGCACAATTGAAAGATTGGATAATTTTTTTGGTAATTGGGAAACGGTATATCAACCTCATTATTATTTTGAAACCGACGTCAATATACCTTACGGAAATATATTGCAATTCCAAAAATTTGATTCTAAAATTTTAGCCTTAGGCGCAAGTGCAAATGCCAAGAGAGCAGGTGTTTTATCCGATTCAATTTCGTTTATTTTAGAAAGTTTTGATAGCGGAGTATCCTGGGATACATTATGGTGTGGTTTGCAGGACGTCGCAAATACGTTTTATTTCATTAATGATTCTACCGGTTGGATGGGAGTAGAACATAATAAAATCTATAACACAACTGACGGTGGAAAACATTGGCAAATTAAATATGCAGATTCAACAAGCCAACTTGGAATAAAATCAGTACATACTATTGGGAATAGTATATATGCTATTGATGGTTCTGGTAAAGTTATCTACTCACATACTTCTGGCAATAGTTGGCAGTTCTATCAGTTAGATAGTACATATGATAATTCTTATAAAATTAAATTTATAAATGAAAACCGGGGATTTATTGTTGGAAATGATATTTGGAAAACAACAGATGGGGGTAAATCGTGGAACAGAGTTAGTAAATCTCTGAAAGGTAATCTTAGAAAAATTGATTTTGTAAATGAAAATATAGGAATGGGAGTAGGGGAAAATTTTGTTTATGGAACCAATGACGGCGGATTTAAATGGAAAGTGTTATTAAATAATGGTGATTATTTTTCCGGTTTATACATGTTTGATTCCTCAAATGTTTGGGTCGTTGGATATAATTCACTTTATAAATCCGCTAACGGTGGAGTAAGTTGGTCGAGTAAGAAAATTAGTGATGATATCTCTTATATGAGAGGTATAACCTTCTTGGATAAAAATGTTGGAGTAGTTTATGAAGTTTGGGAACATGATTCCACTTTTAATTATGTTACCATTGATGGTGGTTCTACCTGGAAAAAATATAGTATCAATAATCTGCAATTCGTGACTTCATTTTTTAAAATGAAATTTACTGACCCTGGTCACCTTTGGTTTACCAATCAGGAGGCGTTTGGCTGTCGGAAGATACTGCAAAAACATGGAAACAATTTGAAAATGAAAAGGCATTCTATAGCTTCGATTTTATTGATTCACTTTATGGCTGTTATACATTATGGGGTGGAAGATTTGATAAAGTAGAATTTACATCAGATGGGGAAAAACTGGGTAATCAAAGATAAACCTTACATGGTTCAATCAGAAGACGTATTTATTTATGATTATTATAATTCAAAACAGACTCTCGCGGCAGGTTATTATGGCAGTCTTCTAAATTTTAATCAATATGATGACTTTGTAAATTCAATGGATACTTATACGGGGAATCCTTTGTTTAGTTTTGCTTCCTATAAAGAAGGAAATAATTTACATATTTGGGTTGCTGGTGATGGAATGACAGTTTTGCATTATTTAACTTCAGTAACTTATATTAGAGACAAACAGAATCCAATTGTTAAATCATTTTCATTTTCACAAAACTATCCAAACCCATTTAACCCAACAACAAAAATAAAATATAGAATCCCCCTTAGTCCCCCTTTACTAAAGGGGGAAGGCGAAGCTGGGGGATTTGTGACTTTAAAAGTTTACGACATACTCGGAAATGAAATTGCAACTCTTGTTAATAAAGAACAATCTTCCGGAGAATATGAAGTTGAATTTGACGCTGGTAAATATAATTTGTCGAGCGGAATTTATTTTTATCAAATCAAAACACAAGGTTTTATTAGTACTAAAAAAATGATATTATTGAGATAAGATTTATTGAAGGTATGAATGTTAAAGAAAATATTTTTAGTCCTTTCTATTTTGTTGTTAGCAGGATGGGGAAGAACCGGGCATTTAATAATAAATACAAACGCCACTAAATTTTTCCCGGTTGAGTTTAATTTCAATTGGATGCAGCAGCTTGGCGATCATGCTTCTGATGCAGATTATAGAAAAAGTTCTGATCCTAATGAATCACCAAAACATTTTATAGATATTGACAGTTATCAAAGCTTTGTTGACAGTGGTTTTATAATTCAAAATTATGATTCAATTATTTCTGTATTTGGTTTAAATAATGTAATTGATATAGGTACTTTACCCTGGACAATTATCACATCAACAGATTCACTTCAAGCAGCATTTGAAAGAAAGGATTACGACAAAGCTGTATTAATAGCCGCCGATCTTGGCCACTATGTTGGTGATGCGCACATGCCCCTTCACATTACAAAAAATTATAATGGACAATTATCAGGGCAAAATGGTGTTCATTCCAGATATGAGTCAAATATGATTGATAGATACTCATCTCAAATTTCTTATTCCTCTGATTCTATTTCATCTGTTGATGATTTAAGTGAATATGTGTTTAATATGATTTATGAAAATTATAAATATGTCGATTCGGTTTTAACTGCTGATTTACAGGCAAAAGACTTCGCCGGAAATACAAACAGCGATCAATATTATCAAAAGCTCTGGGAACTTTCTGGAAATTTTACAATAGGACTATTCAAACATGCATCAAAAACTTTAGCTGAATTAATAATCTCAGCCTGGATAAAAGCAGGCAGTCCCAATTCATTAAATGATATAAATGAATTCATTCAAAAAGTAAATTCATTTGAATTATATCAAAACTATCCTAACCCATTTAATCCAACGACAAAAATAAAATATAGAATCCCCCTTAGTCCCCCTTTATTAAAGGGGGAAAGCGAAGCTGGGGGATTTATTACTCTCAAAGTGTACGATATTCTTGGGAATGAAGTTGCGACACTAGTTAATGAAAATAAAGCTGCTGGAACTTATGAAGTAGAATTCAACCCAGCATCCAATATCAAGAATCCAGCGTCCGGCATATATCTCTATCAACTTAAAGTTGGGAATTATATTCAAACCAGAAAAATGGTTTTTTTGAAATAATTAAAAATAAAAATGCCGGACTAAATCCGGCATTGAAATTATAATTAACATACATTGAATTTAGGGGTTACATGCGCTCAATTAAATAAGTATTCTCTTGACTTTCGCACTTTTTTAAAGGAGGGGCGAAATCCTTAGAATATTTATCATAAAGAGCATTTTTAACTTGCATTTGGGTGTCCCAGAAATAATATTGGGGATATGTTTGTCAGAAAGAAGAAAAATAAAAGCGGAATTATTAGTATACAGATTATTGATAAGAGTTCAGGCAAGTATAAGGTTCTTAAGACAGTCGGCAGTTCGGCAGAAAAAAAAATAATTGAAGAGCTTTTCATAAAAGCAAGTCGAGAAATAAAAAATCTTAATATTCAAGAGCAATTCAATTTTGAGATAGATAAGGAAAGACAATTAGTAGATACGTTTTATAATTCAATTGAAGATTTTAAATTATTAGGGCCTGAACTTTTGTTGGGAAAAATATTTGATGAAATCGGTTTTAATATTATAAAGGAGGAACTATTTCGTCATTTGGTGATAACACGATTAGTATATCCGGTAAGTAAATTAAAGACGATTGATTATTTGTACAAATATAAAGGGATTATAATAAATAAAGATAAGGTTTACCGTTACTTAGATAGGCTGCATAAAGGACAAATCGGTTTGGTAGAGCAAGTAAGTTCCCGTCATGCAATCAAAGAAATGCCGGAAGAAGTTTCGATAGTTTTTTATGATGTTACTACATTATATTTTGAAGCAGAAGATGAAGACGATTTACGCAAGAGTGGCTTTAGCAAAGATGGCAAGCATCAGAATCCACAAATAGTGCTTGGACTATTGGTAAATGCAAGCGGCTTTCCATTAGGCTATGAAATATTTGACGGTAAGAAGTTTGAAGGCCATACAATGCTTCCAGTAATTGAAGCATTCAAGAAGAAATATAAATTAAAACAATTAGTAATAGTTGCGGATGCTGGGTTGATGTCCAAAGCAAATATTAAAGAAATAGTAAAGAGGAAATACAAGTTTATAATCGGAGCGAGGATAAAGAATGAATCTGAAGCCATAAGAGAGAAAATATTATCGTTAAAATTAAGCGATGGTCAAAGTACAGTCTTCAAGAAACAAGAAGAAAGAATGATTGTCAGTTATTCCGAGCAAAGAGCTAAAAAAGATGAGCATAATAGAAAGCGTGGATTACAGAAGCTTGAAAAATCAGTCACAACGGGTAATCTTATAAAAAAACAAATAACAAACAGAGGCTATAATAAATATCTAAAATTGGATGGAAAAGCTACCGTAGCTATAGATTACGATAAATATAATGACGATGCTAAATGGAATGGACTTAAGGGTTATTTAACAAACACTGAATTATCAAAGGAAGAAGTAATAGCGCAATACAAACAGCTATGGCACATTGAAAAGACATTCCGAATATCTAAAACAGATTTACGAATACGTCCAATCTTTCATTATTTAAGAAAAAGAATAAAATCACATATCTGTATATCATTTGCAGCATGTGTTATTTACAAAGAGTTGGAGAGACAGTTAAAAAATAAAAAATCTCCTCTAAGCCCTGAAAAAGTAATAGACATATTAAAAACCATTTATGCATTAACAATTACTACACCATATTCTAAAACGAAGTATACTAGGTTATTGATTAAAAATGAAGAACAAGCTGAATTACTTAGACTCTTTAATATCCCTTTTGGGTGTCCCAGTGCGTAAGTCAGGAAAAATGGTTTTTTTGAAATAATTAAAAATAAAAATGCCGGACTAAATCCGGCATTGAAATTATAATTAACATACATTGAATTTAGGGGTTACATGCGCTCAATTAAATAAGTATTCTTAACCGTTTCCGATCTAGAGCCCTTTTGTTTACCGTTCGGTGTATTTGTTTCCATCGAAAATTCAATATTCATTTCTGTATATGTTTTAGCATGCTGCATAACTCCATCGGTCATATTAAAATAGAATTGCCCATTCCCTACAGCTTTTGGTTTTTTAAATTTATAATCCACACCCTTTTGATTTGCAGTAGTTTTGCCGGTTACATTCGAATTCATGTTAGCATCAATTATTGCAAGGTTATTCTCATTTTGCTTTTGCAAGTTTGTAATCTTGAATGTAGTGGTGTTATTGAGAGTAAAAATCATAAATGGCTCAGGCTGCTGGGCTACTGACCATGTTGAATCCTTGCCTACAGGGTGATCAGGAAATTTTCGGATCATTTGAGTTATCAATGGTTTTAATGCACCTTCCGCCATATCTTTTCTTAGAGCTTCTTTTTCTGCAGATGAAACCGAATCAGCATATCCTTTTATAGTGAGAAATTTATTAACGATTTTATCAACTCTAAAAATTTCAAGTACTTCACCTTGTTTACTTACTCTAATTCCAAACGGATTATTTACCAAAGAAGCATATTGAGCATATCGCAATTGAGAAGTTGAGTCGGTGGAAGTGCCGGATTCATAATTAAACTTTTGGCCATTGGCATCGGCATCAAGGTTAACCGATAAAACATTGCAGTTTATTTCAGTTACACCATCAGCATCAATATCTTTTGGTTCAAAGCTGATAGTGTAAATAATATTTTGCTGGACATTTTGATTTAGTACAGTATCCATGGCATGAATTGTTTGATTATCCTCAGAAACTGCCGTCATTTTATACTTATACATTTTACCTTTTTCAAATTTATAGTTTATGACGTAAGTTCCGCTAAGATTTTCAACCGGAGCGGCTTTTATACCTGCTGAGTCTAATTCAGTTTTATCTGAAGTATTCCCTTCAGCTGATTGCTGCTCTTTATTTTTGCCGCAGCCAAAGAATAATATTGCAGACATAAATAATACTAATATTTTTTTCATTTAACTTTCCTTTTAATAAAGTAAATATTTTTTTCTAACTTGTTTAAAATCATTTAATTCATTTTGCCATGAGGAAATAATTTCTTCTGGAGTTTTTCCTGCTTCAATCATTTCTCTGATTTTCTTATCACCGGACAATCTGTCAATGGAAGAATTCCTAAATTTAAAATTATCCGGGTACAATTTTTTTAAAGTGCAAAGAAGATTAATTCCAAATTCTACAGAATTAAATTTTTGTCTGTTCGTAATTTCTAATTTTATTCCGAAACATTTTTCAAATTTATATTTTGGCGAAGTTGACATGTTTGAAATTGAAAAAGGGGTAAACATAATGGGTTTAAACTCAACACCAATATCACCTAACTTTTGTAGAGTGTCAATTAATTTTTCTGAATTAATATAAGGTGCTCCAATAGTTAGAAACGGATGATAAGTCCCTCTTCCTTCGGAAACATTCGTGCCTTCAATAAGACACATTCCTGGATATGCAATTGCAGTATTCTCATCGGGAATATTTGGTGAAGGTATTACCCAAATATTATCATAATCATCATAAAACGAATTTCTTTCCCAATTCTTCATTTTAATGACGGTTAAATTAGGCTTTAAGTCATTTCCAATTAATTTTTCTCCAACAAAATATTTTGCTAACTCTCCAGGTGTCATACCATAAGCAATAGGAATTGGTGCGATACCAACAAAAGATTTTTGATCTTCTTTTCTAATAGGGCCTTCAACATAAACCCCATTTATTGGATCCGGCCTGTCAAGCACCATTACCGGGATATTATTTTCTGCTCCGGCTTGTATTGTATAAAATAAAGTTGAAATGTATGTATAAAAACGAGCACCAACGTCTTGAATATCATAAATAAGTACATCAACATTTTTTAACATTTCTTTTGTTGGCTTATTTATTTTGCCATACAAAGAATAAATTTGTAATCCGGTTTTAGAATCAACATTACTACTTACCTTTTCACCCGCTGGTGCTTCGCCTCTTATTCCATGTTCAGGTCCGAAGAGAGTTGTAACTTTAAATCTTTTATCATTAAAAAGAGTGTCAACTAAATGAATTCCATTTGATAATAATGCCGTTTGAT
Source organism: uncultured Bacteroidota bacterium (assembly GCA_963777615.1). Lineage (GTDB taxonomy): Bacteria > Bacteroidota > Ignavibacteria > Ignavibacteriales > Ignavibacteriaceae > CAVSWT01. The sequence goes on along the minus strand of CAVZSD010000052.1, from coordinate 14,111 downwards.
TTGTAACTATACCAATTCTTTTCCCGGAAATTAAATTTGAATATTCTGAGATTAGTCTATCGGCTCCAAATACAATTGTTGTACTGTTATAATTTTCTTGAGCTGATATAAAAGATGAGCAAATGAAAAATGCTAAAAGTATTTTATATAAAATTGACACCAATTAACCAAAGATTAAATAAAAAATAAAAGGGAATGACAATCATTAAAATTATCATTCCCAATGAAGTAAAATGTATTAAAAATTAATTGTTATAATTTTCAAGCAACTCTTTTCTTGAAAAGAAATGAGAGATTTCAATCTTGGCATTTTCATCAGAGTCTGAACCGTGAATAATATTTCGTTCAACATTCTCTGCATATAATTTTCTGATAGTTCCATCTTCAGCTTTTGATGGGTCAGTTGCGCCGATTAATTTTCTAAAATCTGCCACTGCATTTTCTTTTTCCAACGCAATTGGTACGCAAGGGCCGGAAGTCATGTATTTAATTAAATCATTAAAGAATGGGCGTTCTTTATGAACTTCATAAAAACCGCCGGCAGATTCTTTTGTAAGCCTTGTCATTTTTATATGCTTTAATTTTGAAACCGGCTTCATTTATTTTGGTTATAATCTGACCGATTAATTTTTTTTCAACACCATCAGGTTTGATAATTGCAAGTGTTCTATTACTCAAATTTATTTGTCTCCTATTTTATAAATTTAAATTGTTTAATTGATAAATTGCTTAACTGTTAAAAAGACAATTTAACAATTTGACCATTTAACAATTTTGGTCAATTCTTTTTTGCTGAAGTTTTTTTCTTTATAGAGACTGCCGCATTTTTTGAATTTTGGCTTTTTGCTTTTTTAGTCTTTAATGATTCCAAAGCTTTAATCATTGTTGAACCAATTTCAGCAGGGCTTTCAATAACATTTATTCCTGCTTTTTTCATGGCTTTCATTTTTTCATCAGCAGTTCCTTTACCACCGGAAATAATTGCACCTGCATGTCCCATTCTTCTTCCGGGAGGTGCAGTTCTTCCAGCAATAAAACCGACAACAGGTTTTCTAACATTCTTCTTTATAAATTCAGCAGCTTCTTCTTCAGCAGAGCCGCCGATTTCACCAATCATAACAATACCGTCAGTATCAGGATCTTCGTTAAACATTTTTATTATTTTAGTAAATTGAGAGCCGATAATCGGGTCGCCTCCAATGCCGACGCAAGTAGTTTGCCCAAGCTTAACATCTGTCAATTGCTTAACAGCTTCGTATGTTAATGTGCCGCTGCGTGAAATTACCCCAATGTTACCTTTTTTATGAATGAAGCCAGGCATGATTCCTATTTTTGCTTTCCCGGGCGAAATAACACCAGGACAATTTGGCCCGACCAGAACAACATCAAGATGTTTAATAACATTAAAAACTTTTAACATATCATTTGCGGGTATGCCTTCGGTGATACAAACTATTAGTTTCACACCCGCATTGGCTGCTTCTAAAATTGCATCAGCTGCAAAAGCCGGCGGGACAAAAATTGCAGAGGCATTTGCTTTTTGTTCTTTAACAGCTTCATCAACAGTGTTATAAATCGGGACCCCATTAAATTCAGTTCCACCTTTACCAGGAGTAACGCCGGCAACTACTTTCGTTCCATATTCGATCATTTGTTGGGTGTGAAAAGAACCTTCTCCGCCGGTTATCCCTTGAACCACAAGACGAGTTTTGTTATCAACTAAAATGCTCATAAATGATAATCCTAAGAATTCTTTTTGAAAATTATTGCAACAAAGATAAGAATTTTATAAGTCAAAAGTGAAAAGTCAAAAATCAAAACTTGACTGTATTTGGAGAAAATAAAAATAAAAAACGGATTTTAATTTTCAGAATTGAGTAATATTTATTTCAAAATATTTTCTTGAATGTAGTAGCTCATTTGTAAAAGTTTTTCTTCTTCAAATTGATTTGCAAGTAATTGAATTCCAATTGGCAAGCCTTCAGAACTTTTTGCTGCGGGAATACTAATTCCGGGAATTCCGGCTAAGTTTGCAGAAGTTGTATAAATATCACTTAAATACATTTCCAAAGGGTCGCTTGATTTTTCTCCAATCTTAAATGCTGTTGAAGGGGTTGTGGGAGTTAAAATCAAATCAACTTCATTGAAATGCTTTATCAAAATCCTGTTTAATTAATCTCCTAACTTTTTGGGCTTTTTTATAATAAGCATCATAATAACCTGCCGATAAAACATAAGTGCCTAGCATAATTCTTCGTTTCACTTCTGTTCCAAATCCTTCTGAGCGGGAAGATTTATACATGTCAATCAATGATTGACTATCCTTTGAACGGTAACCATATCTGGCACCATCATACCTTGCCAGGTTTGATGAAGCTTCAGCGGTAGTTAAAATATAATAAGCGGCAATTGTATATTCATTATGAGGCAGATGAATATTTTTTATTTCGAATCCTTTTGCTTTTAATTTTTCAATTAATTTTTCGGTTTCTTTTTTAATTTCAGGTGATAAACCTTCTCCAAAATATTCTTCTGCAATGCCTATTTTTAATTTCAAGTTGCCGAATAGATTTTTGTTATAATCAGGCACTTCTACTTTTGAAGAAGTTGCATCCTTGTTATCTTCTCCAGCCATTACGCTAAGAATTAGAGCGGCATCTTCAACATTATTGGTGAATGGGCCAATTGAATCGAATGAAGAGGCAAAAGCAGTTAAGCCAAATCTTGAAACTCTTCCATAAGTTGGTTTTAAGCCGTAAACGCCGCACAATGCCGCCGGCTGACGAATTGACCCTCCAGTATCAGTTCCTAATGCAGCATCGCATAGACCGGCTGCAACAGCTGTAGCAGAGCCGCCGCTTGAACCACCAGGTAACTCTTTCATTATCAACAGGATTTAATACATTCCCGAATGCACTATTCTCATTTGAAGAGCCCATTGCAAATTCATCACAGTTTGTTTTGCCGATTATAATTGCATCTTCATCAATTAATTTTTGAACTGCAGTTGTTGTATATAGCGAAGTAAAATTCTCCAAAATTTTAGAAGAGCAAGTAGTTGGTTTATCTTTAATTGATAAAACATCTTTTATTGCTATTATCATTCCGGCAAGTTTACCATGATTGTCGGATTTTATTTTCTTTTCAATTATTTCTGCGTGCTTTTTTGCTTCTTCTTCAAAAACAAAATTGAAAGCGTTTAATTTCTTTTTCTCGTTAATCTTCCTCAAAAAATCATCAACGTTTTGAATTAATGATAATTTATTTTGTTTTATCTTTTCAATTTTATCTGAATGATTAAAGTACTGAGACAAGCAGCATCCTACTTTTTTGAATCAATAATTGATTTAATTGGTGAGCAAAAAGTGTATTGTGATAAAATGTTGTAGTCTGACTTTGTCGAAGACTGAAATTTATTAATAAATTCACACTTCATACTGGCTCAGTGTGAAATTAGTAATTACTTTTTGACCACCTTCTATTGTGGAAAAATTTATTAACCCTAAGGATTACTTATCAGAAATCTTAATGTTATCTTCTACTTCTTTTATACCCTTTTTGAATTCTCTTATTCCTTTACCAATACTGGAAGCTAAATCCGGGATTTTCTTTGCTCCAAACAATAATAACACCACAAAAAGAATAATTAACATTTCACCGCCGCCAATATTTTCAAACATGTCAGTTCCTTAGATAAATTTTATTTTAAATTAACTCTATTTTTTAGTTTCGGATTTATCATCTTTATCAGAAGTTTTAATTTCATCCTCAACATCTTTTAAAGATTTTTTAAATTCGCGCATTCCTTTTCCCAACCCCTGCGCAAGTTCCGGGATTTTTTTTGCACCAAATAAAATCAATACCACAAGGAGAATAAGGATAATTTCGCCGGTTCCTAAATTCCCAAACATAATTTCACCTTTTAGTTAAATATATTATTTACGATTGCATTAAATATTAATGAACCGTCTGTTTTTCCAAGTAAGGGATCACAAGCTCTTTCCGGGTGAGGCATCATTCCCATTACATTTCCTTTTTTATTCATAATGCCTGCAATTCCATTTATTGATCCATTTGGATTTGCCTCGTCTTCAATTTTTCCATTTGATGAAGAATACCTAAAAACTATTTGGTTATTATCCATCAAAGATTTCAAAGTATTTTCATCAGCAAAATAATTCCCTTCACCATGCGCAATAGGAACTCTTAATATTTTGTTCGGATCAATTCCATTTGTGAAAGCAGAATTCCATATTTTCAATTGCAAGATAGACATCTTTACAAACAAATTGAAGCGATTTATTTTTCAACATAACTCCTGGCAGCAATTCTGCTTCAAGTAATATTTGAAATCCATTACAAATTCCAATTACGTGTCCGCCTTTATTAGCAAAATTAATTACCGAATTCATTATTGGGGAAAAGCGGGCAATTGCGCCGGTTCTTAAATAATCACCATAGGAAAATCCACCGGGAAGAACAATCACGTCGGAATTTTGCAAATCTGTTTCTTTATGCCATAAAAAATTAACATCATATCCTTGAATTTTTTTCAAAGCATAGTAGGCATCGTGATCACAATTGGAGCCGGGGAAAACTACTACCCCAAACCTGGGACTATTCATATTTTTTCCAGTGAGAATTCATAATCTTCCATAATTGGATTTGCAAGAAGCTTAATACAATAATTATCAACTTCTTTTTCAGCATCATTTTTATTATCTGTATCTACAGTAAATTCAATAAATTTACCGATGCGAGTTTCTTTAATATTTTTTATTCCAAGATGAGCTGCGCCTTTTTCAACTGCCTGGCCCTGCGGGTCTAAAATTGAAGGCCTTCTTTTTATTATTACTTTTGCTTTATACAAAATTTTATCCCGATTCTTAAGTGATAAAAAAGGAAAGAGAAATTACTTTTTCTTAAAATATCTATTAAAAATATGCCTAAAAATACCAAATAGAATAATGAAAACAAATAAGTAAAATAGCGCTTTGCCTTTAGTAATCACTAATAAAACCACAGCGATTAAGATAAAAACAAAATGAAAAGGTTTCTTTTTAATTTCGGGTAAATTGAATTTGGGAAGTGTATCATATTTAATTGTGGATACCATTAAAAACGATAAAACTATGATCATAGGAATTATATAGCTTGAATATGGTTCCCCAAAACCAACCGGCTTTTCGTAATATGTCAGAAGAAAACTTGAAATTGTAATTGCTGAAGCCGGAATAGGAAAACCTTTAAAATATTCCTTATCAAAACCAACAAGTTGAATATTAAAACGAGCAAGTCTAAATCCGCCGGCAATCATTAACAAAGAGCTAATAATAATTCCAACAGTTTCAAATTGATTGAGATAAACACTGTAAATTAAAAACGAAGGGGCAACGCCAAAACTTACAATATCCGAAAGTGAGTCAAGTTCAACACCAAGTTCGCTGCTTGATTTTGTTAAGCGGGCCATTAAACCATCAAGTGCATCAAAAACTGCTGCTGTAATTATAAACCAGGCAGCTCTATTAAATTCTCCTTGATCTGCACTTACAATGGAAAGAAATCCGCAGAACATATTCATAGCTGTAAAAAGATTAGGTATTACGGAAGGTGTTATTCTAATTCGGCGGTTCATTTCAATTTAAATTTTCAAAAAGAATTGTTTCTCCGGCAGTTACATGATCATCCTTTTTAATTTTTTCATTCCATCCGGATGAGGCAGGAACAACAACATCAACCCTGCTTCCAAATTTTATCATTCCAAATCTTTCACCCATTTTTACACTATCACCAATACTAATTTCATAAATAATTCTTCTTGCTACAAACCCAGCAACTTGAGTAAAAAAAACTTTTCCGTATTTACTTGCAATTCCGAATTCACATCTTTCATTAACATCCGAAGCTTTATCTTCAAATGCTAAGGAAAATTTGCCGGGGAAATATTTTAAAAATTGAACCTTGCCGTCAATTGGAATTCTGTTTACATGCACATCCAATGGCGACATAAAAATAGAAATTTGTTTTGCTTTTCCATTTATGTATTTATTGTCTTCAACATCTTTAATAAATAATATTTTACCATCGGCAGGGGATACAACAACATTTTCTTTATTTGGAATAGTTCTATCCGGGTCACGAAAAAAATTTAATGTGAGCAACAGAAATGTTAAAGAAATAATTATTAGAAATGATTTTATATAAACATTTTGAAAAAAGAAGCTTAACGAAATCAAAATGAATACAATTACAGCGGCAACACCAAGTGTAAAATATCCGTATTTTGTAAACATTTTTACGAGCTCATTATATTATGAAGCAAGTCCGTATATTTTTTTATTTCGGGGGCAGTGGTTAGTTTGTAAGGATTACTCCATTTTTTATCATCGTCCACCGGTAAAATTTTTAAGCTGCGGGGTGTAAAATCGTCAACTAAATAAATCTTATTATCATGCTTCCCAAAAGAACATGAGACTTCTGCCAAAATTGTATTTCTTCTTTCAAAAAATGATTTTAGAACAGCATTAACTTTTGAACAAATTCTATTTATTAATTTTAAATCTTCTACAGAGCAAAGATTAAATGAGACTAAATGACTTTCAGAAACAAGCGAGTCTTTTCCTTCTCCAACATGAAATTCAAAAATAGGAAAGCTTAAAATTTCATTTTCTTTTTTATAAAAAATTTTAGAAGTTCTTTTATCAACAATATTTAAAATTTTTACAGTAAATGGTAAGCGCTCATGTTTTATGAACTTAAGAGTATTTTTATTTTCAGATTTAATAAATGCAGTTGGAATATGATAACCTTTTAAATAATCAAAGAAAAAAGAATTGAGATATGCAAATTTTTCACCCAGATTTTTGCTTTTAATTTTTACAGAACCATTTGAGTGAAAATGATCTGAATATTCAAGATTTATAAAATCTTCCCTGTCAATAGTGACCGGGTCCTTTTTAGTTAATTCCTCAAAAAGCATGCGATTGTTATTAAATTTTACTGACAAAATTACCTACTATTATTTTTAGATGAGAAATTATGAAATTTCAATGTATAAAGTCAATTGATTATATTATATTTGCTCAAAAAATTTATAAATAATTCTTATTTTTTTAATAAAATAATATCTTTTGGAGGAATTGAATGAAAGGCGGAATGCAAGGAATGCTGAAGCAGGTTCAGAAAATGCAAGCTGAAATGCAGAAAGTACAAGGTGAACTGGTAAATATCACGGTTTCTGAAGAAGCAGGCGGCGGAATGATTAAAGCAACTGCTAATGGCAACAAAGAAATTATAAGTGTGGAAATTGACCCGCAGGTCATAAATAAAGATGAAAAAGAAATTTTGGAAGATTTAGTGGTTGCTGCCGTTAATAAAGCTTTGCAATCTGCAAATAAGCGTGCTGAAGAAGAATTATCGAAAGTTACTAAAGGTATGATTCCTCCAGGTTTAAACATTCCAGGACTTTAAACTTGCAAATAGCTGAACCACTCCAAACAGCAATTGAAGAACTAAGCAAATTACCGAGCATTGGCAAAAAAACAGCACAAAGACTGGCGTTGTATATTTTAAAGAGCGACGAAAACTCAGTGGATAGCTTTGTGCAGGCAATTCGCGAATTAAAAACCAAACTAAGATTTTGTGAAAGATGTTTTAATATTTCTGTTGATAATCTCTGCGATGTTTGTAAAAGTCACAAACAGCGAATACTTCCATAATTTGCGTTGTTGAAGAAGCTAGTGATGTTATCGCCATTGAAAAATCTCATGAGTTTAGCGGCCTGTATCATGTTCTAGGTGGGGTTCTATCTCCATTATCAGGAATCAATCCGGAATCTTTAAAAATAAAAGAGCTTATAAAAAGATTTGAAAATGAAAATATTAGTGAAATTATATTAGCTCTTAAATCCAGATACTGAAGGGGAAACCACTGCATTATATCTTGCAAAGTTAATTAAACCTTTTGGAATGAAAGTAACTAGAATTGCACGAGGACTTCCGATTGGGGGTGATTTGGAATTTGCGGACGAAGCCACAATTGGAAGAGCTGTTTTAGGAAGAATTTCACTTTAACTTAGATGAATTCTAAAGGCTCTCTTAAGTTTTAGTATTTATAAAATGTTTTCCCTCACCTTAATCCATTCTCCGATAGAGAGATAGTTAGGGCAATTAAGATTTATTTCATGGCTGAATGGTTTAAAGACTGGTTTAATACTGAAGAATATCTCGATGTTTATAGGCATCGAAACGAAGATGACGCAAAAAAACTTGTTGATTTAATTTTATCAAAAGTAAATATTCTCTCCCGGCAGTAAAGTTCTTGATATGGCTTGCGGTGCCGGGCGCCATTCTATTATTTTCGCACAATATGGTTTTAAAGTTACTGCAGTTGATTTAAGTGAAAAGCTAATTAAAGTTGCAAAAAAAATTGCTGCCGAATTAAATGTTAAATGTAGATTTTATTGAATCGGATCTTAGCGCAGTTTGGGATTAGCGAAAAATTTGATTTAGTAGTTAATCTTTTCACCAGCTTTGGTTATTTTGAAAAAGATAATGAAAATTTTAAAATCATAAAAACCGCTTTTGACCATTTAAAAGAAAATGGATTTTTCATTTTAGATTTTTTTAATCAAGGATATGTTGAAAAGAATTTAAAAAAAAAATCTGTAGATATAATTCCAGGCGGACTAATAACTCAAGAAAGAAGAATTGAAAACAGCAGAGTCAAAAAACTAATAACAATAAACAAATATGAAGTTGAACAAAAATTTTTGGAATCCGTTAGAATGTTTAAGCCGGAAGAGTTAATTTCTGCTGTAGTTTCAACAGGTTTTAAAGTGAATGAAATTTTAGGTGATTTTGATGGAAATTCTTTTAACTTTTCCACTTCACCAAGAGTTATTATTTTTGCCCGAAAATGAAAATTATATTAAAAATAATTTTAATTATTTCACTATTGTTTATGTGGCTGTGATTTTTTTGGTACAAGGCCTGCTGAAACACCAAATACTGCCGGAACTGCATTTTCAGCCAGCCACTACAACAGATATTCTAATAAGTAATTTTCAAAATTCATTAGCAGATAAAAATGTTGTTAATTATTTAATTTGTTTAGTCTGATTCAAATTTTACAAGCAGAAAATTTCGTTTTTCCCCTTCAGCAAGTGCAGTTTCACAATTTCCTTCCTTAACTGATAATTGGGATCTTAAGCATGAAGAACAATATTTTAATAATTTAGTAAGTAAAGTTTTAGATAATGCTTCAATTAGTTTAAATTTTAATAATGTTAATTCCAGTCAGTTTAGCGACAGCTTAATTTATTCAGCAAGCTATACTTTAACTGTTCCGCTTACCGATCAAACTATTCCTGAAAATTATCAAGGCGATTTAAAGTTTACTATGATTAGAGATTCACGTTCAGTTTGGGTTATTTATAATTGGCAGGATTCTAAGAATAGTGATTTACCAAGTTGGAGTGATTTGAAAGGAAGATTTTATTAAAAGCGAAATTTAAATATTGCTTTCAATTATTTTTATTATTATTCGCTGGATGCAAAAATCCTTTTTCCCCAAGTTTGAATGAAAGCAGTGATTCATCTTCATTTGCAATTTCAGATTTGAAAAGATCCTGAAGGTGTTTTTCAAAATATACAATATGCTTATACTTTTAAAGACACTATTATTTATGGCCAGATTATTAGTCAGGATTTTGTTTTTACTTATAGGGACTATGAACAAAACGTGATGTATCCTGGGGAAGAGATAGTGAAATGCGGGCAACTTATGGACTTTTTAATAATACGCAGCAGGTAGACTTAATCTGGAATAGCATTCTTCTTTCAACAGTTGATTCAACTACTGCTACTTATGTGAGAGGATATAATTTAACTGTAACTTTTAATCCCACTGATATTCAAAGGTATGATGGCAGAGTAAATCTTTCTTTAAGAAAAAATCCAACTACTCAAAAATGGGCAATTGTTAAATGGGTGGACGAATCAAACTTTTAATAATAGAAACAAATATTTTTATGATTTATTTTTGGTTAAAAGAATCTTTTAAACTTATCGGAAGAGCAAAAGGTTCTTTCTTTATTTCATTAATTTCAATGACTATTTCAGTCTTTTTAATTATTACTTCATTAATTCTAATAAGAATTTCAGATATTCTTCAAAGTGGAATTAAAGAAAGCATAACAATTAATATTTTTCTAAATGATTCAATTAATAAAAATGATTTAAAACAATTTGAAGATAAATTAAAAGAAGAAGAGTTTACAAAGCTGGTAAAATTCATTAGTAAGGAACAAGCAGCAGATAATTTCATAAAAGAAACCGGGGAAGACTTTCGAAAAATTTTAGATTATAATCCTCTGCCGGCTTCATTTTCAGTTTCATTAAAAGAAAATTTTGTAAATAAAAATTCTCTGCAAGACAGTTATCAGTAAACTTAAAAAATATCCGAATGTTGATGAGGTAGTTTTTCAGGATGAGTTTGTTTATACACTTCTTTCTTATCTGGATAACATAAAAAAATACATTTTTATTTTTACCGGAATTTTATTTTTCATTTCAATTTATATTGTGTACAGCACAGTTAAACTGATTACAAATTCAAAGTATGAAGAAATGGAAACAATGAAACTAGTTGGTGCAAAACTTTCAACTATAAAAGCACCGGTAATTTTGAATTCAATTTATATCGGATTTTTTGCCGGAATAATTTCATTCGGAATATTTTTAGCACTTATTTATTATATCAATAACAATACGTTATTTAATTTTTTCATCGATAAAAATTTGATTTATTATCTTGCTGGTTTGCTTTTAATTGGACCGATAATTTCAGCAAGCATTAGTCTTTTTACATTAAGAAAAATCTCTTTAAAGATTTGATGTAATTTTATTATTCTTTAATTTTTAGCGTTTAAATTTCAAAGAACAATTGTTGAAATTAGAAAGTGATTAAGTTAATAAGTTGATTTAAACCAACTGAACTTTTTATAACTATACAAGAAACACTTCGACGGGTCAGTGTGAAAATAAAATTACTTTAGAGACATTAATTATTTAAAGTCGGACAAACATTAAAAATAAATATGCCATTCAAAATTCTTCTTTCAATTATATTTTTTTCTTTTTTAAGTTCTGCTTTTGCTCAAATAGTTCCTGATTATGAAGAAAGATCCTTTTCTAATATTTCTGATTCATTAAAAAGTCAGATGCTGGAATTGGGAAGCTCAAGCGGAAGCGTTAATCCTGATGAATATATTGTTGGATCTGGAGATAAATTTTTTATTTCAATTAGCGGGTTTAGTGATTTCAATTATAATATAATTGTAAACCAGGATGATCAAATTTTTATTCCAAAAGTTGGCGGTGTTGATTTAAAGAAAAAGACTTTAACAGAAGCAAAAAGCTTAATTAAAAAAACGATACTTCAATATTTTAAAGATGTTGAAGTATTTATTTCACTTAATTGATTTTAGAAAAATAAAAGTTTCACTTATTAGGTGATGTTGCTAAATCTTCTTCTTATATACTTCCTGCTAATTCAAGATTGATGGATTTAATTGTAAAATCATTTGGATTAACAAAAACTTCAAATTATAGGAATATAAAAATTATAAGCCGTGATAATACTCAATAATTATTATGACTTTTTATCCTTCCTAAGATTTGGAGATAAAAAAAATAATCCCCTGCTAAACGATGATGATATAGTAATTGTGGATAAGGTTGACAAAATAGTTTTGATAAATGGGCGTGTAAAATATCCCGGAGCGTATGAATTTATTGAAGGAGAAACTGCTGCAAATCTTATTGACATTGCCGGAGGGATTTTATCCAAAGCAAGGAAAGATTCAATTGAACTGGTAAGATTTGATAAAGAAGGGAAGAACCAAATTAGTGAGTATTTTACTTATGACGAAATCATGAATAGCAAAATTCTATTACAGAATAGGGATAATATTTTAGTTAGAGAAATACCGGATTATCTTGAAGATAAATATGTAAAAATTAACGGCTATGTAAAGTACCCGGGTTATTATAAAATAACTGAGAACAAAACAACTTTAAGGGAAATAATTACTGAAGCAGGCGGCTTTAGAAAAGAAGCTTCCTTACCAGATGCTGTGTTAAAAAGAAATGTTGCTGATACTGAAATTGATCCGGAATATGAAAGATTAAAAAATACTCAACGTGCTGATATGACTGATGATGAGTATACATATCTTAAAGCCAAATCTCGGCAAAAAGTTGGTAAAGTAGTAGTTGATTTTGTTAAGTTGTTTAAAGATAATGATGAGTCTGAAGATGTGGTTCTTAAAAGAAGTGATGAAATAAATGTACCTGAAAAAATAAATTATGTAATTATGCTTGGCCAGGTAATAAATCCGGGAAATGTTATTTATAATAAAGATTATTCTGTTGATGATTACATTCGTCTTGCAGGCGGATTCGGCTGGCGGGCCTTGGAAGGTGATGTAAGAATTATCAGGGCAAATACCGGTGAATGGATAGATGCAGATGATGTTGATGTTATTAAACCCGGTGATACAATCTGGGTACCGGAAGATTTACCCGGCCCAAAATTCTGGGATGTATTTACAACTTCGCTACAAGTTTTAGGTCAAGTAGCTGCAGTTATTGCGGCTACGGTTGCAGTAATAGTAGCTACAAGGTGAGAGTTTGAGTTATCATCAAATACTTAATATTATCATTTTTAATCGTAAAATTATTTTAAGGGTTACGATCTTTTCTACAATACTTTTATTTCTTCTTTTATACTTTGTATATCCGATAACATATAAAGCTGAAGCAACTTTACTTCCGCCAAGTGACGAATCAAATAATAGTAATCTCAGTGCAATCTTAAGCGGGTCAAATTTTACCAATTTACTTGGTGGAAATTCTTCTGCAAATTCACAGCTTTATATGGAAGTATTAAAAAGCCGCTCGGCTTCAGAATATGTTGTGAAGAAAGATAATTTGTTCGATTACTTAGACTCAAAAAATATTTATGATGCTGCGGATAAATTAAGCAAAAAATTAAATGTTGAAGTTACCAAAGAAGGAATAATTAAACTTAGCATTGATGTTAAAACAAAAATTATTCCCATGCTTTTTGATGATAGAGATTCAATTAAAAAGTTTGCTGCTAAAATTACAAACTCGTTTGTGACAGCATTGGATCAACTGAATAAACAAAAATTATCTTCCAAAGCAAAAAGAGCAAGAGAATATATTGAGTCTCAGATTGTAATTACTCGTGCCAGTCTGGATTCTGTGGAAAATGCTCTTTCCAATTTTCAACAGAAGAATAAAACTTTTTCTCTGCCTGAACAGGTAAGTGCTTCAATTGATGCTGCTGCTAAAATAAAATCTGAAATTACTAAAACTGAAATAGAAATTGGAATGCTTAAACAAAATTTGCGTGCAGATAATAAAGCAATTTTATCTCTTCAAAGTAAATTATCAGAGTTTAGACAGCAATTCAACAAAATGGAAATGGGGAGTGCAGATTACCTACTTGCATTTAAAGATGTGCCTGCTTTAGGAAAAGAATTGACAGAGCTTCTTCGTGAAGTTAAAATTCAAAATGAAGTGTACCAGGTTTTACAACAGCAGTATTACCAGGAATTGATTCAGGAGCAGAAAGACATTCCAACAATAGAAGTTCTTGATGAAGCAATCCCTCCGCTTAAAGCCTCTTCACCAAGAGTTGTTTTTTCAACTGTTCTTGGAGGTATATTTATTTTTTTGCTGATGTCGTTAATTATTGTTTATAAAGAAAAAAAGATTTTATCGGAATCGACGACTATGATGAAAGTTGAGTGATATTTTAGAATGATAACAAACCCATCTTCTATAAGAAATTGGGTTTGTGTATTAGATGAATTTTTAAAATTAAAATTAATTAGAAAGGGACTAATTTGTATAAACCAACGGCAGTAGTAACCGGCGGAGCAGGTTTTTTAGGCTCACATTTATGTGACAAACTTATAGCCGAAGGATGTAAGGTTATTTGTATTGATGACTTGATTACCGGAAACATGGATAACGTTGCTCATCTTTTTTCCAATGAAAATTTTAAGTTCATAAAACATG